>NZ_PJNE01000001.1:2400000-3000000 GCF_002846495.1 Phycicoccus duodecadis
GCCGCCCGGCGCCGGGCGATCACGCCGAGCACCGCCGGGTCGACGTCCAGGACGTCGCGCACCGCGTGGGGGAACGCGTCGGGGTACAGCAGCGGCCCGCGGCCCGCGGTCGGGAGCATCCGGGTGTGCTCCGGGACCTGGGCCGGCGCCTCGACCGCCGGGTCCCCGAGCGCCCGGGCGCCGTCGGGGGTGTGGGCGTAGCGGGCCCAGTACACCTCGCGGCGGCGGGCGTCGGTGGCGACCAGCACCTCGCCGACGTCGTCGCCGGTGGCCGCGAACGCCTGCTCGGCGAGGGCGTCGAGGCTGCCCACCCCGTACACCGGTACGCCCAGGGCGTACCCCATGGTCACGGCCGTCACGAGCCCCACCCGGAGACCGGTGAAGGGCCCCGGGCCGGTGCCCACGGCGATGTCGGTGACCTCGGCCGGTGTGGCGCCCGCACGGGCCAGCGCGTCGGCGACCAGCGGGGCCAGGTGCTCGGTGTGTGCGCGCGCGTCGAGGACGACGGCCCGCACCGGCTCGGCCTCGCCGGCGAGCACGGCCACGCCGATCGCGGTGGTCGAGGTGTCGATGGCCAGGGTCAGCACGGCTCTCCTCCCAGGGCGGCCAGCACGTCGGGGCCACCCGCCCAGCGCCGGCCCACGCCGGCGACGATGGCGGTGCGCTCCTCGGTGTCGGTGTCGACGTCGAGGACGACCTCGAGCCGGTCGGCGGCCAGCCCCTCGGCCAGCCCGTGGCCCCACTCGACCACGGTGACGCTCTGCTCGACCGACGCGTCGAGGTCGAGGTCGTCGAGCTCGAGGGCGCCTCCGAGGCGGTAGGCGTCGACGTGCACCAGGGCCGGGCCGCCGACGGTGGAGGGGTGCACCCGGGCGATGACGAAGGTCGGCGAGGTCACGGCTCCGCGGACGCCGAGGGCCTCCCCCAGCCCCTGGGTCAGCGTGGTCTTGCCGGCCCCGAGGGTGCCGGTGAGCACGACCAGGTCGCCGGCGCGCAGCATCCCCCCGAGGCGGGCACCGAGGGCACGGGTGTCGTCGACGGTCGGCAGGGCGACCCGCACCGCGCTCACGACGCCGCCCCGCGCCGCCGCCGGGCCGAGCGCCGCCGCTTGGAGATGTCCTGGACCCGCGCGCGCACCCGTGGCTTGCTGCCGGCCGGCACGCCCTCGGCGACACCGCGCTGGGCGCGCTGCACGAGCATCAGCAGCTGCTGGCTGACCAGCTCGGGGTGCTCGAGCATGATGATGTGGCCCGCCTCCTCGACGACGACGTGCTCGGCGCCCGGCACGTGGCGCACGATCTCCTCGGAGTGCGAGGCGGGGGTGATGAGGTCGCGGGCGCCGTTCATCACCAGGGTCTCGACGCCCAGCAGCGGGCGCAGGCCGGGCACCAGGTCGAGGGCGTCGATATCGGGCAGGAACGCCGCCATCACGTCGAACGAGGTCCCGAAGATCATCTCCGCCACCAGGTCGACGGTGGCCGGGCTGACCGGTGACCCGAAGGCCCAGCGGGCGACGACGACGTCCTGGACGCCCTTGCCCATGCGGCGCACCAGCCCGATGGGACCGGCGTGCCGCGAGAGCCGGGTGAGCACGCCCGGGCCGACGGTGCCGACGATGCGGCCGACCAGGCGGCCCAGCCCGAGCTCGGTGACCTCGTGGCCGCCCGGCGAGGTCGACACCAGGGCCACGGCCAGCACCCGCTCGCGCACGAGCTCGGGGTTCTGGGCGCAGAACTTCATCACGCTCATCCCGCCCATCGAGTGTCCGAAGAGCACGACGGGGCCGGACGGGCAGGTGGCCTCGAGGACCTGGGCCAGGTCGCGCCCGAGCCGGTCGACGGTGCACGAGGCCAGGTCGGGGCGCCCCGAACGCCCGTGGCCGCGCTGGTCGTAGCTGACGACCCGGTAGCCCTGGGCCACCAGCTCGCGGCGCTGGAGCACCCACGACTGCATGGTCAGGGCGAACCCGTGCACGAGCACGGCGGTGGGGGTACGGCCCGCGAGGTGCCGCCGCCCCCGGGCGGCGGCGGCCGGCGCGTCGATCTCGACGTGCAGGTCGACCCCGTCGCTGGTGGGGACGACCAGGGCCTCGGTGGCGGGGTTCGACCAGTCCAGCGGGGTGTCGGGCTCGAGCCGGCGGGTGCGGGCCGTGCGCACCCGTTCGCCCACGCGGGCAGCGGCCACGCCGAGGGCCGCGGGGACCGGGGCGCCGGCCATCAGCGGTCACCGCCGACCACGACACGCGGCAGCCGCGGGCTCATCCGGGTGACGATCTCGTAGTTGATGGTGCCCGCGGCGTCGGCCCAGTCCTGGGCGGTGGGTTCGCCGTCGGCGCCGCGGCCCAGGACCACGACCTCGTCGCCGGGCGCCCCGTCGAAGTCGGGGCCGAGGTCGAGCATCACCTGGTCCATGCAGACCCGGCCGGCCACGGTGAGGCGGCGCCCGCCGACCTGCACGGGGCCGCGGTTGCCCGCGTGGCGCGGGATCCCGTCGGAGTACCCCAGCGGCACCAGGCCCAGCACGGTGTCGCGCGGGGTCGTGTACTCGTGCCCGTAGCTGACGCCCTGGCCGGCGCGGGCGCGTTTCACCTGGGTGAGGCGAGCGGTGACCCGCATGGCCTCGCGCAGCCCGAAGTGGGCGGGCGAGCCGAGGTCGGGCACCGGTGAGAGCCCGTAGACGGCCAGCCCGGGCCGCACCATGTCGAAGTGCGCGCCCGGGTTGGTCAGGGTGGCCGCCGAGTTCGCGAGGTGCCGCAGCCCGGGGTCGACCCCGGCGGCCTCGAGCTCGGCGACGGCCTCGACGAAGCGCTGCTCCTGGGCCCGCACGGTCGGATGGGTCGGTGCGTCCGCCCAGGCGAAGTGCGACCAGGTGCCGGTGACCTCGACCGCACCCTCGGCCACGGCGCGGGCCAGCGCCACGGTGAACTCCGGCCAGTCGGTGAGCACCCCGCCGCGGCCGAGCCCGGTGTCGACCTTGGCCTGCACCCGCGCCGGCCGGCCCAGGGCCCGGGCCACAGCCACCACCGCCTCGAGGTTCCACGCGCTGCCCACCGTGACGTCGACGTCGGCCTCGACCGCCGCGGCGAGGTCGGCCTGCGGCGGGTAGATCCAGGTCAGCAGGGGGGCCTGGACTCCGGCGGCCCGCAGCGCCAGGGCCTCCGACAGCTGGGCCACGCCCAGCCAGTTCGCACCGCCGGCCAGCGCGGCGCGTGCGCCGGTGGCCAGCCCGTGACCGTAGGCGTCGGCCTTGACGACCGCCATCACCTGCGCGGGAGCGGCGCGGCGCACCAGCTCGGCGACGTTGTCGGCGATGGCCCCGGCGTCGACCGTGAGCCACGCGGAAGCGCCCGCGGGAGCGGGCTGCGGGGCGGCGGTCTCGGTCATGGGCCGCACCAGTCTAGGTGCGCCTGCCCGGTGGTGTTCGCGCAGGTGGGTCCCCGTCCTGCTGCTCGCGAACGTGTGTGAACACCTGCGGGAATCCCCGGCGTGTACACACACGTTCGGGAGACGGCGCGCGGGCTCAGCGGCGCAGGAGCCCCGCCACGGTGCCGCCCAGGGCGTGGGCCACCCCGAGGGCACGCACCGGCCCACCGGGGTTGGCCCGCTCGGCCGCGACTCCGTGCACCAGCGCCCCGAGCGCCCCGGCCTCGTCGGCGGGCAGCCCCGCGGCCAGCAGCATCCCGAGCAGGCCGGCCAGCACGTCACCGGCCCCGGCGGTCGCGAGCCACGCCGGGGCGTCGGACTGCGACCACACCGGGGCGTCGGCCGCCGGAGGCACCACCAGGGTCACGGCCCCCTTGAGCAGGACGGTGGCGCCCGTGAGCCCGGCCAGACGCCGCGCGTGCTCGAGCGGAGCCGCCTCGACCTCGCCCCGCGCGACCTCCCCGCCGCCCAGGCGCGTCAAGAGGCGGGCGCACTCCCCGGCGTGCGGGGTGAGCAGCGTGACCCGCCCGGACCGCCGGCGGATGACGCCCGCGTCGAGCAGGTCGAGACCACCGGCGTCCAGCACCACCGGCTCCTCGCCCGCCAGGGCGTCGCGCGCGACGTCGAGCTGGGCCTTCGAGCCCGCGGCCCGCGAGGCGGTGTCGAGCCCGGGCCCGACGACCCAGGCCTGCACCCGCCCGACCCCGTGGGTGGCCTCGGGCACGTGCGCCCGCACCAGGCCCGTGGGCGTGGGCGTCCCCACGTAGCGGACCATCCCGGCCCCGGCCTCGACCGCGGCCGTCGTGCACAGCAGCGCGGCTCCGCTGAAGGACTCACCCCCGGCGACCACCCCCACCACGCCGCGCGAGTACTTGTCGTCGCCGGGCCCGGGCACCGGCCACCGGGCCGCGACGTCGTCGTGGTCGAGCCGGCGCACGACCGGGTCGCCCTCGAGCTCGATGCCGACCTCGACCACCGTGAGCACGCCGCACGTCTGCTCGGTGGGCCCCAGCAGGTGCACCGGCTTGGCCACCGAGAAGGTCACCGTCTCGTCGGCCACCACGCCGGCCGGGTCGAGGCTCCCACCGGCGGGGTCCTGCCCCGACGGCAGGTCGACGGCCAGCAGGTAGGCGTCGTCGGGCACGGCGTCGACCCACGCGCGGGCCCATCCGGGCAGGCCGGGGCGGGCGCCGATGCCGAGGATGCCGTCGAGCACGAGGTCGGCCTCGGCCACGGCCGCCGGGTCCGAGGTCAGCACCACCCCGGCGGCCTCGGCCGCCTCACGGGCGCCCTCGTGCACGGTGTCGTGGTGCACCGCGACCGCGGCGTGCCCGGCCTCGGCCAGGCGAGCCAGGGCGTAGAGGGTGTCGGCACCGTTGTTGCCCGGCCCCACCAGACCCACGACGGTGGTCCCCCCCAGCGCCTCGAGCCGGGCTTCGGCGACGGCCACCAGCCCCTCGACGGCACGGGCCATCAGCTCGCCGTCGGGCAGCGTCGCCATCAGCGACGCCTCGGCCGCGTAGACGGCCGTCGTCGAGTACGCCTCGATCACGAGTGACCCGCCTCCCGTTCGGCGACGACCACCGCTGAGGCGATCCCCGCGTCGTGCGACAGCGAGACGTGGACCGAGGTGATGCCGAGCTCCGCCACCCGCTCCGCCACCGTGCCGCGCAGCACGAACTCGGGGCGCCGTCCCTCGCCGCGGTGCACCTCCGCGTCGTGCCAGCCCAGGCCCACCGGGGCGCCGAGGGCCTTGGCCAGGGCCTCCTTGGCCGCGAACCGGGCCGCCAGCGAGTAGAGCGGCAGCGCCCGCTCACGCTCGGTGAACAGCCGCACGGCCAGCGCCGGGGTGCGCTCGAGGCTCTCGCCGAAGCGCGCCACGTCGACCACGTCGATGCCGACTCCGACGATCACGGCGCCACCGGGCTCACTCGACCGTGACCGACTTCGCGAGGTTGCGTGGCTGGTCGACGTCCAGGCCCTTGGCCGAGGCCAGGTGCAGGGCGAAGACCTGCAGCGGCACGACCGCCAGCAGGGGCGCCAGCATCGGCGAGCAGTGCGGGATGCGGATGACCTCGCTCGCGAACGGCTCGACGTCCTCGTCGCCGTCGTGCGCGATGACCAGGGTCCGCGCGCCGCGGGCCCTGATCTCCTGGATGTTCGAGACGACCTTCTTGTGCAGCTCGTGCGGGGTCTCGGGCGAGGGCACCACGACGAACACCGGCTGGCCGGGCTCGATGAGCGCGATGGGCCCGTGCTTGAGCTCGCCGGCCGCGAAGCCCTCGGCGTGGATGTACGCGAGCTCCTTGAGCTTGAGCGCGCCCTCGAGCGCCACCGGGTAGCCGACGTGGCGGCCCAGGAAGAGCACGGCCCGGCTGTCGGACATGAACTCGGCCATCTCCTGCACCCGGCCCATCCGGCCCAGCAGGTCCTCGATCTTGGCCGGCATCTCGTGCAGCTCGGCCATCACGGCCCGGGCGTCGTCGGCGTAGGTCTCGCCCCGCAGCTGCGCCAGGTAGAGGCCGAGGACGTAGCAGGCGGTGATCTGCGCCAGGAACGCCTTGGTCGAGGCGACCGCGATCTCGGGCCCGGCGTGGGTGTAGAGCACGGCGTCGGACTCGCGCGGGATGGTCGAGCCGTGGGTGTTGCAGATCGACAGGGTCATCGCGCCCAGCTCGGCCGCGTGCTTGACGGCCATCAGGGTGTCCATGGTCTCGCCGGACTGGCTGATCGAGACCACGAGGGTGTTCTCGTCGACGATCGGGTCGCAGTAGCGGAACTCGTGGGCCAGCGCGACCTCGACCGGGATGCGGGTCCAGTGCTCGATCGCGTACTTGGCGACCATGCCGGCGTAGGCCGCGGTACCGCACGCGACGATGGTGATGCGCTCGACCTGGCGCAGCCGCTCCTCGGGGATGCGGACCTCGTCGAGCACGAGCCGGCCCGCGTCGTCGGTGCGTCCCAGGAGGGTGTCGGCCACCGCGTGCGGCTGCTCGTGGATCTCCTTCTCCATGAAGGTCGCGTAGCCACCCTTCTCGGCGGCCGCGGCGTCCCACGTGACCTCGTAGGCCTTGCCCTCGGCCGGGGAGCCGTCGAAGCCGATGACCTGGTAGCCGTCGGGCGTGATGGTGACGATCTGGTCCTGGCCCAGCTCGAGGGCCTGGCGGGTGTAGCCGATGAAGGCCGCGACGTCGCTGCCGAGGAAGTTCTCGCCCTCGCCGAGCCCGACCACCAGGGGGCTGTTGCGGCGGGCCCCGACGACGACGCCGGGGCTGTCGGCGTGCACGGCCAGGAGCGTGAAGGCGCCCTCGAGGCGGCCCACGACGGCCCGCATCGCCTCGGTGAGGTCGCCGAGCCGGTCGTACTCGCGGCCGACGAGCTTGGCCGCGACCTCGGTGTCGGTCTCGGAGCGGAACTCGACGCCCTCGGCCAGGAGCTCCTTCTTCAGGGCGTGGAAGTTCTCGATGATGCCGTTGTGGATGAGCGCCAGCCGGTCGCCCTCGCCGCCGCGGTGGGGGTGGGCGTTGCCGTCGGTGGGGCCGCCGTGGGTGGCCCAGCGGGTGTGGCCGATGCCGGTGCGCGACGCCGCCAGAGGGTGGGCCTCCAGCGCCGAGCGGAGGTTCTCGAGCTTGCCGGCGCGCTTCTCGGTGGCGACGCCGTCGTCGGTCACCAGGGCCACCCCGGCCGAGTCGTAGCCCCGGTACTCGAGGCGCGCCAGGCCCTCCATGACGACCTCGAGAGCCGTGCCGTCCATGGTCCGGCCCACGTAGCCGACGATTCCGCACATGCGCGCCAGCGTAGCCCGTGGCGGATGCCCAGAGCCGCACGCCGGGGGCGCCCCCGGGCGGGGCGGCCGCGGGGGTCGCCGCCGCGGGCCGGGCCGGATGTCGGCGCGCGTCCGGCCGCCCGGCGCGGGGCGATACGCAATGATGGCGCCCGTGACCGCGGCCGAGGAGGCGCTCGCGCGTCTCGGCGCCGCCGGTGACGCCGGCCTGCCGACCCCCTACGTCGAGCTCGACCGCGAGCAGTGGTCGCGGCTGCGCGAAGAGCACCCGATGAGCCTGACCCAGGACGACCTGGCCCGGCTGCGAGGGCTCGGCGACCGGCTCGACCTGCGCGAGGTCGAGGACGTCTACCTGCCGCTGTCGCGTCTGCTGCACTTCTACGTCGAGGCCGTGCACGGGCTGCGCCTGGCGACCAGCGAGTTCCTCGGCGACCGGCCGAGCCGGGTGCCGTTCGTGGTCGGGGTGGCCGGGTCGGTGGCCGTCGGCAAGTCGACCACGGCCCGCATCCTGCGCGAGCTGATGTCGCGCTGGCCGCACACCCCGCGGGTCGAGCTCGTGACGACCGACGGCTTCCTCTACCCCAACGCCGAGCTCGAGCGACGAGGGCTGCTGCAGCGCAAGGGTTTCCCCGAGTCCTACGACCGTCGCTCCCTGCTGCGGTTCGTCGCCGACGTGAAGTCGGGGATGGCGGTGGTGCCGGCGCCGCAGTACTCACACCTGACCTACGACGTGCTGCCCGAGCCGACCGAGGTGCGCAAGCCCGACGTCCTGATCGTCGAGGGGCTCAACGTGCTGCAACCTCCGGCGCCCCGGCCCGACGGGGGCAGCGCGACCGCCCTGTCGGACTACTTCGACTTCTCGGTCTACGTCGACGCCCCGCCCGAGCACGTGCGGCACTGGTACGTCGAGCGCTTCCTGCGGCTGCGCGAGACGGCCTTCGCCGACCCGCAGTCGTACTTCCACCGGTACGCGGCCCTCAGCGACGAGGAGGCCACCGCCACCGCCACCGCCATCTGGGAGCGCATCAACGAGCCCAACCTGGTCGAGAACATCCAGCCGACCCGCGACCGGGCCACGCTGGTGCTGACCAAGAGCCACGACCACTCGGTGAGCCACATCCGGCTGCGCAAGCTCTGAGCCGCACCCGGGGGTGCCTCCCGCGCGGCGTACGAACGACGGACGCCCCGGCACGGGGCCGGGGCGTCGAGGTCGGAGGTCGGTCAGTACCAGTGCGGGGAGCGGCTGTTCCACATGTCGAGCGCGTTGCAGGGCGAGCCGTACGAGCGCTTGATGTAGTCGAGCCCCCAGCGGATCTGGGTGACGGGGTTGGTGCGCCAGTCGGCACCGACGGTGGCCATCTTGGAGGCCGGCAGCGACTGCGGGATGCCGTAGGCGCCCGAGGAGGAGTTGGCCACCCACCAGCGCCAGTCGCTCTCGCCGGTCCAGAGCTGCTCGAGGCACGGCCACTGACCCTGGCTGAAGCCGTACTCGGGCAGCAGGATCTGCGCGGCGGCCTTGGGGTCGTCCTGCGCGTTGGAGAAGATGCGGGTGCGCTCGGCGGCGCGGGCGGCACGCTCGGCCTGCTGCTGGCGCACCTTGGCGAGGGCGGCGGCCTGGGCCCGCGCGGCGCTGTCGGCCTTGGCCGCGAGCACCGCGCGCTGGTCGTTGGTCGCGGACCGGTCGGTGGCCACGCGCACGTCGTCCTGGCTCGCGGTGCGGCTCTCCTCGAGCGACGTCGTGGTGGTGGCCGCGTCGATCGCGAGCGTCAGCGGGTCGGCGTTGGCGCGGTCGTCGAGGGGCACGAGCGCCATCCCGCCCATGACCGCGGCCGCCACGAGCCCGGTGGACACGACCGGCTTGCCGACGGCCGAGAGCGCCGACCGGCCGGTGGAACGGCGGGGGGCCGCGTGTCGGGGGGCGTGCCGGGGGGTATAGCGGGCCATGAGAGCGCGGTGGTGCCTTCCAGGGGTGGGACGGGAGCATGCACGAGACACACCCAACGTTACGGAATCGAGACCTTACTGTAGGCGCTGGTCCCATGGGGGTGAAATCGAGGACTGAGCAGCCGCTCGGAGGGGGATCTTCCGGGGATGTCGCCGGGTCAGACCTCGATGCCCTCCAGCAGGTCGGTGACCAGGGCCGCGATGGGGCTGCGCTCGGACCGGGTGAGCGTGACGTGGGCGAACAGCGGGTGCCCCTTGAGCGCCTCGACCACCGCGACGACCCCGTCATGGCGCCCCACCCGCAGGTTGTCGCGCTGGGCCACGTCGTGGGTGAGGACGACGCGGGAGTTCTGACCGATCCGGGAGAGCACGGTGAGCAGCACGTTGCGCTCGAGGCTCTGGGCCTCGTCGACGATCACGAAGGCGTCGTGCAGGCTGCGCCCGCGGATGTGGGTGAGCGGCAGCACCTCGAGCATCCCGCGGTCGAGGATCTCCTCGACCACCTCGCGCGAGACCAGCGCCGACAGGGTGTCGAAGACGGCCTGCCCCCACGGGTTCATCTTCTCGGCCTCCGAGCCGGGCAGGTACCCGAGCTCCTGGCCGCCCACCGCGTACAGCGGGCGGAAGACCACGACCTTGCGCTGCTGGCGGCGCTCCATCACCGCCTCGATGCCGGCGCACAGTGCCAGCGCGGACTTCCCCGTGCCGGCGCGACCGCCGAGGCTCACGATGCCGATGTCGGGGTCCATCAGCAGGTCGAGGGCGATGCGCTGCTCGGCGCTGCGACCGTGCAGGCCGAACGCGTCACGGTCACCGCGCACGAGGCGCAGCTGCTTGTCGGGGCCGACCCGGGCCAGCCCCGAGCCGCGCGGCGATGTGAGCACCAGCCCGGTGTGGCAGGGGAACTCGGCGCCGGCGACGCTCTCGAGCCGCCCGTACTCGTAGAGGTGGTCCATCTCCTCGACGGTGACGTCGAGCTCGGCCATCCCGGTCCAGCCCGACTCGACCGCCAGCTCGGCGCGGTACTCCTCGGCCTCCAGGCCGCACGCCGAGGCCTTGACCCGCATCGGCAGGTCCTTGCTGACGACGGTGACGTGGCTGCCCTCGTTCGCCAGGTTGCGGGCGACGGCCAGGATGCGGGTGTCGTTGTCGCCGAGCCGGAAGCCGGCCGGCAGCGAGGTGGGGTCGGTGTGGTTGAGCTCGACGCGCAGCGAGCCGCCCTGGTCGCCGATCGGCACCGGTGCGTCGAGCCGGCCGGCGGAGACGCGCAGGTCGTCGAGCATCCGCAGCGACTGACGGGCGAAGTAGCCCAGCTCGGGGTGGTGGCGCTTGGCCTCGAGCTCGGTGACGACCACGACCGGAAGCACCACCTCGTGCTCGGCGAAGCGCTGGATGGCGCGCGGGTCGGAGAGCAGGACGGAGGTGTCGAGGACGAACGTGCGGTGCGGCCCCGTCCTCGATCGCGTGGTGTCAGCCGTCTGCGTCGTCGAAGCCATTGCCGCTCCCTGAGGTCGAGGGGTTGTGCCGTACGGCGAACGTACGACCGTCCCCTGCGCCGGGGTCGGCACGGATGCCCGGCGTGTCGTCACCGGAGTGACGCGTGTGACTCAGGTGGCGACTGGGGGGAAATATCATCCGTTGGCCACCCTCCGGTCGACCGTTCGTCGCCGGCCTCGAGGGCGGTCAGGCCCCGAAACGTCGGTGCCGGTCGCCGAAGGCGCGTAGGGCCCTCAGGAAGTCGACCTTGCGGAAGTCGGGCCAGTAGGCCTCGCAGAAGTAGAACTCGCTGTGCGCGCTCTGCCAGAGCAGGAAGCCACCGAGGCGCTGCTCACCGGAGGTGCGGATGACCAGGTCCGGGTCGGGCTGGCCCTTGGTGTAGAGGTGCTCGGCGATGTGCTCGACGTCGATGACCTCGGCCAGCTCCTCGATCGAGGTCCCCCGGCCGGCGTGCTCGTGCAGCAGCGAGCGCACGGCGTCGGCGATCTCGCGGCGGCCGCCGTACCCCACGGCCACGTTGACCAGCATCCCGTCGACGTCGCGCGTGGTCTCCTCGGCCGCCTTGAGCCGAGCGGCGGTCTCGGCCGGCAACAGGTCGAGCGCCCCCACCGGGTGGATGCGCCAGCGGTGTGCCTCGGCCAGGGTCTCGACGGCCTTCTGGATGATGCCGAGCAGCGGGCGCAGCTCGGCCTCGGGCCGGTTGAGGTTGTCGGTCGAGAGCAGCCACAGGGTGACCACCTCGACGCCCACCTCGTCGCACCAGGACAGCAGGTTGACGATGTTGTCGGCCCCGGCCTGGTGGCCCTCACTGGCGCCGGCGCCCCGGGCCTTGGCCCAGCGGCGGTTGCCGTCGAGCATGACCCCGACGTGGCGCGGGACGGCGGCCGTGCCGAGCTGGCGGGTCAGTCGCTTCGCGTACGCGGCGTAGGCCACGTCCGTGAACCGCCCCATCGCGCTCGCGCCTCCCGCCTGCGTCGGTGCCCCCGGACCGCCCGGACGCCGCGGGCCACGCTACTCCGCGGGCGCCGCCGGGTCGTGAGAGCCGCGCGCGGACCCTGTGAAGGTCCGGTGAGGGCGTTCGCCCGCTGACAACCTACGGTTGCGTAGGTTACCGTGGAGCGATGGACTCCACCGACGGTACGACCGCACCCGACCCGGGTCCGCGAGGGGTCGTCGAGTCCAAGGTCGAGGCGGCGATCCAGCAGGTCAAGCCCCATCTACGGGGGTGGCTGCACGCCGGGATGGCGCCGGTCGCGCTGGTCCTGGGCATCGTGCTGGTCACCCTCGCGACGACCACCGAGGGCAAGGTGTCGGCGGCGGTCTTCGCCGGTACCGCGGTCCTCCTCTTCGGCACCTCGGCGGTCTACCACCGCGGCACCTGGTCGCCCCGCGTGGGCGGGGTGCTACGGCGCCTCGACCACTCCAACATCTTCCTCATCATCGCCGGCACCTACACGCCGTTCGCGTTGCTGCTGCCCCCGGACCAGGCCCGCACCATGCTGGTCATCGTGTGGACCGGCGCCGTGGCAGGGGTGCTGTTCCGGGTGTTCTGGACCAACGCGCCCCGCTGGCTCTACGTCCCGGCCTACCTGATGCTCGGCTGGGTGGCGGTGTTCTACTTCGGCCCGCTCCTGCAGCACGTGGGGGGTGCGGTGATGACCTGGGTCGTCATCGGCGGCGCGCTGTACAGCATCGGCGCGGTGGTCTACGGCACCAAGCGCCCCGACATCTCACCGCGCTGGTTCGGCTTCCACGAGGTCTTCCACGCGCTGACGGTGCTGGCCTTCATGGCGCACTTCGTGGCGGCGTCGATGGCGCTCTCCGCCGCCCCCGCCTGACCCCGGTCCTGAACGGCAGCCGGGCGTCACGGCGTCAGTCGCCGCCGCTCCCGCCGCCGTCGCTCCCGCCACTGCCGCCGTCGCCCCCACCGGAGCCGCCGCCGTCACCGGTGGCCGAACCCCCGTCGTGGCCGTCGTGCTGCCCACCGCCGTCGTGACCGCCGTGCTGGCCGCCCGAGTGATGACCGGCCGGGTGCTGCCCGTCGGGGCGCTCTCCGTCAGGGCGACCGTCGTCGGACCCGAACGCCGCACCGGCCGCGACCACACGGGTGTCGGCGGGGCCCGCCTGGGCCTCGTCACGGCTGCGGTGGGCCTGCTGCTGGCGGTAGGACATCCGACGCATCCGGGCGTTCATGTTCCGCATGAGGAACCACAGGGCCACGGCGAGCAGGGCGAAGGCGACGAAGGCCAGGAACCCCGGGACGATGTCGGTGGTGGGGGTGTCGTTCACGCGGCACGCTCCGTGCGGGTGTCGTGGGCGAGCTGCAGGTCCCCCGAGGTCGCGAGGGCGTCGGCCTCGGCGGTGGTCGGCGGGAGCCCGGCGAACAGGTCGTCCTCGATGTCGGCGTAGGGCACGTAGGACGCGGCCAGCTCGTACTCCTCGACCGGCCACACCCGGGCCTGCACCTCGCGCGGCACCTTGAACCAGGTGCCGTCGGGGTCGACCTGGGTGGCGTGCGCCAGCAGCGCCGCGTCGCGACGGTCGTACCAGTCGGCGCACTGGACGCGGGTCGTGACCGGGCGCTCGTCGCGGTCCCACCGCTCGAGCCACTCGGCGTAGGGGCTCTCCTCGCCGAGCGCGGTGAGCGCCTCGTGGAAGGCCTCGATGCGGGCGCGGTTGAAGGTCTGGTTGTAGTAGAGCTTCAGGGGCTGCCAGGGCGCGCCGGCCTCGGGGAAGCGGGCGGGGTCGCCGGCGGCGGCGAAGGCTGCCACCGACACGTCGTGGCACATGATGTGGTCGGGGTGGGGGTAGCCGCCGTTCTCGTCGTACGTGGTGACCACGTGCGGTCGGAAGCGGCGGATCTCGCGCACCAGCGCCTCGGTGGTGACCTCGAGGGGCTCGAGCGCGAA
The DNA here is from genome assembly GCF_002846495.1 of Phycicoccus duodecadis. Taxonomy (NCBI): domain Bacteria; kingdom Bacillati; phylum Actinomycetota; class Actinomycetes; order Micrococcales; family Intrasporangiaceae; genus Phycicoccus; species Phycicoccus duodecadis. Next base: position 2,413,557 of record NZ_PJNE01000001.1, read on the forward strand.
GCAGCCGTCGGGCAGCGGGGGCAGCGGGTCGCCCTCGGGCAGCCCGGAGTCGACGAACCCCAGCCAGGTGTGCCCGACGCCCAGGATCTCCTGCGCGCGGGCCATCTCGTCGCGGCGTACCTGGGCCAGGTCGCGCAGGATGTGCACGTCGTGCTGGAGGCGGGGGTTGAGGATGTCGCCGCGCTCGCCGCCGGTGCACGAGACGACCAGCACCTCGTGGCCGGCGTCGACGTACTTGGCCATCGTCGCCGCACCCTTGCTCGACTCGTCGTCAGGGTGCGCGTGGACGCACATGAGCCGGAGCGGTTCGGACATGCGGGGACCCTTCGTGTCGTGGGCTCGGGGCGTCCCCGAGAATGGTGCGGAGACCATTCTGTCACCCGCCACCGACCGCCCCGAGGGAGCACCGTGCCGCTGCCCGACCCGCGCACCCCGCAGGGCCGCCGTGTGCTCGCCGCCGGCCTGGCCCTGCTCGCCGCCGTGGTCGCCATCTCCTGGTACGGCTGGTCGACGACCTCCGCCCAGGTCCGGGTGCAGGTGACCGCCTACGAGGTCGAGTCCGACGCCCTGACCCGGGTCGAGTTCGACGTCTCGCGCCCCGCGGGGACCGCCCTCACCTGCCGGGTCAGCGCCCTCGACGACCGCAAGGGCCGGGTGGGCACCGTCATCGAGACCGTCCCGGCCACCGGTCCGACCGTCGTGCACGAGGTCGTCCGGGTACGCACCAGCGCCCGGGCGGTCACCGGCGTCGTCGAGTCCTGTGTCCGGGGGGCCGACGCCGGCTGACCGTCTGCGATGGTCACGGCTCGGTCACGACATCCTCGACCCGTCCGGACGGAGGTGCCCCGTCCGGCCCGCGGGGGTAAGGTGGATCTTTCACGTTCGGGTCTGGGTCCGATAGTCGCTGAGAAGACAGCGGTCGGCCCGGGCCCGTTGCCGTAGCACCCTCGGCGTCGACCCCCCGAGGGTCCGGCGCCCCACGTACCCAGCAGGAGTTGAGCAGCCGTGACCGAGACGACGACGAACCAGAGCTTCCTGACCCAGGCCGCGTACGACCGGCTCAAGGGCGAGCTCGAGGAGCTGTCCGGCCCGGGTCGCACCGACATCGCGAAGAAGATCGAGGCGGCCCGCGAGGAGGGTGACCTCAAGGAGAACGGCGGCTACCACGCCGCCAAGGAGGAGCAGGGCAAGATGGAGGCCCGCATCCGCCAGCTCACCCAGCTGCTCGAGAACGCGACCATCGGCGAGACGCCCAAGGACGACGGCGTGGTCGAGCCCGGGATGATCGTGCGCGTCGAGATGTTCGGCGACGAGGAGGAGTTCCTCCTCGGCTCGCGCGAGATCACCGACTCCTCGATGCAGGTCTTCTCCGAGCAGTCCCCCATCGGCGCGGCCGTCAACGGCCACGTCATCGGCGACTCGGTCTCCTACGAGGCGCCCAACGGCAAGAAGGTCGACGTCAAGATCCTCGGCGCGACGCCGTACACCGGCTGACCCCGCGCCCCGCGGCGTATCCGCCCGGCCCGGCCCCTCGCGTGAGGGGCCGGGCCGCGTCGCGTCCGGCGTCCCGCACGTGCCGGGTACCGGTCGTCGGGTCCCCCGCGCGGCGACCCGAACCCCGCACGTGCCGGGTTCCGGTCGTCAGCCGCTCGCGCCGAGCCGCTCGGCCAGGGCAGCGGCCGTGTCCGGATGGTCCTCGGCCAGCAGCCCGACGGCGAACAGCACGTACTCGCGGTCGACCACGGCCCGGGCCCGGTCGGGCACCCGCCAGCCGCCGCCGTGGTCACCGAGGGCCGGGGCGAGCACGGCCTCGGCGCCGCCGGCAGGGGCGTGCCGCAGGACGCCGCCGGAGCCCACGACCAGGCCCACGTCGGCCAGCGGCCGGGCGCGGTCACCAGGGGTCGCTGGGCGCCCGTGCCGGCGGACGGCCACGGTGACGGCGGCCCGGGCCAGCGCGGTCTCGGCGTCCCACTCGGCGGCCGTGGTGGCCAGCCGAGAGGGGTCGGCGGCGACCGTGGTCGCCCACGCCGCCACGGCCCGCGGCAGGTCGAGCCGCTCGCGGGCGGCGGCCTCGACGACCGCCTCCGCGTTCCACCGCATCCCGAGGTCGGCCTCGACGGTGCGGGCGTGCCAGAGCGTGCCCACCACCTCGCGCCGGATGGTCGCGTCCTCGCCCTGCGGGGTGAGCACGGAGTAGACGTCGGTGGTCGCTCCGCCGACGTCGACGACCAGCACGTCCTCGCCGCGCGCCTGCGCCAGCACCTCGACCCCGCGCAGGACGGCGTCGGGGGTGGCGGCCCGCACCAGCGGCGCGAAACCGCGACCGCGCGAGAGGCCCTTGCCGCCGATGACGTGCTCGAGGAAGACGGCGCGGATGGCCGCGCGGGCGCTCCCGGGCGCGACCTCGCCGATGCGGGGCAGGACGTTGTCGGCCAGCACGTGGCGCCGGCCGGTGGCCTCGAGGAGGTCCGCGACCCGGTCGGCGGCATCGGCGTTGCCGGCCACGACGACCGGGGCGGTCACCCGTGCCCGGGCCAGGCGCTCGGCGTTGTGCAGCAGGACGTCGGCGTTGCCCCCGTCGGTGCCGCCGACCAGCAGGACGAGGTCGGGGCGGGCGGCACGCAGGGCGCGGACGTCGGCAGCCGTCATCGGGCCCGCGGCGACGTGGACGACGCGCGCCCCGGCCGAGAGCCCCACCCGGTGCCCGGCCTCGGCCGTGACCTCGCGCTCGTAGCCGACGACGGCCAGCCGCAGCCCGCCCCCGGCGCTGGAGCACAGGGCCAGGTGCTCCGGGTCGTGAGCCACCCCGAGCTCGGCGCGCACGGCGTCGACGCCGTCCATCACGTCGGTGCCGACCGTCGTCGGGTGCGCGGCCCGGCCCCGGACCTCGCCGTCGTCGCCGACGAGCAGGGCCTTGGTGTAGGTCGAGCCGACGTCGACGCACAGGACATCGGGCATCCGCGCACTCTAGTGAGGGCGGGCCGGCCCCCCTCCCCGGTCGGCCGACGGCTCAGGTGAGCCGGTCGAGGGCCTGGCGCAGGTCGGCCACGAGGTCGGCGGCGTCCTCGATGCCGACCGACAGCCGGATGAGGTCGGCCGGCACCTCGAGCTCGGTGCCGGCGACGGAGGCGTGCGTCATCCGGGCCGGGTGCTCGATGAGCGACTCGACGCCGCCGAGGGACTCCCCCAGGGTGAACAGCCGGGTCTCGGCGCAGACCTTGGCCGCGACGTCCTCGCCGCCCTTGACCCGGAAGGCGACCATGCCGCCGAAGCGCTTCATCTGGCGGGAGGCGACCTCGTGGTTGGGGTGGTCGGGCAGGCCCGGGTAGTGCACGGCCGTGACCCCCGGGTGGCCCTGGAGGAAGTCGACGACGACCTCGGCGTTGTCGCAGTGCCGCTCCATCCGCACCGCCAGCGTCTTCAGCCCGCGCAGCACCAGCCACGCGTCGAACGGCCCAGCGACGGCACCCATCGAGTTCTGGTGGAACGCGACCCGCTCGACGACGGACTCGCCCCGCGGCGTCATGGCGCCGGCCGCGACGACCACGGCGCCACCGACGACGTCGCTGTGGCCGCCGGCGTACTTCGTGGTGGAGTGCACGACCACGTCGGCCCCGAGGGCGATCGGGTTCTGCAGGTACGGCGAGGCGAACGTGTTGTCGACGACCAGGAGGGCCCCGGCGGCGTGCGCGACCTCGGCGATGGCGGCGATGTCGGCGATGCCGAGCAGCGGGTTGGTGGGCGTCTCGACCCACACCATCCGGGTCTCCGGCCGCAGCGCCGCCCGCACCGACTCGACGTCGGCGACCCGTGCGATGGAGTGCTCGACCCCCCAGGGCTTCAGCACCCGGTTGAACAGCCGGTAGGTGCCGCCGTAGGCGTCCGACGGCACGACGACGTGGTCGCCGGGGGCCAGCAGGGCGCGCAGCACGGTGTCCTCACCGGCGAGGCCGCTGGCGAACGCGAAGGCGCGCTCACCGCCCTCGAGCGAGGCGATGCACTCCTCCAGCGCGGTGCGGGTGGGGTTCGCCGAGCGCGAGTACTCGTAGCCGCCGCGCAGGCCGCCCACCCCGTCCTGCTTGTAGGTGCTCACCTGGTGGATGGGCGGCACCACGGCCCCGGTGGTCGGGTCGGGCTCCTGCCCGGCGTGGATGGCGCGCGAGGAGAAGCCGAGGTCGTCGACGGTCATGCTCCGAGGGTAGGGGCCTCGGCGGTGTCTCCCCCAGCCACCCCGCGGCGTGGGGGTCGTTCCCCGATGTCGAGACGGGCGCGGCTCCGTGGAACACGGTGCCACCCGATGCCGTTGGAACGCTCATGCTCTTCGGTTCCCGCGCCAAGACCACCTTCCCCTCCCGCGACGAGGCCCTGCCGGGCCGCGACCAGCGGATCTTCCCCGTCCCGTCGACCCACGCCGTGCTGGGCACCCCGCTGGAGGGCCCGTGGCCCGAGGGGACCGAGATCCTCTACGTCGCGATGGGCTGCTTCTGGGGCGTCGAGCGGATCTTCTGGCAGCTGCCCGGCGTGGTCACCACGGCCGCCGGCTACATGGGCGGGTACACCCCGAACCCCACCTACGAGGAGACCTGCACCGGCCGCACCGGTCACGCCGAGACGGTGCTCGTCGCCTACGACCCGGCCGTCACCACCCCCGAGCTGCTGCTCAAGGCCTTCTGGGAGAACCACGACCCCACCACGCCCAACCGGCAGGGCAACGACATCGGCACCGCGTACCGGTCGGCGATCTACACCTCGACCCCTGGGCAGGACGCCGCGGCCCACGCCACCCGTGAGGCCTTCCAGGGCGTGCTGACCGCCGCCGGGCGGGGCGAGATCTCCACCAGCATCGCCTCGGCCGACGACGCCGGCCCGTTCTGGTACGCCGAGGACTACCACCAGCAGTACCTCCACAAGAACCCGAACGGCTACTGCAACCACGGCCCCAACGGGCTCACCTGCCCGGTCGGCGTCGCGAACCTCCCGGCGCAGACGGACGTCCTCCCGCCCGCCTGACCCGCCGAGCCGCACCCCACGGCCGAGCCCTCTCCCCGCTGCGGGAGGGGGCTCGGCCGTCCTACGCTGCGCGGACCCTCGCGAAAGGTGGGCGCCGTGCAGGTGACCTCCGAGCAGCTCCTCGACGACACCCTCGTCGAGCGGCGCTTTCTGCTGGCCGACGTCCCCGGCCTCCTCTGGATGCCCGTGGCGCCCGCGACGCCGGTGCCGCTGGTGCTGATGGGCCATCCGGGTGGCCTCGACGGGATGTACCCGCGGCTGGTCGCCCGGGCCCGCAGCGCGGCCTCCGACGGGTTCGCCACCGCCACCCTCGAGCTGCCCGGCAGCGGCGGGCGGCCCCCACTGCCCGAGGTGGAGGCCGCCCGGGCCGACCTGCGCGCCGCCCTCGCCGCCGGTGAGCCGGTGGCGGGCGAGGTCGTCGACCGCCTCGTCCTCCCGCTGGTGGAGGCCGCGGTGCCCGAGTGGCGGGCGCTGCTCGACGCGCTGCTCGCCCTGCCGGAGGTCGGCGGCCCGGTGGGCTTCTCGGGTGGGGTCGTCGCGATCGGGGTGCGGATGGCGCGGGTGGAGCCGCGCCTCGTGGCGGCCGGACTCTTCGCGGGCAGCTTCGTGCCCCGCAGCATCCTCGAGGAGGCCCGGGCGGTGACCATCCCCCTCCACCTCCTGCTGCAGTGGGACGACCGCGGCAACGACCGCCAGATGGCGCTGGACCTGTTCGACGCGTTCGGCTCGGCGGAGAAGACCCTGTGCGCGAACCTCGGGGGGCACACGGGTGTCCCGGCCCACGCCGGCGACGAGGCGGCCCGCTTCTTCCGGCGGCACCTGGCGCCGGCACCGTCGTAGGGTGCGACCGTGACCGGCGTGCTCGACGAGGGGCCGTTCTTCCACGGGACGAAGGCCGACCTACGGGTCGGCGACCTGCTGACGGCGGGTTTCCGGTCGAACTACCGGCCCGAGGTGGTCATGAACCACGTCTACTTCACCGCGCTGCGTGACGGCGCGGGCCTCGCGGCCGAGCTGGCCGCCGGGGACGCCGCCCCCCGGGTCTACGAGGTCGTGCCCACCGGCGTCTTCGAGGACGACCCGAACGTCACGGACAAGAAGTTCCCCGGCAACCCGACGCGGTCCTTCCGCAGCACCGCCCCGATCCGGGTCGTCGGCGAGGTCCACGACTGGGCCCGGCTCACCCCCGACGCCCTGCGGGCGTGGCGTCAGCGCCTGGCCGCCCTCCGCGACGACGAACGCGGCGAGATCATCAACTGACCCGTGCCTCTCCGAGACCGGTCAGAGGGGCAGCAGGTCCTGCGCGAGCCTCTGCTTGATGCCCCACTGCCGGTCGCCGGGTGCGGCCCCCGGGAAGCCCCCGAGGCGGAACACCTGGTTCAGGTACGCGACGAACGGCATGGCCACGTCCCCGACGAAGAACCCCTCCGCCGTGGCGTCCGGCAACCGGAACCCGTACGGGTCGCCGCCGCTCACGTTGGCCTTGTGCAGGTGGTCCGGCGCCACCGGGAGCACGAATCCGTCGGCACCCGGGTCCTCCCCGCTCCACTCGCGCCACGCGTCGAGCTCCATCGAGTAGAAGTCGCGGACGGAGGTGCGACGGCTCGACCCCTCGAGCTGCAGGACCAGCGGGTCGGCCGCGGACGACTCCGGCCACTCGGGGTGGGTGCCCACGAGCCACACGTCGCCGACCAGCCGCAGCCAGGAGGACACGGCCATCGGGATGCCGCCGAAGGTCTCGTCGAGCCACGTGACCAGCTCCTCGGCCCCCGGGCCCGGGTCCGTCAAGGGCTCTACCGGCGCCTGCTCCTCGTCGTTGGTGTGGAACCGGTAGCCGTCCGCGCGCAGCCGCTCGACCAGCACCTCGAGGTTGTGCCGGGCCCGCCTCGCCATGTCGTCGCAGACGGCCTGTGCCTCGGCCGCGAGCCCCGGCTCACGCACCTGCCGGCCGTCCTGCCGCAGCTCGTGCCACACCTGCTCGCGGGCCCCGCTGCGGTACCGCTCCAGCCGGCTCGGCGTCTCCATGCGCCCATCCTGCCCGTACCGCGAGGCCCCCGCCCGATGTCGGACGCGGGCCTCGCGGCGTGATCAGGGCGAGCGCGGCCTCAGCGGGCCGAGCGGCCGGACCCGACGAGCTCGTCCTCCGGCTCCCCCGAGGTGGACCCGAGGGTGCCGAGCACCTCCAGTCCGGCCTCCTGGGCGACGGTCACCCGGGGCGGGTCGGCCGGCTCGGCCTCGGCCACGCCGGCGTCGGCCGGCACGACCGGGTCGGCATCGCGCAGCGGGATGGCCTTGATGGCCAGCGTGGCGAGGAACACCAGCACCACGATCGGGAGCCCGAGGAGGAACACCGCGTGCAGCTGGTCGGCCAGGCCCTGGCGCACCGCGGTGGCCACGGCAGGGGGCAGCGCCGCCAGGGCGGTCGGGTCGAGCACCGAGCCGGCGCTGGCCGCGCCCTGCGGGATCGAGGCCGCCGCTCCGGCCGGCAGGTGCGACGCGATGGCCGGGCCCAGGCCGCTGGTGAGGACCGAGCCGAAGACCGCGATGCCGACGGTCGAGCCGACGTTGCGGAAGAACTGGCTCGAGGCGGTGGCGACCCCGAGATCGCGCCGCTCGGCCGCGTTCTGCACGACGAGGGTGTACTGCTGCATCGCCATGCCGATCCCGATGCCGAGCACGACCATCGCGAGGGTCAGCTGGGTCTGGGTCGAGCCGTACGTCATCCGGGTCAGCAGCCACACGCCGGCGCCCATGATCGCCACGCCCACCGCCATGAACGGCTTGTAGACGCCGGTGCGGGTGATGAGCAGGCCGGTGACGACGCCCATCACGATGAAGCCGAGCATCAGCGGCGCGAGGATGAGGCCGGAGTTGGTGGCGTTCACGCCGAGCACGCCCTGGGCGTAGACCGGGATGTAGATGATCGAGCCGAACATCACCATGGCCAGGCCGAAGCTGGCCAGGTTGGCCGCGGTGAAGATCCCTGAGCGGAAGAGGCGCAGCGGGATGACCGGCTCCTCGGCCCGGCTCTCGGCGGCCACGAACGCGACCAGCGACACGACCCCCACGACGTAGAGGCCGATGATGGTGGCCGAGCCCCACGCGTACGACGTGCCGCCCCAGGACGTGGCCAGCAGGATCGCGACGAGCCCGAGCGACAGGGTGGCGATGCCCCAGCCGTCGACCTTCGCCTCGCGGCGCTCGTGCGGCAGGTGGAGGAACTTGAGGATGAAGCCGGTGGCGATGATGCCGACCGGGATGCCGGCGAAGAACAGCCAGCGCCAGCCGAAGTGGTCGGTGATGACGCCGCCCGCGAGCGGGCCGGCGACCGACGTGACGCCGAAGACGGCGCCCATCAGGCCCTGGTACTTGCCGCGCTGCCGCGGCGGGATGATGTCGCCGATGATGGTCTGCGACAGGGGCATGATCGTGCCCATGCCGAGCCCCTGGATGGCGCGGGCGGCGACCAGGACCCAGAAGCCCTGGGCCAGGCCGGCGACGAGCGAGCCGAGCATGAAGACGACGAGGCCGGCGATGTAGAAGCCGCGGCGCCCGTAGAGGTCGGAGAACTTGCCGACGATCGGCACGGTGATGGCCGAGACCAGCAACGCGGCGGTGGCGACCCAGCTGTAGTGGTCCATGCCGCCGAGCTCGGAGACGATGCGCGGCATGGCCGGGCCGACGATGGTCTGGCTGATCGAGGCGACGAGCATGCCCAGCATCAGCCCGACGAAGACCCGGGAGGCCTCGGGGCTGAGCCGGTACGGCTGCCGGGCCGTGGTGGTCGCGGTGCTCATGCGAGGGTCCTTTCGGGGGAGGCCGCGGGGGACGCGGCCGGGGCGGAGCCCGCGACGCTGCGGACGGGGACGTCGGTGGTGCCCTCCGCGACGCGCGCGAGGGAGGTCTCGAGGCGGCCGAGGAGGTCGGCCAGGGCGGCGCGGTCGGACTCGGCCCAGTCGTCGAGGGCGACGCCCACGAGCTCGACGCGCCGGGCGCGCGCACCGGCCAGCACGCCGCTCCCGGTGTCGGTGAGGCCGATCCGGTGGGCGCGCCCGTCGTGCGGGTCCGCGCGGCGCTCGAGGAAGCCGCGCTCGACCAGGCTGCTGACCCGGCGGCTCGTGGTCGAGGGGTCGAGGCCGGCGGCGTCGGCGAGGTCGCAGGCGCGCTGCGGCCCGAGCTTGGCGGTCAGGGCCAGCACGGCGTACTCCCCGCGGCTCACCGGACCGTCGACGGCGTGCGAGCGGCTCAGCAGGCCGAACAGGGCCGAGAGGTGCTCGGCGACGAGCGGTTCGGCGGAGGTTTGTTGCATGGTGCAAGCATACATCTTTTTGCAGTCTCTGCACATTTTCACGTGGGCATACTGACGCCATGACTACCGAGGCGGCCGGGAGCTCCCTGCGCGACCGCAAGAAGCGCGACACCCGGGCCCGCATCCACCGCGCCGCGGTCTCGCTCGCCCTGGCCCGCGGGGTCGGCGACGTCACGGTCGAGGAGGTCGCGGCCGCCGCGGAGGTGTCGCCGCGCACCTTCTTCAACTACTTCGCGACCAAGGAGTCCGCGCTGGTCGGCGAGGACCCCGAGGTCGCGGAGCACCTGACCCGCGCCGTCGCCGAGCGGCCCGGCGACGAGTCCGTCGCCACGGCCCTGCGCGCGGTCGTCACGGCCCGCGTCGCCGCACTCGAGGCCGACGACGAGACCTGGCGGATGCGGCGCGAGCTCGCCGACCGCTCCCCCGAGCTCGCCGCCCGCCTGGCCGGGGCCGGGCTGCGACTCGAGACGGCACTGGTGCGGGCGGCGTACGCGCGCACCGGGACCGACCCGGCCGTCGACCTCGCCACCGGCGTCGCGGCGCGCGTCACGATGGCCGTCGTCCGGGCGGCCTTCGACCAGCACCGCGCGGCCGGCCACGCCGGCTCGGTCACCGAGCGCCTCGAGGCCGCGTTCGCCGCCGTCCCGCACGCCTGAGGCACACCCGGCGGCCGGTCAGATGGCGGCCGCCACCTCGGTGCCCTGCCGGATGGCGGTCTTCGCGTCGAGCTCGGCCGCGACGTCGGCGCCGCCCACCACGTGCACCCGGATGCCGCGCTCGGCCAGGGGCTCGGCCAGGCCGCGCACCGACTCCTGCCCGGCGCAGACGACGACGGTGTCGCACGCCACGGTGCGCCGCTCGCCGGCGTCGCTCCCCAGCCGCACGTGCAGGCCGTCGTCGTCGATGCGCTCGTAGGCGTGCACCCCGGTCACCTGCTCGACGCCCCTGGCGCGCAACGAGGCCCGGTGCACCCACCCCGTGGTCTTCCCCAACCCCTTGCCGATCGCCGTCGTCTTGCGCTGGAGCAGCACGACCTCGCGTGGGCTGGGCTCGACCGCCACCGGCACGAGGCCCCCGCGGGTCCTGGCGGGGTCGCCCACACCCCACTCGCGACGCCATGCGTCGACGTCCTGCGGCCCGAGCCGGTCGGCGGTCAGGAACTCGCAGACGTCGACGCCCACCCCACCGGCCCCGATGACGGCGACGCGCGTGCCGGCCACCCGCTCGCCACGCACCAGCTGGTCGTAGGTCATCACCATCGGGTGCTCGATGCCCGGGATGTCGGGCAGCCGCGGCGTCACACCCGTCGCCACCACCACGTCGTCGACCCCCGCCGCCGCGAGCGCGTCGGCGTCGGCCCACGTCGAGAGCCGCACCGTCACGCCCAGCACCTCGAGCCGGCGGGTGAAGTACCGGATGGTCTCGGCGAACTCCTCCTTGCCGGGGATGCGCATCGCGATGTCGAACTGGCCGCCGAGGTGGTCGCGCCCCTCGAGCAGCTCGACGTCGTGGCCGCGCTCGGCCAGGGTGACGGCCGCCGCCATCCCGGCCGGCCCGCCACCGATGACGCTGACCCGTCGCCGGTGCGGTGCCCGGCCGATGACGAGCTCGGTCTCGCGGCCGGCCCGGGGGTTCAGCAGGCACGAGGCGCGCTGCTTGACGAAGGTGTGGTCGAGGCAGGCCTGGTTGCAGGCGATGCAGGTGTTGATCTCGTCGTCGCGCCCGGCCGCGGCCTTCGCCACGAACTCGGGGTCTGCCAGCAGCGGGCGCGCCAGCGCGACGAGGTCGGCGCCCCCGGCCAGCACCTCCTCGGCGACGTCGGGGGTGTTGATGCGGTTGGTGGCGCAGACCGGGATCGAGACGTGCTCCTTGAGCCGCGCCGCGTACCCGGCGAAGGCCGCCCGCGGCACCGACGTGACGATGGTCGGCACCCGCGCCTCGTGCCAGCCGATGCCCAGGCTGAGGATGCTGGCCCCGTTGGCCTCCACGTCCCGCGCGAGGGTCGTCACCTCATCCCAGGTCTGCCCGTCCTCGACCAGGTCGACCGCCGAGATCCGGTACACCAGAAGGAAGTCCGGGCCGACGGCCCGGCGCACCGCCCGCACGACCTCGACCGCGAAGCGGCGCCGGTTCTCGGGGGCGCCGCCCCAGCGGTCGGTGCGCCGGTTGGTGCGCGGGGCCAGGAACTGGTTGATGAGGTAGCCCTCGGAGCCCATGACCTCGACGCCGTCGTACCCCGCCTCCTGCGCCAGCCGGGCGGCCCGGGCGAAGGCCGCGACCTGCCGGTGCACGCCGCGGTCGCTCAGCGCGTGGGGGGTGAAGCGGCTGATGGGGCTGCGCATCGCCGAGGGGGCGACGCACCACGGGGTGTAGGCGTAGCGGCCGGCGTGCAGCAGCTGCAGCGCCACCAGGCCGCCGGCCTCGTGGACGGCGTCGGTGACGATGCGGTGGCGCGCCACCTCGCCGCGACGGCTCAGCTTCGAGGCACCGGGGTACAGGGTGCCCGTCAGGTTGGGCGCGAAGCCCCCGGTGACGATGAGGCCGGCGCCCCCGCGGGCCCGTTGGCCAGGTAGGCGGCCAGCTGCGGGAAGTCGCGCGCCCGGTCCTCCATCCCGGTGTGCATCGAGCCCATGACGACGCGGTTGCGCAGCGTGACGTGGCCGAGGTCGAGCGGGGCGAGCAGGCGGGGGTGGGGGTGGGGGTCCATCAGGCCTTCCGGGTCGGTGCCGGGCCACCCGGGCGGGTCAGCGGCGACGGCGCCACCAGCGGCGGCCCGACCGAGCCTCCCCCGGCGTCACCGGCGGGTCAACCTCGGGGGGCTGTGAGGCTGCTCGCAGGTCGTGCCATCGCTGCACCATCGCGTCGACGTCGACGGTCGGGGCGATGATCTGCGGCATGCCACGGTCGGGGAGGCGCAGCCGGTCACGCCTGGCCCGCCGGTTGTAGTCGTCGAGCACCGCCCGCACCGACTTTTCGGTGCGCAGCTCGGCCAGTGACGCGGGGAAGCCGGCGGCCTCCTTGCGCAGGGCCACCCCGGGCGGCAGGGCGGCGGTGAAGTCGAGCTGTTCGCGCTCGGCCAACCGCCGGACCCACCACAGCGGGTCGTCGACGTCGCCGAGGTCGAGCGGCTTGCCGGTGCCCGGCAGGTCGTCGAACTCCCCGCGCTCCTGCGCCTCACGGATGACCCGCTCGACGGGGGACTCGTAACGCGCCGGCTCCACCCCGACAGTGTGCCCCGCCGAGGCCGGCGCGGCACCCATGCCCCGGCAAACGGAGCCACTACTGGCTGTAGGTCAGCGAGGAGGGATGGGCGGTGTCGAGGGGCATCCACACGTCCGTGTGGTTGAAGGCGAGGCGGACCTTGATCGTGTGCCCCGCCGGCACCGTGGTGTCGGCGCTGCCGACCGTCACCGTGTGCTCCTCCCACGTCGTCGTGGTGCTCCACTTCGACACGTGGACGTTCACCGTGGAGGCGATGAGCGAGCACGTCGAGGGTGCGGTGCAGTCGTAGACCCACGAGGCGTAGTCGAGGTCCTTGCCGGCCTGGTTCTTCAGCGACGTCCAGAGGTCCATCGTGAGGGGACCGTTCATCGTCAGCCCGCCGGACGGGACGGCGTAGCCCCACTCCTGGTACTTCAGCGGGTCGGTCTCGGTGGGCTTCATGTCGCTGGGCTTGATCGTGAGGCCGGGGTTGCCGTCGGCGTCGTAGTCACCGATCCCGTTGCCCGGGGGGGCGGTCGAGAGCGCGCCCGTCGAGAGCGTGTCCACCGGCTGCAGGTACAGGTCCATGACCGAGCTCGGGAGGAGCGTCACCGTGATCGTCAACGTGCCGCTGGACGTGCCTCCCTGGCCGTCGGACACCGTGTACCCGACCACCTCGGTCGCCGGCGCCAGGCCCGTGTAGGTGAAGGATCCGTCGGGGTTGATGTCGACGACGAGACTGTCGTCCCCGGTCACCGTCAGCGGGTCGCCGTCGACGTCGCTGTCGTTGGCGAGGACACCGTCCGAGGCGGTGGTCGAGAGGGTCTGACCCACGGTCACCGCGAAGGCGTCCGGACCCGAGACCGGCGCGTCGTTGACGGGGGTTACCGTCACGGTCATGGTGCCGGTGGCCGTCCCGCCGTTGCCGTCGCTGATGTCGTAGCTCAGGGTCTCGGCGCCGGCGAAGTCCGGGTCCGGCGTGTAGGCCCACACCCCCGGAGAGGTCTCGCCGAGCGTGCCATGCACGGCCCCCGAGACCGCCGTGACGGTCAGCAGGTCGCCCTCGACATCCACGTCGTTCGACACCAGGTCGAGGGTCGACGCCGCGGCGTCCTCCAACACCGTGAGGGCGTCGGCGTTGGCCACCGGCGCGTCGTTGACGGGGGCCACGGTCACGGCCACGGTGCCCGAGGCCGTCCCGCCGTTGCCGTCGCTGATGTCGTAGCTCAGGCTCTCGGTCCCGTTCCAGTCCGGGTCCGGCGTGTAGGCCCACACCCCCGGAGAGGCCTCGCCGAGCGTGCCATGCACGGCCCCCGAGACCACCGTGACGGTCAGCGGGTCCCCGTCGACATCCACGTCGTTCGACACCAGGTCGAGGGTCGACGCCGCGGCGTCCTCCAACACCGTGAGGGCGTCGGCGTTGGCCACCGGCGCGTCGTTGACGGGGGCCACGGTCACGGCCACGGTGCCCGCGGCCGTCCCGCCGTTGCCGTCGCTGATGTCGTAGCTCAGGGTCTCGGCGCCGGCGAAGTCCGGCTGCGGGGTGTAGGTGAAGACACCGGCAGTCGGCTCCGCGACCGTGCCGTGCGCGGCCCCCGTCACGGCGGTGACGGTCAACGTGTCGTCCTCGGCGTCGGTGTCGTTGGCGAGCAGCCCGGACAGGGTGGTGGTGCCGGAGTCCTCGGCCAGGGAGACGGCGTCCGGGGTCGCCACGGGCGCGTCGTCGACGGCGATGACCTCGACCGTGACCTGTGCCGTACGCAGCCGCGCCAGGCTGTCGCGCACGGTGTAGCCGAAGCGCTCGGTGCCGTTGACGTCGGGATCGGGGGTGTAGACGACGCGGCCGCCGACGACCGCGGCCGAGCCGCGGGCCGGGTCGCTGACCGCGACGACCTCGACGGGCCCATCGACGATGTCGTTGGCGAGCAGGTCGAAGGTGTGCGGGGTGTCCTCGAGGGTGGAGCCCGTGTCGTCCGCCAGGACGAACAGGCCGGGGGCAGGCGACGGCGTCACAGTCGGTGGAATCGTCGGCTGGGGCGCCGCCACGGAGGGCGAGGCCGGTGGCGTGACGGGCGACGGGCCGGGCTCGGCGGGACCCGTCCGCTGCGGCGCGGTCGGGCGGGTGGCCCTCGGCGCCGGGGTCGGGGTCGGGGTCGGGGTCCCGCGGGTCGGGCTCGGCGCCGCCACCGCCGGCGTGGGGTGGGCCGTCGTCAGGGGCTCGGCACTCGCGATGCCAGGCGCGAGGTTCAGCCCGACGATCGCGGCGGCCGCACCGACGGCCCCGGCGGCCACTCCCAACACCTGCCCGAGGATGGGGCCCGGACGCACCATGAGGATCTGGGCCAGCCACGCCAGCGGCCCGATCGAACGGCGCAGGCCGCCGAGGGAGATGTTGAGGAAGGCCCGCACGATGTCCGGGTCGAAGTGGCTGCCGGCGCAGGCCGTGAGCTCCGCGCGAGCCGCCAGTGCCGTCATCGGGCGCTTGTAGGGACGCGATGCCGTCATGACCTCGTAGCTGTCGGCGACTGCGACGATTCGCGCGCCGTAGCTGATCTCCCGGCCGGCGAGGGCGTGCGGGTAGCCACTGCCGTCGTACTTCTCGTGGTGCTGCTCGATGGCGAGCCACCAGGGGCCCAGCCACTCCCGGAGCGGCTCACAGATCTCCGCGCCGTGGTGCGGGTGGCTGTGCAGGACCTCCCACTCGTCGGCGGTGGGAGCGGCCGGCTTGTTGAGGATGGAGTGCGGGACCTTGAGCTTGCCGATGTCGTGGACCAGGGCCGCCCACATGAGCTTGCCCTTGTCCTCGTTGCTCAGCCTGAGCTCGTCCGCGAGCATCGTGACGAACAGCTGGGTGCGCTCGGAGTGGCCGCGGGTCCGCGCGTCGTAGTCACCGAGAGCACCGACGAGCGCGAGGATCGTCTCCGCAGCCTCCTGGCGGTCCGACGCCATGCCCGCCCGGGCCAGCTCCGCCGCGATGGCCCGGCTGCCGGACACCTTCCGGGCGACCTTGAGCCGCGAGGGTGCCCGGTCGGGGAAGAGGATCGAGAGCCGCATGAGGGTTGCCAACGGGAGGACCCGGCGGGTCACGCGGTCGGCGGCGTAGACGGCCACGGTCGACGAGCTGAGTACCGCGGCCCACCAGAGGACCAGCGTGCTCGTGGAACTGGGGACCGGCATGAGCGCGCCGACCAGGATGCCGACCCCGATCGAGACCACGAGTGGAAGGGCGAAGGCCAGGGCCCTGAGGGCGGCGGCGCGCACGGGGTGGGGCTGCCACTGGCGGCTGTCCGTCTTCTGCGCGCGGGTCACGCTTCTACCTCTCACGTCGGGCGGGCACCGCGCACCCCTGCCACGGCGTCGCCCAACCTCGCACTCGGCGTGACGACGCATCCGGCACTCCGCCCGGGAACCAGCCGAACGACGGAGGTCGGCCCTCCCCTGACCGGCTCATCCAGGCGGAGAAGGGTTCGCCTGGTCACGTGATCGGGCGCCCCGCCGTCGAGGCCGGCGGGACCCGTGGCCGATCGGCGCTGCTGTCGTCAGTCGCTGAGGAAGGACAGCAGGTCGGCGCGGGTGAGCACGCCCACCGGGTTGCCGTCCTCGACGACCAGCACGGCGTCGGAGGCCTCGAGCTCGTGCCGCGCGGTGGCCACCGGCTCTCCGGCCCCGACGAGCGGCAGGCCGGGGCCCATGTGCTTCTCGACCGGGTCGGCCAGGTGGGCGGCCCCGGTGAAGAGCGCCTCGAGCAGCTCACGCTCGGAGACCGAGCCCGCGACCTCGCCCGAGACCACCGGCGGCTCGGCCTTGACGACCGGCATCTGCGAGACGCCGTACTCGCGCAGGATCTCGATGGCGTCGCGCAGGGTCTCGTTGGGGTGGGTGTGGACCAGCGCGGGGAGGTCGCCGGCCTTGGCGTGCAGGACGTCGCCGACGGTGCGGCCGCCCTCGACGCGCATGAAGCCGTAGGAGGCCATCCAGTCGTCGTTGAAGATCTTCGAGAGGTAGCCGCGCCCGGAGTCGGGCAGCAGCACGACCACGACCGCGTCGTGGGGCAGCTCGCGGGCCACCCGCAGCGCGGCGACCACGGCCATCCCGCAGGAGCCCCCGACGAGCAGGCCCTCCTCGCGGGCCAGGCGCCGGGTCATCTCGAAGGAGTCGGCGTCCGAGACGGCCTCGACCCGGTCGACCTGCGACGGGTCGTAGGCGCTGGGCCAGAAGTCCTCGCCGACGCCCTCGACCAGGTACGGGCGGCCCGAGCCGCCGCTGTAGACCGAGCCCTCGGGGTCGGCCGCCACGACCTGGACGCGGCCGCCCTCGCGGTCGGCGCTGACCTCGCGCAGGTAGCGGCCGGCGCCGCTGATGGTGCCGCCGGTGCCGGCGCCGGTGACGAAGTGGGTGAGCCGGCCGTCGGTGTCGCGCCAGATCTCGGGCCCGGTGCTCTCGTAGTGCGAGAGGGGGCCGTTGGGGTTGGAGTACTGGTCGGGCTTCCAGGCCTTCGGGGTCTCGCGCACCAGCCGGTCCGAGACCGAGTAGTAGGAGTCGGGGTGGTCGGGGGCGACCGCGGTGGGGCAGACGACGACCTCGGCCCCGTAGGCGCGCAGCACGTTGCGCTTGTCCTCGGAGACCTTGTCGGGGCAGACGAAGATGCAGGTGTAGCCCTTGCGCTGGGCGACCAGGGCAAGCCCGACGCCGGTGTTGCCCGAGGTCGGCTCGACGATGACACCGCCCGGCTGGAGCTCGCCGGAGGCCTCGGCGGCCTCGATCATCTTCAGCGCGATGCGGTCCTTCACCGACCCGCCCGGGTTGAGGTACTCCACCTTGGCCAGGACGGTGGCCCCGATGCCCTCGGTGACGGAGCTGAGCTTGACGAGCGGGGTGTCCCCGACGAGGTCTGCGATGTGGTCGGCGTACTTCACGCCCCGCATCCTGTCACGCCGCTGCCGGGGGCCGGTCGCTCCGGCGAGCCCTCCCCCTCCTGCCGGGTCCGTCCGCGGGCGTCACCGGCCGGGGCTACCGTGGGAGGCCGGAGCAGCACGAGGAGGCGCAGCAGGGATGGGACGGGCTCGACGCGCGCGCAGGATCGCCGCCACGGCCGCGTACGGGGGTGGCGGCGTGGCCGCCGCGGGGGCGGCCATCGGCGCCCTCGGCTACGGCGTCATCAAGGCCGAGGCCGCCCTGGCCCGGCGGCTCATCGGCACGCCCTTCGACGACTCCCCCGACGACAACGGGGTCTACGGGGCGGGGCGGGGCACCCCGTACGAGGTGGTCGTCCTCGGGGACTCGTCGGCGGCCGGGATGGGCGTCGACCACGCGCACGAGACGGTGGGCGCCATCGTCGCCAGCGGCGTCGCGGCCCTCACGGGGCGCCCGGTGCGCCTCACCAACCGGGCGGTGGTGGGCGCCGAGTCCAGCGACCTCGAGCGCCAGCTGGCCAACGCCCTCGAGGAGGTGCTGAGCCCCGACGTCGTCCTGGTCATGATCGGCGCCAACGACGTCACCCACCGCATCGACCGCTCCGCCGCGGTGCGCCACCTCGAGCAGACCGTGCGCCGCATCCGTGCCCTCGGCAGCGAGGTCGTCGTCGGCACCTGCCCCGACCTCGGCACCATCCAGCCCATCCAGCAGCCGCTGCGGGCCCTCATGCAGCGCTGGTCGCGCGACCTCGCCGCCGCCCAGACGGTGGCCGTGGTCGAGGCCGGCGGTCGCACCGTCTCGCTCGGCGACCTGATCGGCCCCGAGTTCGCCGCCGCCCCGCACGAGATGTTCAGCAAGGACCGCTTCCACCCGTCGGCCACCGGCTACGCCCGGGCCGCGGCCGCGCTGCTGCCCAGCGTGTGCGCCGCCCTGGGCGTCTGGGGCGCCGACACCGGCGACCGCGCTCCCGAGCCGCGCCGCGGTGAGCGGGTCGGGCCGGTCGCCGTCGCCGCCGGGCAGGCCGTGCGTGAGGCCGGCACCGAGGTCTCCCCCACCGAGGTCGCCGGGCAGTCGCGCGGCCCCCGGGGCCGGTGGGCGGTGCTGCTGCGCCGCCGTCCCGACGTGGTGCCCCCCGCGGCCGGTCCGGCCGCGGCGCCGGCCGCGGGCCGGTCGGTCGTCGACGACCCCGGGGCCGCCACGCGCTGACGCCCGGCGCTCCTCGTCCGCTGCCCGGCGGGGTCGCCTCCCCGGGTCAGCCCTCGGGGACGACCGCGTCCACCTCGATCTCGACGAGCCAGCGCGGGTCGAGCAGGCCAGCGACGAGCACCATCGTGCTCGCCGGCCGGATGTCGCCGAAGATCTCGCCGTGCACCGCCGAGACCGCGTCGACGACATCGAGGTCGGTGATGTAGTGCCGCGTGCGGATGACGTCCCCGGGGGCCCCGCCGAGCTCGGCGAGCGCGCCCAGGGCGATCTCCCAGCAGCGCCGGGCCTGCTCACCGGCATCCGTGGGGACGTGCCCACCCGGTCCGATCGGTGCCGTCCCGGAGACGGCGACCTGTTGGCCGACGCGGACCGCGCGAGCGAACCCGACCGACCCCTCGTACGGCGACCCTGACGATGCCCGGCTGCGCGTGGTGTCCATGAGGCCATCCTGTCCCTCGCGCCCCCGCGGCACGAGCCTCTCGGCAGCCCCGGGCTGCCACCTGCCCAGGAGACGGAGGCCACGGCCCCGCGAGGTTCCCTCGGGCGCGCCGAGCGCCTAGTCTTGCAGACCCGTGGTGAGCGCTTGCTTACCCGCGCTCGGGCCGGCCCGCCGGCTGCCCGACGACCACCGCCAGGAGGACTCCCGTGACCGAGGCCGTCATCGTCGCCACCGCCCGTACGCCCATCGGGCGCGCGTTCAAGGGCTCGCTCAAGGACATCCGCCCCGACGACCTGTCGGTGCAGGTCGTCCACGGCCTGCTCGAGCAGCTGCCCGGGCTCGACCCGCAGACCATCGACGACCTCTACTGGGGCTGCGCCGAGCCGAGCTTCAAGCACGGCTCGAACATGGCGCGGGTCATCGCCGTCCTGGCGGGGCTCGACCGGCTGCCGGCCGCCACCGTCAACCGCTTCTGCGCGTCGTCGACCCAGACCATGCGGATGGCCTTCCACGCCATCAAGGCCGGCGAGGGCGACACCTTCGTGGTCGGCGGCGTCGAGTGCGTCAGCCAGTACGAGAGCTTCACCGGGGCCGGCGGCAGCACGGGCGACGCCCAGAACCCGGCGTTCGCCGAGGCCGCCGCCCGGACGGCCGAGACCGCCCGCACCAACGCCGCGTGGCACGACCCGCGCGAGGACGGCCTGCTCCCCGACGTGTACATCGCGATGGGCCAGACGGCCGAGAACGTCGCGACGTCGCGCGGCATCTCGCGGCAGCGCCAGGACGAGTGGGGCGTCACCAGCCAGAACCGGGCCGAGGCCGCCATCGCGAGCGGCTTCTTCGAGCGCGAGATCCTGCCGGTCACGGTGCCCGACGGCTCGGTCGTGAGCCGCGACGACGGCCCGCGCGCGGGGGTCACCCTCGAGGGCGTCAGCGGGCTGAACCCGGTGTTCCGCGCGGGCGGCACCGTCACCGCCGGCAACTGCTGCCCGCTCAACGACGGCGCGTCCGGCGTGGTCGTCATGAGCGACACGCGCGCGGCCGGGCTCGGCCTCACCCCCCTGGCGCGCATCGTGTCCACCGGGGTCTCGGGCCTCTCGCCCGAGATCATGGGTCTCGGCCCGGTCGAGGCCTCGCGCCAGGCGCTCGAGCGCGCCGGCCTGACGATCGCCGACCTGGACCTCTACGAGATCAACGAGGCGTTCGCCTCCCAGGTGCTGGCCTCGGCGGACGACCTCGGGATGGACCCCGAGAAGCTGAACGCCCACGGCGGCGCCATCGCCCTCGGCCACCCCTTCGGCTCCACCGGCACCCGCATCATGACGACTCTGCTCAACGGGCTGCGCGAGCGTGACGGCCGCTACGGCCTCGAGACGATGTGCGTCGGCGGTGGCCAGGGCATGGCCATCATCGTCGAGCGCCTGTCCTGACCCGACGCCCCCGGGCGCGCGCGTCCTCCCGGCTCAGGGGAGGGCGCGGCGCAGCCCGGTGAGGGCGTCCGCGACGCCATCCCCGTGGCCGCTCGCGTAGGCGTCCCAGACGACCACGGCGAGCTGGTCGCTCAGCACGGCCGGGCCGAGGTCGGGCAGGGCGGCGGCGGCGGAACGACCGGCGATGGCCTCCACGGCCTCCCGGAGCGCGGGCGCGGCCGTCGCGGCCTCCCGGGCCGGCAGCTCGGACCAGCGACGGCGGATGCGCTCGAGCTCGGTGCGCGCGACCGGCGGCAGCACGTCGACGCCCCGCGAGGGCAGCGACGACGACGCCGGGGCGGCTGCGGCCACCCCGGCGTCGTCGTGCGTCGAGCCGTGGGTCACGAGCGGAGACGGCCCAGGAGTCGCAGGAACTCGAGGTAGAGCCACACCAGGGTGACGACGAGGCCGTGGGCCAGGAGCCACGAGTACTTCTGCGGCGCACCGGTGGCGATGGCGCGGTCGATGGCGTCGAAGTCGAGCGCCAGGGTGAAGGCCGCGAGCCCGACGGCGAAGAGCGAGATGCCGACACCGAGGGCGGTCGAGCCGCCGATGCCGAACGCGGTGTTCGTGACGATCGCGAAGACGAAGTTCACCACGGCGAAGATCGCGTAGCCGATGAGGGCCATCGTCATGATCTTGCGGAACCGGGCGGTGACCTTGATCAGGCCGGTCTTGTAGGCGATGAGCATCCCGGCGAAGGTGGCCACGGTGGCCAGCACGGCCTGCGGGACGATGCCCTGGAACGAGACGGTGTCGACGCCGGGACCGTCGAAGCGGAGCGCGTAGAACTGGCTGATGGCGCCGACGAAGACACCCTCGACCGCGGCGTAGAGCACGATGAGCGGCACGCTGAGGGTCTTCTTGAACGCGATGACCAGCCCGAGGACCAGCATGAGGATGCCGCCGCCGGCCCAGAGCGCGAAGCCGATGCCCGGGTTCGACGCCGCGAGGCCCCAGCCGATGCCGCCCGTGACGAGGACGATGGCGAAGAGCGCCAGCGTCTTCATGATGACGTCGTCCATGGTGACGGCGCGGTCACCGGCGTTGCGCACCGGCGAGGGCGCGCTGTACATGTCCTGGAGCTGCTGGGCGCTGAGCTGCTCGCCCGGGCCGCTGGTGGGGGCGGAACCGCCGCGGAAGCCCGCGTAGCCGTTGCGTGCGTCCTGCTCGATCCGGTTGAAGGCCGGGTTACTGCTGGCCATCGTTCCTCCGTGCTCGTCGTGACGGTGTCGATCACCGTCGTCTCCACCAGAGTAGACGTCGGGAACGGCCGCTGAGTTCCCGCTGAGAACCGGTGGGCCCTGCGGTCAGGCCGGCGGCGGGTTGCCCCCGGAGAGGCGCATCACGCTGCGGGCCAGCGCCGCCGAACGGCGCTCGGCGCGCTCGCGCTCGACCACCCGCCCGAGCTGGGTCCCGAGCTGGCGCATCACCAGGTCGGACTCGACGTCGAACGGACGCGGCGAGGTGCTGAAGAACTCCAGGACCCCCACGCGTTCGCTGCCGACGAGGACCGGCACGCCGCTGCCGGACACCAGACCCGCGGCGCTGCCGACGGGGGCGCGGCCGGTGGCGGGCATGACGGTCAGGTCGCTGACCCAGACGGTACGCCCCTGCTCGAGGACGGCGGCGGGCAGCGGCAGGTCGATCGGGCTGATGGCGTCGGTGGCGGCGATGAAGGCCGCGAACCGGTGCGGGTCGAGGTCGTGCGCCACGTGCCAGGCGTGGTGGCGCAACGTCCCGGACTCGTCGTCGAGCAGGTACACGTGGGCCAGCTGCCAGGCGCCGTGCTCGCAGACCGCCAACAGGGCGGTGTCGAGGGCCCCGCCGATCGAGGTGGCCGAGTTGGCGGCGGTGGCGATGGTGCCGACGGTGGCCAGGGTGCGGGCGCGCCGCTCGAGGGCCAGCTGGGCCGTGCGGCGCTCGCTGACGTCCTGGAGCACGAGGCCGATGCCGCGCATCCGCCCCTGGTCGTCGCGCAGGGCGGTGAGCACCACGGCGGCCCAGAAGCGTTCGCCGTCCCGGCGCACGAACCAGCCCTCCTCGCGCGCGGAGCCGCGGGTCAGCGCCAGCTGGAGGAGGCGGTCGGCACGGCCGAACTCGGGGGCGTCGTCGGGGAAGAACACCTCGTAGGACATCCCGAGCACGGCGCTCTCGGCGTGCCGCAGGATGCGCGCGGCCCCCTCGTTCCACGAGGCGACCCGCCCCTCGGCGTCGAGGTTGAGGATGGCGTAGTCCTTGACCTGGCTGACCAGCCGGTCGAGGCTGGCCTCCCGCTCGCGGACCTCGGCCTGGAGCCGGCGGGTCTCGGTCACGTCGCGGAAGCTCCAGACCCGGCCCACGGGGTGGCCGTCGATGCGCTGGGGCAGCGAGTAGCGCTCGAGCTCGCGACCGTCGCGGGTGCGCAGCTCGTCGACGCTGGTCTCCTCGGGGTTGCCGGCCAGGTGCTGCACGGCGGCGAGGAAGGCGGCGGGGTCCTCGAGCCGGTCGAGGATCGCCCCCGTGACCGCGGCGGTGTCGCCCGCGGCCAGCACGGCGGGGTCGAGATCCCACATCCGCGCGAAGCGGGTGTTGTGGCCGACGACCCGGTCGTGGCGGTCGACCACGAGGATGCCGTCGACGGTCGACTCGAGAGTGGCCGCCAGCTGCGCGGTCATCAGCTCGGCCCGCTCGCGCTCGGCCAGGCGGGTGGCGGCCAGCGAAACCAGCCCCACGGCCCACTCGGGAACGGCCCGGTCGTCGGCCGGCGGGACGACGCCGGGCGCGTAGTGCAGCGTGACGCGGCCGGTGGCCTCGGAGTCGGGGAGGGGCGTGTCGGCCGACAGCGTCGCGCCGAGGCGGGGCACACTGTCGGCGTCCGAGCGGAGCGCCACGAGGCGGGCGTCCCCGACCTCGACCACGCACGCGACCGCCGAGGCGGACTCCACGCAGGCTTCGGGCAGACCGACCAGGACCTCGCGCAGCGGGGTGCGGCCGGTGAGCCCCTCGACGACGCGGGCCTGAGCCGCCATCATCCGCTCGGCCCGACGCTGGCTGGTGATGTCGACGAGGTAGCCGTCCATGACCGGCCTGCCGGCGGCGTCGAGGCCGATGACGGCGTCGTCGAGCAGCCAGACGACGCGACCGTCGGGGCGGATGACCCGGTAGTCGGTGCGTGCCCGGGTGTCGGGCTCGAGGACGACCTCGCTGCCGATCAGGGCCTCCCGGTCGTCGGGGTGCAGGAGCGAGTTCCACAGCGTCGGGTCCTCGAGGATGGCGGTCGGCGAGACACCCAGGACCTCGTGGATGGCAGGGCTCACGTGCAACCAGCGGCCGACCGGCCCGGGCTCGGCGACGTAGACGGCGATGCTCAGGCGATGGGTCAACGACGACGCGACGGCGCCCGGCCGGCTCGCCCAGTCGTCGAAAGGTCCCTCTGCTCCGTACACGGCCATCCGTCCTCGTGAGGTGCCTGCCCTCGGACGGTAGCGGCGGGGCCGGGCAGCCCGGGGGCGAATGGGCGTTCCGGGCCCGGTGGGAGGCGGATCAGCAACGAACGGACCGCTCGGGGTAGCCGTTCGGATGCCCCCGACGGGAACCGTCGCCCTCACTCCGTTCGGGCTCCTCCCGACTCCCCGCGGGAGCGCTACGCGCCCCCGACGGGAACCGTCGCCCTCACTCCGTTCGGGCTCCTCCCGACTCCCCGCGGGAGCGCTACGCGCCCCCGACGGGAGTCGAACCCGCACCTGTGGCGCTTTTAAGGCGCCTGCCTCTGCCGGTTGGGCCACGGGGGCGCGCCCACGGTAGCGCGACCCCGTGCCCGTCGCGTCAGCCGCCCGGGGGCGTCGGGGTCGGGGTGGGCGACGCCGTGCCGGTCGCCGACGCCGAGGGGGATGACGACGGCGTGACCGCCAGCGGGGTCAGGCTCAGCGGCGGGACCCATCCGTAGCCGGGGTCGGCCCACGGGTCGCGGTCACCGATGACGAGCGGGAAGACGTCGTTGCGCACGTCGGGAGTGCCGTCGGGCCGGTAGGGCAGCTCCTCGGGCGAGCCCGAGGTCGTCGTGGGGTCGACGAACACCCCGCGCCCGTCGGGGGTCAGGATGCGCGCGCCCTCCACCCGCTGCCCCTGCGCGTCGTAGACGTAGAGGTTGGACACCGGCGCACCGTCGAGCGACAGACCGGCCGGCGGCTGGTACGAGACATCCTCGGCACCAACGCCGTTCGCATCCAGCACCGACACGGCTGCCGGGAGGAGCAGCACGACCGCCAGCACGTTGGCGGCCCGCAGCGCCCCGAGCGCCGCGCCGGACGGCGCACGGGAGGCGAGCCGGCGACCCCACCAGAACGAGAGGGCCGCACCGAGCAACGGTAGGACCAGCACGTGCCCGGTGCCGAGCACGGCGGCCACCGCCCAGCCCAGCACCCAGCCGCGGGCGAGCCACCAGACGGGCCGCAGGTCGCGCAGCCAGGGCCACTGCTCCAGGCGCAGCGTCGTCTCGCGGCGTGCGTCGTCGACCGAGCGGGCCCAGAACCCGTGCGACGCCGGCCCCGCCTCCGGCACCGCGCGGGGCGGGAGACCGGCCGCGGCCCGCAGCTCGGCGGCGTAGGCCTCGGGGTCGCCCAGCAGCTCGCCGAGCCGGCCGCCGTTCTCGGCCGCCCGCTCGGCCAGGTCGGCCTCCATCCCGAGCGTCAGGTCCTCGACCTCCTCGGCCGGCAGGTCGGCCAGCCAGGCGCGCACGGCCCCGATGTAGGCGCGCACGTCCTCGGCGCGCGGGTCGGCGAGCGGCATCGTCGGGGTGCTCACGAGGCCACCCCCGCCCCGGTCAGCAGCCCGTCCATGGTGGCGACGAAGCCACCCCATGTCTTCGCCTGGGTCTCGAGCACGTGACGTCCCTCCGGGTTGATGCCGTAGTACTTGCGGTGCGGTCCCTCGTCGGAGGGCACGACGTACGACGTCAGCGCCCCCGCGGCGTACAGCCGGCGCAGCGTGCCGTAGACCGACGCGTCGCCGACCTCCTCGAGGCCCGCCTCGCGCAACCGCCGCACGATGTCGTAGCCGTAGCCGTCCTCCCGCGCAACCACGGCGAGCACCGCCAGGTCGAGCACGCCCTTGACCAGCTGGGTGTCGTCCATCGCCACCTCCCTTTCCTGTGGATGGCACAGTACTCCGCACACCGCGGTACCGCGCAGAGGACGACACCGCGTGTCATCGGGAGGCGGCTGGGTCGCTCGGACTCGTGGCCCGGGTCGGCGAGGCGTCAGCGGGCGGCGACCGACAGCGCGATGCCGTCGAGGATGTCGTGCTCGCTGGTGACGACGCGCGCGCCGGGTGAGCGCAGGGCCACGCGCCCCAGCACCTCGTGCCAGACCAGCGCGCCGGCCCCGATGACGTCGACCCGGCCGGGGTGCATGTACGGGAGCGCGCCGCGGTCGGCCCGCGCCATCCCCAGTAGCCCGCGGCACGCGGTGCGGTGCTCGGCCAGGGGCAGCTCGGCCAGGTGCACGGCCTCGGGGTCGTAGCGGTCGAGGGCGAGCAGGTGCGCGGTGACGGTGGTGATCGACCCGGCCAGCCCGACCACGGCCGACAGCCCGGCGAGGTCGACGACCTCCTCGGCGGTGTCGAGGGCGGCCGCGACGTCGGCGCGCGCGGCCACGACCTCGTCGTCGGTGGGCGGGTCACCGGCCAGGTGCCGCTCGGTGAGGCGTACGCAGCCGATGTCGATCGAGCGCCCCGCCTCGACGGCGTCGGTCCCCCGGACCAGCTCGGTGGAGCCGCCGCCGAGGTCGACGACGAGGTACGGGCCGGGGATGCCGAGCCGCCGCAGGTCTCCGGTGGCGCCGGTGAACGACAGCCGCGCCTCGACGTCGCCCGCGACAACCTCCGGCGCGACGTCGAGGTCGCCGAACGCCTCGCGGACCCCGGCCACGAACTCGTCGGCGTTGCGGGCATCGCGCGAGGCCGAGGTGGCGACGAAGCGCACGTCGCGCACGCCGCGCTCGCGGCACTGGGCGGCGTACTCGCGGGAGCGGGCGAGGGTGCGCTCCATCGCGTCGGGGGCGATGACGCCCGTGCGGTCGATGCCCTGACCGAGCCGCACGACCTCGGTGCGCCGCACGACGTCGGTGAGGAGCCCGTCGTCGCCGACGTCGGCGATGAGCAGGCGGATGGAGTTGGTGCCGCAGTCGACGGCCGCCACCCGGCGCCCCGTCATCGGCCGTCGGGCGAGGCGTCGCCCGCGCGTTCGGCGGCCGTGACCGCGGCGCACGGATGGCGCTCCCACCAGGGGCCCAGCATCGCGAGGGCCTCGTCGCCCAGCGGGTTGACCCCCGGCCCGGCGGAGAGCGAGTGGGCCACGAGCACGTGGAGGCACTTGACGCGCGTCGGCATCCCCCCGGCCGAGACCCCGGCGACCTCGGGGACGTCGCCGAGCTCGGCCCGGCGCGTCAGGTAGTCGGCGTGCGCGGCCCGGTAGGCGGCCCGCAGCTCGGGGTCGGCGTCGAGACGCTCGCTCATTTCGCGCATCACGCCCCGGCTCTCGAGCGTGGAGACCGCTCCCGTCAGCCGGGGACAGGTGGCGTAGAACGAGGTCGGGAACGGGGTGCCGTCGGGCAATCGCGGCTCGGTACGGACGACATCGGGCTCACCGCACGGGCAACGGTGGCCCACCTCGGCCACGCCGCGGACCGGGCGGCCGAGCTGGCGCGTGACGGCATCGAGATCCGCGGCGGTGGGCGGGACGGGCGGAGCGGGCGGGGTCACCGGCGGGCTCCGGGGGCGTCGGCCGTGCGCACCGACTCCCAGACGGTGTCGTACCAGGGGCGCGGCGCGACCTTCTCGCGCGCGCCCGGACCGGCGATCTCGGGGGTCGTGGCGGTGGCCGGCGCCGGGTCGAGGACGGTGTACGAGCGCTCCCCCGGCCGCACGAACTTGAGCCGCTCCCGCGCCTGCTGCTCGACGTACGCCGGGTCGTTCCAGCGCTCACGCTCGGCGCGCAGCGCGGCGACGTCGGCCTCCTGCGAGGCGACCCGCTCGCGCAGCGCCGCGATCTGGGTGCGCTGGTGGAACCACGCCGCGACCGAGGACCCGAGTAGGACGGCGAGGAAGGCGAGGATCGAGACCAGCACGACACCGCGGCGCACCACCCGGTTGGTGGCAGCGCCGCCGACCCGGCGCCAGCCGGCCGGTGCTCGGCGCACGACCTTGGCCGTGGTGGGGCTCGAGGCGGCTGATCGGGCGGCCGCGGATGCCGCGGGCCGGGCACGCCCCGCGCCGGTGCCCCGCGGCGCGGAGCCCGAGCGCGCGGAGCCGGCGCGGCCGGACGCGGAGGTTCCGCGGGCGGCCGGGCGCGCGGCCGACCCGCGTCGCGCAGGTCGCGACGCGGGCCCGGTCGTGCGTCCGGCCATCGGTGCTCCGCCGGTCAGCCCTGGCGGCGCGCCGCGAAGCGCGGGAAGGCGCCGGCACCGGCGTACTCGGCGGCGTCGTCGAGCTCCTCCTCGATGCGCAGCAGCTGGTTGTACTTGGCGACGCGCTCGGACCGGGCCGGGGCGCCGGTCTTGATCTGGCCGCAGTTCGTCGCCACCGCGAGGTCGGCGATCGTGGTGTCCTCGGTCTCGCCGGAACGGTGGCTCATCATGCAGCGGTAGCCGTTGCGGTGCGCCAGGTCGACGGCGTCGAGGGTCTCGGTGAGCGAGCCGATCTGGTTGACCTTCACCAGGAGGGCGTTCGCCGTGCCCGACGCGATGCCACGGGCGAGGCGCTCGGGGTTGGTGACGAAGAGGTCGTCGCCGACGATCTGCACCTGGTCGCCGAGGCGGTCGGTCATGGCCTTCCAGCCGTCCCAGTCCTCCTCGTTGAGCGGGTCCTCGATGGAGACCAGCGGGTAGGACGCGACGAGGTCGGCGTAGTAGTCGACCATCTCCTCGGCGGTCTTGGTGCCGCCCTCGAAGGCGTACGAGCCGTCGGAGTAGAACTCGGAGGCGGCGACGTCGAGCGCCAGCGCGATCTGCTCGCCCGGGGTGTAACCGGCCTTCTCGATGGCCTCGAGGATGAGGTCGAGCGCGGCCCGGTTCGACTCCAGGTTCGGCGCGAAGCCGCCCTCGTCGCCGAGCCCGGTGGCCAGGCCCTTCTCCTTCAGCACGCCCTTCAGCGCGTGGTAGACCTCGGCGCCCCAGCGCAGGGCCTCGCGGAAGGTCTCGGCGCCGATGGGCGCGATCATGAACTCCTGGATGTCGACGTTGGAGTCGGCGTGGCTGCCGCCGTTGAGGATGTTCATCATCGGCACCGGCAGGACGTGCGCGTTGGGGCCGCCGACGTAGCGGAACAGGGGCAGGTCGGCCGAGTCGGCGGCGGCGCGCGCGACGGCCAGGCTCACGCCGAGGATGGCGTTGGCGCCGATCTTCTCCTTGTTGGCGCTGCCGTCGACGGCCAGCATCTCGGCGTCGACGAGGCGCTGCTCGCTGGCCTCGAAGCCGAGCAGCTTGGGGCCGAGCTCGTCGATGACGGCGTCGACGGCCTTCTCGACACCCTTGCCGAGGTAGCGGTTCTTGTCACCGTCGCGGCGCTCGACGGCCTCGAACGCGCCGGTGGAGGCGCCGCTCGGGACGGCCGCACGGGCCACGGTGCCGTCGTCGAGGGCGACCTCGACCTCGACGGTGGGGTTGCCGCGCGAGTCGAGGATCTCGCGCGCGCCTACTGCATCGATGCTGGCCACCAGGGACTCCTGTGGAGAGGGGATGGGGTTCGCCTCCGAGGGTAGCCGGGGTGGCGTACGTCACCCGCGAGCGACCCGCACCCCGGACGCCCCGGCCGGAGCCGGGTGCGGCGACCCGCGCGGGGGGCCTGTGGACAACTCCACGGCGCACGGGCCCGGAGTCGGCAGGCTGGATGCCGTGCTCCCCGACCTGCGACGACTCCTCGCGACCGGCCCCGGCGTCCTGGACACCGCCACCGCCCGGCGGGGCGGCCTGTCGCCGGACGACCTACGGTGCGCCGTCTCGGCCGGCGACCTGCGCCGCGTCCGACGCGGGCTCTACGCCGCCGCCCCGGTCTGGGACGCCGCGCCGCCGTGGGAGCGCTACCGGCTCACCGTCGTCGGGGTCATCGCCGCGCATCCCCGCTGGGTCGCCTCCCATCACGCCGCACTGGTCCTGCACGGGCTGCCGATGCACGGGGTCGACCTGACCACGGTCGACGTCGCCGGCACGGTGCGCACGACCAAGGTCCGCCGCGGCCTGCACGTCCACCGGCTCGCGGCCCACCACCAGCACTTGGTCACCGCGCATCCCCGGGCCCTGCCGCCGGCCGTGGCGTGCCTGCAGGTGGCGGCGCGCGACGGCGTCGAGGCCGGGGTCGTGGCCCTCGACGGCGCGCTGCACGAGCGGCGGTGCGGCACCGACGACCTGGTGGCCGCTCTCGCCCATCCCGGCCTGAAGCACGGGATCGCGCGCGCCCGCGCCGCGGTCGAGCGCGCCGACGGACGGGCCGAGTCGCCAGGCGAGTCACGGACGCGCCTGGTCCTCGAGGCGCTCGGGGTCGAGGTCCGCAGCCAGGTCGACGTCCACGACGCGGCCGGCTTCGTGGGCCGCGTGGACCGGCTCGTCGGCGGCCGGGTGGTGGTCGAGTTCGACGGGATGGTCAAGTACGGCGGCATCGAGGGCCCCTCCGAGCTCGCCCGCGAGAAGCGCCGCGAGGAACGGCTGCGCGACGCCGGATACCGCGTCGTGCGGGTCACCTGGGCCGAGCTGGCCGACCCGGCGGCCGTACTGGCCCGGGTGCGGGCGGCCCTGGCCGGCGCGGCCGCCTGAGCGCGCGAGCCGCCTCGAACGCGTCGAGGTGGCCCGGTCAGGCCAGTCCGGCGTACGCGACGGCGATGGCGGTGCCGACGACGGCGTTGTTGCGCACCAGCGCGAGGTTGGTCCGCAGCGAGCGCCCGTCCGACAGCTCGACCAGGCGGCCGAGCAGGTACGGCGTGATGTCCTTGCCGGTGATGCCGCGCTCGGCGCAGTCGGCCAGCGCGCGCGTGATCACGGCGTCGATGTCGGCACGCGGCATCTCGTCCTCGGCGGGAACCGGGTTCGCGATGGAGATGCCGCTGCCGAGCCCCAGCCCGAACGACGCCTGCATCAGCGCCGCCACCTCCTCCGGGGTGTCGAGGCGCATCGGCACCGGCAGGCCGCTGGAGCGCGAGAAGAACGACGGGAACTCGTCGGTGCCGTAGCCGACCACCGGCACACCGAGGGTCTCGAGCACCTCGAGGGTGCGACCGATGTCCAGGATCGACTTCACCCCGGCGGAGATGACGGCGACCTCGGTGCGCGAGAGCTCGGTGAGGTCGGCCGAGACGTCCATCGAGGTCTCGGCGCCCTGGTGCACGCCCCCCAGGCCGCCGGTGACGAAGACCCGGATGCCGGCCAGGGCAGCGATCCGCATGGTGCTCGCGACGGTGGTGGCGCCGTGGACCCCGGTGGCGACGACGTGCGGGAGGTCGCGCACGCTGACCTTGCGGATGGCGGTGTCGGCGCCGAACATCTCGAGCTCGTCGTCCGACAGGCCCACCGTGGGGCGGCCGTCGAGGATGGCGATGGTGGCCGGGACGGCGCCGTGGTCGCGCACGATCTGCTCGACCTCGCGCGCCATGCCGACGTTCTGCGGGTAGGGCATCCCGTGGCTGATGATCGTCGACTCCAGCGCCACGACGGGCCGGCCGTCGGCCAGTGCCTCGCGGACCTCGGGGGCGACGGCGAGCATCGGGTGCGGCGTGGTGGCGGTGGTCATCGGGAGGTCTCCTCGGTGGCGGGGTGGGTGGGGGTCAGGTGGGCCGCGACCAGGGCGGCGGTCAGGTCGGGGCGGACGGTGTCGGGCGAGGCACAGGTGAGGGCGGCCAGGACCTGGCCGGTGCGGGCGGCCTCGACGACACCCTCGCCACGCAGGACGGCGTGGACGTAGCCGGCCGTCATCGCGTCGCCGGCGCCGGTGACGTCGGCGACCTCGACCGCGGGCGCGGCGACCAGGACGACCCGGCGCGCGGCACCGTCGCCGTCGACGCCGGCGTCGACCGAGAGCAGACTGCCGCGGGTGCCACGGCGCACCCAGACGCGCTCGACGCCGCGCGCGTGCAGCACACCGGCCGCCCGCACGACGTCGTCGACGGCGTCGGCGACCGGGGCGCCGACGAGGGCCGCGAGCTCGTCGACGTTGGGCGTGACGGTGTGCAGCGGCACCGAGCCGTCGAGCGCCGGTGCGGCCTCGGTGGCCTTGGCGACGCTGACCGGCTCGAGGACCGCCGGCACCCCGGCCGCCGCCGCGGTCGTGAGCAGCCAGCGGATGACGTCGACGTGCAGGTTGCAGTCGACGATCAGAGCCCCGGCGCCGGCCAGCAGCGACGGCACGACGGCCAGGTCGCCCACGGTCAGCTCGTCGGTGGCACGCATGTCGGCGACGGCCAGGTGCAGGTCGCCGACGTGGTCGAGCAGCGCGGTGTAGGTGCCGGTCGGGTGCGGCGAGAGGATCACGTGGCGGCAGTCGACGCCCGCCTCGGAGGTGCGCCCGAGCACGGTGTCGGCCGCGGCATCACGCCCGACCGCGGCGACCAGCGCCGTGGGCGTGCCGAGCCGGGCCAGGTTCTCGGCGATGTTGCGCCCCACCCCCCCGACCGCCGAGGTGGCCGTGCCGGGGTTGCTGGTGGCCAGGACCGGCGGCGTGCTGGTGCGGACCTTCAGGTCGAGGACGGCTCCGCCGACGACGAGCACGGACCCGGCATCCGGCCGCACCAGGTAGCCGCGCCCCAGCAGCACGCCCTTGCGGGTGAGGTTCGACAGGTGCACCGACACGGCCGCGCGCGTCGAGCCGAGGCGCTCGGCCAGCCCCGCGGCATCCAGCAGGGGGTCGGCGCGCAGCAGGGCGACGATCGCGCGCTCCCGCTCGGTCAGGCTCATACTTGCAGATATTAAGCGACCTTGCAGTTACAAATCAAGACGACGTGGCGACCGGCGCTTGCTCAGGCGGTGGGGACGGCGCTACCGGCCACGTCCGCGACCGCCGCACGGACCCGCTCCTCGGCCTGGGCGAGCGCGGCCCGGGCCTCCTCGAGCTCGGCCAGGACCGCGGGCTGGGCCTCGAGGTCTCTCCGCCGCATCCGGGCCAGCACCTTGTCGGCGGCCAGTGCCGGCGGCAGGGTGGGCGGGATGCCGTGCAGCAGGTCCTGGGCGTAGGCGTCGCCCGCGCCCGCCTTCTCGAGGGCCTTGATCCGCTCCCACTCCTGCTCGACCTCGCCGGGCGTCGTGGCCTGGCCGTCGGCGAAGACGTGCGGATGCCGGCGCACCAGCTTCTCGACCAGCAGCCCGGCCACCGTGTCGACGTCGAAGGCGTCGCCCTCGGGAGCGTCCTCGGCCACCCGGGCGTGGAAGACGACCTGGAGCAGCACGTCGCCGAGCTCCTCGGCCAGCGCCCGTGGGTCACCGCCGTCGATGGCCTCGAGCACCTCGTGGGCCTCCTCGACCAGGTACGGGGCCAGCGAGGCGTGGGTCTGCTCGGCGTCCCAGGGGCAGCCGCCCGGCGAGCGCAGCCGGTCCATGGCGGCCACCACGTCGAGCAGCCGGCCGCCCTGGACGTCCCACGAGCCGACGACCAGCTCCACGTCGGGCGGGGACTCGAGCCGCGAGACCTCGGAGGCCACGGCGTCCGACAGCCCGGGGTCGGCGTCGGCCGAGCCCAGCCACACCACCGAGCCGAGCCCGGCGGCGTCCACCAACAGCCGGGCCAACGCCGCGGGCGGCAGGTCGCCCACCGCCTCGACGGCGACCCCGGCGTCGGCCAGGGCCTCGACCAGCGGCTCGTCGTCGGCGCGCGCGAGCAGCCGGCCGGCCCCGGAGACGGCCGACCAGGCGGCGGCCGACAGCAGCCCCGGCGCGACGCGGGGCGAGGTGACGAGGAGGCCGAGCCGGCCGGTGCTCACTGCCGGGGCGAGTAGGCGGTGACCCACGGCGGCGTCGCCGTGCCCACGGCCGCGGTGTCGGCGTCGAACACGCCGTAACGCGGGTTGACGGTGACCTTCTGCCGGCTGATCTGCTGGACGAGCTCGGTCTCGTCGGCGGCGGTGAACTTCTGGCTGGACGCGGCCTGGCTGAGGGCGTCGACGAAGCGGATGACCTCGATGGTGGCGTCGCTCGGGTCGGCGACCCCGCGGGTCTCGGCCTCCTTGGTGGCGACGCTCTGGGACGCCACCACCCCGTTCTCCTCGAAGAACGTGATGGCGGGACGAGCCCGGACCAGCGCGGTGAGGGCGCTCGACGGTGTGAACTTCTCCTGGAGGAGGGCCGGCTGCATCGAGTTGACCTCGGTCATGACCGCCCGGACCTCGTCCTCGGTGATGACCGTGCCGTCCACCGTCGCGGCGCGGTTGGTCTGGAGGGACCCGCAGCCGGAGGTGACGAGGGCGGCGCCGAGGGTGAGCACCGCGAGCACGCGGCGAACCGGGAGGGTCACGAGCGGTCCTTTCAGGGTCGGGTCGCCCCGGCCGGGGCGGTGGCCGCACGGGCGGCCTCCCCCACATTGTCCATGACGACGGAACGCACCACGGTGGCGGCCCAGTCGAGGATGTCACGGTCGCGCAGCGGGCGGCCACCCACGCGGGCCGTCTTGGGTGCCGGCACCAGCATCGCGCCGGTGGC
This sequence comes from Phycicoccus duodecadis, assembly GCF_002846495.1. NCBI lineage: Bacteria > Bacillati > Actinomycetota > Actinomycetes > Micrococcales > Intrasporangiaceae > Phycicoccus > Phycicoccus duodecadis. Next base: position 2,447,754 of record NZ_PJNE01000001.1, read on the forward strand.
CGGCTTGATGATGGAGCCGGGGTAGACGCGGTGCAGCCGCAGCTGCTGGCTCTCGCGCAGCTCGACCGGCCCGAAACGCACCGTCTGCCCCTGCACCGAGATGTCGGCGATGCCCGCGGCGCGCGCCACCGTGCGCAGCCTCGCGACCTCGAGGAGGTTGCGCACCGGCTCGGGCACCGCGCCGTAGCGGTCGACCAGCTCGCCCTCGATGTCGGCCAGCTGCTGCTCGTCGGCGACGGCCGCCAGCTTCTTGTACATCTCGAGGCGCAGCCGCTCGTGCGGCACGTAGTCGTGCGGCAGGTGCGCGTCGACCGGCAACTCGATCTTGATCTCGGCCGGCGCGTCGTCGCTCTCGCCGCGGAAGGAGGCCACCGCCTCCCCCACGAGCCGCACGTAGAGGTCGAACCCGACCCCCGCGATGTGCCCCGACTGCTCGCCGCCCAGCAGGTTGCCGGCGCCGCGGATCTCGAGGTCCTTCATCGCGACCTGCATGCCCGACCCGAGGTCGGTGTTGCTCGCGATGGTCTGGAGCCGGTCGAGCGCGGTCTCGGTGAGCGGGTTCTCGGGCGGGTACAGGAAGTACGAGTAGGCGCGCTCGCGCCCGCGCCCGACCCGCCCGCGCAGCTGGTGCAGCTGGCTGAGCCCGAGGCGGTCGGCGCGCTCGACGATGAGGGTGTTGGCGTTGCTGATGTCGAGGCCGGTCTCGACGATGGTGGTGCACACCAGCACGTCGAAGCGCTTCTCCCAGAAGTCGAGCACGACCTGCTCGAGCTTGTGCTCGCCCATCTTGCCGTGGGCGGTGGCCACCCGCGCCTCGGGCACCAGCTCGCGCACCCGGGCGGCGGCCTTCTCGATGGTCGACACCTTGTTGTGCACCAGGAAGACCTGGCCCTCGCGCAGCAGCTCGCGGCGGATGGCGGCCGTCACGGTCTTCTCGTCGTAGGCGCCGACGTAGGTCAGGACCGGGTGGCGCTCCTCGGGCGGGGTGGCCAGGGTCGACATCTCGCGGATGCCGGTGACCGCCATCTCGAGGGTGCGGGGGATGGGCGTGGCCGACATCGCGAGGACGTCGACCGAGGTGCGGAAGGCCTTGAGCTGCTCCTTGTGCTCGACGCCGAAGCGCTGCTCCTCGTCGATGACGACCAGCCCGAGGTCCTTGAAGGTGATCTCCTTCGAGAGCAGGCGGTGGGTGCCGATGACGAGGTCGACCGAGCCGTCGGCCAGCCCGGCCAGGGTGGCCTTGGCCTCGGCGTCGGTCTGGAAGCGCGACAGCGAGCGGACCACGACCGGGAAGCCGGCGTACCGCTCGGCGAAGGTGTTCTGGTGCTGCTGGACCAGCAGGGTGGTGGGGCAGAGCACCGCCACCTGCTTTCCCTCCTGGATGGCCTTGAAGGCGGCCCGCACCGCGATCTCGGTCTTGCCGTAGCCGACGTCGCCGCAGACCAGGCGGTCCATCGGGACCTCGCGCTGCATGTCGGCCTTGACCTCGTCGATGGTGACCAGCTGGTCGGGGGTCTCGACGTGGGCGAAGGCGTCCTCGAGCTCGCGCTGCCACGGCGTGTCGGGCCCGAAGGCGTGGCCCCGGGTCGCCATCCGCGCCGAGTAGAGGCGGATGAGCTCGGCGGCGATCTGCTTGACGTACCGGCGCGCGCGGCCCTTGGTCTGCTGCCAGTCGGAGCCGCCCATCTTGTTGAGGCTGGGCGCCTCGCCGCCGGTGTAGCGGGTGACCTGGTCGAGCTGGTCGGTGGGCACGTAGAGGCGGTCACCGGGCTGGCCCCGCTTGGACGGGGCGTACTCGAGCAGCAGGTACTCGCGGGTGGCGCCCTGCACGGTGCGCTGCATCATCTCGACGAAGCGGCCGACGCCGTGCTGCTCGTGCACCACGAAGTCGCCGGGGTGGAGCTGGAGGGGGTCGACCTGGTTGCGGCGCTTGGACGGCATCCGCCGCATGTCCTTCGTGGAGGTCCCGGACCCGCCCGCCGCGCCGGTGAGGTCGGCCTCGGTGATGACGGCCAGGCGCTCGGCCGGCACCAGGAAGCCCGCGCCCGTACCGCCGGTGGTGACGGTGACCAGGCCCGGCTCGGGCTCGGCCTCGTCGGTGGCCAGCCGGGTGGGGACCTCGTGCTCGCCGAGCATCTCGACGACCCGCTTGGCCAGGCCCGGGCCCTCGGTGGCGACCAGCACCGACCAGTCGTCGGCGACGAGTCGGCGCACCTCGGCGACGGCGTCCTCGGTGCTGCCGCGGAAGGTGGGCGAGACGGTCAGGCCGAGGTCGATGGTGTCGTCGTCGTCGCCCGCGAACGGGGTGAGGTCGAGCCAGCGCTGGCCGAGCGCCCGGGCCTGCTCGCGCAGCTCGGCGATGGTGTGGAAGGAGGCGGTGCCGAGCACCGACTCGAGGTCGACGGGCACGGCGTTGCCGCTGGCGGCGTTGGCCCAGCCGGCCTGGAGGAACTCCTCGCTGGTCGAGACCAGGTCGTGGGCCCGGGTGCGCACCCGCTCGGGGTCGCACGCGACCACCACGGTGTCGGCCGGCAGCACCTCGAGGACGGTCTCCATGCCGTCGACCAGGGCGGGGGCCAGCGACTCCATCCCCTCGACCGCGATGCCGAGCGAGAGCTTCTCGAGGATGTCGGCCACGCCCGGGAGCTGGTCGGCCAGGGCGGCCGCGCGCTCGCGCACCGCCGGCGTGAGCAGCAGCTCGCGGCACGGGGGTGCCCAGAGGCCGTGCTCGGCGACCTCCAGCGAGCGCTGGTCGGCGACCTTGAACCAGCGGATCTCCTCGACCGTGTCGCCCCAGAACTCCACCCGCAGCGGGTGCTCCTCGGTGGGCGGGAAGACGTCGAGGATGCCGCCACGCACCGCGAACTCGCCGCGCCGCTCGACGAGGTCGACCCGCGCGTAGGCCGCGGCGGCGAGGTCCTCGACGACCCGCTCGAGCGGCACGTCGTCACCGGCCGCGAGGGCCACCGGGCGCAGGTCGCCCAGGCCCTTGGAGATGGGCTGCAGCACGGCCCGGACGGGGGCGACCACCACGGCGAGCGAGCCGTGCGCGCCGTCGCCGACCTCGGGATGCGCGAGCCGGCGCAGCACCGACAGCCGCTGGCCCACGGTGTCGCTGCGTGGGCTCAGCCGCTCGTGCGGCAGCGTCTCCCAGGACGGGAAGAGGGCGACCGCGTCGGGCCCGAGGCTGGCGGCGAGGGCACCGTGGAGGTCCTCGGCCTCGCGGCCCGTGGCGGTGACGGCCAGCACCGGCGCGCCGGAGGGCCGGGGTGCGACGGCGGCGACGACGACGTGGCGGGCGCCGGGAGGGGCGGTCGCCTCGACCTCGGCCGAGGGCACGGCCAAGGCCTCGGCGAGACGGGTGGGGCCGGGGAGCGCGGCCACGCGGGCACGGAGCGGGGAGAGCGAGGGCATGTCGGGCTCAAGCGTAGTCGCCGGGGCCGACAGCCCCGACCGCTGTCGAGCCTCGGGTGGCGCGTCAGCGGACGGCCGGGTCGCTCCCGGTCAGCCACGCGGGCGCGAGGTCGGGCTCGCCGGGCGTCGCGTCCGGCGCGGGGTCGGCGGCCGAGGGCGCGGCCCCGGCCCGCGCCGGACCGTCGCCTGACGCAGAGCCCCCGGCGCGTTCGGGGCGCGACCCCGCGGGTCGCGGGTCGGACGTGCCGTCGGGGTCGGTGCCGCGCGCCCGGCTCAGCACCCGGCGCAGCATCCCGGCGCGCGAGGTGGTGCCCTGCTCGTACCCGTAGCTCTCGTAGCCGTAGACCCCGGCCGAGCGCCCCTGGGGGATGCCGTTCACGACGACGCCGAGCACCTTGGCGTGCACGCCCTCGGCGAGCTCGAGGGTGCGCTTCAGCTGCTCCTTGCGGCTGCGCCCCATCAGCGAGACGACGAGCACGCCGTCGGCGCGCTGGGCCAGGACGAGGGCGTCGGTCACGGGGAGCGTCGGCGGTGCGTCGACGATGACCAGGTGGTCCTGGCCGAGATGGTCGAGCAGCTGGCGCATCCGCTCGGAGCCCACCACCTCGCTCGGGTTGTGCGGGATGCGGCCGGCCGGCAGCACCGTGAGGCCCGGGGTGTCGGTGGCGACCAGCGCCTCGCGCAACGGCACCGCGCCCGACAGGACCTGGGTGAGGCCGAGGCCGCTGCGCACGTCGAACAGCGTGGCCACCATCGGGCGGCGCAGGTCGCCGTCGACCAGGACGACGCGCTCGCCCCGCAGGGCCAGGCTGCGGGCCAGCAGGGCCGAGATGGTGGACTTGCCCTCGCCCGGCTGCGGACTGGTGACGATGACGGTGCGAGGCGCGTGGTCGGGGTCGGCGTACACCAGGTTGGTGCGCAGGTGGCGCAGCGCCTCGCCGACCGGCCCCGACAGCAGGCTCTCGGAGTGGAGCCGCTGCTTCAGGTCCCGCGAGCGGGGGATGGTGCCGATGACCCCGTGCGACGTGAGCCCGGTGACGTCGTCGACCCGGCGGATGCGGGTGTCGAGCCGCAGCCGCGCCATCACGACGAGGTAGGCGAGCACGAGCCCGCCGGCCAGGCCCAGGGCGAGCAGCTTCTCGACGTCGGGCGAGACCGGCGCGGTGGGCACGGCGGCGGTGGTGACAGGGATGAGGCGCACGGTGCGGGCGGCGCTGCCGGGGCGCCCGCCCTCGACGATGGAAGCGACCTCGGCGGTGGCGCCGACGACGGCGTCCGCGATGTTCTTGGCCTCCTGCGGCGACCCGGAGGTGACGAACACCTGGATGCGCGGGCTCTCGGGCTCGGTGGCGTAGGAGATGGCGGCGGCCACCTGGGCCGGCGTGGTCTTCAGCCCCAGCGAGGCGATGACCCGGTCGGCGACCATCCCGCTGCGGGTGAGGGGCGCGTAGGCGGCGGCCTTGGCACTCGCGACGTTGTTGCCCACCGACACCTCGGAGACCGACCCGGTGCCCCCGCCGATCTGCACGTACGCCTCGGAGCTCGCGCTGTACAGCCGGGGCTGGGTGGCGGCGTAGGCGCCGGCCACCGCGAGAGCGGCGGCGACGCAGATGGCGATTGTGCTCCAGAACCGGCGCGCGATGCGTACGGCCTCCAACAGGGTCATGCCCGGCCTCTCGTCGTGTGACCTCACGGTAGACCGGCCCGGCCCGGCCGCGGGGAGTTGAGGGCCGGTGTCGTCCGTTCGGTCAGCCTCACCAGCCCCGCCGGTCACCGGGCTCAGCGGGGCGCGTGCACCCGCTGCTGGGCGTCGAGCAGACCCACCGTGACGAGCTGCTCGACGGCGTCGGCGGCGTCGTCGAGCAGGAACGGCAGGAGGTCCTTGCGCTCGCTGGGCGAGAAGTCCTTCAGCACGAAGTCGGCGGGGTCCATCCGGCCGGGCGGGCGGCCGATGCCGACCCGGACCCGGTGGTAGTCCTTGGTGCCGAGCGAGGAGCTGATGGAGCGCAGCCCGTTGTGACCGCCCTCTCCCCCACCGCGTTTCAGCCGTACCGCACCGGCGTCGATGTCGAGCTCGTCGTGCACGACCACCAGCCGCTCGACCGGCACCGAGAAGAACGAGAGCAGCGCCTTGACCGGGCCGCCGGACTCGTTCATGTAGGACGAGGGGACGGCCACCACGGCGGCCGGCCCGGGGACCCCGCCCGGGCCGGTCCCGACCCGCAGCTGCGCCGCGACGGCCCGGGCCTTGTGCGTGCGCAGGCTCACCCCGCCGCGCCGGGCGAGCTCGTCGACGACCATGGCGCCGACGTTGTGCCGGTTGCCGGCGTACCCCGGCCCGGGGTTGCCGAGACCGACGACGAGCCAGGGGGCGGTGTCACTCACGGCGCCGATTCTGCCATCCGCGGCGGTGCGCTCGACGACGGCGACGGGGCCCGGTCCACAGTGGACCGGGCCCCGTCGGGAGCGGTGGGGCTCAGGACTCGTCGGAGTCCTTGGCCTCGGCGTCGCCCTCGGCGGACTCGCCCGCGGCGGCGTCCTCGTCGGACTCCTCGCGCTCGATGCCGGCCTCGGCCTCGGCCTCCTCGAGGTCGGCCTCCAGCTCCTCGGCCGTGACCTGCTGGGTGACGTTGACGACGAGCGCCTCGGGGTCGGTGACCAGCGTGGCGCCGGTGGGCAGCTGGAGGTCGGACGCGAGGACCTGGGTGCCGACCGGGGCGCCCTCGATCGAGTGCGTGACGTTCTCGGGGATGTGGGTGGCCTCGACCTCGAGCTCGACGGTGCCCATGACGGTCGTGACGACGGTCTCGGGGGCGGCGTCGCCCTCGAGGTGGACGGGCACCTCGACGGTGACCTTCTCGCCCTTGCGGACGACGACGAGGTCGACGTGCTCGATGACCGGCTTGATCGGGTCGCGCTGCACGTCCTTGGCCAGGGCGAGGTGCTCCTTGCCGTCGATGACGAGGGTGAGGAGCGCGTTGGTCTGCTTGAGCGCGAGCATCGTCTCGTGGCCCGGCAGCGCGATGTGCACCGGCGCCGTGCCGTGGCCGTACATGACGGCGGGGATCTTGGCGTCGCGGCGGATCTTGCGGGCCGCGCCCTTGCCGAACTGGGTGCGCTGCTCGGCGACGAGCTTGGTGACGTCGGACATCGGGATGACTCCTGGGGTGGGTCTGGGAAGGACGGTCGTCGGTCCTCGACGCGGGACGTGGCACCGAACCGGCGCGCGAACGGCCCGCGGACCCGGAGGTCTGCGCGCCGCCAGCGTCGATCACGGAGGTGTCGTGGAGTGGGGTCCACACTCACCGGACCACTGCGTCCGGTGCGACGTCCCTCGCCGAGGCAACCCCCCGAGTCTAGGCGACGGGTGAGGGAACGTCGAAATCGACCGGCGACCCCGTCGCTGACCTGCGCGCATCGGCCCGCTCCCCCAGCCGGACGGTGACGATCCCGGCCAGGATGACCAGACCGCCGACGAGCTGGAGCGGCCCGGGCAGCTCCCCCAGCACGAGCCACGCCACGAGCACGGCGAACATCACCTCGGTGAGGCCGACGAACGACGCCAGGGTCGAGCCCAGGTGGCGCGCCCCGAGCACCCCGAGGACGTAGGCGACCGCCGCGGCCACGACGACGAGCTCGACCAGGGCCACCCAGGCCGGGACCCGGCCGCTGCCCACCGCCACCTGCGAGCCTCCGACGTGCATGGGGATGACCCCGGTGGCCCCGAGCAGCGCGAGCACGACGCCACCGGCGGTCAGGCCCAGTGCCACGAAGGTGATGGGCGAGAGCGTGGTCTCGCGCGCGGCCAGGACGTAGTGGCCGGCGAGCCCGGTGGCGGCGACCAGCCCCCAGGCGACACCGACGAGGTCGGGCGTGGTCTGGCCGGTGATGTCGAGGACCAGCGCGAGGCCCAGGACGGCCAGCAGGATGCCGACGCCGGTGAGCCGGTGCGGCCGGCGGCGGGTGAGGGCCCACATCACCAGGACGACGAGCACGATGCCGAGGTACTCGATGAGGAGGGCCACCCCGACGGTGAGGCGCTCGACGGCCTGGAAGTACCCCAGCTGGGCGGCCGCCACGGCCAGGCATCCGTACCCGGTGGCCAGCGGCAGCTCGCGCACGAGGGCCCGCAGGGCGTGGCGCTGCGACCACAGCACCCAGGGCAGGAGCAGGGCGGCGGCGCCCGCGATGCGCAGCAGCACGACGGCCCCGGGGCTCCAGCCGGCCTCGATGAGGGCCTTGGCGAACGGCCCCGACGTGCCGAACGCCGCGCTGGAGAGCACGAGGGCCGCCACGCCGGTGCCGGCGTGCCGCCGCATCGTGTCGACCATCCCGACCTCCCGGCCCGTGTAAGGAGTCAGCTGCTATCTTGGTCCTGACACTACGGGCCACCCCTGTCAGGAGTCAAGATGCTGTTCACCGATGACACCGACCTCGTCCTGAGGCACGCCGCGGCGCTGGTCAACACCGCGCCCGGGCACGGCTCGAGCGGGGTCGAGGACCTTCGCGACCTCGAGGCCGTCCTGGCCTGGATGGCGGAGTGGGGCTGGAGCGGCGAGCGCCCGGCATCCACCCGCGAGGTGGCCCACCTGCACCGGGTGCGGGCCCGCGTCGCTGCCGTGTGGTCGGCGCCGCTGCGCGAGCAGGTCGAGGCCGTCAACCAGCTGCTCGCGCGGACCCGGGCCCTCCCCCGGCTCGTCGAGCACGACGGGCAGGGCTGGCACATCCACGCCACCGACGACGACGCGCCCTTCGCCGACCGGGTGGCCGTCGAGTTCGCGATGGCGATGGTCGACGTCATCCGGGGCGGCGAGCGCGAGCGGCTCGCCGTGTGCTCGGCCGACGACTGCGACGACGTCTACGTCGACCTCTCGCGCAACCGCTCACGCAAGTTCTGCGACGGCACCTGCGGCACCCGGGCCAACGTCGCGGCCTACCGGGCCCGCAAGGCCGCGCAGGCCTGAGCCCCCCGGCCTGCGTCGCCGGTCAGGCGCGGCCGCCGAAGAGGCTCGTGACCGAGCCGTCCTCGAAGACCTCCTTGACCGCGGCGCTGATCAGCGGCGCGATCGACAGCACGGTCAGCCCGTCGAACTCCTTCGACGGCGCGATCGGCAGGGTGTTGGTGACGATGACCTCGCGGGCGGCGCACGCCATGAGCCGCTCGCGCGCGGGCTCGGACAGGATGGCGTGGGTGGCGGCGATGACGACGTCCTTGGCCCCGTCGGCCATCAGGGCATCGGCGGCCTTCGTGATGGTGCCGCCGGTGTCGATCATGTCGTCGACGAGGACGCAGACGCGGCCGGTGACGGCACCCACGACGCGGTTGGCCACCGACTCGTTGGGCCGGTTGATGTCGCGGGTCTTGTGGATGAAGGCCAGCGGTGCCCCGCCGAGGCGCTTGCTCCACTGCTCGGCCACCTTGATGCGGCCGGCGTCGGGCGAGACCACCGCGAGGTCCTGGTCGCCGTAGCGCTGCGCGACGTACTCCGAGAGCACCGGGATGGCCATCAGGTGGTCGACTGGGCCGTCGAAGAAGCCCTGGATCTGGTCGGTGTGCAGGTCGACGCAGATGAGCCGGTCGGCGCCGGCGGTCTTGAACATGTCGGCGACCAGGCGGGCGCTGATGGGCTCGCGGCCGCGGTGCTTCTTGTCCTGGCGCGCGTAGCCGTAGAACGGCATGACCACCGTGATGCGCTTGGCGCTGGCCCGCTTCAGCGCGTCCACCATGAGCAGGTGCTCCATGATGTTCTCGTTGATCGGGCTGGTGTGGCTCTGGATGACGAAGGCGTCCGACCCGCGCACCGACTCCTCGAAGCGCACGTAGATCTCGCCGTTGGCGAAGTCGTAGGCGCTGGTGGGGACGAGCTCGGTGCCCAGCTGGGCCGCGACCTCCTGGGCCAGCCCGGGGTTGGCCCGCCCCGAGAACACCATCATCTGCTTCTTGGGCCGCTTGCGGATGTTGGCCGAGGGCGGGCGGTTGCTGCTCACGGGGTGGGGTCCTCCGGGGTGGCGTCGGTGCTCGGGGTCGGCTCGGTGTCGTGCGCCGCTCGGGAGGCCAGGGCGCGCTCGGCGGCCTCGGCGGTGCGGGTGCCGGCGCGGGCGCGGGCGACCCATCCGTCGACGTTGCGCTGCTTGCCGCGGGCCACGGCGATCTGGCCGGGCTCGACGTCGCCGGTCAGGGCGCTGCCGGCGGCCACGTAGGCCCCGTCGCCGACCGTGACCGGGCTGATGACCACCGTCTGGCTGCCGACGAAGCTGTGCGCCCCCACCGTGGAGTGGTGCTTGGCGACACCGTCGTAGTTGGCGAAGATGGTGCCGGCGCCGATGTTGGCGCCCTCGCCGATCGTGACGTCACCGGCGTAGGTCAGGTGCGGCACCTTGGCGCCCTCACCGATGTCGGCGTTCTTGGTCTCGACGAAGCCGCCGATCTTGCCGTGGGCCCCGAGCCGCGTCCCCGGCCGCAGGTAGGAGTACGGGCCCACGGTGGCGCCGGCGCCGATGACGGCGAGGTTGGCCACCGCGCGGGTGACCTCGGCCCCGTCGCCCACCTCGGTGTCGGTGAGCGTGACCTCGGGGCCCACCAGGGCGCCGGAGCCGATGCTGGTGGCGCCGAGCAGCTGGGTCCCCGGCAGGACGGTGGTGTCCTGCCCGATGGAGACGTCGACGTCGATCCAGGTCGTGGCCGGGTCGACGATGGTGACGCCGGCGCGCATGTGCCGCTCGCACACGCGCTCGTTGAGGATGCGGCCGAGCTGCGCCAGCTGCACGCGGTCGTTGACCCCCTCGGTCTGCCAGGGGTCGTCGACCACGTGGGCGCTGACCGGCTTGCCGGACTCGCGAGCGACCTGGACGACGTCGGTGAGGTACTTCTCGCCCTGGGCGTTGTCGGTGCCGACCTGCGCCAGCGCCTCGCGCAGCATCCCGGCGTCGAACGCGTAGATGCCCGAGTTGATCTCGGTGATGGCCCGCTCGTCGTCGCTGGCGTCCTTCTGCTCGACGATGCGGGCGACGTGCCCGTCGGCGTCGCGCACGATGCGGCCGTAGCCGGTGGGGTCGGCGACGTGGGCGGTGACGACCGAGACGGCGCTGCCCGTGGCCACGTGCGCCTCGGTGAGCGCGACCAGCGTCTCGCCGGTGAGCAGCGGGACGTCGCCGTAGGTGACCAGCACCGTGCCGCTGAGGTCGGGCGGCAGCACGGCGAGCCCGCACTCGGTGGCGCGCCCGGTGCCCTTGACGTCGTCCTGGTCGGCGATGACGAGGCCGGCGTCGAACGCGGCGCAGAACTCGACGACGCGCTCGCGCTCGTGCCGGACGACGACCGAGACGTGCTCGGCACCGGTGTGTCGGGCGGCGCGGACGGCGTGCCCCAGGAGGGTCGTGCCGCCGATGCGGTGCAGGACCTTGGGGGTCGTGGACTTCATCCGCGTGCCCTCGCCGGCGGCGAGGACGATGACTGCGGCCGGTCGTGCGTTCACGCTCGGATGCTCCCGGGGAGGTGGCGACGGCGGACGGGCGTCACTCTACCGGGGCCCCGGCCGCCGGCCGTCCCGGAAGCCGGGCCCGTGCTGCTCAAGCGCTCAGGTGCTCAGGCCCTCAGGCGCTCAGGTGCGACGCGTGCCCAGCCCCGGGCGCCCGGCCTGCCCCGCCGCCCGCACGGCCGCCCGCCCCGCCGCGCGGGAGGCCCGGGCCAGGCCGGACTCCGGCTCGCCCGAGATCTGCGGCGGCATCACGACCACCGGGCAGCTCGCGGCGTACACGAGGCGGTGGGCGAACAGCGGGCCGTCGGCCACCGAGCGCGGCGCGTCGACGACCAGCAGGTCGGCGCCCTCGGCGGCCTCGAGCAGGGCGCGCCGGCGCCCGCCCCGGGTGAGCACGACGTCGACCCCGTGGTCGGGCCCGAGGACGGCGGCGACGTCGGCCACCAGCCGGCTGAACGCCTCCTGCTCGGTGTCGGCGTCGCGCGGCACGCGGGCCGCGGTGGTGCCCGACGGGGTGGCCTGCGGGCCGGCGACCTTCCAGGCGCGCACCGCGACCACGCGGCCGTCGTGGCGGCGGGCCTCGTCGACCGCCCAGCCCAGCGCGGTGGGTGAGCTCGAGCCGGGGCTGACCCCGACGACCACGGTCCAGGGGGACCGGCGCGTCTCGTCCATGGTGTCCATCCCCTCAGACCGGGAGCTTGACGGTCTCGTTGCCGTGCTCGTCGTAGCTGGTGAGCGGTGGCGCGATCTCCTCGAGCGACTTGTTCTCGGCGTCGACGCCCCACTTCCAGGCGACGGCGGCGCCGACGAGCATGATGGCGGTGGCGATGAGGTAGCCGTAGAACATCGGGGTGCGGTCCTTGCCGTCGCCGATGAGCCAGCCGTAGAAGACCGGGCCGATGGCGCCGAAGACCTGGGCGATGGCGAAGAAGTACGAGATGGCCTGCCCGCGGACCTCCAGGGGGAAGATCTCGGACACGGTGAGGTACCCGGCCGAGGCGCCGGCCGAGGCGAAGAAGAACGCCACGCACCAGAACGCGGTGTGCACGCCGGCCGAGATGGCGTCCTGCTGGAACAGCCAGGCCGAGATGGCGAGCACGATGCCGGCGAACGCGTAGCAGCCGGTGATCATCCGGCGGCGCCCGACGGTGTCGAAGAGCCGACCCAGAAGCAGCGGCCCGAGCAGGTTGCCGATGGCGAACGGGAAGAAGTAGAGCGCGGCCTCGGAGGCCGACTTGTCGTAGAAGTTCTGCAGCACCAGGGCGTAGGTGAAGAAGATGGCGTTGTAGAGGAAGCTCTGCGTGATCATCAGCGTCGCGCCCAGCACGGTACGGGTGGGGTACATCCGGAAGAAGACGTAGATGAGCTGCCTGGCCGTGAGGCCCTCGCGCGACTTGATCCACATCGCGTCGTCGTCGCTGTGGTCGGGGAGGGTCTTCCCGGCGTCACGGACGTCCTGCTCGAGCGCCGAGACGACCTCCTCGGCGCGCTCGGGCTGGCCGTGGGTGACCATCCAGCGGGGGCTCTCGGGGATGTGGCGGCGCAGGTAGATGATGCCGAGGCCCAGGATCGGGCCGATGAAGAAGGCGATGCGCCAGCCGACGTTCTGGTCGAAGCGCGAGGTGTCGAGCAGGATCGTCGAGGTGAAGGCGCCGATGGCCGCGCCGGCCCAGTAGGTGCCGTTGATGGCCAGGTCGACCCGGCCGCGGAAGCGCCCCGGGATGAGCTCGTCGACCGCCGAGTTGACCGCCGAGTACTCGCCCCCGATGCCCATCCCCGAGATGAACCGGAAGATGAGGAAGAGCGTCATGCTCGGGGCCAGTCCGGCGGCCGCCGCGGCGACCAGGTAGAGGGCCAGGGTGAGCGTGAAGAGCTTCTTGCGGCCGAGCTTGTCGGTCAGGCGCCCGAAGACGATGGCGCCGACGACCTGTCCGATGAGGTAGACGGTGCCCGCCAGGCCGACGTCGGCCGCGGTCATGTCCAGCGACTTCTCGAAGCCGCCCGCGGCGACGATCTGCGCCTCGAGGCCGTCGAGGATCCAGGCGGTCCCGAGCCCGAAGATGACGAGCCAGTGGAACTTCACCCACGGCATGTCGTGCATCCGGGCCGGGATGAGGCTCTTGACCGGCTTCTCCTGCGTGGTGGCTTCGGCGGTGGCCATGCCCGTCCCTTCCCAGTGGTCGGCCGCGAGGGCCGGGGTGGAGCGCCCGCGGTCGTTGAGCTCGTCGCCGTCGCCGGCTCGGAGGACGTCGGGGAGGGGCGCCCGGTGCCTGTGCGCTGGCCACCGTAGACCCGGGCCGGGGTGGGCGTGCGGTTCCGGTGCGCGCGAAGTTGCTGACGGCCAGTGATGTTCGTCAGCGGAGGCGCGGGCCCCAGGGCGGACGCGCTGACCTGCGGTTTCGAGCGGGCGCCCAGCGGGTAGGGCTCCGCACGCCGCGTCTGCCATCCGCCATCCCGGGCGCCGGCTTGCTCCGCTGCGCCAGCTCCCCGGGATGGCGCCGCGTCCCGGCGCCGGCTCCTTCGTCGCCGCCGCCGATGCCGCTCCCCGGATTCCCTCCCGGGGCGCTGGCTGGCTCCGCTGCGCCAGCTCCCCGGGATGGAATCGAACCATCGTCGCTAGTCCTGATTCAAAGTCAGGCGGGCCCTGCCAGCAGACCAACCGGGGACCGCCGCCTCACGAGGCGGCTGCGTCGAGGGTAGTGGAGCGCCGGCGCCCCCGGCGCACCCCACGAGAGGAGGTGACACGCCGAGCAGCGGGCGGCTCCGTCTGCGTGTCACCTCCTCTCGACGGTCGACCGCCGCGCGGCGCCTGCCACGCCGCATCCTCGGGAGGCGGCACAATGGCCCGGTGAGTGACGACCCGGGGGCCAAGAAGTCACGCACCTCCCGAGCCCGGATGACGGGGCGCGAACGACGCGAGCAGCTGATCGGCATCGGGCGCAAGCACTTCGCCGACAAGGGCTTCGAGGGTGCCACCGTCGAGGAGATCGCCGCCTCGGCCGGGGTCAGCAAGCCCGTCGTGTACGAGCACTTCGGCGGCAAGGAGGGCCTCTACGCCGTCGTCGTCGACCGCGAGATCGAGGCGCTGCTGGCCGGGGTCACCTCGGCCCTCGACGCGGGCACCTCCTCGCGCCAGATCGTCGAAGGGGCGGCCCTGGCCCTGCTCGCCTATGTCGAGAGCAACTCCGACGGGTTCCGGATCCTGGTGCGCGACAGCCCGGCCGGCCAGGCCACCGGCTCGTTTGCCAGCCTGATGAGCGACATCGCCAGCCAGGTCGAGCACATCCTCGCCGCCCAGTTCAAACAGCACGGGCTCGACCCCAAGGCCGCGCCGATGTACGCGCAGATGCTGGTCGGGATGATCGCGCTGGTCGGCCAGTGGTGGCTCGACAACCGCAAGTTCAAGAAGCACGAGGTGGCGGCCCACGTCGTGAACCTCGCCTGGAACGGCCTGACCGGGCTCGAGCCGAAGCCGACCCTGACCCCGGAGACGCTCGAGCAGATCTGACCCGGCGGCCGTCAGGCCTGCTGGAGCTCGATGCGGTTGCCGACGGGGTCGTCGGTGTGGAAACGGCGGACGCCGGCGATCTCCGCCGACCAGCGGACCGCCCCGCCGGCCTGCGCCACCGCGCGGGCCGCCGCGTCGACGTCGTCGACCAGGAAGCACGGGTGGGCCTTGAGCGCGGGCGCGAACCCGTCCTCCACCCCGCAGTGCAGCTGGCGGTCGCCGGCCTCGAACCAGACCCCACCGCGGACCGCGAGCGCGGCGGGCTTGGGGATCTCGGGCATGCCGAGCACCCCGCCGTACCAGCCCCGCAGGATGTCCTCCGACCCCGGTGGGCAGGCGATCTGCACGTGGTGCAGCCCGACGACGGCCATCAGGCTCCCCCGTCCGGACGCTGCGCGACCGCGAAGATCCGCCGGAACGGGAAGAGCACCCCGGCCGTGGTCCGCGGGTACGCCTCGGCCAGCGCGGCCGCGTACGGCTCGATGAAGGCGTCGCGGTCCGCCCCCTCCTGGAGCAGGTCGAGGACGGGTCGCAGCCCGGTGGCGGTCACCCAGGTCAGCACCGGGTTCTCGTCCTGCGCCTCCGGATCGAGCACGTGCAGGTAGGTCGTCTCCCAGGCGTCGACCCGGCAGCCGAGGCGCGCGAGCAGCCGCAGGTAGGTGGCCGGCTCGCCGACCGCCGGCACCTCGAGCGCGGCCGTGAGCTCGCCGGACCGGGAGTGGCCCTGCGCCGTCGCGCGCATCAGGGCGTGGCTCGGGGCGTCGAAGTTGCCCGGCACCTGCATCGCGAACCAGCCTCCGGGAGCAAGGGACCCGACCCACGGCTCGATGAGGTCGAGATGACCCGGTACCCACTGGAGCGTCGAGCTCGTGACGACGACGTCCGGCGCCGCCCCCACCGAGGCGGGGTCCCACTCCCGCAGGTCGCCCAGCACCCACTCGACCCGACCGTCGGGGTCGAGGGCGCGGGCGGCCTCCAGCATCGACTCGGACGAGTCGACCCCGACCACGCGCGCCTGCGGCCACCGCTTCGCCAGCAGCGTGGTCATCGGGCCGTGGCCGCACCCCAGGTCGACGACGAGCCGCGGCTCCCGCGCTCCCACCTGGCCGAGCAGGTCGCCGAAGGGCCGCGACCGCTCGTCGGAGAAGCGCCAGTACCCGCCCGGGTCCCAGATCGGTGTCGCGCGCACGGTCATCTCCTCGCCTCGGGTCCCCGTCACCGCCAGGCTGGGCCGCACGTATCTCGACGTCAAGAAACTTGACGCGGAGTAGCATGCGCCCATGGCCGCTGACGACGTCGACCGTATCGTCTCCGCCTGGCGGCGGGAGCGGCCCGATCTCGACGTCTCCCCCCTCGAGGTGCTCTCGCGCGTCTCCCGGCTGGCACGCCGCCTCGACCTCGCCCGCGGCCGGGCGTTCTCGGGGACGGGTCTCGAGAGCTGGGAGTTCGACGTCCTCTCGGCCCTGCGCCGCGCGGGCTCGCCCTACGAGCTCAGCCCGGGCCAGCTGGTCTCCGAGACGCTGGTGACCAGCGGCACCATGACCAACCGGGTCGACCGGCTGGCCGCGCGCGGGTTCGTCGAGCGACACCCCGACCCGGGCGACCGGCGCGGCGTCATCGTGCGGCTGACCCACGACGGGATGGTCGCGGTCGACCGCGCGCTGGCCGAGCTCGTCACCCACGAGCGCGAGCTGCTGGCGCGCCTCGACCCCGACGAGCAGCAGGCGCTCGCCGCGTTGCTGCGCCGGCTGCTGCGGCCGTTCGAGACCGGCCCGGCCTGACCGGTCCGCCACCGCGCGCCTCGCCCACGTGGCACGACCGGGCCGCCCGGCGCCGGAGGGTCGAGGGGGACCGAGCGGCGCTCAGCCGGTGATCTCGGCCGCCTCGAGCCACTCGAGCTCGAGGCCCTCGCGCTCGTCGACGACCTCGCGCAGCTCGCGGTTGAGGCCCAGGACGCGCTCGTGGTCGGTGGCCGCCTCGGCCATCGCGGCGTGGATGCGGTCCTCGCGCTGGGCCAGCCGCGCCAGCTGCTTCTCGACCCGCGCCATCACCTTGCGGGCCTCCCGCAGCTCGGCCGGCGAGGGCGCCGCGGCACCGGTCGTGGGTGCGGGCGGCGAGGCACCCGTACCCGGGGTCTCCGCCCCCGGCACGTCGCGCACGCCCTCGCCGCGGTCGACCAGGTCGCGCCGCAGCCGCAGGTACTCCTCGACCCCGCCGGGCAGCTCGCGCAGCCGCCCGTCGCCCAGCAGTGCCAGCTGCCGGTCGCACACCCGCTCCAGCAGGTAGCGGTCGTGCGACACGACGACGAGGGTGCCGGCCCATCCGTCGAGCAGGTCCTCGAGCGAGGTCAGGGTCTCGATGTCGAGGTCGTTGGTGGGCTCGTCGAGCAGCAGGACGTTCGGCTCGTCCATCAGCAGGCGGGTCAGCTGGAGCCGCCGCCGCTCGCCGCCGCTGAGGTCGCCGACGCGGGTCTGCTGGCGGGGCCCGGTGAACCCCAGCCGCTGCGCCAGCTGCGAGGCGGTGAGGTCCTTCTTGCCGAAGCGCACGACCGAGCGCACGTCCTCGACGGCCTCGATGACCCGGCGCGAGGCCCACGCGTCGAGCTCGCGCACCTCCTGGGTGAGGAACGCGACCTTCACGGTGACCCCGACGGTGCGCTTGCCCGCGGCGAGCGGCACCTGCCCGGCGAGCGCGCGCAGCAGCGTCGACTTCCCGGCTCCGTTGACCCCCACCAGCCCGACCCGTTCCCCGGGGGCGAGGCGCCAGGTGAAGCGGTCGAGCAGCACCCGGTCGCCCACGGTGAGCCGGGCGTCGACCAGGTCGACGACGTCCTTGCCGAGCCGGTTGGTGGCGAAGCGCATCAGCTCGACGTCGTCGCGCGGGGGCGGCTCGTCGGCGATCAGGGCGTTGGCGGCGTCGATGCGGAACTTGGGCTTGCTGGTGCGCGCCGGCGGCCCCCGGCGCAGCCAGGCGAGCTCCTTGCGCAGCAGGTTGCCGCGCCGCTCGGCGATGACGCCGGCCAGCCGGTCGCGCTCGGCCTTGGCCAGCAC
Source organism: Phycicoccus duodecadis (assembly GCF_002846495.1). Classification (NCBI taxonomy): domain Bacteria; kingdom Bacillati; phylum Actinomycetota; class Actinomycetes; order Micrococcales; family Intrasporangiaceae; genus Phycicoccus; species Phycicoccus duodecadis. The sequence goes on from NZ_PJNE01000001.1 coordinate 2,465,204, forward strand.
GTAGGCCGCGTAGCCCCCCTCGTACTGGTGCACCAGGCCACTGTCGACCTCCCAGGTGCGGGTGGCCACGGCGTCCAGGAACCACCGGTCGTGGGTGATGACGACCAGGCCGGTGTCGGGCCGGGCGAAGGACCCGGCGAGGTGCTGGGCCAGCCAGGCCACCCCCTCGACGTCCAGATGGTTGGTCGGCTCGTCGAGCAGCAGCAGGTCGGGGGCGGCCACCAGCAGCGCCGCCAGCGCCACCCGGCGCCGTTCGCCACCGGACAGCGGGCCGACCGTGGCGTCCATCCCTCCGACGACCGGGGCGTCCAGGCCACCGAGCAGGCCCACCAGCACATCGCGGATGCGCGGGTCGGCGGCCCACTCGTGCTCGGCCATGCCGCCGAGGACCGAGGCGTGCACGGTGGCCGTGGCCTCGAGCGAGTCGTCCTGGGTGAGGACGCCGACCCGCAGCCCGCCCGTGCGCGCGACCCGGCCGTCGTCCGGTTCGCGGGTGCCGGCCAGCACCCGGAGCAGCGTCGTCTTGCCGCCGCCGTTGCGACCGACGACGCCGATGCGGTCGCCGCCGTTGACCCCGAGGGAGACGCCGTCGAGCACCTGCGCGGTGCCGAGCGCCAGGGACGCGCGCTCGACGGAGACCAGGCTCGCCACTAGTCGGCCCGCTGGTGGATGACGTGGGCGCCGTGCACGGGGCCGGCGGCCCGGCGGACGTCGCGCACGACCCCGCTGGCGGTGAGGGCGACGGCGAGGTCGATCCCCGCCTCGTTGTTCTCGACCAGGAACGCGATGGTGGGGCCGGACCCCGAGACGACGCCCGCGAGCGCGCCGTACTCCATCCCGGCGTCGAGGGTCTCGCCGAGCTCGGGGCGCAGCGAGATCGCGGCCGGCTGGAGGTCGTTGGTGAGCTGGGGCGCGAGCTCGTGGGGGTCGCCGGTGCGCAGGGCCGCCATCAGGGCGGGGGTCGCCACCGGCTCGGGCACCACGGTGCCGGCCCGCAGGCGGTCGCACTCGGCGTAGACCTCGGGGGTCGAGAGCCCGCCCTCGGCGAGCGCGAACACCCAGTGGTAGGTGCCGCGGGCGAGCACCGGGGCCAGTCGCTCACCGCGGCCGCTCCCCATGGCCGTGCCCCCGGAGACGAGGAACGGCACGTCGCTACCGAGCTCGGCGGCGACCTCCTCCAGCTCGTCGCGGTCGAGACCGAGGTCCCACAGCTGGTCGAGGCCCACCAGGGCGGCCGCGGCGTCGGCCGAGCCCCCGGCCATCCCCCCCGCCACCGGGATGCCCTTGCGGATGCCGACGTGGGCCGGCCCACCGGCGTACCGGTCGGCGAGGAGGCGGGCCGCCCGCAGGCCCAGGTTGTCGGCGTCGGTGGGCACGCCCGCGGCCAGCGCCCCCGAGACGCTGACGCCCCACGTGTCGGCCGCGGCCACGGTGACGTCGTCGTACAGACCGACCGCCTGGTAGACGGTGGCGAGGGTGTGGAAGCCGTCGTCGCGCAGGGGCCCGACCAGGAGCTCCAGGTTGACCTTGGCCGGGACGCGCACGGTCACGGGGCCGGGCACGAGGCGGCTGGCGGTCATGTCCTCACCCTAGTCAGAGCGCCGGGCCCGCCGCCGCGCCGGCATCTCAGGCGCGGGCGGCGGCGATGCGGGAGAACGCGGCGACGTCGAGCTGCTCGCCGCGGGTGCGGGGCTCGACCCCGGCGGCCACCAGCGCCGCCTCGGCCGCGGCCGGCGAGCCGGCCCATCCGGCCAGGGCGGCTCGCAGGGTCTTGCGGCGCTGGGCGAACGCGGCGTCGACGACGGCGAACACCTCGGCCCGGGTCGCCGTGGTGACGGGCGGTTCGCGCCGGGTCAGCGCGACCAGGCCGGAGTCGACGTTGGGCACCGGCCAGAACACACTGCGCGGCACGGTGCCGGCCAGGCGCACGTCGGCGTACCAGGCGGCCTTGACGCTGGGGACGCCGTAGGTGCGGCTGCCGGGAGGTGCGGCGAGCCGCTCGGCGACCTCGAGCTGCACCATCACGAGCACGGTGCGCAGGCTCGGGAAGTGCTCCAGCATCCGCAGCACGACCGGGACCGAGACGTTGTACGGCAGGTTCGCGACCAGGGCGGTGGGCGGTGGCCCGGGGAGCTCGGTCACGGCGAGCGCGTCGCCGCGGACGACCTCGAGCCGGGGGGCCAGGGAGGGCGCCAGCGTCTCGACGGTGCCGGGCAGGGCGGCGGCCAGCACGGGGTCGACCTCGAGCGCCACGACCCGGCGCACGGCGGGCAGCAGGGCCAGGGTGAGGCTGCCGAGGCCGGGCCCGACCTCGACCACCACGTCGTCCTCCCCCACGCCCGAGACGCGGACGATGCGGCGCACGGTGTTGCCGTCGACGACGAAGTTCTGCCCCCACTGCTTCGTGGGGCGGATGCCGTGGCGGGCGGCCAGCTCACGGACCTGCGCGGCGCCGAGCAGCGCGGCGGGCGCGGCATCCGGGGCGTCGGTCACGGGCGCCACCCTAGCCACCGCGCAGCTCCCGGCTTTTCGGGGTCACCCCGAAAAGCGCACCGGACAAGACCTGCGAGGCGGGGTCCGGTGCAGCAACCCTTGCGTCGAGGGGGGCGCCGGGCTGCCGGGCGCACGTCGACAAGGGCCGGGAGGCCGCGAGCCGCCGCCTCGGGGAGGCAGCGGCTCAGGGGGCGGGCTCGGGAGGCTCAGGCCGCGGACGCGCAGCCCCAGGGCGAGAGCCCGGCCTTGGCGTAGTAGCGGTTGGCCACGGTGATCTGCTCGGCCCGCGACGCGAGGTCGGGGCGCGACGCGAAGTCGTCGCCGCCGTTGGCGAGCCACGACGGGATGTTGAACTGCAGGCCGCCGTAGTAGCCGTTGCCGGTGTTGATCGACCAGTTGCCGCTCGACTCGCACTGGGCGATGCGGTCCCACATCGCCTCGTTGGCGAGGTTGAGGCCGGCGCCGGAGGTGTTGCCGGCGCTGGGCGCCGGGGCGGCCGCGGCGACCTTGGTGCCGACCTTGACGACCTGGCTGACCGGGCGGGTGAGGACCTTCTGCGACAGCACCGAGGTGCCGGCGAGCCTGCCGTCGACGAAGCGCTGGCTCCGGACGACCTCGCGCCTGCCCTGGCGACCCGGGGTGACGATCGTGGACCGGCCCACCGCGAGGGACGCGTCCTGCTGCTTGACGACCGGGAACGCGATGGCCTCCGTGGTGGTGACGCGCTTGGTGGTGACGCGCTTGAAGACGATCGTCATGCCGTCGGTGACCGGGGTGTCGAGACCGGGGGCCACGACGTCGGTGGCGTTACGGCTGACGTTCAGCTCGCCGAGCACGCCCGAGACCTTGGGCGCCGCGGTGGAGACCGCACGCCGCTTGCCCCCGATGGCGACCGTGACGTCCTTCGGGGTCGAGACCGACATCGACAGGCCCGCACGGCCCAGGGGGAGCGAGCGCGAGGCGGTCAGGACCGCACCGTCGGCCCGCACCCCGATGTCCTTGAGCGCGGCGTCGACCGTGGTGGCCGTCGTCCAGTACTCGCGGGTGACCCCGTCGACCGTGACGACCAGCTTGCGCCCGTACCGCACCGAGATGCGGTCGCCGTCGGAGATCGGGCTGTCCAGGCCCGGGACGACCACGTCGTGCTCTCCCACCGAGATGCCCTGCTTGTCGAGGGCGTCGCGGACGGTGGACCCGAGGACGTGGACCGACGACGCGGTCCCGTCGACGCTCAGGGCCACGGCCTTGTCGAAGTGGGCGACGCCCACCGACCCGACGGCCACGGCGAGGGCCGCGACGCCTTGGGCGGCATGACGAACGGTGCGGTTGAGCAAGACGACTCCAGGGGTGGGGCTCTCCGGGCACCGGCGTCGGACGGCGGCCCGTGGGCCCGGGCCGAGGGGGCCCAGTGCAGGAAACAGCCCTGCCGGCGGCGGTGCCGGGAGGGCGTTCGAACACGTCGTCCGAGGCGTTCCGGCCCCGGCCATCTCCGTCCACCGTGCAGGACGGGACGGGCAAAGGTCAAGTTTCGGTAACGGGAGGGCCAACGATCGGCGACCTCTGACGTCCCATCCGTCCCACCGGCCACACGACACGCGTCGGACCTGAGCGGCCCCTGAGGCGGCCGGCCGGCGCACCCACCCCGCCGCGGCCCGGTTCACCAGGGCCCGTAGAGCCGTTCCGCGTTCTCGGAGAGGCTCTCGCACAAGGTGGCCACCGCCACCCCGAGCACGGCCGCCATCGCCCGCACCGTCAACGGCACGAGGACGGGGCTGTTGGACGCGCCCCGCCAGGGATGTGGCGTCAGGTACGGCGCGTCGGTCTCGACCAGCAGGAGCTCGAGCGGGGTGACCGCGAGCGCGTCCCGCAGGCCCCGCGAGCTCTTGAACGTCACGGTGCCGCTGAACGAGAGGTGGTAGCCGCGCCGGACGCACTCACGCGCCATCTCGAGGTCGCCCGAGAAGCAGTGCATGACCGTGCGCTCGGGCGCCCCTTCCTCGGCCAGCACCCGCAGGACGTCGTCGTGGCTGTCGCGGTCGTGGATCTGCAGGGCCCGCCCGGTGCGCTTGGCGATGTCGATGTGCCGCCGGAACGACTCCTCCTGCACGGGACGCCCTTCGGGCCCGGTGCGGAAGTGGTCGAGGCCGGTCTCGCCGACGACCCGCACCCGCGGATGGGCCGCCAGCTGCTCGACCCGGTCGAGCACGGCGTCGAGCCGTCCCCGGGCGGCCAGCAGGGGCGCCTCGTTGGGGTGCACGGCCACCCCGGCCAGCACCGACGGGTACGCCTCGGCGGCCGCCACGGCGAACTCGTTGCCGGCCTCGTCGCAGCCGATCTGCACGACCCGGTCGACGCCCACCGCGGCCGCGGCCCGCAGTGCGGGCACGAGGTCGCCCACCGCGATCTCGGCGCCCTCACGGCTGATGTCGAGGTGGGTGTGGTTGTCCACCACCGGGATCGGCAGCGGGTCGGGAGGCTCGGGGTCACCCCGCCGACTCGGCTGCGACGTCATCGGCTCAGGCCTCGGCCCGGGCCAGCTCGTCGTCGACGACCGACTCGTCGAGCTTGGTGAAGACCGGCGCCGGCTTGCTGATCGGCGTCCCCACGACGACCGGGCGCGACCCCCACCGCGGGAAGCCCGAGTAGTCGCCGGTGATGACGGGCCACGACCGCCCCTCGTCCTCGGGGTCGAGGCCGGTGACCGTCTCGAGGCGCGGCATCGGCACGAGCTCGCCCTCGCCGCCCAGCACCCTGTGGACGCGGTTGGCGGCGTGCGGCAGGAACGGCGCCAGCATCGTGTTGAGGTCGGCGACGCACTGCACCAGCGTGTGCAGCACGGTGGCCAGGCGCTCCTGCTGGTCCTCGCCCTTCAGCTTGAACGGCTCCGTGCGCGAGACGTAGCCGTTGACCTCGCCGACCACCCGCATGGCCTCGGCGATGGCGGCCTTCTGACGGTGCCGCTCGAGCAGGCCGCCCACGGTCTCGAACCCCGACAGCACGGTGGCGCGGACCTCCTCGTCGACCGGCTCGAGCGGCCCCGGGGCCGGGATCTCCCCGAAGTTCTTGGCCACCATGGCGGCCGTGCGCGAGACCAGGTTGCCCCAGCCGGCCACCAGCTCGGAGTTGTTGCGCTGCACGAACTCGCGCCAGGTGAAGTTGGAGTCCTGGTTCTCGGGGCCGGCCGCGCAGATGAAGTACCGGATGCCGTCGGGGCCGTAGCGGTCGAGGACGTCGCGCACCAGCACCGTGTAGCCGCGCGAGGTCGAGAACTGCCGGCCCTCCATGGTCAGGTACTCGCTCGAGACCACCTCGGTCGGCAGGTTGAGCTCGCCGTAGACGCCCGGCTCGCCGCCGCGGGAGCCCTTGCCGGCGTAGCCGAGGAGCTCGGCGGGCCAGATCTGGGAGTGGAAGGTGATGTTGTCCTTGCCCATGAAGTAGTACGTGAGGGCCTCGGGGTCGTTCCACCACTCGCGCCAGCGCTCGGGCTCGCCCCGGCGCCGCGCCCACTCGATGGAGGCCGAGAGGTAGCCGATGACGGCGTCGAACCACACGTAGAGGCGCTTGGCCGGGTTGTCGCGCCAGCCGTCGAGCGGCACCGGGATGCCCCAGTCGATGTCGCGGGTCATGGCACGGGGCTTGATCTCGTCGAGGATGTTGCGGCTGAACTTGATGACGTTGGGCCGCCAGGTGCCCGACGCCTCGCGCCCCGTGAGCCACTCGCCCAGCGCCTCGGCGAGCGCGGGCAGGTCGAGGAAGAAGTGCTGGGTCTGCACGAACTGCGGGGCCTCGCCGTTGATCTTGCTCCGCGGGTTGATGAGGTCCTCGGGCTCGAGCTGGTTGCCGCAGTTGTCGCACTGGTCGCCGCGCGCGTCCGCGTAGTGGCAGATGGGGCACTCGCCCTCGATGAAGCGGTCGGGCAGGGTGCGCCCGGTCGAGGGCGAGATGGCGCCCTGCTGGGTGCGCTCGACCATGTAGCCGTTGAGCCAGTTCTGCCGGAACAGCTCCTGCGCGACGGCGTAGTGGTTCGCCGTGGTGGTGCGCGTGTAGAGGTCGTAGGTGCAGCCGAGGTCGCACAGCTCGCCGGCGATGAGGGCGTGGTTGCGGTCGACGAACTCGCGCGGGGTCACCCCGGCCTGGTCGGCGAGCACCAGGATGGGCGTGCCGTGCTCGTCGGAGCCGCTGACCATGAGCACGTCGTGCCCCGCCATCCGCATGTAGCGGCTGAACACGTCGGACGGCACCCCGAACCCGGCGACGTGGCCGAGGTGGCGGGGGCCGTTGGCGTACGGCCAGGCGACGGCGGAGAGGACCTTCATGCGACGAATCCTAGGTGCCATCCACACCCGCGTTACCCCCGCCACCGCGGGAGCGGGGAGTGCTCCCCGGTGAGGCGTCGGCCGATCGTCGCCTCCCGCTCCCGCGGCGCCCCTAGGGTCACGCGTGGGGGTTCTCGCGCGCGGCGACCGGCCGCCGTCCCCAGCGAGAAGGAGTGGTCATGAAGCGTTTCCTCGGTACTGCGGCGGCGGCCGCTGCCGTCCTCATCGGCGGAGTGGTCGCGGCACCGGCGGCCAACGCCTGGGGTTATGACTGTCAGTGGACCCGTTTCGGCAACGGCGGAGGGGACTCCTGCTCGGCACCCGCCGGGAACCAGTTCCGGGTCGTTCTCGAGTGCCGGTCCGGCTGGAACGGCCGGATCGTCTACGCCTACGGGCCCTGGCGCAACGCCAACGGCAGCAACTGGTCGCTGGCGACCTGCGCCTCGGGTGACGCCTTCACCGGGGCCATGTACAACCAGGGCCGCTCCGCCTGAGCAGCGACGGGACGGACCCGCCGACCCCCCGTCTTCCTGGGCGCCGGGTCAGCGGGTCCACTCGTACGGCGTCGTGGTGGTGACCTTCACCAGCCCGGCGCGCTCGAGGATGGGGCGCGAGTACTCGGTCGAGTCGCTGTGCAGCACCGTCTTCCCCAGCGCCAGCGCCGACCGGGCCCGCACGGCCGTCAGCGCCCGGTAGATGCCGCGCCCGCGCCACGCCGGCAGCGTGGCGCCCCCCCACACCCCCGCCACCTCCGTGCCCGCCACCGGCTCCAGGCGCCCCGAGCTCACCATCACCCCGTCGGCCTCGGCGACCCAGAGCTCCATGCCGTCCTCGCGCGAGAGCCGGAACATCAGGTCGTCGGCCCGGCGCGTCGAGACCGGGTCGCCGAACGCCTCGTCGGCCATCGCGCTCATGGCCCGCACGTCGGCCTCGGCGGTCACCCGACGCAGCACCACACCGGGTGGCAGCGGCACCTCCACGGCCAGGGCTGCGGCCGGGCCCATCATCACGGACTCGACCTCGCCGGCGACGAAGCCGTGCTCGACCAGCGCCTCGTGCAGCCCGGGCGCGACGTCGTGGCCCCGGGTCTTCCACTCGACGTCGACGACGGACCGGTCGGCCCGGAAGTGCTCCAGCGCCTCGCCCACCCACCCCCGCACGGTCACCGCGCCGGCGCCGTCGAGGTCGCGGTACGAGACGAACCCGCGGCCGCCCGGGAAGGTGGCCATCCGCAGCGGGCCGAGCCGCGCCACCGACACCGCCCCGGGCGTCTCGGCGTCGGTGCGCAGCTGGTCGTCGTAGACGCGCAGCAGCGCGGCGGGGTCGGCGGGAACGCCGGTGGGCGGGGCAGCTGCCGGGTCGGGGGTCACGCCCCGATGGTGGTCGACCCGTCGGCGCCCGTCCACCGGGTTACGCGGGCCCGCACAACGGTTCGGTCACGACGGCACAGGCCGGGACTACGCTGACGTCGGAGCGATGTTGCTCTCCCGGGTGCGAGCGCGTCGTGCGGTCGCCACAGGTCAGGAGGTCGCCGTGCTGGCTGCCCTCACGGGGATGGGCCTGTCCGCCGCGGCGGGCCTGAACGCCTACATCCCCTTCCTCGTCGTCGCGCTGGTCGCTCGTTTCACCGACCTCATCACGCTCCCCTCCGGCTACGAGTGGATCGAGAGCGGCTGGGCGATCGGCATCGGGGCGGTGCTCCTGCTGGCCGAGGTCGTCCTCGACAAGGTGCCCGCCGTCGACACCGTCAACGACACCGTCCAGACCTTCATCCGGCCGAGCATGGGCGGGCTGATCTTCGCCGCCACGAGCGCCGCCTCCGACCTCGACCACTCGACCTGGATGACCCAGCACCCGTGGGTCGGCGTCGTCCTGGGTGTGGTGGTGTCGGGCCTGGTGCACACCGGCAAGATGGCCGCGCGCCCGGTGGTCAACGGCGTCACCGTGGGCACCGGCGGCCCGATCGTCTCCACCGTCGAGGACGGGGCGTCGATCGGCCTCTCCCTGGTGGCCATCCTGGCGCCGGTGTTCGTCGTCGTCGCGCTGGCCCTGCTGGCGTGGTTGCTCATCTGGCTCTGGCTGCGGGTGCGCGACTGGCGCCGCTCGCGCCGCGAACGCGCCTACTCGCCGGGCTGACCCGACGCGGGCCGTCCCGGCCCTCAGGGCGTGATGACGTCGGCCGGCGCGGGCTCGGTGAACGAGCCCACCTGCCCCCAGCGGTCGAACCGCAGGTCGCTCGGGTCGGTGCCCACCGTCGTGAACCGCAGGAGCGCCGCGCTGCCGTCGCTGGCGACGACCAGGCCCCCCGCCCCCAGCCCCAGCCGCCAGACGACGTCCCCGCCGAGCGCCTCGACGAGCGCCGGACGGGTCCGCTTCTGGAGGGTCGTCACGTCGGGGCGCGCGAACCGGGCCGTGAGCAGGCCCCGCAGCGTGTAGGGCCCGACCGCGGCCGCCTGCCGCGGCGAGACCAGGAGGTACTTGTCGCGATAGGGCCGAGCGGCCGCCGCCGAACCCAGGCGGCGGCTCCAGAAGGCCTGGTCGCCCGAGAGCCAGGTCCGGTCGCCCACCGTGAGAAGCTCGGCCGTTCCGGCGCCGGGGGCCGTCACCCGCAGCCGCTGCTGGGTGCCCGAGGCGTTGCCCTCGAGGTCGATGGTGACCCGCACCCGCCCGCGCAGGACGGTCCCGGCCACGTGCGCCGACTGCGCGGACAGCGCGAAGGTCCGGGTGTCGAAGAACAGCTCGCCGACGGGGGGCGGGGTCGGGGGCGCCGCCGGTGACGTGCTCGGGCCGGTGCCGAAGGTCGACGGAGCGGGGAGCCCGGGCACGCCGGAGCAGCCGGTGACGCTCGCGGCGAGCGTCAGCGCCGCCGCCAGGAGCCACCCGCGCACCACCGTGCCGCCGGGGCGCCTCGCGAGCCGCCCGCGGGTGGGCCGGGCGACGGGGCGGGCACGCGATGGCATCGGGTCCCATTGTGCCGCGCCCGGCGGCATCCAGCCGGCTCGCAGCCGGCACCCAGGGTGCGCCGGGGCCGCCCGCCTAGGGTGGGCGGATGCGCCGCCGTCACCTCACCGAGACCTGGCTCGTCCTCGGCGTCTCGCTCGGATCCTCGGCGATCTACGCCCTGTTGCGCATCGTCGACCGGCTGACCCGCCCCGAGGCACTGTCGCAGCAGACGGCCACGATGAACTCGTCCGTCACGCCCGACCGCCCGTGGCTCGACGTCGCGTTCCAGCTCGTCGGCATCGCCCTGGCCCTGGTCCCGGTCGCGCTGGCGCTGCACCTGCTGCGGCGCGACGACCCGGCCGAGCCCCACACCATGGGCTTCGACCTGCGCCGCCCGTTCCAGGACCTGTGGCGCGGCGCCGCCCTGGCGGCCGTCATCGGCATCCCCGGGCTGGGGCTCTACCTGGCGGCCAAGGCGCTGGGGCTCAACACGACGGTGTCGGCCGCGAACCTCGTGGGCGCCGCCTGGTTCACGGTGCCGATCCTGGTCCTGGCGGCCGCGCAGAACGCGGTGCTCGAGGAGACGATCATGATCGGCTACCTCTTCCGCCGGTGGGGGCAGGCCGGCTGGGGCCCCTGGCGGGTCATCGCCACCTCGGCCCTCATCCGCGGTACCTACCACCTGTACCAGGGCTTCGGCGGCTTCGTGGGCAACGTCGTGATGGGGCTGGTCTTCGGGTGGTTCTACACCCGGACGAAACGGGTCATGCCGCTGGTGCTCGCGCACACCGTCCTGGACGTCGTCGCGTTCGTGGGCTACTCGCTGCTCAAGCCGCACGTCGGCTGGCTCTGACCGGGACGCCGTGCGGCCCGCCCCCCGTGGTCGGGGCGGGCCGCACGGCGGGGCGCGGCGTCAGCGACGCAGCGCCGCGCGCAGGTCCTTGTTGAGGGTCGAGATGACGTCCTGCGGGATCCCCTTGGGGCAGGCCTGCGAGCACGCGCCGACGTTGGTGCAGCCGCCGAAGCCCTCGTGGTCGTGCTGGTCGACCATCGACACCACCCGGGCGTCGCGCTCGGGCTGGCCCTGGGGCAGCTCGGAGAGGTGGGTGACCTTGGCGCCCATGAACAGCATGGCCGAGGCGTTGGGGCAGGCGGCGACACAGGCGCCGCAGCCGATGCACTCGGCCGCCATGAAGGCGCGGTCGGCGTGCGGCTTCGGCACCGGGGCCGCGTTGGCCTCGGGCGCCGAACCGGTGTTGACCGAGATGTAGCCGCCGGCCTGGATGATGCGGTCGAAGGCGCCGCGGTCGACGACGAGGTCCTTGATGACCGGGAAGGCGTTGGCGCGCCACGGCTCGACGGTGATGACCTCGCCGTCGGTGAAGCTGCGCATGTGCAGCTGGCAGGTGGTGGTCTTCTCGGGGCCGTGGGCCTTGCCGGAGATCATCAGCCCGCACGAGCCGCAGATGCCCTCGCGGCAGTCGGAGTCGAACGCGATGGGCTCCTCGCCCTTGGCGTTCAGCTGCTCGTTGAGGATGTCGAGCATCTCGAGGAAGCTCATGTCCTCGCTGATGTCGGTGACCTTGTAGGTCTGCATCGAGCCCTGGTGGCGGGGGCCGGGCTGACGCCAGATCTTGAGGGTGAGGTTCATCGGGGTCCTCGGGAGGTAGTGGCGGCGGGCAGGGAGCAGGTGCGCGCCGGGGTCACTTGTAGCTCCGCTGCTTGAGCTGGATGGCTTCGTAGACGAGGTCCTCCTTGTGCAGGACCGGGGTGCCGAGCTCGCCGAACCCGTCGCCGCCGGTGGACTCCCAGGCCGCGACGTACGCGTACTCGTCGTCGTGCCGCAGGGCCTCGCCGTCCTCGGTCTGGCTCTCGACCCGGAAGTGGCCGCCGCAGGACTCGCGACGGTGCAGGGCGTCGATGCACATCAGCTCGCCGAGCTCGAGGAAGTCGGCGACGCGGCCGGCCCTCTCGAGGCTCTGGTTGAGGGTGTCGGCGGCGCCGAGCACCCGCACGTTGCGCCAGAACTCCTCGCGCAGCCCGCGGATGAGGTCGATGGCCTTGAGGAGGCCCTCTTCGGAGCGCTCCATCCCGCAGTACTCCCACATGACCTGGCCGAGCTCGCGGTGGAAGGAGTCGACGCTGCGCTCGCCGTTGATGGCGAGCAGCCGCTCGGTGCGGGACTGGACGCTCTGCCGCGCCGCGACGACCTCGGGGTGGTCGGCGGTGACCGGCTCGAAGGGCGCCTTGGCCAGGTAGTCGCGGATGGTGTTGGGCAGCACGAAGTAGCCGTCGGCGAGACCCTGCATCAGGGCCGAGGCCCCGAGCCGGTTGGCGCCGTGGTCGGAGAAGTTCGCCTCGCCCGCGACGAACAGACCGGGGATGCTCGACTGCAGGTCGTAGTCGACCCAGAGCCCGCCCATCACATAGTGGACGGCGGGGTAGATGCGCATCGGGACCTTGTACGGGTCCTCGCCCGTGATGCGGGCGTACATGTCGAAGAGGTTGCCGTACTTCTCGCTCACGGCCTCCTGCCCGAGACGCTCGATGGCGTCGGCGAAGTCGAGGTAGACCCCGCGCCGGAAGTCGCCGACCTTCGGGCCCACGCCACGACCCTCGTCGCAGACGTTCTTGGCCTGGCGGGAGGCGATGTCGCGGGGCACGAGGTTGCCGTACGAGGGGTAGATCCGCTCCAGGTAGTAGTCGCGGTCCTCCTCCGGGATGTCGCGCGGGTCCTTGTCGCAGTCCTCACGGTTCTTGGGGACCCAGATGCGCCCGTCGTTGCGCAGCGACTCCGACATCAGGGTCAGCTTCGACTGGTGCTCACCGGAGACGGGGATGCAGGTGGGGTGGATCTGGGTGTAGCAGGGGTTGGCCATGTAGGCGCCCTTGCGGTGGGCCCGCCACGACGCGGTGACGTTGGAGCCCATCGCGTTGGTGGAGAGGAAGAAGACGTTGCCGTAGCCGCCGCTCGCGAGCACCACGGCGTCGGCCAGGTGCGTCTCGATCTCGCCGGTGACCAGGTCGCGCACGATGATGCCGCGGGCGCGGCCGTCGACGACGACGACCTCGAGCATCTCGTGGCGGGTGTAGGTGGTGACGGTGCCGGCGGCGACCTGGCGCTCGAGGGCCTGGTAGGCGCCGATGAGCAGCTGCTGGCCGGTCTGGCCGCGCGCGTAGAACGTGCGGGAGACCTGGACGCCGCCGAACGAGCGGTTGTCGAGGAGGCCGCCGTAGTCACGGGCGAACGGGACCCCCTGGGCCACGCACTGGTCGATGATGTTCGCGCTGACCTCGGCCAGGCGGTAGACGTTGGTCTCGCGGGAGCGGTAGTCGCCGCCCTTGACCGTGTCGTAGAAGAGGCGGTAGACGGAGTCGCCGTCCTCCTTGTAGTTCTTGGCCGCGTTGATGCCGCCCTGGGCCGCGATGGAGTGCGCGCGGCGCGGGGAGTCCTGGAAGCAGAAGGACTTCACGTTGTAGCCGGCCTCGCCCAGTGTCGCGGCGGCCGAGCCGCCGGCCAGGCCGGTGCCGACGATGATGACGTCGAGCTTGCGACGGTTGGCGGGGTTGACCAGCGCGGCCTCGAAGCGGCGGGTGGTCCACATCTGCGCGATGGGGCCCGCAGGGGCCTTGGTGTCGGCGATGGGCTCGCCCTCGGTGTACAGCCCGTGGGTGATGCCGGCGTTGATGGTGTCTGTCATCGGTTCCGTGCCTTACTTGATGATGCCGAAGAGGATCGCGAGCGGCGGGAGCAGGAAGCCGACGACCACGACCGCGGCGACGGCGTGGCCGACCAGCTTCGCGCGGCGGTAGGTCGCCGCGGTCCCGGTGAGGCCGAGGGTCTGGCTCGCACTGAAGACCCCGTGCGAGAGGTGCAGGGCGAGGGCGACCATCGCGAGGACGTAGATGAGGGTGTTCCAGGGGACCTGGAAGCTCGCGACGAGCAGCGCGTAGGGGTTCTGCTGGACGTCGGGGCCCTGCTTGGCGGAGTTCACCGAGAACTTCACGATCGAGAACTGGAGCAGGTGCCACACGAGGAACAGGAGGAGGAAGGTGCCGCCCCACCGCATCCACGCGGTGCGCGAGGCCCGCTTGACGGCCTCGTACTTGGTGCGGCGGGCGTTGCCGGCCCGGCTCCACAGCGTGTACGCCGCGTACACGTGCCCCACCAGGCTGAGCACCAGCACGGCCTCGGTGACGTAGAGCAGACCGCGGTACGGCAGCATCGGCTCACCGATGGTGCGCAGGTGCTCGGCGTAGGTGTTGAACGACTCCTGCCCCCACAGCGCCTTCAGGTTGCCGTACATGTGCAGGAGGACGAACGCGACGAACACCAGACCGGTCGCAGCCATGAGGATCTTGAGGCCGATCGTGGTCCGGCGGGCCGTCGCGGGTCGAGATGAAGTCTTGGTGGCCACGAACAGCAACCCTAGCCCCCGCCCCGGACACCAGCGAGGGCTGTCGAGCCCTGCCCAGGTGTGACATTGGCCCGGTTACCTCCGGGTACCCCCGCACGCGGAGGACGCCGCACGGGGGCGGGGCTCAGCCCGCCCGGGCCGCCACGGCGGCGTCGTAGAGCGCGCGCTTGGCCAGGCCGGCCCGGCCGGCGACATCGGCGCAGACGTCCTTGAGCCGCTCGCCCGCTGCGACCCGCGCGAGGACCTCGGGGACGGCGTCCTCGACCGTGCCGGCGGCCCCGCGTCGCCCGGCCACGACGACGGTGATCTCGCCGCGCGCGTGCTCCTCCGCCCACTCGGCGAGCGCGGCGAGGCCGCCGCGGCGCACCTCCTCGTAGGTCTTGGTCAGCTCGCGGCAGACCGCGGCCGGCCGGTCGGGGCCGAGGACCTCGGCCGCCGTCGCCAGCATCCGGGCCAGGCGGTGCGGCGCCTCGAAGAACACCATCGTGCGGCGCTCGTCGGCCAGCCCGGCGAGCGCTCGGGCGCGCTCCCCCTCCTTGCGCGGCAGGAAGCCCTCGAAGCAGAAGCGGTCGACCGGCAGGCCCGAGACGGCCAGCGCGGTGAGGACGGCGGACGGGCCGGGCACGGCGGTGACGCGCACCCCGGCCTCGACGGCGGCGGCCACCAGCCGGTAGCCGGGGTCGGAGACCGACGGCATCCCGGCATCGGTGACGACCAGCACCCGCGCGCCGGCGACGAGCTCGGCCACCAGGTCGGCGGCGCGGCCGGCCTCGTTGTGCTCGTGGAAGGACACGACCCGCCCGGCCGGTCGCACGCCGAGGTCGGCGCACAGCCGCCGCATCCGGCGGGTGTCCTCGGCGGCCACGACGTCGGCACTCGCGAGCTCCTCGGCGAGCCGTGGGGTGGCGTCGCGCGGGTCGCCGATGGGGGTCGCCGCCAGCACCAGGAGGCCGCTCATGGGGCGATCCTCGCACGCGGGCCGGGCGCCGCAGGGCGCCCACCTACGATGTCCCGGTGACCCGGACGGACGAGCTGCGCGGACGCCTGCTCGGGTTCCGGCCCACCGACCGCCTGTGGGGCTGGCTGGGCCCGGGGCTCATCGCCCTCGTGGGCGGGGTCCTGCGGTTCTGGAACCTCGACCGCCCACACGCGCTGGTCTTCGACGAGACGTACTACGTCAAGCAGGGCTACTCGATGCTGCGCTACGGCGTCGAGATGCGGGTCCTGGACTCGCTGAAGAAGCCCGACGAGGCGTTCGTGGGCGGCAACCCCGACATCTTCTCGAGCACCGAGGGCGACTACGTCGTCCATCCGCCGGTCGGCAAGTGGCTCATCGGCTTCGGCGAGTGGCTGCTCGGCGCCGACTCCGGGTGGGGCTGGCGGTTCTCGGTGGCCGTGCTCGGCACCGTGTCGATCCTCGTCATCGGACGGGTGGCCCGGCGGATGTTCGGCTCGACCGCGCTGGGCTGCGTCGCCTCGTTCCTCCTGGCCTTCGAGGGCCTGCACTTCGTGATGTCGCGCACGGGCATCCTCGACATCATCGTCATGTTCTTCGCGCTGTGCGCGTTCGCGGCGCTGCTGGTCGACCGCGACCGCAGCCGCGAGGTGCTGGCCGAGAAGGTGGGCGCGCTCGGCCGGGACGAGTGGCCGGGGGGCGGCGGGCCGTGGCTGGGCTGGCGGCCGTGGCGCTGGGTGGCCGGGGTGTCGCTGGGCCTGTGCATGGGCACCAAGTGGTCGGGCCTGTTCTTCCTCGCGGCGTTCGGGCTGATGACGGTGTGGTGGGACCTCGGGGCGCGCCGGGCCGCGGGGGTGCGGCACTGGGCCCGTGGGGCGCTGCTGAAGGACGGGCCCTTCGCGGCGCTGCAGCTGGTGGTCGTCGGGGCCGTGGTCTACGTGGTGTCGTGGACCGGCTGGTTCCTGTCGGACAACGGCTACCACCGGCACTGGGACCGCTTCCATCCGGGCGAGGGGGTGCAGTGGCTGCCCTCCGCGCTGCGCAACTGGGTCAAGTACCACCAGGATGCCTACGGCTTCAACACCACGCTCGCGCAACCGCATCCGTACCAGTCGAACCCGTGGTCCTGGCTGGTGCAGACCCGGCCGACCTCCTTCTACTACGAGAGCCCGACCCGGGGTGTCGACGGCTGCACGGTGGCCCAGTGCTCGCAGGCCGTGAACCCGGTCGGCACCATCTCGGTCTGGTGGGTGGGGGCCTTCGCGCTGCTGGCGGTGCTGTGGTGGTGGCTGGTGCGGCGCGACTGGCGGGCCGGCGCCATCGCGGCCGGCATCGTCGGGGGCTACCTCCCCTGGTTCGCCTACCAGCACCGCACCATCTACACCTTCTACTCGGTGGCCTTCGAGCCCTGGGTGGTCCTGGCGGTGGTGTTCGTCATCGGGCTGTGGGTGGGGCGGCGCGAGCCCGACCCGGCGCGCTTCCGGCTCCGGGTCCTGGTGGTGGGCGGCTACCTGCTGCTCACCCTGGCGCTGTTCGCGTTCTTCCACCCGATCTACGTGGCCGACACCATCCCGTACCAGCACTGGCACTGGCGGATGTGGTTCCCGAGCTGGATCTGACCGCTCCGCGGCCCGGCTCCACTTTCTCGCCCCATGCGGGAACCTTCACCGTCGCAGGGCAACCGTTCCGGGCTGAGCTGAAGCGTCCGGTCGACGCCCGGGGCGAGGGGGCCCCGCGCCGGCGCCCACGGCTGCCGGATGCCGTGCCGCGCGTCCCCGGGCCCCGTCGGCGCTGTCGGTGGGCGGGGTTAGGTTCGGGTCATGTTCCTCCTCGGCGACGACGCGGCGCTCGTCATCAGCGCGAGTGACCTGCGCACGGCCGCCGACTGCGAGTTCGCGCTCGCGCACGCCCTCGACGTCGCGCTCGGCCGGGCCGAGCGGGCGCCCGTCGCCGACGACCCGATGCTGGCCCGGGTCGCCCGCCTCGGCACCGAGCACGAGCAGGTCGAGCTGCGCCGGCTGGCCGCCGAGCACCGTGGCCACGTCGTGCAGTTCGAGCGACCGGGCTACACCCGCGAGGCGCTCGAGCGGGCCCACGCGCAGACGGTCGCCGCTCTGCTCGACCCCGCGGTGGAGGTCGTCTACCAGGCCACCTTCTTCGACGGGTCGTTCGTGGGGCACGCCGACTTCCTCGAGCGCACGCCTGGCGGCTGGCTGGTCAGCGACACCAAGCTCGCCCGTACCGCCGGCGTGCCGGCGCTGCTGCAGATCGCGGCCTACGCCGACCAGCTGGCAGCCGCCGGGGTCCCCGCCGCTCCGGTCGCGCGGCTGGTCGTCGGCTCGGGCGAGCACCACGACTACGCCCTCGGCGACATCGTCCCGGTCTACCGCGCGCGCCGGGCCCGCCTCGACGCCCTGCTGGCCGAGCACCGGGCCTCCGGGGCGTCGGCCTCCTGGGGTGACGAGCGCTGGCTCGCCTGTGGCCGCTGCGACGTGTGCGAGGCCGAGGTCGAGCGGGCCCGCGACCTCCTGCTGGTGGCCGGGATGCGTGGGCCCGCCCGGGCCCGGCTGCTCGCCGCCGGGGTCACCACCGTCGAGCAGCTCGCCGCCCACGAGGGCGCGGTCGCCGACGTCCGCCCGGCCATGCTCGACCGGCTGCGCGCGCAGGCCCGGCTGCAGCTGGCCCAGGAGGCCGACCCCGCGGGCGGGGTGCGCTTCGAGGTGGTCGACCCCGACGCGCTCCGCCGGATGCCGCGCCCCAGCCCGGGCGACGTCTTCTTCGACTTCGAGGGCGACCCGCTGTGGCAGGAGCCGGGGTCGAGCATCTGGGGGCTGGAGTACCTCTTCGGGATGGTCGAGGTCGACTCCGGCGAGGCCCGGTTCCGCGCGTTCTGGGCCCACGACCGCCACGAGGAGCGCCGGGCGCTGGTCGACTTCGTCGAGCACCTGGCCGCCCGCCGGCGGCGCTGGCCCGACCTGCACGTCTACCACTACGCGCCCTACGAGCCCGCGGCCCTGCTCCGGATGGCCGCCCGCCACGGGGTCTGCGAGGACGACGTCGACCAGCTGCTGCGCGACGGTGTCTTCGTCGACCTCTACTCGGTGGTCCGGTCCGGCATCCGGGTCTCCCAGCGCTCGTACTCGATCAAGAAGCTCGAACCGCTCTACATGGAGGCCCGCGAGGGCGACGTCCAGGGCGGGGCCGAGAGCATCGTGGCCTACCACCAGTTCTCCGCCGCGCGCGTCGAGGGCCGCGACGACGAGGCCCGCGCCCTGATCGCCGAGATCGCCCACTACAACGAGGACGACTGCGTCTCCACTCTCAAGCTGCGCGACTGGTTGCTCGAGCGCCGGGCCGAGCAGGTCGGTGACGGCTGGGCACTCCCGGTCGCCGACACCGTCGGCGAGGTCGAGGTCAGCGAGACCCGCCGGGCCGCCCTCGAGCTGGAGGCCGCGGTCCGGGCCCTCGTCGACGACGTGGCGCCGGCCGACCGCTCCGACGAGCACCACGCGGTCGCCCTCGTCGGCTCCGCGGTGCTGTTCCACGCGCGCGAGGACAAGCCCAGATGGCAGGAGCACTTCGAGCGGCTGCGGCTGCCGGTGGGCGACTGGCGCGCGGCCGACGGCGTCTTCCTGGTCGAGCGGGCGGAGGTGGTCAGCGACTGGCACCAGGCGACGGCCCGCCAGCGCCCCCGCCGCACCCTGCGCCTGCACGGCGAGCCGATGCGCCAGGGCGGCATCGGGGTGGGCGCCGCCGTCTCCGCGGTCTACGGGGTGCCCTCGCCGGTCGGGGTGGTCGCCGAGCCCCTGCACGCCAACGCGCGCAGCACCGCGGGGGTCACCGTCCTGGAGGCGCACGACCTGCTCGCCGACACCGGTCGGCTCCACCAGGTGCTGCTGGTCGAGGAGCTCCAGCCCAAGGACGGCGAACCGCACGTCGACGTGCCGGTGGCGCTGGTGCCCAACGACAACGTCAGCTCGGCCCCCATCGACCGCGCGCTGGCCGAGGTCGCCGCGGCCGTGCGCGACACCGGGCAGGTGCCGGTGGGCGCCGGCACCGACGTGCTGCTGCGCTGCCCGCCACGGCTGCGTGGAGGCGCCCCGCTGCCGGCCGTGGCCGACGGTCCTGACGGCTACACCGATGCCATCACCGCGGCCCTGCTCGGGATGGACGACTCGTACGTGGCGGTGCAGGGCCCGCCCGGCACCGGCAAGACGCACGTCGGGGCCCACGTGGTGGCCCGGCTCGTCGCCCAAGGCTGGGCCGTGGGGGTCTGCGCCCAGAGCCACGCCGCGGTCGAGAACGTACTGTCCAAGATCGTCGCCGCCACCGACGTGCCGGGCGAGCAGGTGGCCAAGGTCCCTCGTGCCACGGCCGGCCCCGCCTGGACGGCGCTCGGCAAGGCCGACGAGCTGGCCGCCTTCGCCGCCGGCCACCGCGCGGCCGGGCGCGGTTACGTCATCGGAGGCACCGCCTGGGACCTCACCAACCCGGGACGGGTCGGGCGCCGCGAGCTCGACCTGCTGGTCGTCGACGAGGCCGGGCAGTTCTCGCTGGCCAAGACCCTGGCCGTGTCGGTGGCGGCCCGGCGGCTGCTGCTGCTCGGCGACCCCCAGCAGCTGCCCCAGGTCACCACCGGCACGCACGCCGAGCCGATCGACATGGCGGCGCTCGCGTGGCTCGCGCGCGGCGAGTCGGTGCTCCCGCCCACCCTCGGCTACTTCCTCGCGACGACGTGGCGGATGCATCCCGCCCTCACCCGGCCGGTCTCCGAGCTCGCCTACCAGGGGCGGCTGGCCGCGGTGGGCGACGTCACCGGCGCGCGCCGTCTCGAGGGCATCGAGCCCGGAGTGCACGTGCACGCCGTCGAGCACCGCGACAACTCCACCCACTCGCCGCAGGAGGCCGACGCGGTGGTGGCGCTCGTGCGCGGCCTGCTGGGCCGCACGTGGGTCGACACGTCGGCGCGCGACGGCGGCGACGCCGGCCGGCCGCTGGCCGAGGGCGACGTCATCGTCATCACGCCCTACAACGCCCAGGCGGGCCTGGTCCGGCGCGCGCTCGACGACGCGGGCCACCCCGACGTCGCGGTCGGCACCGTCGACAAGTTCCAGGGCCAGGAGGCGGCCGTCGCCATCCTGACGATGGCCGCGTCGTCGCACTCCGACGTCTCGCGCGGGATGGGCTTCCTGCTCGACCGGCACCGCCTCAACGTGGCCATCTCCCGCGGCCAGTACGCGGCGTTCGTGGTGCGGTCGCAGGTGCTCACCGACTTCTCCCCCCGCTCCCCCGCCGAGCTCCTCGCGCTGGGCGCGTTCCTGCGGCTGTGCGACCACGCGGTGTCGACGCAGACGGTCGGAGCGCCCGAGCGCGCGGGGGCCTGACCGACCGGGCCCTCGGCCGTTCGGCCACTTCGCACGCGATTGCCTGACACCGGGCCCCCGGCCGCGCCAGCATCGCTCCTCACCACCCCTGCGCACGGAGGCCCCATGTCCGTTACCCGTCTCGGTGCCGCTCTCGCGAGCGCCGCCGTCGTCGTCCTCGCGGGCGGTGTGGCCGCTGTCGCCGCGTCCGCCCCTGTCTCCCTCGTCGTGAGCGACGACGAGACCAGCACCGCCACGTCCTCCGACACCGCGACGCCCGACGCTTCGGGCGAGGACGAGCAGGGGGAGGACCAGAGCTCGGCCACCCCCACCGACGAGCCCTCCGCGTCCGACCCCGCCGAACCCACGGACACCGAGGACGGCACCAGCGACTCCGCCACCGGCCCGGACGCAGCGGGCCCGGCCCACCACGGCCTCTGCACCGCTTGGTCGCACGTCAAGGACACCCCGGGCAAGGCCGCTGACTCGACCGCGTTCCGCAACGTGCAGGCGGTCGGCTGCGACGACGTCACCCCGGCCGAGCCGGGCGCGGAGCTCACGGCGCCCAAGAACGCCGCGAAGGACACCGCCCGGACCGCCCGCCGGGCGGCGAAGGCCGAGCGTCCCCAGGCCTCCAGCCACCGCGCGGGCCACGGCAACAGCCACGCCGGCTCGGGCCACGGCAAGGGCGCGAGCCACCACTGAGACCGGGCCCTCCGGCCCCCCCCACGTCCCGTCGGAGGATGCGACCGACGTGGACGCGTCCCGGCCGGCCGTGAGCCGTTCGGCCGGGACGTCAGACCACCGCATGGCCACGGCCCGCGGCGCGACGAGCGCCGCGGGCCGTTCGCCGTTCCCGCGCCCCTGACCAGCCGCGACACCCGTCCCCTCCATCGGTCGAACGGCCAGGGCGCCGGCCGTTCCCGCTGTTGACCCGCGCCGCGGTGCCAGCATGGTCACGTCCACGATCCACGCAGGGGTCTGCCAAGGGCGGTGTCCTCATGCGGTCGACGTCCCGCGCTGTGTTCGTCGCGCTCCTCGGGGCCCTGTGCCTCCTGCCTCTCGTCCCGGCGGGAGCGACCCGGTCGGTGGTCGGGGACGTCTTCGGCGTGGTGTGCGTCGCGGCGGGCCTCTACGGCGCCTGGCGCATCCCCGGCCCCGCCCGCCGCGGCTGGATGCTCGTGACCGTCGGCTTCGCGGGGTGGGCTCTCGGCGACGTCGTCTACTCCGTCGAGCAGTACGGCATCGAGCCGGCCGCCTACCCGGCCCCCAGTGACGTCCCCTACCTCTCGTCGTACGCCGTGCTGGCCGCGGGGCTCCTGCACCTCGCGCGCGGTCGCCGGATGCGGTCCGACCCCACCCTCATCCTCGACGCGTCGATCGTCGCGCTGTCCTTCGGTGTCGTCGTGGGGACCTTCCTCGTCAGCCCGGTCGCGAGCGACTCGGCCGTCCCGGTGCTCGGGCGGATCGTGACGTCGGCCTACCCGATCGCCGACGTGCTCCTGCTGGCCGTCCTGGTGCGGTTGTGGGCCACCGCCAGTCTCCGGTCCCCGTCGTTCCGGCTGCTCGTCGTCGCCCTGCTCTCGGTGCTCGTGGCCGACCTGACCTGGAACGTGATGGCGATCGCCGACCCCGCGGCCACGTCACCCGCCTGGCTCGACCAGCTGTGGCTGCTCGGCTACCTCGCGGCGGGGGCGGCGGCCTGCGCCCGCTCGGCCCCGGCCCTCGGCGAGGACGGCCTGAGCGTGGATGCCGGCACGAGGGCGAACCGGCGTCTGGCGGCTCTGGGCTGCGCGCTCGTGCTGCCGGGCGCGACGCTGCTCGCCGACGGCCTGCTGGGGCACCAGCCCCCGTGGCTGTTGGTCTCCATCGGATCGGTGGCGCTCTCGATGCTCGTGCTCGCGAGGATGGGCGTGCTGGTCCGCACCGTCGAGGTGCAGGCCGTGCAGCTGGCCGCGCTGGCCCGCAGCGACGGCCTCACCGGCGCTCCCAACCGCCGCACCTGGGACCACGAGCTCGGACGGGCCGTGCAGCAGGCCGAGGACACCGACGCGCCGCTCACGGTGGCCCTGATCGACCTCGACCACTTCAAGCGCTACAACGACCAGCGCGGGCACCAGGCGGGTGACCTCCTGCTGCGCGAGGCGGTGGCGGCGTGGAGCAGCCTGCTCGCGCCGCACGAGCTGCTGGCGCGGTACGGGGGCGAGGAGTTCGGGGTGCTGCTGCCCGGCTCGACCACCGAACGGGCCTGCGAGCTCCTCGACACCATGCAGGGGCTCACTCCGTACGGGCAGCGGTTCTCGGCCGGCGTGGCGGCCTGGGACCGCGGCGCGGAGCCGTCGCGTCTCGTGGAGCTGGCGGACCGTGCCCTCTACGAGGCCAAGCACGCCGGCCGCGCCCGCGTCCGCGTCGCCCACGCCGGCTGCCCCGACCGTGGGCTGCCGCCGCTGCGCATCGCCTTCCAGCCGATCGTCGACCTGCGCGACGGCACGGTCGTCGGCCACGAGGCCCTCAGCCGCTTCCCGGACGGGGACCCCGAGACCGTCTTCGCCCAGGCGCACCGGTCCGGCCAGGGCCCGGCGCTCGAGGCGACGGCCATCCGTGCCGCCCTCGCCGAGCGCCCGGACGAGGGCTACGTGTCGGTGAACCTGAGCATCGGCTCGCTCGGCGCCCCCGAGGTGGAGGCAGTGCTGCCGGACGACCTGCAGGGCGTCGTCATCGAGATCACCGAGCAGACCGACACCGACGACTGGGCCGCCGCCATCGCCACCCTCGCGGCCCTGCGGGGCCGCGGCGCGACCATCGCCCTCGACGACTGGGGGAAGGGGTACTCCAACGTCGAACGCATCCTGCGGCTGCGGCCGGAGGTGGTCAAGCTCGACCGCAGCCTGCTGGCGGGCCTGGACGGCGACAGCAGCCGGGCCGACGCGTTGCGGGCGCTGGCCGAGTGGGCCCGCAGCATGGGCGCCGTCGTCTGCGCCGAGGGCATCGAGACCCGCGAGCAGTGGGCCATCCTGCGCGACGTCGGCATCGCCCTGGGCCAGGGCTACCACTTCGGGCGCCCCGCGTTCCGGGTCGCACCACGTACCTCCGTCGGCGCGACATCGGCCGCACTGGTCGTCTGACGGCTGGGGATGCCCGGATGGGTCGACCTCGAGGTCGCCTCGGTGTTGCGCCGGCAGAACCGGGCAGGGATGCTCGACAAACCGTCGGGCCGAGCTGGCCATGATCGACGTGGCGGCACTGCCGATGCACCGCGCCGCGCACCTGGGGTTGTTGCCTCGGTGCTGGGAGCTGCGGGACGACCTGACCACCGACGACGCCGCCTACGTCGCTGCTCAGCACCACGCGCTGAGCAGCGAGTCACCGCACGGCACTCTGCCGCTACGGGGGGAAGCCTGCCTGACCGAGCGGATCGCGGCATGAGCGCGGTTCCGTCAGAACGCGCGCGCGGTCACGCCGATGGCGCGGAAGTGCGCTCCTGCCATGGATATATCCGCGCCCTCGACCCATGTCCCCGCCCTCACGGTGACGACGCGGAAGTTCGCGCTCATCGGGGGATCCGGATGGCGGTGCGGACGTCGGGACAGACAGTGCCTCGGGAGTGGCGGGGTTCGGGGTGACGGCGCGGCGCCTGAGTGCAGGGGCCACCGGCGAGATTCCCGATGTGTATCGCCAAGCACGCATCGAACCGAGATCTCACCGATGGCCCTGTCCCCGTCAACCGGTACCGCACCGTCTCCGGGACGGGTGACGATCTGGCGGGGTCGGACAGGCTCAACGCCACTCCGGGGGCGCCGGGAGACACGAAACGGCGTGGGTGGTGCGTGACAACGAGAGAACCCCGCCCGATCAGCGACGTTCAGGCTGGTCGGACGGGGTTCGTCTCGGGTGGAGCTGCGGGGAATCGAACCCCGGACCTTCTCATTGCGAACGAGACGCGCTACCAACTGCGCTACAGCCCCGAGTGCGGAAGAAACGATAACACCGAGCGAGGGGGTGCCCGAAACCCGCCCGTCACCGCCTCGGACGGGCTGCGCCGCAGGTCGGCGGGCGTCGGCCGAGGGCGGCACCGCCTAGAGTCGCGGCATGCGACTTCCCTTCTCCCGCGGCGCCCGCGCCGAGGCCGCTCCGGGCCCCCGGCCTCCGCGCCGGGTCCTGGTCGACCCGGGCGGCCCCTGGATGAACGACCCGCGGCTGCCGGCCGAGTGGGCGGTCCCCCGCGGGGTGCGCACCGCCAGTGAGTGGGCCTGGCGGGGGCTCGTCATCGCCGCCGCGCTGGTCGCCGTGCTGTTCCTGACCAGCCTGCTCAGCGAGGTCGTCATCCCGATCCTCGTCGCGCTGCTGCTGTCCGCTCTGCTGCACCCGATCTTCGACCGCCTGGCCCGGGTCGTGCCCAAGGGCGCGGCGGCCGGCATCACCGTCCTCGGCACCATCGCCGTGGTCATCGGGCTCATCTCCTTCGTCGGCTCGCAGCTGACCAGCCAGCTCGGCGACATCTCGACCAAGGTCACCGACGGCATCGACCAGGTCCGCCAGTGGGTGCAGGACACCTTCGCGATCACCGACACCCAGCTCAGCGACTACATCGCCAAGGCGCGCGAGTCCATCAGCTCGGGGGGCCTCACCGACTCGCTCACCGCGGCCGGGCTGGGCGTGGGTCACCTGGTGGCCGGCATCTTCCTGGCGCTCTTCTCGCTGTTCTTCTTCCTCTACGACGGTCCCGCGATCTGGGGCTGGATCGTGCGGCTCTTCCCGCGGGGTGCTCGCACCCGGGTGCACTCCTCGGGGCTGATCGCGTGGGGCCAGGTGGCCGCCTTCACCCGCGCCACCATCCTCGTCGCGGCCGTCGACGCCACCGGCATCGGGCTGGGTGCCCTGGTGCTGGGCGTGCCGTTCCCCTCGGGCATCGCGCTGCTGGTGTTCTTCGGCTCGTTCATCCCGATCGTCGGCGCGGCGGTCTCGGGCGGCGTTGCCGTGCTGCTCGCCCTCGTCGCCCTCGGGCCGGTGCAGGCGCTCATCATGCTGGCCGTCGTCATCGGGGTCCAGCAGCTCGAGAGCCACCTGCTCCAGCCGTTCCTCATCGGCCGGGCCATGCGCCTGCACCCGCTGGCCGTGATCCTGGCCATCGCGGCCGGCATCATCCTGGCCGGCGTCATCGGCGGCCTCATCGCGGTGCCCACCGTCGCGGTGCTCAACGCGGTCGGCCACCACCTGCTCGACACGCCCGACGACGCCGCCGACCGGGGCATCGAGAAGCCGGCGGCCGAGGACGTCCTCGGTCACCCCGCCGCCGTGGAGGCCGACGAGGCCGCCGCGCAGGACGCGCCCGACGGCACGGTGGCGCCCGACCCGCGCGACGCCTGACGGAGCCGCAGCGCCCGGCTCCCACCGGAGGTCAGGCGCCGGCGACGCGCCGTTCGTCGAGGTCGTCCTCGTGCGAGCGCAGCTCGGCGGCGAGCGACGACGCCTCGGGAGCGACGGCGGCCGGGGCCACCTCGGGCCGCTCGGCCTTGGCCTTCATCGTGTAGGTCGGCCGCGGGACCGGCACCGGGTCCCAGGTCAGCGGGATGTCGTCCTCGTCGACCAGGTGGACGTACTCGATCTCCATGACCGGCGCGGGCTCCGGAGCCGGGGCGGGCTCGGCGGCGATCGGCGCGGGCGCCACGGGGGCGATGGTCGCCTCGGTGGTCTCGACCGGGGCGGACGGCTCCACCGCAGCGGCCGCACCGGCGACCTCGACGTCGACCGGGCCGGCGGACGCCCCGACGGACGCGGCCGGGCGCGCCACGGGGCGGCGCAGCGGGGCCGGGCGGGCGGAGGCGGCCGGAGCGACGGCACGCTGGAGGGTCTCGGCCCGGGCCCGGCGGCGGCGGGCCGCCCGGGCGGCCTGGTCGGTGCGGACGCCCGCGCGCAGCCAGGCGAAGGAGGAGACGAGGAGGAGCACCGCCACGAGCGGCGCCCAGCCGGCGAACAGCCCGGCGACGGCCAGGCCCGTGACGACGAGGGTCGTGACGAGGGCCGCCAGGAAGGTCAGCGCCCTGACCCGTCGCGACGGGTGCGCACCGCCGGCCACGGCCGGGATGCGAGCGGCCGGGACGGCGGTGCGCTCGAGGTCGGGCGGGCGCGAGAACGCGGCGGTCACGCCGCCCGGGTCGGTGGGCACGGCGCGCTTGACGACGACCTGGGGCCGCACCGAGCGGGTCGGGTGCACGGCCCACGAACGGGGCGTGGGGTCGGAGAGGTCGGTGCGGGGGATCGGGGCGCGGCGCTCGAGGACACGCATGGCGGCGCTGAACTGCTCGACCGAGCGCGCCGTGGCCAGGTGGTCACGGCGCCGGATCCAGTACTGCACGAAGTAGGCAGCCCAGACCCCGATGAGGACGAGGAAGATCAGGCTCGACGGCGACTGCACGGCTACGACGGTAGGTGCGGAGCCTCCCCCGGGCGTGCACCCGGCTCGGTGTGTCGCGCAAGTGACTCGTGTGACGACTGTGATTCCAGGGTCAGACGCGTCAGCCGCGCGAGCATCGTCTCCCCGGCGAGGTCCTCGGTGGTGAGCGCGAAGGACAGGTGCTCGCGCCACGCGCCGTCGATGTGCAGGTAGTGCGGCCGGCGCCCCTCGAACCGGAACCCCAGCTTGCGCACCACCGCGAGACTGGCCGTGTTCTCGGGCCGGATGTTGATCTCGACCCGATGCAGACCCACTCGCGAGAACAGGTGGTCGGCGACCAGCGCCACCCCGGTGGGCACCACGAGCTGGCCGGCCAGCGCCCGGCTGACCCAGTACCCGACGTAGCAGGACCGGAAGGAGCCGTAGACGACGGTGCCGACGTTGACCTGCCCCACCACCCGGCCGCCCGCCTCGACGGCCAGCGGCAGCGCGCGCCCGGCGGCACCGTCGAGGTCGTACTGGGTGACCAGCTCCTCGTAGGTGCGCGGCGGGGCGTCCGGCTCCGGGGCGGTGGCGTCCCAGGGCTCGAGCCACTCCGCATTGGCCCGGCGCACCGCCTGGAAGATGGCGCCGTCGGCATAGGTCAGCGGCCGCAGCGCGATGTCCACCCCGGTGGGCGTACGGCCGGTCAGGTGCACCGGCCAGACCCACTCCGGGGGCGGCGCGGGCTGCGGCTCGCGGCGCGGCCCCTCACCGAGCAGCCGGCGCCACATCAGTGGTCACCGCCGCGCACCTGGTCGAGGGCGTGCGGGAGGACGTCGGCCAGCACGGCGAGCGCGTCCTTGACCCCGCCGCTGGAGCCGGGGAGGTTCACCACGAGGGTGCGCCCGGCCAGGCCGGCCAGCCCGCGCGAGAGCATCGCGGTGGGCACGCCCTTGGCGACACCGGCGGCCCGGACGGCCTCGGCGAGACCGGGTACCTCACGGTCGAGGAGCGGGCGGGTCGCCTCGGGGGTGCCGTCGGTGGGGCTCAGCCCGGTGCCCCCGGTGGTGAGGACGAGGTCGGGTTCGTCGGCCAGGGCGGCCCGCAGGGCCGCGACCACGGCCGGGCCGTCGGGGACGACCACGGGCTCGGCCACGGCGGCGCCCCAGCCACGCAGGGCCTGGACGATGAGGGCGCCCCCTCGGTCGGGGTAGACGCCCTGGGACGCACGGGTCGAGCAGGTGACCACGACCGCGCGACGCCCGGCCAGCGGGGCGCCGGTACCCGGCATCCCGGCGTCGTCCGCACTCACGGGGTCTCCTCCACCCAGTCGCCCGAACGGCCGCCGGACTTGGCGGTGACCCGCACGTCGGTGATGCGCGCGTGCTTGTCGACGGCCTTGACCATGTCGACCAGCGCCAGCGCCCCGACGCTCACGGCGGTGAGCGCCTCCATCTCGATGCCGGTGCGGTCGGCCGTGCGGACCTCGGCCCGCAGGTCGACCCCGTCGTCGACGACGGTGAGGTCTACCTCGACGGCGTGCACGGCCACCGGATGCGCCAGCGGCACGAGCTCGGGGGTGCGCTTGGCCGCCTGGATGCCGGCGATGCGGGCCACGGCGAGGGCGTCCCCCTTGGGCACCGTGCCGTCGCGCAGCGCGGCGACGGCGGCCGGCGAGAGCAGGACCCGGCCGCGCGCCTCGGCCCGGCGGGCCGTGACGGGCTTGCCCGAGACGTCGACCATGTGGGCCGTCCCGTCGGCGCGGACGTGGGTCAGGCCGCTGGGGGACGCTCCGGTGTCAGCCACGTCTCCGATGATGCCCCAGCAGGGGGAGGCAGAGGACGGTAGCCCCCTGCTCGACGCGCTCGACGTCGGCCGGGACCACCGCGAGGGCGCTCGCCTCGGCCAGTGCGCCCAGCACGTGCGACCCCTGGCCTCCCGACGGCCGCACCACGCCGCCCTCCTCGACGACGCGGGTGAGCTCGGTGCGCCCCGCGATGGTCGACCAGGACTCGCCCGCGACGGCCTCGAAGGCGCCGTCGTCGGCGGGGTCGATGCCGGCCATCGCCCGCAGGGCCGGCAGGACGAAGACGTGGAACGAGGCGAAGGAGCTGACCGGGTTGCCGGGCAGCGTGACGATGGGGACGCGCCCGGGCCCGACGACACCGCAGCCCTGCGGCATCCCGGGGCGCATCGCGACCTTGACGAACTCGACGCCGCCGTCCTCGGTGAGGACCTCCTTGACGGTGTCGTAGACGCCCATCGAGACCCCGCCGCTGGTGATGACCAGGTCGGGCGCGCCGTCGGGCGCGGTGAAGAAGGCCCGCACGGCGTCGGCCTCGTCCCGCAGGTGCACGCTCGCGGCGACCTCGGCCCCGGCGGCCTCGACCAGGGCCCGCAGCATCAGGTGGTTGGAGTCGACGATCTGCCCGTGCTCCAGTGAAGAGCCCACCGGCACCAGCTCGTCGCCGGTGGACACGACGGTGACCCGCGGGCGGCGGTGCACCGCGACCTGCGGCACGTTGGCGGCGGCGGCGAGCGCGATGTGGCCCGGGCCCAGGTGGGTACCGGCACGGAGGACGGTGTCGCCGGTGCGGATGTCCTCGCCGCGCCGACGGACGTGCCGGCCCACCTCGGGCTCGAGCCGCACCGCCACCTGCTCGGCGCCGCCGTCGGTGGCCTCGACGGGGACGACGGCGTCGCAGCCCTCGGGCAGCGGGGCGCCGGTCATGATGCGCAGCGCGTGGCCGGGGGCCAGGACGTGGCGCGTGGTGTCGCCGGCCGCGACGTCGCCGTCGACCGGCAGCGTGACGGGACGCTCCTCCCCCGCGCCCGCGAGATCGGCGGCGCGCACGGCGTACCCGTCCATCGCGGAGTTGTCGAAGGAGGGCAGGTCGACCCGGGCGACGACCTCGTCGGCCAGGACCCGCCCGAGGGAGGCGCCCACGTCGACGGTGTCGACGGGCAGGGGGCGGACCAGGGCCAGGACGGCCTCACGGTGCTCGGCGACGGTGCGCATCAGAGGGTCCCCTCGATCCGGGCACCGTCGGGGACGGCGCGGGTGCCCTCGGTGACGCGCACGTCGCCGACGCAGGTGACGCCGGCGCCGAACACGGTGTCGCCCTCGACACGGAGGCTGGTGCACTGGCGCAGCGACGGGACACCGTGCGGGAAGCGCTCGTCGAAGTCGCCGACGAGCTTGTAGGCGCCGCCGAGGGCGACCAGCGGCTCGGGGCGGTCGGCGACCGACTCGACCATCCCGGCGTCGGTGACGCGGTACAGGTCGCTGCGCAGGAGGAGCAGCTCGTCAGTGGTCTTCACCGGGCGGAACCGGCTGCGGTCGACCACGATCGCGCGGGCGCCGTCGAACACCTCGACCGCCGTGCCCATCGCCGACTCGATCTGGATGACGGGCGTGGAGTCGGGGCGGGTGGGGTCGACGGTCTTGCGGTTGACGATGATCGGCAGGCCGAGGACGCCGTCGCGCTCGTCGAGCCGCGCGGCCAGCGCCTCGAGGTCGACCCACAGGTTGTTGGTGTGGAAGTACGGGTGGCGCTCGTTGTCCTGGAAGTAGTGGTCCTCGCCGGGCGCGACCATCGCCGAGTCCCGCAGCACCAGGCGGCCGTCCGAGCGACGCACGGCCAGGTGCCCGCCCTTGCGGTCGTTGACGGTGCGCTCGCACAGCTCGGCGACGTACGGGATGCCCTCGGCCGCCATCCAGGCCGGGATGGTTCCGTCGCAGGTGGCGCCGAGGTTGTCGGCGTTGGACAGGAACAGGTGGCGGTAGCCGCGTTCGCGCAGGGTGTCGAGGATGCCGGTGGTGCGCAGCGCCACGTAGACGTCGCCGTGTCCGGGGGGGCACCAGGCGAGCTCGGGGTCGTCGGGCCACTCCACCGGGGTGAGGTCGTCGGCGCGGAGCTTGGGCTCCTTGCTCTGGAGGAAGTCCAGCGGCAGCCCGTCGACCGCCAGGCCCGGGTGGCGCCCGAGGATCTCGAGCGAGGCCTCGCGGGTGCGGAAGGAGTTCATCAGCAGCAGCGGGACGTCCACGCCGTAGCGCTCACGCAGGCCCAGGACCTGGGCGGCGATGATGTCGAGGAAGGTGCGGCCGTCGCGGACCTCGAGTGCCGACTTGGGACCCTGCACCCCCATGCTGGTCCCGAGGCCGCCGTTGAGCTTGACCACGACCGTGCGGGCGAGCGCGGCGGCCACCGCCGCGTCGTCGGGGTGCGCGTCGGCCAGGGCGGGGACGTCGGTGAGGGGGTCGATGGTGTCTTCGGGGATGGTGCCGGTCACGTGCTCGGACAGCTGGCGGTGGAAGTCGGCGAACACGCGGATCGCGAGCTCGTCGACGCCGGCCTCGCGCATCCTGTCGGTGGCAGCGCGCAGGGCATCGCTCGTCATGGGCGCCACCCTACGATGTCCTCGTGGCCACCTCCGAGAAGTCCGAGGTCCGGCGTCGCCTCCGGGCGCGGCGGCGGGAGATCGCTGCCGAGCGGGATGGAGCGGCGGACGGCGCGGCGCTGGTCGCCGAGGTGGGCGTGCTGGTGCGGCGGCTCGGCCTGGCGGCCGGGGCCACGGTGCTGTCGTACGAGTCGGTGGCGGGCGAGCCGCCGACGCAGGCCCTGAACGCGTGGCTGCTGGGCGAGGGGTACCGGGTGCTCGTGCCCGACACGCTGCCCGACCTCGACCTGGGCTGGCACGAGCTGGCTCCCGGCGACGGGACGGTGCGGGGCCTGGGCCTCGAGGCCGTGGGTGACGCCGACCTGGTGCTGGCGCCCGGGCTGGCCGTCGACGGGCGCGGGACCCGGCTCGGGCAGGGCGGCGGCTGCTACGACCGGGCGCTGCCGCGCCGCCGGGCCGGCGTGCCGGTGCTGGTGCTGCTGCACCCCGGCGAGCGCGAGGCGGATGACGTGCTGCCGCGCGAGGCGCACGACGTGCCGGTCGACGGCGTCGTCACCGCCGACGGCATCCACTGGCCCGACCCGGCCTGAAGGCGATCCGAGAGTCGTCCCCCACACCTTGGGCCTCGGGGTCAGGGGGTGGAGGACTCCGGCTTCAGGGTCAGCACCTGGGGGTCGGTGGCCTCGACCGCCGCGCGGGTGAAGGGCCACGCGCGCTGGGTCCCGTCGACCCAGTCCTGGATCTGGTCGGCGTAGTGGTCGTCGGCCGCGTGCCCGCTGACCCCGGTCTGGTTGATCCAGGTCGAGCGGTCGAGGTTCGACAGGTCCACGACCATCCGCATCGACGGCGCGGCCGTCACCTCGTAGCCCTCGCTCGCGTTCCAGGCGTTGGCGTTCACGATCGCCGACCCGCCGGGCATGTCGTACGGCCCCTCGTTGAACAGCCAGCGCACCGGGGCCGGCACGTCCTCGCCGCCCAGCACCTTGTGCTCGAGGGTGGCGCGGTGCAGCTTGCCCCAGTCCCAGCCGCGCGGGTCCTTGCCCAGCTCGCGGGTCAGCTCGAGGCGGGCCTGCACCAGCGCCTGGCGCAGGATCTCGTCCTTGCCCTCGGTGACGTTGGGCGTGAGCTTGTTGTCCCACCAGGCGCTCTCGGGGTCGGCCAGCAGCGCCTGCACCGCCGCCCGCCAGCGCGGGCCGCCGTCGGCCTTGAGCCCGGCCGGCAGCTCGTCGTCGAAGAGCAGCTCGCAGAGGTTGCGCCACACCGCGTTGTAGTACGCGGCCGCCGCCGACGACTCCGAGTCGGCTGCCGGGGTCGTGCGGTCCCAGCCGCGCAGCAGGCCGCGCGCCTCCTCGGTGAAGTCGAGCAGGTCCTTCGACTGGGGCTCGGACTCGGGCGCCACCAGCGGTACCCCCAGCAACGCCGGCACCAGCGACTGCGCGAACAGGTCGGCGTCGTCCATCTGCACCGAGGCCATGTCGACAGGCGTGGCCTTGTCGAGGGTCGCCAGTCGCTGGCCGATGCGGGTCGAGCGCCACCCGGCGTCCCACTCGGTGGTGAGGAACGGCGAGCCGCCGGCCACGACCGCCTGGTTCGCCGTGACGATCATCCCGTCCTGGGGGTCGAGCGTCCACGGGAGGTCGGCCTGGTCGACGAAGCCCTGCCAGTCGTAGCTCGAGTCCCAGCCCGGTGCCGGCCAGTAGCCGGGCGGGCTCTTGGGGATGGCCGCGCGGCGCACCGGCACCTGCCCGGGCGCCTGGTAGCCGATGTGGCCGGCCGTGTCGGCGTACACCAGGTTCTGCGCGGGCACCGCGAACGAGCGTGCGGCCTTGCGGAACTCGGTGAAGTCCTGCGCCAGGTCCAGCTGGAGGATCGCGTCGGCCGTGCGCCCCGGGAGCAGCCCGGTCCAGGCCAGCGAGACGGCGTAGCTCTGCGCCTCGTCGCCCTCGAGGGTCGTCGGCGCCCGCGCCCCGGCCTCCCGGGCGTTCTGCACGACGTCGGACATCACCGGACCGTGCACCGTCGAGCGCACCGTGATGGTCTGGTCGGCACCGCCGGCGATCTTGATGGTCTCCTGCCGCGTCGTCAGCGGCTTCCACGCACCGTCGCGCTGGTAGGTGTCGCCGACCACCCGCTCGAGGTAGAAGTCCGAGACGTCGGGCCCGAGGTTGGTGAAGCCCCAGGCGATCTTGTCGTTGTGCCCGATGATCACGCCCGGTACCCCCGCGAACGAGAAGCCCGAGACGTCGAGCGGGCACTGGGCGCTGACGGTGCGGCAGTGCAGGCTGTTCTGGATCCAGATGCCCGGCTGCCCGATGCCCAGGTGCGGGTCGTTGGCGAGCAGCGGCTTGCCCGAGGCGGTCCGCGACCCGGCGATGACCCACGAGTTCGAGCCGATGCCCTCGCCGCGGCCCACCAGCTGCGGCACCATCCGCAGCGCCGCGTCGACCGCGGCGTAGGCGCGCCGCGCGCCGGGCGTGGTCGTCCCCGCCACCACGCGCCGGGCGGCCGGCGCCGCCACGGCGGAGGCCAGGGCCGAGGGCAGGGCCGAGCCGGCGGCCGCACGGCCGGGCTGCCACTCGTCGGCCGAGAGGATGGGCGGGTGCTGGTCGGCCTGGTACGCCGGGTAGATCTGGGAGATCTGGGCCGGGGTGAGCCGGCCGCTCAGCTGGGCCCGGGCCAGCTCGTCGGTGTAGTCGCCGCGCAGGTCCCACGCCATCGCCTTGAGCCACGCCAGGCTGTCGACCGGTGACCACTCCTCGATCTCGCCGAGGGGCAGCTGCAGCCCCAGGACGCTGTACTCGAGGCTGACCTCGCTCGGCGAGCGGCCGCGCAGGTAGCGGTTCACCCCGTCGGCGTAGGCCTGCAGCACCTGCCGGGTCTCGGGCTCGAGGGTCGGCAGCTCCTCCTCGGCGACCCGGCGCCAGCCCATCGTGCGGATCACCTTGTCGGTGTCGAGGCCGGCGCTCCCGACGAGCTCGGACAGCCGCCCGGCCGTGATGTGGCGGCGCAGGTCCATCTCGAAGAACCGCTCCTGGGCGTGCACGTACCCCTGAGCGCGAGCGAGGTCGGTGACGCTGTCGCCGTAGAGGTGGGGGATGCCGCTCCCGTCGCGCATCACCGTGACGTCGGCGCCCAGGCCGGGCAGCGTGGCCTGGCCCGAGCGGTTGGGCAGCGACTCGCGCACGGTGGACACGACGATGACCGCCCCCACCAGGGCGACGACGAGGACCACGGCGAGAGCCCCCAGCAGGAGACGACGGACCACGACGAGGCGACTCACCCTGCGAGACTAGGTCACCACCCCCGACGACACGAGGACGGTCCTGGTGACACTCCCCTGGGCGCTTGCCGGCTCCGCCGGGGTGCCCGGTACGGACGGAGCGCCGGGTGCGGGGGGCGCCTCGGGGCCCTTCACCGCCGACGACCTGTCCCTGGCGCTCCTCGTCGGCAGCGTGGTCCTGGTCGTCGCGGTGGCGGCCGTGCGGCTCTCGGTCCGCTCGGGCCTGCCGTCGCTGCTGATCTACCTCGGCATCGGCCTCGCCCTCGGCGAGAGCGGCCTCGGCATCCGGTACGACTCCCAGGAGCTCACCCAGGTCCTGGGTTACGCCGCGCTCGTCCTCATCCTGGTCGAGGGCGGCATCAGCACGCAGTGGGCCGGCATCCGGCGCTCCGTCGCGCCCGCGGCCGTGCTGGCCACCGTGGGGGTGGCCGTCAGCGTCGTCGTGGTCGCCGTCGTCGCGAGGCTGGTGCTCGGCTGGTCGTGGGAGGTCTCGCTCCTCATCGGCGCGGTCGTGGCCAGCACGGATGCCGCCGCCGTGTTCTCGGTGCTGCGCCGGGTGCCGCTGCCACGCCGCATCTCGGGGATGCTCGAGGCCGAGTCCGGCTTCAACGACGCCCCCACGGTCCTGCTGGTCACCGCCCTGGCCTCGCAGCTGGCACCCGACGGAGAGGGCGAGCCCTGGTGGCAGGTGGGGATCGTCGCGGGGCTCGAGCTCGCCGGTGGGGCCCTGGTCGGGCTGGCCGTCGGGTGGCTGGGGGCGCGGCTGCTCCGGGCGGTCGCGACCACCTCGTCGGCCCTGTTCGCCATCGGGGTCCTCTCGATGGCCGTGCTGGCCTACGGAGCGGCCGACCTGCTGCACACCTCGGGGTTCATCGCCTGCTACCTCGCGGCGCTGGTGCTGGGCAACGTCTCGCTCCCCCATCGGCCGTCGGTGATGGGGTTCGCGACGGCCATCGGCTGGCTGGCGCAGATCGGCCTGTTCGTGCTGCTCGGGCTGCTGGCGTCCCCGTCGGGGTTCGCCGCGCAGCTCGTCCCGGCCCTGGTGGTGGGGGCCGCCGTGCTGCTGCTGGGCCGCCCGCTGTCGGTCATCGCCTCGTGCACGCCCTTCCGCATCCCCTGGCGCACCCAGGCGTTCCTGTCGTGGGCCGGGCTGCGGGGCGCGGTGCCGATCGTCCTGGCCACCGTCCCGGTCACCGCCGGGACGCCGGGCGTGGAGTGGATGTTCGACCTCGTGTTCGTCCTCGTCGTCGTGTTCACCCTCATCCAGGCCCCGACCCTGCCGTGGGTGGCCCGGGCGCTGAAGGTCGACGCCGCCCACCACCGGGTCGACCTCGCGGTCGAGGCCACACCCTTGACCGAGCTCGGCGCCGAGCTGCTCGAGATCGACATCGGGGCCGCGTCGCGGCTGGCCGGGGTGCGGGTCTTCGAGCTGCGCCTGCCGCGCGGGGCGAACGTGGCGCTGGTCGTGCGCGGCGGCGGCTCGTTCGTCCCCCGCGACGTCGACGTGCTGCGCCACGGTGACCAGCTGCTGGTGGTGGCGCCCTCGGCGGTGCGTCCCGCGGTCGAGCGCCGGCTCTACCAGGTGAGCCGCGGCGGCCGCCTCGCCGAGTGGACCGCCGACTGACCCCGGGGCCGCCGCCCCCGCCACCCTGAGCGACCCCGGGGCGGCTCAGGGTCGCCTCAGGCCCGACCCTCATGGCGCCCGCACCCGGGCGACGGCAGGCTCGCCGACATGATCACCGTCGACCACCTCACGAAGCGCTACGGCTCCTTCACCGCCCTCGACGACGTGTCCTTCGAGGCACGCGCCGGGCGGGTCACCGGGTTCCTCGGGCCCAACGGAGCCGGGAAGACGACCGCCATGCGCGTCGTCGCCGGGCTCACCCCCGCCTCCGCCGGCCGCGCCACCGTGCTCGGCCGCCCCTACGCCACCCTCCCCAACCCCGGCCGCCACGTCGGGCTCCTGCTCGACGCCTCGGCCCAGCACGCCGGCCGCACCGGCCGCGAGGTGCTGACCCTCGGGGCCATCCTCACCGGCGTCGACCGCCGCCGGGTCGACGACCTGCTCGACCTCGTCGGGCTCACCGAGAAGGAGGCGGGGCGCCGCGTCCGCAACTACTCCCTGGGGATGCGCCAGCGCCTCGGCATCGCGCACGCCCTGCTGGGCGACCCGGAGGTGCTGGTGCTCGACGAGCCCGCCAACGGGCTGGACCCCGCGGGCATCCGCTGGATGCGCGGGCTGCTGCGCGGCTTCGCCGAGCGCGGTGGCACCGTGCTGCTGAGCTCGCACCTGCTCGGCGAGATCGAGCGCGTGGCCGACGACATCATCGTCATCGGCCACGGCCGCATCGTGGCGTCCGGCACCACCGGCGAGCTGCTGTCGGGCTCGGGCACGGTGGTCCGCTCCGGCGACGACACCGCCCTTGCGGCCGCGCTCACCGCCCGGTCGGTGGCGGTGACGCCGACCGCCACCGGCGGCCTCCTCGTCGAGGCCGAGCCGGCCGAGGTGGGGCGGTGGGCCCTCGCCGCGGGGGTCGCCCTGCTCGAGCTGCGCTCGGGTGACGAGCGCGGGCTCGAGGAGATGTTTCTCGACCTCACGGCCGCTTCGGCCCGCGAGGAGGTGGCGGCATGACCGCCACGACGGTGAGCCCCCCCGGCGCCTCTCGCCGGGCGGGGCCGACCCCCTCCCCCGCGCACGACGGCCTGCCGGCCCCGCTCCCCGGGCCGCGCCCGACCTCGGGCATCCCGTTCGCTCGCCTGGTGCGGGTCGAGCTGCGCAAGATGCTCGACACCCGGGCCGGGCGCTGGCTGCTCATCGGCATCGGCGTGGTCATCGCCGGGGCCCTGACCATCCTGTTCGTGCAGGACGGCGGCGAGCATCCGTTCGGCGACTACCTCCAGGCCACGACGATGCCCATGGCGGTCCTGCTGCCGGTGGTCGGCATCCTGGCCATCACCTCCGAGTGGTCGCAACGGACCGCGCTGGTGACCTTCACCCTGGAGGCCCGGCGGGTGCGGGTGGCGTCGGCCAAGGTGGTCGCGGCCCTGCTCGTGGGCGTCTGCGCCGTCGCCACCTCGTTCGTCCTCGCCACCGCGGCCCACGCCGCCGCCATCGCGTTCCGCGGGGCCACCGGCGACTGGACGACGCCGGGGACCGCCTTCCTCGGGGCCGGCGGGTACGTGCTGCTGGGGCTGCTCCAGGGCGTCGGCTTCGGCATGCTGCTGCGCAACACCCCCGCCGCCGTGGTGGCCTACTTCGTCCTGCCCACCGCGTGGAGCGTGGTCGGCTCGCTGGTGTCGCAGGTGCGCACGGCCGCCGAGTGGCTCGACCTCAACCGCACCATGGAGCCGCTGTTCACCGGGTCCCTCACGGGTGAGGAGTGGGCCCGCCTGGGGACCTCGGTGAGCCTCTGGGTGCTGCTGCCGCTGGCGGCCGGGATGTGGTGGATCACCCGGGCCGAGGTGAAGTAGCCCCGCCCGCCCCGGGAACACGGCTCGGCCCCCAGCGCTTATCCTGGGGGCCGACCGCGCCGCCGCGAGTCCCTTCCCACCCGGAGGGGACCGGCGGCGCCCCGCCGTCCGTCCGAGGAGGACCACCGTGCCCACGTACGCCTACGCGTGCACCGAGTGCGACCACCGTTTCGAGGTCGTCCAGAGCTTCAGCGACGACTCCCTCACCGTCTGCCCCGAGTGCGGGGGCAAGCTGCGCAAGGTCTTCAACGCCGTCGGCATCGTCTTCAAGGGCGGCGGCTTCTACCGCACCGACTCGCGGGCGGGGTCCGGGTCGGGCTCGGTCGCCGGCGGGGGCAGCGGGGCGGGGTCGTCCGACTCCGGGGCGTCCGCCGCGAAGGGCTCCTCCTCCGACGGGAAGTCCTCCGACAAGGGCTCGAACAGCTCGGCCGGCTCCTCGTCGTCGGGCTCGAACGGCTCCTCGGCAGCGTCGT
Source organism: Phycicoccus duodecadis (assembly GCF_002846495.1). NCBI lineage: Bacteria > Bacillati > Actinomycetota > Actinomycetes > Micrococcales > Intrasporangiaceae > Phycicoccus > Phycicoccus duodecadis. The sequence continues at coordinate 2,503,693 of NZ_PJNE01000001.1, forward strand.
CCACAGGGGCGTCCTCGTCGGGGTCGTCGTCCACAACCTCGTCCTGAGGCTCGGCGGCCGCTCGCCGGCTGCCTAGCGTCGGGTGATGGTCCCCCTGGCGCGTCCCTTCCCCGGCCTCACCGGGCGGGGCCGGCGTGCCCGCTGGCGCCGCGGGGTGCTCCGGCGCGTGCTGGCCGCCCTCTGCGCGGCGGGGGCCGTCGCGCTGGGGGTGCGCGAGCTCCGGCCACCCCCGCCGCCCTCGGTCGGGGTCGTGGTCGCCGCGCGCTCCGTCCCGGCCGGGGCGGTGCTGAGCCCGGCCGACCTCGCGCTCGTGCCCGTGGCGCTCGACGCCCGCCAGCCCGGTGCCGTGCTCGACCCCGCGTCGGCGGTGGGGCGACGCCTGGCAGCCCCGCTGGCCGCCGGCGAAGCCGTCACCCTGACCCGGCTGGTGCCGCGCCGGGCCGGCGAAGGGCTTCCGCCCGGGGCGGTGGCCCTGCACGTCCTGCTGGCCGACCCGGCCGCCGCCGACCTGCTGTCGGCCGGCCGGCGGGTGGCGGTCTACAACACCGCAGGCGGCGTGGCACTCGCGCACGACGCCACCGTGCTCTCGGTCGACCCCGCTGCCGCGTCGCGCGGGTCGGTCCTGTCCGACACGTCGGCCGGGCCCCGGGGGGTGGTGCTCGCCCTCGAATCCGCCGGCGCCGACCGTGTCCTGGCAGGTCATGGCGGTCTCGACGGTGGCCCTCCGGTCGTCGCCCTCGTCCTGCTGGGGTGAGCGCGCGGCTCACCGGCGGCGCTGCGGATGACGCGGGGCAGCCGCACCTCTACCCTGTGGAGTCGTCCCGCCCTCCGTCCAAAGGATCGACCCATGCAGGGATTCAGAAACTTCGTCATGCGCGGCAACCTCGTCGAGCTCGCCGTCGCGTTCGTCATCGGCGCCGCGTTCGCCACGGTCGTCACCGCCTTCACCAAGATGTTCATGGACGTCCTGGGCAAGCTCGGTGGTACGCCCAACTTCTCCGACTACAAGCCGGGCGGGGTGTCGGTGGGGGCCTTCCTCACCGCGCTGATCTCGTTCCTCATCGTGGCGTTCGTCATCTACTTCTTCGTCGTCAAGCCGTACGAGACGGCCAAGGAGCGCTTCTTCCCGAAGGAGCCGGACGCCGAGACCATTGACCCCAACACCGAGCTCCTCAAGGAGATCCGCGACGAGCTGCGCGCCGGCCGCGGCGTCTGACGCCGCGCCTGAGCGCACCGGGCGGCACCCCCCACGGGGTGCCGCCCGTTCGCGTCTCAGTCCCAGTGCGGCGGCCGCTGCTCGCGGAACCAGCGGGACCGGGCGTCCTCGTCGGCGGGGGGCGCCTCGCGAGGCGTGGCCACGTCGGGGCTGTCATCGGTCCGCGGGTTGGTCGCGGCGCGCCGGGCCCGGCGCGGACGTCGCCGCGGCCTCGGCGCCTCCGACCCGTCGGGCCGGTCCGCGCCGAAGGGCTCGCCGGGTGGGGCGTCAGCCACCGGGAGCCCGCCGGACCCCCGCCGCCTCGAGGATGCGTGAGACGTCGCGCGCCGGGTCGCGGAACGCACCCGTCGACCAGACCCGTACGTGGTGCCAGCCGCGCGCGGTGAGCGCGTCGGCCCGCACCCGGTCGCGGTCGGCCACCGACGGGACGGCCGCGTAGTCGGGCCCGTCGGACTCGACGGCCACCAGCATCGTCCCGGGGGCGGTGGGGTCCTCGACGGCCAGCTCGACCGGGGCGGCCGACGCGCCGTAGTCCTCATGCACCACGAGCCCGTGCGAGCGCAGCCGGCGCGCCAGGTCGCCCAGCACCACCGACCGGCCCTCGCCGGGGGCCGCGTGCAGGGGGGCGTCGTCACCGTCGGGTCCGACGTGCTCGAGCAAGGCTCGCAGCATGCGGGAGCCGGGGGTGCGCAGACGGTCGGGGTCGAGCTCGTCGGCGCTGATGGTCGAGACCACGGTGAGGTCGCGGCGGGCCCGGGTCAGGGCGACGCCGAGCCGTCGGTGCCCGGTGTCGGTGCCCAGCGGCCCGAAGCGGTGCAGGACCCGGCCGTGCGGCGTCTTGCCGAACCCGACGCTGACGATGACGTCGTCCCAGGTGCGGCCCTGCACGTGGTGGGCCTCGCGGATCGCGAACGCCTCGAGGCGCTGCGGGTCGAAGAAGGCGAGGTCTCGCTCGTCGAGGTCGGTCAGGGCCCGCTGCACCGCCTCGGCGACGCGGCGGCGGTGGCCGGCCGAGAACGCGACCACGGCCAGCGAGCGCTCGGGCCGGGTGCGCGCGTGCCGGAGCACGAGCTCGACCACGCGCTGCGCCTCGGCGTCGGTGGACTCCACCGCGGCCTCGCCCTCGGCGACCACGCCATGGCCCTCGACCAGCTCGTGGTGCACGACGGGGGCGGCGGACGTCCCCGGCACGGTGGCGAGGCCGCCGGCGTAGAGCTCGTCGTCGACGAACGCGACCAGCCGCTCGTCGTGGGCGCGGTAGTGCCGGGTGAGCCGGCGGGTGGGCAGCACGCCGTCGAGGAGGTCGACCACCGAGCCGTCGTCGTCGTCCTCGGGCGCGTCGACCCCGGCCGAGACCACGAAGGGCGACGGCGGCAGCTGCAACTCGTCGCCGACGACCACCACCTGGCGAGCGCGCGACACGGCGGCCACGGCCTCCGCCGGGGTCAGCAGCGAGGCCTCCTCGAGCACGACCACGTCGAACAGCTCGCCCGGCGGCAGCACCGACGGGACCGACAGCGGGCTCGTGGCCCAGCAGGGCGCAACGGCGGTGAGCAGCCCGGCGCCGGAGCGCACGAGCTCGGGCAGCGGGTCCGGGCGGCGGGCCCGGCCGGCCTGGCCACGCAGCTCGGCCTCCTGCTCGGGGTGGGCGCGGCGCAGGGCCGACACCCGGTCGGCCAGCGCCCGGCGGACGGCGGCGGGGCGCCGCGTGCGGGCGTCCCGCTCGGAGCGGGCCAGGACGTCGGCGGCCTCGGCGAGCGCGGCGCCGTCGTGCCCGGAGACCCGCGGGTCGTGCGCGCTCACCTCGTCGGCCAGCGAGCACCACCAGACCCAGCGCAGCTCGGTGGCGACCCGCTCGACCGGCACCGTGCGCGCGCGCAGGTCGGCGACCAGCTCGGCCAGCCCCAGCGCGTCGAGGGCGTCGAGGGCGCGGCGCTCCTCGGCGACCGGGCCCAGCCGGTCGGCGGCCGCGTGCAGCGCGACCACGCGCTGCTCGAGGGTGACGAGGTCGAGGTCGACCAGCCGCGAGCCGTCCGCGCTGGCGGGCAGGTGGGCGTCCAGCCAGGCCAGGTCGCCGACGAGGGAGTCGTGGGCGACCTGGGCCCGGTCGAGCTCGACGGGGATCTCGGGGCGACCGCCGGACCCGGCCAGCTCGCGCCACGCGTCGCGCTGGGCGTGGGCCTCGGCCAGGGCCGCGTGCAGGTCGGCCGGCGGGCGGCCGGGGCGCAGCAGGCCACGGGCCTGGCGCCGGACCCGCCAGCGGTCCAGGGCGCCGAGGTCGCTGCCGGAGTCGCGGCGCTCGGCGGCGGAGCCGGTGGCCGCCACCAGGTCGCCGAGCGGGATGTCGAAGACCTGGGGCCGGAACAGCTCGAGGGTGTCGCGCACCCGGCCCACGGTGGCCAGCACCCGGTGCCAGTCAAGCACCGTGGGGGCCGCCGGCAGGTGGATCCCGCGGAAGACCTCGGCCAACGTGGTGCGGGCCTCGGCGACCCCACCCTCGGCCAGCCGCGCGACGCGCTCGCGTGCCTCCTCGGTCTGCTCCTCGGTGGTGATGGCGGCGCCGAACCACGGGTCGTCCGCGCCGTCGCCGTCCCACGCGGCCAGCGCGGCGAGGTGCTCGAGGGTGGCAGCGGCGTGGTCGAGGGTCTCGCGGTCGAGGCGGGCCAGGGCGGTGCCGCTCACCCGCACCCGGGAGCGCGGCGGGGTGTCGAGCCGCGCGTGCCGGCTGACCTCCTCCTGGATCTCGTGCACGGTCGTCGCCCACGGGTCGCGCCGCCCGTGCAGGGCCTGCACGTGGGCCTCGAGCAGGTCGTGCGCGGCCTGGCGCTGGGCGTCGGTGACCGCGTCATCGCGCTTCGAGGCCTCCTCGCCCGAGGGGGACGAGGCCTCACGCAGCCGCCGGTCGAGGGTCTCGACGAGGGCGCGGACGGCCCGGCCGCGGGCGTGGCCACCGTCGGGCAGGTCGAGCACGACGTCGTCGAGGCCGACCGAGGCCAGCCGCTCGACCACCGTCTCGATCGAGGCGCGCGTGGGCGAGACGAGGAGCACGCGCTGGCCGTCGCCGGCCAGGGTCGCCACGAGGTTGGCGACGGTCTGCGAGGCGCCGGTGCCGGGAGGGGTGCGCAGGAACAGGTGCGACCCGGCGCGCACGGCCGCCACGGCCTCGCGCTGGGCGGCGTCGGCGGGCAGGACGAGGGCGTCGGCGTCGGCATCCGCCCCTACCGTCTCGAGGTCGGAGCCCACCGACACGGCCGGCAGGGCGTCGGCATGACCCGCCAGCGCGGCGACGACGTCGTGGCGTCCCAGGGTGTCGGCCTGGGCGGCGAGGTCGGCCACGAGCGGGGCCTTGTAGTACGGGAAGGTGGTGAGCACCACGCGGGGGGTGACGGCGAGGTCGGGCACGTCGGCGCAGGCCTCGCCGAGGGCCGCGTAGGCCGGGTAGGGGTCGACGCCGCCGGCGGCCGTGGCGAGGGCCTCGAGCCGGTCGGTGTCGAGGTGGATGCCGTGCGCCGAAGCCAGGTAGTCGACCAGGGCCGGGTTGGTCTCGAGCTCGTCGCCCGGCTCGAGCAGCCAGTCGAGGCGCCGGGCGTCCACGGGCCGCAGCGTGCAGGATCGCAGGAACACCGGCGCCGCGGGCTCGCGGGGGGCGACCTTGCCGCCCTTGAGGACCACGGTCCAGGAGGCGGTCCCGATGCCGAGGAAGCAGGTGCGGATGCCGTGCTCGGACTCCAGCAGCGCCGCGGTGTCGTGGACGCGCTCGACGCGGCGGCCGGCGTCCTCGAGGGCCTGCGGGTCACGGACCAGCTCGGACAGTCGGGCCCGCTCGCCGGCGACCAAGGCGTTGCGGGCGCCGAGGTGGGCGTTGGTGAGGTCGACGGTGCCCACGGGAAGGTCGCGGTACCAGAGCAGGGTGTTGGGGCCCCCCAGCTCGACCAGCTGGCGGGTCCAGCGCGCCCGGGCGGCGGCGACCGCCTCGGCGCGCACGGCATCGGGGGTAGGGGCCACGCTCAGGTGTCCTCCCCGTCTCGGCTCGTCCGGCACAGCGACCCCTGAGGCGGCCCCACGCCGGGTCCGTCCCTCGCGCGCCGGGCCGCTCGCACTCACCCCGGCAGGCTAACAACGGCCGGGCCGCACCCCGGGGAGGCGGGGCGCGCGCCGCCGGACGGGTCCCTGCGGTCGCTCGGGGTGGCTCAGGCGGCGGGGGCGGCCGGACGCCCGTGGGTGCGGGCCGTGAGCGCCAGCAGCCCGATGAGCACGGCGAACCCCAGCGACGTCAGCGCCAGGGCGTGGAAGCTGACCTGGTCGACGATGACACCGGCCACCGCCCCGCCGCCCCCGGCGGCCAGGCCCATCAGCACGTCGGCCGCTCCCTGGGCGCCGGGCCGCTCGGCCGGGGCGACACCGGCGGTCAGCAACGTGGAGCCGGCGACCAGCGTGCACGACCAGCCCAACCCGAGCAGGAACAGCCCGGCGGTCAGGCCCAGCGACTCCCCGGTGGGCGCGCCCGCGGCCAGCAGGGTCGCGGTGACCAGGATGACCGCGCCGGCCACGGCGACGACCCGGCCGCCGAAACGGTCGGTGGCGGCTCCGGTCACCGGCGACAGCGCGTACATCCCGAGCACGTGCATGCTGATGACGAACCCGATGACGGTCAGGTCGGCGTGGCCGTGGGCCATGTGCAGCGGCGTCATCACCATCACGCTCACCATGACGCCGTGCCCGAGGGCGAGGGTGGCCAGGCCGAGCCGCGCCACGGGGCTGGCCGCGACGACCCGGATGCCGCGCAGCACCGACCCATGCGTGGGCTCGGTGTCACCGGCGCCGTCGGCCAGGCGCTGGCGCCGCGCCTCGACGAGCGGGTCGGGGCGCAGGCGCACCAGGATCACACCGACGGCCAGCAGGAGCCCGAGGAGGGAGAAGACGAACGGCCCCACGAGGCGCGGCAGCCCGAGCGCCGCGGCCACGGGCGCGCTGGGGCCGACGAGGTTGGGGCCGAGGACGCTCCCGACCGTGGTCGCCCAGACGACGATGCTGAGGTCGCGCGCGCGCCGGTGCGGCAGGGCGAGGTCCGCTGCGGCGTACCGGCTCTGGCTGTTGGAGGCGGTGGCGCCGCCGAAGACCAGGCTCGAGAGCAGCAGCAAGGGGAAGTTGCGCAGCACCCCGGAGGCGATCAGGCCCACCGCGCCGAGGGCCGCGAGCGCGTACCCGGCCGCGAGCCCGGGGCGCCGGCCCCGGGCGGCCATGATGCGGGCCATCGGGATGGCGGCCAGCGCGGCGCCCAGGACCTGGAAGGTGCCACCGAGCCCGGCGTACCGGGCCGAGCCCGACACCTGCTCGGCGAGGAGCGCTCCGACGGCGATGCCGGACGACAACCCGACCCCGCCGAGCATCTGCGACGCGACGAGGGTCCGGACGACGCGACGCTGGGTGTCGGCGCGGTCGGCGACCGTCGCCTCGGGGATCTCGGCCGTCGTCACCGGAGCAGTATGCCCGCAGGCCGCGGGGTGGGTGGCTGGGCACCCGGTGGCGGGCGGGCCCGTCCCGTAATGTGATCCGCGGTCTTCCCGCCCTCGTAGCTCAGGGGAAGAGCACTTCTCTCCTAAAGAAGGTGTCGCAGGTTCGAATCCTGCCGGGGGCACGGGCTCGCGGGCGCGAGCCTGCGAGCGCCGCGGGGCAGTGCCCCCGGCAGAAGCAACAGCCGCTCGAACGCAGTGAGAGCGGCGACGGGGGCACTGGCTCGCGGGCGCGGGGCACTGGCTCGCGGGCGCGGGGCACTGGCTCGCGGGCGCGGGGCACTGGCTCGCGGGCGCGAGCCCGCTGATCAGCGAGGGGCTGACCCTCCGTACGTAGCGAGAGGGGTCTGGACCTCGCTCGGGCCGCTGGGGCCAACGCACCGAATGAGAGCAACCGGATATGCCGCGGATGGGGCGTGCGCTGCGGCCGATGAGCGCTAGCTTCCGCGCCGTCACGGTGATGACGCGGAACCTGATCGATGACGCGGATACATCCCTGCCACCAGTCGGCTTCCGCGTCATCCCAGTGACGGCGCGGATGGTTAGGCTCATGCCGCGTTGAGGTCACGTTCCCGCGTTCAGGATGTCGTCCCGCGACGCCTTGGCTCCCTTCGACATGGGCTGCGCAGGCATGGCAATCCCGTCGGTGGGTGAGAGTGCCATCGCAACGGACGCTCTGCGGCAGAGGAGGACGTGTGAGAGCTCCCACTTCGCGTGCGGGACAGTCGCGTCTACTTCCCCTGGAAGTAGCCACCGCCCTACCCTTGATGCACCGCGCTCCCCGCGCTGTGGCCCCAGGAGGTCGCGATGTCTGCTCCATCACCAGCTGGTCCACCTCGGCTGGGCATGATGTGCCCACTTGAACTCGACGAACACCCCGCGCATGACCTGCGCGATCACCTGCTCGCCCTGAGCGTGATGGTGCTCTTCTGCACAATCACTGTGTTCCTCAGCCGCTAGCCCCTCGGGAGTTGCACCTCACGTCGGCGAGGGCGCTGATCCCGCGCGCCGCGGCAGATCGGGATGAGCGGGCCCACGGACAGGCAGTGGGCCACTTCCGTCCTGTATGCCACGCTCAGAGGACGCCGCAGCACGTACCACTGCCTGTCGGCGGGTCCGCTCCGCCCGCAGGGACCGCAGAAGAGGATGGCTTGATCGACCCGACAAGGGGTCACAACATGCCCGGGAACGAGCACTCAGCTCGGCGTGGTGTGACCCCTCGACCTGCCCGTGGACACCCTCATACGCCATGACCGGGAACTTCCGAGCCCGCCAGGACGGCAGCCGGCTGGGTCACTGCGCCCACGGCCCGGACGGCGCCGGCCGGGGGCGTGCCTGACTCGCACCGAGACGTGCCGGGCACCGCGCGACCATACTGACGAACAGGTCGTGCCGAAGGAGCCGTCATGTCGATGCCGACGTCAGAGATGCCGCCCGCCGCCCCCCGCACCGCCACGCCGCCGACGGTCGGCGCGAGCCCGGTACCCGACCCGACCGCGCCACCCGGAGCCGTGTCCGCCGGCGTCAAGGCCCAGATCCTCGCGACCGAGCACTGGAGCCTGCTCGCCACCCGCAGCATGGCCTGGTCGGAGATCATGAGCCGGATCACCATCCACCTCACCGTGGCCTCGGCCTCCCTCGTCGTCCTGGCGCTGTTCGCCCAGAGCTCGGGCTTCGGCCGGCCCTTCCGGATCATAGCGATCGGGCTGGCGTCGGCCGTGCTCCTCATGGGCATCCTCACCCAGGCTCGCGTCGTCAACGCCAGCATCGACGACGGCTCGGCGGTCATCGGGATGAACCGGCTGCGAGCCGCCTACCTCGACATCGACCCCAGCCTCGAGCCGTACTTCGTCACCTCGCCCCACGACGACCAGCGAGGGCTGATGGACACCTATTTCATGGGCTGGCCGCGCTCGACGTTCAGCCACGTCATCGCGAGCACGAGCATCTTCCTGACGGTCTTCAACGCCATCGTCGCCGGCACGCTGGGAGCCCTGGTCACCAGTGCGGCGGGAGGCCCCTCCCCCGTGGTCGCCCTCGTCGGTGTCCTCGTCGGGGTCGGGTTCGTCGCGGGCCAGCTCCTGGTGGGACGGCGCACCTTCCGCAGTGTGCGACAGCCGTCCCACTTCCCGACCCCAGGCGTCGGCTGTCATCCTGCTGCTTGACAGGTGCGCCGCCGCCCCGGCAGCCTCGCCCGAGGGCGGGATGCGGTCGCGCCCTCCGGCTGTGAACGAGGTGACCATGCGTCGTCGACCACCTGCGGTGGCTGTGGCCGCGGGCCTCGCCGCCCTCTACGGCGCAGTGCTCGTCGCCGTCGCGGCGCTCGTGCTGTTCGAGTTCGTCACCGGCACCGGCGCGGTCGGGTCGCTCGGGCTCGACCCGCAGGGCGTCAAGGGCGTCCTCACGCTCGGGGTCCTGCTCCCGCTGGGCGCGCTCCTGCTGTGGCGCGGCGCAGCGCTCCTGGTGAGGAACCGCGACCCACGGCTGCTCGCGCTGCCGCTCCTCCTGGTGCTGGTCTTCGGGAGCATCGGCGAGATCGTCGACCTCGTCGGCACCGCGAGCGCGACGAGCGACCTCATCGGCGCGGGCATCCTGGCCCTGGCCGCGGGTCCCCTCGTCCTCCTGTCACTCCCGGCCTCCCGCCGGTGGCTGGCGATCGGCTGGCTGCCCCGCGCTCGATGACCGCCGTCGGACGGCGCCGACGCCCTGTCCCCCGGGTGGCGGCGGGCGTGACGAGGCACAGCGCGCCCGTCTCCGACGAACAGCGTCGTGGCTGGCCCGTTTCGCCCTTGTCTAAGAGCCTGATCGGGCTTTCGCCTCGGCGGCGACGAGGTCCGCGGCCAGCTCGCGCAGCTTGCGGTTGGTGTTCTGGGAGGCCTGGGACAGGATCGTGAAGGCTTCGTCCGGGGAGCAGTGGTTCGTGGCGATGATGATGCCGAGGGCCATGTCGATCGTCTTGCGGGAGTCCAGGGCCGCCCGCATCTGCGCCGCCGTCGACGTGGCCTCGGCATGGGCGTCGGCGTTCATCACGGCGACGCCGATGAAGCTGGTGATGTCGTTCGCCACCGCCAACGCCTCGTCACCGAAGGCGTCGGGTTCGCGCGAGTAGTTGTTGAGCGCCCCCACCGTGACGCCCTGGAACGGGAGCGGTACCGACAGGGAGCTCAGCACGCCTCGCTGGACCACCCGCGGCGTGTACGCGGGCCATCGCTCCTCGGTCCGCATGTCGCGCACGATCATCGGCAGCCCGGTGCGGCCCGCGTCCATGCACGGCCCGTAGCCCTCGCGGTACTGCAGCTCGTCGGCGTCCAGCGCCAGCTGGTCGCTGTAGGCCGCGGTCCACGCCCGGTCGGCGCGGACGAGCGTGATGGACGTGGCCTCCGACCCCGGGATGTGCGCCTGCGCGATCGCGGCCACCTCGTTCAGCACGTCCTCGAGGGGGCGGTCGACCAGGACGACCTGGGCCAGGGCCTTGTACGCGGTGACCGTCATCCCCTCAGTATCGAGCAGGTCGGCACTCCGGAAGGCCCCAGGGTGCGACCGGGATCGTCAGGGGATCCCGGGGTGGGAGGACGGACGCCGGGCTCAGCGGGAGCTCTTGTGCGCGTACATCCGCGCGTCGGCGGCGGCGACCAGCGCGGCGGGGTCGTTGCCGTCCGACACGGCGATGCCGATGGAGGACCGCACCTCGACCGGGGTGCCCTGCCAGTCCATCGAGAAGTTCGTGGCGTCAGCGACACGCTCGAGGATCGAGTCCTCCGTGCCGCGGGGTACCCGGACGGCGACGAGGAACTCGTCGCCACCGAGCCGGCACACGAGGTCGTGCGGGCGGGCCGCGGCGCGCAGGCGGTGCCCCACCTGGACCAGCACGGCGTCCCCGGCCGCGTGACCCAGGGTGTCGTTGACGCCCTTGAACCCGTCGAGGTCGATGAACGCCACGGCGACCACCTCGTCGGGCGACAGGCTCGCGACCTGGGCTGCGAGCCACGGCTGCGCGACGCGACGGGACGAGCACCCCGTAAGGGCATCGCTGTCCGCCTCGGCCCGCGCCTGCTGCACCGCCGCCTCGCGCTCGACCTCGGCCGCGATGAGCCGCGCGAACAGGCGCATCGTCGGGAGGTGGGCCGCGACGTCGTCGGGGGCCACCGAGTCCGCCGCGCACAGGGTCCCCCAGACCCGTCCGTCCGACATCGACACCGGGACCGAGACGTAGGACTGGATGCCGAGGGCCTGCGCCGCCGCGTTGTCCCCCCAGACGCCCGGCACGTCGGTCGTCACCGGGCTGCCCTCGTCGAGCGCGCGCTTGCACAGGGTGTCCTCCCAGGGGACGACCAGCCCCTCCGGGATCTCGAAGTCCTCGCGGCCGTTCGCGGCGTAGCGGATCTCCTGGACGCCGGCCCGCAGGTCGATCGCGGTGAGGTACGCCGACGACAGCCCGGTGAGGCCGCGCAGGGCGTCGATGAGAGGGCGGCTGAGCCGCTCCAGGTCGTCGGCCCCGTCGACCGAGGCAGCGACGGCGGCCAGCCCGGGCGGCTGCTGGGACGGCGCGACCTGGCGGTCCAGCCCTCGGGCGAGCGGCGCGATGACGGCGGCCAGCCCGGTGAGCATGTCGCCGTCACGGGTGTTGAGCGACGTGTGCGGCTCGTGGCCCACGGCGCACAGCGCGCCGATGACCGTGCCGCCCTCACCCACCAGCGGAACGCCCGCGTAGGAGACGATCCAGGCTGCCGCGGTGAGAGGCGCGGCGTCCGCCAGCTCCTCGCGGGCGTCCTGGACGAGCAGCGGACCGTGCTCCGCCGCGCGGCCGCACCACGCGGCGGCGGCCACCTCCTCGGGGCCGAGCACGCCGGGGGTCCCGTCGCGCCGCGTCGGCAACCGGACGGTGCTGTCCCCGTCGTCGCCCCGCACGGTGACGAAGGCGAGATCCATGGCGAGCTGCTCGCACACGAGCGTGAGCAGCCGGGTCACGGCGACGCGGGGCTCGCCCCCCACGAGGCGCGCGAGGTGCTGCAGCGAGGAGTCGGTCGTCACGCCTGACAGGATGCCTCAGCAGCAGGTCGATAACGTCGCTTTGCGCCCCACCCGCCCCGGGGGACTCACCGGAGATGCACAGGTCGACGCCGGGACATCCGCCGGATCGCCCTCCTCGAGCCACCCTCGTACGACCCGGCGGTGGGCGGACACGGGCCCGTCGCCCCGCCCCGCGACGTAGCCTCCCTTGCATGTCCCGTCGTGCCTGGCCACCGCCTCAGGGGGTCCTGGCGACGGCGACCGCCCTGCTCGCGGGCGCGGCGCTGCTGACGGGCTGCGCGGGACCATCCGCCCCGACGCCGACGGGCGCGCCGTCCTCGTCGGCGGGCGCAGCCTCCTCGTCTCCCACCCCGCCCACCCCGAGGGTCCCCACCCGGTCGGTGTCGGGCGTCGCCGTCGGCGACATCGTCTGCCAGGAGGGCGACGAGGTCTCGAGCGGCGCCTGCCGTCAGCAGGAGACCGCCGACCTCGCCTCGAGCCTGGACCCGCAGTTCGTGCTGGCCCTCGGCGACCTGCAGTACGAGTCGGGCGCGCTCGACCAGTTCGAGGCCGCCTGGAAGCCGACCTGGGGTCGTTTCGACGACATCCTGTCCCCCGCCCCGGGCAACCACGAGTACCGCACCACCGACGCCGCCGGCTACCTCTCCTACTTCCACACCCAGCCCTGGTACGCCCGCACCATCGGGTCCTGGCGTGTCTACCTGCTCGACTCCGACTGCAACCACGTCGACTGCCGGAAGGAGGCGGCCTGGCTCACCCGGGAGCTGGCCGCCTCCCCCTCCGTCTGCACGGCGATCGCCATGCACCACCCCCGGGTCTCCTCCGGGCCGCACGGCGACAACACCATGGTCGGGCCGCTCTGGCGGGCCGCCGCCTTCGGCGGGGTCGACCTGGCCCTGACGGCCCACGACCACGACTACGAGCGGTTCGGCCATCTCGACGCCGAGGGCGCGCCGACCGACCCGGGGCAGGGCATCCGCGAGCTCGTGGTCGGCACCGGCGGGCGGTCCCTCTACCGGACCGGGCGGCCCCGGCCGGGTTCGGAGGCCGTCCACGACCGACGGTTCGGCGTCCTGCACCTGACCCTCGACGAGGGCGGCTACGCATGGCAGTTCGTCGCCGTCGGGGGCGAAGTACTCGACCGCGGCAGCGACACCTGCCAGGGCTGAGGACCACGGCCCGGCCCGGGGAGCGACCTCCGTCGTTACCCGGTTGTGACCAGCCACCGCGCCGCAAACTATTGCGCAACGCGTTGCGCCGAGGTCCACTCGATGGCACGTCCCCCGCCGCTCGAGCCGTGCTGCTCGTCGACGGACGGGTCATGACCAGCACGACGAAGGAGTTGGACACATGCGCGTGAGAACCAGCCGACTGATGCCGGGGGCGGGTGCCCTGGTGGCGGTCGTCGCCCTGGCGGCCTGCTCGTCGGGAGCCGTCTCGTCCGGCAGCGGCTCCGGCGGCAGCGGCACCCCCGTCACCCTCAACCTGGCGACCGTGAACAACGGCCAGATGAAGGACATGGAGAAGCTGAAGGGTGAGTACGAGAAGTCCCACCCCGGTGTCACCGTGAACTTCCAGGTGATGGAGGAGGGCGACCTGCGGGCCGCCGTCACCGCCGACGTCGCCAGCCACGCCGGGCAGTACGACATCGTGACGATCGGCGCCTACGAGACCCCGCAGTGGGGCGCGAACGGCTGGCTCGTCGACCTGACCCCGGACCTGAAGGCCGACGCGTCCTACGACGTGAACGACATCCTGCCGCCGGTGCGTGACGTCAACACCTACGACGGCAAGCTCTACGCGGTGCCGTTCTACGGCGAGTCCTCGTTCCTCATGTACCGCAAGGACGTCCTGTCCAAGGCCGGCATCACCTTCTCGGGGACGCCGACCTGGCAGGAGGTCGCGGCCGCCGCCAAGAAGGTCGACAGCCCCGGCATGTCGGGCATCTGCATGCGCGGCAAGCCGGGCTGGGGCGACCTCTTCGGCCCGCTCACCACCGTGATCGAGACGTTCGGCGGCAGCTGGTACGACAAGGACTGGAACGCGACGGTGAACACCCCGGAGTGGAAGCAGGCGGTGACGTTCTACAAGCAGCTGCTCGACGACTCCGGTGAGGCCGACCCCGTCTCGTACTCGTTCAACGAGTGCCTGACCGCGGTGAAGGAGGGCAAGGCCGCGATGTGGGCCGACGCGACGGTCGCCGCGTCCATGCTCGAGGCCGCCGACTCCCCCGTGAAGGGCAAGATGGGCTACGTCCCGATGCCGGTGGTCAAGACCAAGCAGTCCGGCTGGCTGTGGAGCTGGAACCTCGCGATCCCGTCCTCGACGAAGAAGAAGGCCGCCGCGATCGACTTCGTGAAGTGGGCGACCAGCAAGGACTACATCAAGCTCGTCGGGCAGAAGATCGGCTGGAGCAACGTCCCGCCGGGCTCGCGGACCTCGACCTACGAGATCCCGGAGTACAAGCAGGCCGCGGCCGCCTACGCCCCGCTGACGCTCGACGTCATGAGCTCGGTCAACCCGAAGCAGCCGGGCCTGAACCCGCAGCCGTGGGTCGGCATCCAGTACGTCTCCATCCCGGAGTTCCAGGACGTCGGCAACCAGTGCGCCCAGCTGATCGCCGACTACATCGCCGGGCGGAGCTCGGTGGACGACGCGCTCTCGAAGTGCCAGGCCATCGCCCAGAAGGCCGGCGACGCCCACAAGAAGTAGCGGCACCGCCGGGGGTGGGCGCCCAGCACCGGGTGCCGCCCCCCGCGGGGCCGGGGTCGGACCTCCGACCGACCCCGGCCCCCGCGACCGCGCCGTCGACCGTCCGCTCGCCCAGGGAGTCCCACCATGTCCGTCGAGGAGACCCGCACCGTCCAGGCCCGCCCGGCCACCCCGGCACGACGGGTGAACACCAAGGAGCTGTGGTCGGCCCGCGGCCTGCTGCTCCCCGCCGTCGTCGTCCTGGTCCTGCTGACGCAGGTCCCGTTCGTCGTGACGATCGTGTTCTCGCTGCTGCGGTGGAACCTGCTCTACCCCGACGACCGCGGGTTCACGGGTCTGGGCAACTACGCCTCGGCGCTCACCTCCGGTGACCTGGGGCCCTCGATCGTGGCGACCGTGCTCATCACCGCCTTCTCCGTCGCGCTCTCGGTGGTCCTCGGCCTGGCGTTCGCGGTCCTCCTCGACCGCGACTTCCGCGGCCGGGCCCTCGCCCGCACGCTGATGATCACGCCCTTCCTGGTGATGCCGGCCGCGGCCTCCCTCATCTGGAAGTACTCGATGTTCGACACCACCATCGGGATGCTGGACTGGCTGAGCCGGACCCTGCACCTGCCGGTCGTCGCGTGGTCGACCGACCACCCCCTGGCCAGCGTCGTCATCGTGCTGACCTGGCAGTTCACCCCGTTCATGATGCTGATCCTGCTGGCCGGCCTCCAGGGCCAGGACCGGGGCATCCTCGAGGCCGCGCAGGTCGACGGGGCGGGGGCGTGGCGCACCTTCACCTGGATCACGCTGCCGCACCTGCGGATGTACGTCGAGATCGGGGTGCTGCTGGGGTCGGTCATCATCCTGCAGGTCTTCGACCCCATCGCGATCCTCACCAAGGGGACCGGCGGCACCAAGACGCTGGCCTACCTCCTCTACGAGCGCGCCTTCATCGGGCTCGACGTCGGGCAGGCGGCGGCCTACGGCGTGGTCACCGTGATCCTCACGATCATCGTGGCGACGGTGGCGCTGCGCACCCTCTTCAAGGTCTTCATGGCAGGAGGTTCGCGATGACCAGGGCGACCAGGAACGGTCTCGTCACGGTGCTCACCTGGGTGCTCGTACTCGTCTTCTTCTTCCCGGTCTTCTGGATGGTCCTCAACGGTTTCAAGCCGGAGGCGGTCGCGTCGTCGGCGCACCCGAAGCTCTTCTTCACCCCCTCGACCGAGGGCTACCGGCTCGCGATGGACCGCGGCATGCAGGGGTACCTCATCAACTCGGTGACCGCCTCGGTCACGGCGACCATCATCGTCGTCGTCCTGGCGATCCCCGCCGCCTACGCGCTCTCGATCCGGCGGGTCAAGAACGTCGAGGGCGCCCTGACGTTCTTCATCTCCACGCGGTTCATGCCCCTGGCCGCGGTCGTGCTGCCGCTGTTCATGATCCTCAAGACCCTCGGGCTGCTCGACAACGTCTACGTGCTGGCGGTCATCTACGCCGGGGTCAACCTGCCGGTGGCCGTGTGGATGATGCGCTCGTTCTTCCTCGAGGTGCCCTTCGAGATCATCGAGGCCTGCCGGGTCGACGGTGCCGGGCTCGGCCGCGAGATCTTCCGGGTCGCGCTGCCGCTCGTGCTGCCCGGGGTCGCCTCGGCCGCCCTCATCACCTTCATCTTCAGCTGGAACGAGTACTTCCTCGCGACCCTGCTGACCTCCTCCGCCGCCCGCACGACGCCGCCGTTCCTCGGCTCGTTCGTCGACGGGCGCGGCCAGTTCCTCGCGGTCCTGTCGGCCGCGTCGACCATCGCCGCGCTGCCGGTGATCCTGGCCGGGTGGGTGGCGCAGAAGCAGCTCGTGCGCGGGCTGTCGATGGGCGCCATCAAGTGACCGAGAGGGCGCCCCGGGCGCGGTGAAGGAGCGACCGGCTGCGACGGCTCAGTCGCAGCCGCACGACTCCCGGATGACGAGGGACGCCTCGATGCGGACGGTGCGCGCGGGGGTCCCGGGGTCGCTGAGTCGCCGGGTCAGCAGCTCGATCGACTGGGCCCCGATCGCCGAGGTCCCCTGGGCCATGGCGGTCAGCCGGGGGTGGAAGATGTCGGCCCACTCGAAGTCGTCGAACACCGCGACCGCCAGGTCGCCCGGGATGCTCAGCCCCAGCCGCCGGCACGCCTTCATCAGCTCGATGGTCGCCTGGTTGTTGCCGGAGACGACCGCGGTGGGCGCGTCGGGGCCGTCCAGGGCGGTGCGGAGCTGCACCGCGAGCCGCTCGCTGTCGAGGCCGTCGAGGACGGGCACCTCCGGCGCACAGCCGTGCCGCTGGAGACCGAGCCGGAAACCGTCCCAGCGCTCCTGGGTCGTCGTCAGCCCGGGCCGCGGGCTGACGAAGCAGAACCGGCGGTGCCCGTGCCCCGCGAGATGGGCGACCAGGGCGGCCGTGGCCTCGACGTTCTCGGAGCCGACCTGGTCCAGGCCGAGCGGCAGCAACCGGTCGATCAGCACCACGGGGACGGCGTTGTGACGGGCGTAGGCGAGCGCCGCCGAGGGGTCGGCGGACGGCGCCAGGATGACGCCGCTGACGCCCCGGCGCAGCAGGTCCGTCATCGCCCGGACCTCGTTGGCGGGGTCGTCGTGGGGGTCGGCCAGCACGAGCGAGTAGCCGTCGAGGATGGCGCGACGGTCCATGGCCTGCACCACGGTGCCGAAGTAGGGGTTGGTCATGGCCGACATGGCGATGCCGATGGTCATGGCGTCCGGGTCGGAGCCGGTGTGGCCGGGGCCGACGTACCCCAGCCGCGCCATCGCCGTGAGGACCGCCTGTTCCGTCTCGGGCGCCACGGGCCGGGTCTTGTTGACCACGTGCGAGACCGTCGACTTCGAGACGCCGGCCGCGACCGCGACCGCGCCCATGGACGGGGAGGAGCTCTGCCGGCGTGCCACCCCCACATGATGCCCGTTGCGCAACAGTTTCGCAGCAGGTCCGGGGGTGTCGCCGCGGCCGGCCGCCCACCCTCGGGTCAGGAGGCCGCCGCCACCCACGCGGCCGGGTGGGCCAGGACCGCCGCCAGCTCGCGCAGCGCGGCCCCGGACGCCCCGGCCGCCGGGATCTCTCCCCCGGAGGAGACCACGGGGGCGACCCAGCGGGCCGAGAGCGCACGGGTGCGCAGGTGGCCTTCGAGCTCGGGGCGCAGCAGGTCGCCGACCTCGGCCAGGAGGCCGCCCACCACGACGGCCGGGATGTCGAGGACGTTGACCACCCCGGCCAGCACGACACCCAGGGCCCAGGCCGCCCGGCGCAGCGCCGCGAGCGTCGTGGGGTCCCCCGCGCGCGCGGCGTCGGCGAGGTCGCGGCCCGTGGCCGTGGGCGGCAGCCCGGCCGCCGACAGCAGGGCCTCACGCCCCACGTACCGCTCCAGACAGCCGGTGGACCCGCAGGGACACGGCGGCCCGGCCGGGTCGACGGTGACGTGACCGATCTCGCCGGCCCACCCGTGCCGGCCCGGCATGCCGGCGCCCCCGAGTACGACCGAGCCACCGATGCCCACCTCCCCGGAGAGGTAGACGAAGTCGGTCAGGTGCCCGGGCCGGCCCGGTGCGACCTGCGCGACGGTCCGGGCCGCGAGGTCGGCCTCGTTGCCGAGCCGCGGCACCATCCCGGCCACGACGGGGAGGTCGGCGACGCCCAGGTCGCTCCACCCCAGGTTGGGCGCCAGCAGCAGCTCGGTCCCCGCCGGCGAGACCAGTCCCGGCAACGCCAGCCCGGCGCCGGCCAGCCGTACCCCGGGCGGGACGTCGGCGACCACCTCCTCGGCCAGCCGGCGCAGACGGGCGAGCGTGCCCGCGGGCTCGGACCCGACGAAGGAGCCCGGGGCCACCCGCTCGGCCACCGCGCGCCCGCGCAGGTCGAGGACCCGGGCCGCGAGGAACCCTGCGTCGACCTGGAGCCCCAGGGCCGCGACCCGCGCCCCCGGCGTGAGGGGCGTGGCCGGGCGTCCGCGCCCGGTGGTCGTCCCCGGCTCGAGCTCGTCCAGGACCCCGCCCCCGACCAGCTCGTCGACCAGACGGGAGACGGTGGACCGCGTCATCGCGGTGCGGCCGGCCACCTCGGCCCTCGACACCGGCTCCGCCGAGGCGCACACGGTGGCGGCCACCAGCGCGAGGTTCGCCTCGCGCACCGAGGACTGGGTGGCCCGCGACGCGCCCCCCGCCGGCCTCCCGGGCCAGCGGGCCGGGGGCGGGGGGGCCGACGACACGGGGTTGACGATAGCCGACTCCGGTGATTATGTTTTGTCACACAACAAATACGACGAAGGAGCACACCGTGGTGCGACGCCCCACCCCCGAGGACAAGTTCTCGTTCGGCCTGTGGACCGTGGGCTGGACGGGGACGGACCCGTTCGGCGGGCCCACCCGCCCCGCCCTGGACCCGTGGGAGTACGCCGAGAAGCTCGCCGAGCTCGGGGCCTGGGGCGTGACCTTCCACGACAACGACGTCTTCCCCTTCGACGCCGACGCCGCGACCAAGGAGCGCATCGTCTCGCGCTTCCGGCAGGCGACCGACGCCGCGGGGCTGGTCATCGAGATGGTCACCACCAACACCTTCAGCCACCCCGTCTTCAAGGACGGCGGCCTCACGAGCAACGACCGGGGGGTGCGGCGCTTCGGCCTGCGCAAGGTGCTGCACGCGGTCGACCTCGCCGCCGAGCTGGGCGCGACGACGTTCGTCATGTGGGGCGGGCGCGAGGGGAGCGAGTACGACGGGTCCAAGGACGTCTACTCGGCGATGGAGCGCTACAAGGAGGGTCTCGACACCGTCGCCGGCTACATCAAGGCCCAGGGCCACGACCTGCGCATCGCGCTGGAGCCCAAGCCGAACGAGCCGCGCGGCGACATCTTCCTGCCCACCGCCGGGCACGCGCTGGCCCTGATCGCCGAGCTCGAGCACGGCGACATCGTGGGCCTGAACCCCGAGACCGGCCACGAGCAGATGGCCAACCTCAACTACACCCACGGCCTCGGCCAGGCGCTGTGGAGCGGCAAGCTGTTCCACATCGACCTCAACGGCCAGCGCGGCCTGAAGTACGACCAGGACCTCGTCTTCGGCCACGGCGACCTGACCTCGGCCTTCTTCACCGTCGACCTCATCGAGAACGGGTTCCCGGGCCACCCCGACGGCCCGCGCTACGACGGCCCGCGCCACTTCGACTACAAGCCCTCGCGCACCGAGCACCTGGACGGCGTGTGGGAGTCGGCCAAGGCCTGCATGTCGACCTACCTCCTGCTCGCCGACAAGGCCCGGGCCTTCCGCGCGGACCCCCGGGTCCAGGAGGCGATGGAGTACGCCGGCGTGCTCGACCTCGCGCGCCCGACCCTGGACGCCGGCGAGTCCGTCGAGGACTTCCTCGCCGCCGACGACGGCTTCGACCCCGAGAAGGCCGGCGAGCGCGACTTCGGGTTCGTGCGGCTGCAGCAGCTGGCGATCGAGCACCTCATCGGCTGACGTGACCCTGGGGTCGAGGACCCGCTCACCCCGGCCCGCACACCCGCCCCCTCGGCGATACTCGGGAGCCCGGCACGACCGCGAGAAGGGCGACGACACCATGACCGGCATCAGCGCAGCCACCCGCTACCCCCTGGCCGACCTCACGGAGGTGCCCGACGACATCCGCGACCGCATCCTGGCGGTGCAGGAGAAGTCCGGGTTCGTCCCGTCGGTGTTCCTCGTCCTGGCCCGCCGCCCCGACGAGTTCCGCGCGTTCTTCGCCTACCACGACGCGCTCATGGAGGGCCCGGGCACGCTGAGCAAGGCCGAGCGCGAGATGGTCGTGGTGGCCACCTCGAGCCACAACCACTGCCTCTACTGCGTGGTCGCGCACGGCGCCATCCTGCGGATCCGCGCCAAGGACCCCTTGGTCGCCGACCAGGTGGCGGTCAACCACCGCACGGCCGACATCACCCCGCGCCAGCACGCCATGCTGGACTTCGCGCTCAAGGTCACCGCGGCCTCGCACACCATCGACGACAGCGACCACGAGGCGCTGGCCGCGCACGGCTTCACCGCCGAGGACGCCTGGGACATCGCCGCCATCGCCGCGTTCTTCGGCCTGTCGAACCGGATGGCCAACGTCACCGAGATGCGGCCCAACCCCGAGTTCTACGCGATGGGCCGCGGCTGAGGCCGGGCCGCGGCGCGGTAGGCCCGTCGGACTGGCTGGGGACCCACCGCGCCGGACCTCAGCCGGCGAGGGTCTTGGCCACCCAGGCGTTGCGCGTCGCGGTCATGGCTTGGGCCACGGCCGTGTGCGGCGCCATCAGGTCGAAGCCGTGGAAGCCGCCGGGCCACACGTGCAGGTCGGCCTGCACGCCGGCGTGCCACAGGGCGGTCGCGTACGCCACGTCCTCGTCACGGAACACCTCGGCGGTGGCGCAGTCGATGTACGCGGGCGGGAGCCCCGAGAGGTCGGTGGCCCGCGCCGGGGCCGCGTAGACCGAGACGTCGTCGGTCCCCCGCCGGTCGCCCAGCAGCGCCGACCATCCCGTGATGTTGCTCGTCCGGTCCCAGACGCCGACGCCGTCGATCTGCGCGGTCGACACCGTCGCGTCGCGGTCGTCGAGCATCGGGTAGATCAACAGCTGGCCCACCAGCTCCGGCCCCCCACGGTCGCGGGCGAGCAGCGCGGTGCCGGCGGCGAGGCCGCCACCGGCGCTGGCGCCGGCGATGAGCAGCCGCCCGAGGTCCAGGCCGAGCTCGTCCGCGTGGTCGGCGGTCCACACCAAGCCGGCGTAGCAGTCCTCCACCGGGAAGGGGTCGGGGTACTCGGGCGCGAGGCGGTACTCGACCGTCACGACGACGGCGCCGAGCTCGGTGATCCACGGCAGGAACTGCGGCAGCCCGGTGAACCGGTCGCCGATGATCATCCCGCCGCCATGGGTGTGGAACACGACCGGGGACGGCCCCGTACGCCCCTCCGCCTCCAGCACGGTGACCTCGATCTCGTCGCCCTGGTGCCCGGGGATCGTGTGGTCGGTGCGGCGCACCCCCGCCTCCGCGAGCACCTCGTCGACCGGGACGTCGATGGGGAGGGGCTGGCGCAGGGCCGGGATCATGTCGGGGGTCAGGCTGCTCGGCAGCACGTCGGCCAGGGCGACGAGCACGGCCTCGAGCTCGGGGTCGAACGGTGGGCGGGGCACGGTCGTGGCCATCGGCGGTCTCCTTCGTCCTGCGTCACCACGGTGTGACGCGTGCGTCCATCGTCCGCGACGCCGACCGCCCACCGCACCCGCCAGACGGGGCCGATCCGGGCGAGGGCATCCGCCATTCGCGCGGTGCCGGCCCGCGGCTAGCCGGTGGGAGGCGCGGGCGTCCCCACGCGCAGCAGGTGCGCGACCCGCGCCACCCGGTAGCGGGCGCCGCCGAGCGGACCCCCCGGGTCGTACCCGAGCTCCTCGGCCAGCCGCCCCCGTCGCGACGCCAGGCTCGAGTGGTGCATCCCCAGGGTGGCGGCGGCCTGCCGCAGGCTGTCGGACTCGACGACGGCGTCGAGCACCTCGAGCGAGCGGGGGTCGAGGCGGTGCAGGGCGTCGACGTCCGGATGCGGGGTGGCCCGGCGGTCGAGCGCGTCGGCCGCCTCCAGAAGGGCGCCCAGCTCCTCGGCGTCGACCGCCCCGCCCCGTGCGCGGCCCACGCGCAGGGCCAGCTGCGCCTCGGCCCAGGACCGCGGCAGGTGCAGCACCCCGCCCCACGTGCCCCGCCCCACCGGGCCGCTCAGGTCCCCCGGGGGGTCGCCGGGGCCGACCACGGCGGCGCGCACCGGGCCGTGCTCGGTGGCCAGCACGACCGAGGACCCCGCGACGGCCCGCTCCGCCGGATGGGCGACGACCCGCACCCGCGCGCCCAACCGCCGCCGCACGGCCATGGCCTCACGCTCGGCCGCCGGGCGCTCGCCGTCCACGAGCACGGCGACGGGTGACAGCGTGCGCTCGTGGTGGCGATGGCGCACCAGGGACAGGGCGAGGGCGCACCGCTCGACCACGAGGGCGTCGTTCGCATGGGCGGGGCCCTGACGCTCGACCCACACGTGCGCGTCGGCCGCGGGGCGGGCCGGCCAGCCGGGCTCGGCGACGAGGTCGGGGCGCGGGTCGAGGCGCCGGCCGTCGGGGGCGACCCGCAGCCCGCCCCCCGGCCACGAGGCGCCCGCGACCGCGCCGGTGAGCACCGCGGCGCCCCGCAGCACCGCGTCCGCACCGGCCGACGCCGCGATCAGCGTGTCGAAGTACCCGATGACCTTGAGCCCCTCGCCGGACTCCGGGTCGAGGGCGCTCAGCCGTCCTACCAGCTCCTGCATGTCGCCGTGGGCTTCTACCGGATGCCGTCCCAGAGGGCTCGCTCGTCGCCGTCCGGGTCGTCGGTGACGGTGACGACGTCGGTGATGATGCCGGTGGTGCGCGCCCCGCGGGTGTACGGGGGCCAGCCGGGGTCGCCGCTGGTCACGAAGTCGACCCACACGCGGTGCGCCGTCGCCGCTACCGCCGGGTCGGGGTCGGGGCCGATCAGCGGCTCGTTCTGGGCGAGGCCGATGGTGTCGAACACGTACGGGATCTCCACCGCGTGCACGGCCCCGAGGCGGTGGTTCGCCTCCGGGGACGGGTGGTCGAACCGGTAGGCCCAGGTCGTGCCGCCCCCGTCCTCGCGGGCCTCGGCGTGCCGGATGGCCGGGACGGCGAAGAACCAGTCGGTGACGACGGCGGCCATCACGTCGCCGGGCGACTCGCCCTCGTGGTGGTCGCGGTAGGTCTGCAACCCCTCGGGGCCCAGACCGTAGGCGGCCGCGCCCCCCTGGAGGGTCGGCTCGTCGACGTGGTCGATGGCGCCGGGGGCGACCAGGAAGAGACGGGACTCCTGCCGGTTCGAGCCCACGAGGACCCGCACCTCGGACGAGGCGCCGCCGGCGAAGGCCGCCAGCGGGTGCTCGGGCAGGACCGTGCCGTCGGCCACCGGGGCGAAGGGGAGCAGGCTGAGGGCCAGGGCCCCCCACGTCGCCGGGTCGGGCCTGGTCTGCACCTCGACCACGAGGTCGGCGGCAGCCCGGGTCAGGCGGGGGATCTCGACCCGGGAGAGCGCCTCCCGGGTCGGCTCGACGCCCAGCGACGCGGCGAGGGTGCGCCCGACGGTCGCGGCGACCTCGGGGGTGAGGGTGTGCGCGGCCGCCCCCGACTGCGTGATGGCCTGCTGGAAGAGGCCGCGCGCGCTCGGCATCGCCAGCAGGGTCGTCACGCTCATCGCCCCGGCGGACTCCCCCGCGACGGTGACCCGCCCCGGGTCGCCGCCGAACGCCGCGATGTTGTCGCGCACCCAGGCCAGGGCCGCGACCTGGTCCTGGAGCCCGATGTTCGCCAGGCCCTGCTCGGCGTCGCCCTCGGTGAAGAGGAAGCCGTCGGCGGCGAGCCGGTAGTTGATGGTCACGCACACGACACCGTCGCGCGCGAACGCCGACCCGTCGTACGCGAGCACCGAACCCGACCCGTTCATGAACGAGCCGCCGTGGACCCACACCAGGACCGGGCGGGCGGCGCCGGCGGTCTCCGCGGGGGCCCACACGTTGAGGTTCAGGCACTCCTCACCGGGGATGACCTGCTCGGGGAAGAGCTTCTGGTACTGCGGTGGGTAGTCGCCCTTGGGGACGGTCGGGCCGTACGCCGTCGCGTCACGGACCCCCTGCCACGGCGTGACGGGCCGGGGTGGCCGCATCCGGTTCTCGCCGAACGGGGCTGCGGCGTACGGGATGCCGAGGAAACGGCTGACGCCGCCCTCGGTCACGCCGCTCACGACGCCGCCGGCGACCTGGACCTCGACCATGGCTGTGCTCCTCGCTCCTCGCTGAACGACCGCTTCCGCAGCGTAGGCCCTCCCGGGCGGGCGCGGTCGGTCAGCCTCCGCCCACGCCCTCAGTGCCCCGCGTCCGGGTGGATGCTGCGGGTCCGGTCGCGCGCGTAGCGACGGGGCAGCCAGTCCCTCGGGTAGAGCTTCGGCAGGATCTTGCCGACGGCCAGGGCCAGGTACATCACGGTGTTGATCGCGACGAACACGGTCAGCACTGCGAACCACGGGGTGGCGAGGACCGACTCGGGCAGGACGATCCCGGCGGGGACGAGGGCGCTCATCGGCGCTCCCCGTTCTCGACCAGCACGCGTCCGTCGGCGGCCTTGACCACGTGCTGCCACTGCGCCCGCTTGCCGGTGAGGATGTCGAGGACGCCCCGCACGTACACGACGTTGAGCACCGTGGCGTAGACCAGCTCGGGGATCAGCAGCGCGCCGAGGATGCGCGCGCGCCAGCCTCCGCGCCACACGCTGACGATGCGCTCGACGACGAAGACCGCGCCGACGCCGAACCAGAACGGGAAGAGCACGGCATGGTCGAGGGCCAGGCTCATCACGACGATGAGCGCGAAGTACGAGCTGAGCGCCACCACGCCGTAGCCGATCCCGAGCTGCTGGGCCCAGTACCGCAGGGTCTGCGGGGTCAGCCCGTAGGAGCCGAGGTTCTCGAGCGCCCCGCGCTGCCAGCGCAGGCGCTGGGCCCACAGGGCCCCCCAGGTGGGCATGACCTCGGTGACGACCGAGCACTCCTGGGGCGAGATCATCAGAGCGCCCAGCGACTTCAGGGCCAGGGTGAGCTCGTTGTCCTCGGTCAGGGCCGCGGTGTCGTAGACGTCGCCGCGCTGGCCCGGCAGGGCGCGGCCGCGCTGCTCGGCGACCTCGCGCAGGGCGCCGGAACGGAAGACCGACGCCGTGCCGGTGAGGACGAAGAGCCGGCCACGACGGCGGCGGATCTCGCGGCTGTAGCGCGTGTACTCGTTGCGCTGCAGCTGGCCCAGCAGGCCGCCGCCCTCCTCCCCGTAGAAGAGGCCGCCGACGGCCATCAGCGCGCGGTCACTGGTCATCCGGGCCCTTACCACGCTGAGGTAGCCCTGGTCGAGCACGGTGTCGGCGTCCATCACCATGACGCAGTCGTTCTCGCCCAGGCCGGGCAGGAGCCGCTTGAGGGCCTGGTTCAGCGCGCCGGCCTTCTTGTGGACGTTGTCGGTGCTGCGCAGGACCTCGACGCCCATCCGCTCCGCGATCTCCTCGGTGCCGTCGGTGCAGTTGTCGGCGACGACGATGACGCGGTCGGGGCGGTCGTGCTGCTCGAGCAGCGAGCGGATGGTCGCGGCGATGCGGTCGGCCTCGTTGTGCGCGGGGATGAGGACGGTGACGGTCACCTCGCCGTGGAAGACACCGGCGGTGCGGGCCATCACCGGCTTGGGGGCCAGCGGCGTCGCACGGACGTCGTCGGAGCGGCGGTAGCGGGTGGCGATGCGGCGCTCGACCCCGGCGACCCCGGCCGCCAGCAGCAGCGCGATGGCCACCGCGACGAGGATGAGCCGCGTCGAGGGCGCCTGGGTGTCGTACAGGACGCTCCAGAGACCGAAGACCAGACCCTCCTTGGGCCGCCGCAGGGAGTCGGGGTCGCTCAGGCTGAGCCCGAACCACAACATCAGGGCGGCCCCGAGCGCCATCCCCAGGACGACGACACCGACCCCCCGCTCGAGCCGACGCTTGTTCTTCATGCGAGGTCTCCTCCGACCAGCAGGGCGGACGGGCTGTCCGCTGCGAGTGATCCCGACGTGGTCCAGCTCGAGGTGCCGCCGTCGAGGTGGCGCGACACGAAGGTGTCGAACGGCACCGGCTCACCGATGTAGTACCCCTGGGCGTAGTCGACGCCGAGCTCGCGCACGACGTCGAGGACGGCGGCCTCGGCCACGAACTCGGCGACGGTCTCCTTGCCGAGGTTGCGGGCGACGCCGACGATCGAGCGCAGGATGGCCCGGTCGACCGCCGAGGTGTGCGCCCCGGCCACGAACTCGCCGTCGATCTTGACGATGTCGAACGGCAGGTGCTTGAGGTAGTAGAAGGAGCCGAAGCCGGCCCCGAAGTCGTCGATGGCGACGCGGGTCCCCATCGCGCCGAGGCGCTGGCTGAAGGCGCGCGCGGCGGGCACGTCGGCCACCGCCGCGGTCTCGGTGGCCTCGACGACGAACTTGTGGGGTGCGACGCCGTGCCGGTGCAACGCCTCGACGAACTCGCGCTCGACCGACTCGTCACCGATCGAGTGCCCCGAGAGGTTGACCTCGAGCACCAGCTCGGGGGCGTACTCGTGCAGCCGCGACAGGGTGGCCACGGCGTGGCGGATGACCCACTTGTCGAGCTCCGGGGCCAGACCGGCCCGCTCGGCCACGTGCACGAAGCGGCCGGGGCTCACGGGCTGGCCCTCGCGGTCGACCAGGCGCAGCAGGGCCTCGGCGGCCACGATGCGGTTCGAGCGCACGTCGAGGATGGGCTGCAGGTACAGCTCGAAGGCGTCGTTCTCGATCGCTGACTCGATGCGCGCCATCCACTCCAGGCGGGCGCCGGAGCGCGGCTGCTCGGTGCCCGAGGGGTCGAGGACCGCGTGCTGGTTGCGGCCCGCCTCCTTGGCGTCGTACAGCAGCATGTCGGCGAGGGCCAGCGGGTCGACGGCCTGCTGGGCGGCGGCGGCGAAGGTCACGGCCCCGACGCTCACGGTGACGCGGCGCTTGGCCCCGTCGAGCGACTGGCAGTGCGCGCGCACCCGCTCGACCAGCATCCGCGCCACGGCTTCGGCCCCGGCCTGGTCCGCGTCCGGCAGCAGCACGGCGAACTCGTCGCCGCCGAGCCGGGCCACGAGGTCGCCCCCGCGGAGGGAGTCCCGCACGACGGTCGAGATCGACACGATCAGCTCGTCGCCGGCCGTGTGGCCCATCGTGTCGTTGACCTCCTTGAAGTTGTCGAGGTCGAGCAGCAGCAGCGCGCCGCTGGGGCCGCGGCGGGCGCACAGCCGCAGGTGCTCCTCGAGGGTCTCGTCGAAGCGGCGGCGGTTCGGCATCGCGGTCAGGGCGTCGTGGTCGGCGAGGTAGGTCAGGCGTTCCTCGTAGCGCCGGCGCTCCGAGAAGTCGACGACGTTGACGAGGATGACCTCGTCGTCCTCGTCGGGGCTCGACAGCACCCGGCTGGTGAGCGACACGTGGGCGTCGGTGCCGTCGAGGCTCTCGATGGTCCAGTCGCCCACGAGCAGCTCGCCGGGGAAGGCCACGGCCCGCTGGAGGTAGACCGACATCTTGTCGCGGTGGGTCGGCGAGAGGTCGCCGAAGTCCATGCCGACGACGTCCTCGACGGTGCGGCCGGCCAGCGCCGCCAGCGAGTCGTTGACCTGCAGGACCCGGCCCCTGAGGTCGAGGACCGCGACCCCGTGGGGGGCATCGGAGATGAGCCGCTCGGTGCGCTGGCGCTCGGCCTCCAGGGCGTGCAGGCGCGCCTGCTCGTCGGAGACGTCGTGGAAGACCAGCAGGACCCGGTCGACCGGGCCGTCGCCCCCGTGCATCGGCACGGCGTCGATGGCGACGAGCCGGTGCTCGCCGGAGTACCGGTCCTCGCTGAGGACGAGCGAACCCCGCACGTTCTCGCCCGCGAGCGCCCGCACCGAGGGCTGTTCGTCGTCGGGCATGACGCTGCCGTCGGGGCGGCGCGCCACGAAGGTGGTCGGCTCGAAGAAGCTCTCGCCGTCACCCAGCCACTGCCCGGCCGCGTCGTTGTGCAGCAGGACGGCGCCGGCGCGGTCGATGACGACGACGGCGTCGGGGATGGTCTCGGTGATGACGCGCAGGTCGTCGGCCTGGGTGCCGGAGTACCGGGCCGCCCGGGCCAGCTCGCCCAGCAGCCCGTCGCGCTCGCGCTGCACGGTCGCCACGACCACGGGCAGACCCACCGCCAGCAGCATGTAGGACTGCAGCGTCACGGCGAAGGCCAGCGGGTCGTCGATGGTGCCGAACTGGCCGCCGCCGAAGCCGCGCACCAGGTACAGGGTGGTGAAGGCACCCAGCACCCCCTCGGCCGCGGCCAGGGGCAGGGGGAGCCGGAGCCCGGCCCAGAACAGCAGCGCGAGCGGCAGGAAGCTGAGCGGGAGGGTGCGACCCGGCCCGAAGACGACCCAGAGCAGGGCCACCGTGAACGCGAAGAGCGGTGCGGCCCGGAGCAGCGCGCGACCGCTGCTGCGCAGGGCGGTGCCGCGCACCGCCAGGCCCGGCGCGGAGATCACGACGACCGCGGCCCCGTTGCGCACGACCCAGCTCAGGGTGGTCTCCCACGTCACGTCCGTGGTCGAGAGCGCGAGCCCGGTCATCCCGAGGATGGTGCTGAGGGTCACCGCGACGGCGCTCGCGGCCAGGAAGCGGTAGATGTCGGTGAGGCTGCTCAGCGCGGCCGGGCGCAGGTCGTGCCACCAGCGCCGGGCGGGGTCACCCACCATCACGGCGCGGACCGCGACGACGAACACGGCGTTGGCCAGGCCCAGGAAGAAGGCGGTGGTGACCGGCATCCCGGTCCAGCCGTTGCCGACGGCCGCCACCAGGAAGACGAAGCCGGTGGCGATGTTCACCTCACGGCGCGAGGCGGCGTACAGGCCCCAGAGCACGGCGACGCCGGCCGGCGGCCAGAAGAGCGCCAGGCCGGTCTCGGGCAGGATCGTCGCGCGCCCGACCACGACCGAGGCCGTGAAGGCGACGACGAACAGAGCCGTCCTCGTGATCATGTGGTGCGTGTCCCTGGATCCGTGGTGGGGATCCCCTGCAGTGCACCTCCATGCTCCCCGTCATCGCGCCTCCGCGCGAGCCGGGGTGACCGATTCGAGCCGGTCAGTGCGCGGCCATCGGCCGAACAGCCGAACCGCCGGGACGCCCGTCCCCGCCGTGCGACGCGCAGCGCCCCGGACCGAGGGTCCGGGGCGCTGCGGGCGGTGCAGGGGTGGGCGGCTCAGAAGCGGCCGTACCCGCTGACGCCGGAGAAGATGGCGCGCTCCTGGGTGACCTCGCCGGGCTTGCCCGCGTCGATCATCATCCCGTTGCCGGTGTAGATGCCCACGTGCCAGGCCGGGGAGCCGAAGAACACGAGGTCGCCGGGCTGCGGGTTGCTGACCGGGGTGGCCGCCGACTGCTGCGCCGAGGCGGTGCGGGGGATGGAGATGCCCGCCTGCCGGAAGACGTAGGAGGTGAAGCCCGAGCAGTCGAAGCCGCTGGGGCTGCTGCCGCCGTAGACGTACGGGATGCCGAGGAGGCCGCGGGCGATGTTGACGATCGCGCTCGAGGACTGCGGCATCGAGCTGAGGACCCGGCGGGTCGTGGACCGGCTGGCGGTCTGCGACTGCGCGCGGTCGGCGACGGCGACGGCGACGACCGGCTTGGGCCTGGGCTTGGGCTTCGGCTTGGCCACGGCGCGGACCCCGGAGATGCCGACGACCTCGGTGGGCAGCGGAGCGGCCGGCTGCGGGGCGACGACGGCCGGAGCCGCCGCGAGCGCCCGCGGGGAGGACGACAGGGTGGTGGACCCGGCGGCCGGGGCGCCGGCACGGGCCGAGGTCTCGAAGCCGACGGAGGCGTGGGCCGGGAGCGCGAAGGTGGCGACCAGGCCACCGGAGGCGGCCAGCACGGCCGTGGCGCGGGCGCCGGTCTCACCGGCGGTACGGACGATGGAGGACAGCTCCGCGACGGGGCTGTACTGGACGGCAGAGCGATGCCGTCCGGAGCGGGTGGGCTCGGACACGATGGACCTCTCTGTGCCTACGGGGTGAGCTGTCGGGTTCGGGCAGAGGTTGCCCGGCCGGCGGCCCCGAAGGACCGGTCGGCTTCACCCCGAGGAGCCAGGCGTGAGAGTGGCTCCGAAGGTGGTTCCCCCGCTCCTGCCAAGCGGTGTGGTGCGCGAGGACCCGTGGATGGGGGCAGGACTCGGCGGTCCCATCTGCGGGGCCCGACGTCCGGTGTCGGTCGGGCTCAGCGAACCTAACATCACCACCCGGGTTGGTCACAAAACGATCACGAGAGGTCTCTCAGGTTGCTCTGAGAAGACTCGGGCCCCGCCCACACGAGGTGGTCGGGGCCCGGGTCGGCCGTGCAGGACGGTCAGAAGTTCATGGTCACGTGCACGTGGTCCATGTGGTTGGCGGTGGGTGAGCCGCGGTCCTCCATCAGGCGCCAGCCCTCGCCCGGCGCCCAGTAGCGCTGCTGCCAGATGAGGTACTTGACGTTGAACTCGCTCACGTGGGCCTGGACCCACGCGGCGATGGCGTCGCCCTGCGCCGCGTTGGCGATCATGATGTCGGTCGCCTGGCCGGTGCCGTGCTCGTCGTTGCTGGCGCGGCGGCCCCCGATGGTGGGCGGGCCGAAGGTGACGTCGACCGCGGAGCAGAGCCGCTGCGCGTTGGGGATGAGCCCGATGTTCGAGCAGCGGGCCGTGATGGTGCCCGACCAGGAGCCCACCGCGGCGGAGGCCGCCGACTGCGCGCCGGCGGGGGACGACGGCGCGGGCTCGGGCTTGGGCTTGGGCTTGGCCACGGCCTTCACGCCGGCGATGCCGACGGCGTCGGGCAGCTGCGGGGCGGCGCCGGTGGGGGCGGACACGGCAGGGGCCGGGGCACTGCGGGTGAGGGAGCGGGACGCGGCCTGCGGCGCGGCCCGCTGCGCCAGCACCATGGCGGCGGGCGCGGCGGCACGGGCGCCGTCGGCCTGCGCGTCAGCCTGCTCGGCGGGGACCGCGAGGGCGACGGCCGCACCACCGATGACACCGAGGCTCGCCACCGACTTCAGCGCCCAGGAGGCGCCGGTACGGGGGAAGCCGTCGGGCAGACGGCGGACACGTCCGGGCGCACGACGACGGCCGGGGGGACGATGTGAGGACACAGAGGATCTCTTCCGGGGCGGGAGCTTTCCGCGGCTACGCTACGTCACGCGTCCGGCGATGTCACGTTTCGGTAACACGCACCGCCCGGGCCCCACGGCCGGACGTGGCCGTGCCGGTCAGATGACGGCGACGAAGACGTGGGCCGCGATGTCGCGCGGCAGCGAGACGCCGGTGGCCTCGTCGGCGCCCTCGCGGCTGACCACGACGCGGGTGCCGTCGAGGCGGACCCGGGCCGGCTCGCCGGGGTGCAGCCCCGCCGAGGTGAGCAGCCCCAGCGCCTCGGAGTCGACCTGCACCGGTTCGCCGATGCGACGCACGATGACGCTGACGCCCTCGGGCACGGCCACGACGTCGAGGGTGCTGAGGCCCAGGCGGAAGTCGACGACGTCGCCGACCTCGCCGAGCTCGTCGAGCCCCGGGATCGGGTTGCCGTAGGGCGACTCGAGGTGGTCGGGGAGGATCGCGAGGATCTTGCGCTCGACGCGGTCGCTCATCACGTGCTCCCAGCGGCAGGCCTCGTCGTGGACGAACTCCCACTCGAGCCCGATGACGTCGACCAGCAGGCGCTCGGCGATGCGGTGCTTGCGCATGACGCGGGTGGCCAGGCGGCGCCCCTCGTCGCTGAGCTCGAGGTGGCGGTCGCCGGCCACGGCGAGCAGGCCGTCGCGCTCCATCCGGGCGACGGTCTGCGACACGGTGGGCCCGGAGTGGTTCAGCCGCTCCGCGATGCGGGCACGCAGCGGGGTGATGCCCTCCTCCTCGAGCTCGAAGATGGTGCGGAGGTACATCTCCGTGGTGTCGATGAGGTCGGTCACGAAGGTCAGCCTAACCGGGGGCCCTCCCGCCGGACGGCCGTCGCCGGGGGTCGTGGCGGGGCAGCCAGCGCAGCAACCAGGCGCCTCCCGCCAGGGTCAGCACGCCCACGACCACGCTGGCCGCGCCGAGCGACACGACCGCGGTCAGGGCCCCCACCACGAGGGCCGCCCCGTTGTGCCCGAGCAACGACAGCAGGCGCCAGACGCCGAGGAACGGGGCGCGGCCCTCGACCGGGGCGGCGTCGGCCCCGAGCGTCATCACGATGCCCGAGCCCAGGCCGTTGCCCACGCCCATCACCACGGCCACCGCCCCGACGGCGACCAGGGTCGACGTCAGCGGCAGGACCACCAGCCCGAGGCCCAGGAGCACGGTCACCGGCAGGGCCACCCAGACCCGCCCCCGGCGGTCCATGATCGAGCCCGCCGGGTAGAACAGGAGCACCTCGACCAGGCCCGCGGCGCCGAAGACGAGAGCGGTCTGTGCGGCCGAGAGACCGACGTGCTCCGCCCAGAGCGGCACCACCACCACCCGCGACGACCGGGCCAGACCGATGGCCAGGACGCCCACCCCGACGGTGAGCAGGACGGCCCGGTTCCGGCGCACCACCTCGCGGACCGGGATGGGTGCCGCGGGGGCGCCGTCGGAGCCCTTCCCGCGGTGCACGCCGAGGTCGGGTGACGACCAGGCCAGGGCGGCCGCCGCCAGCCCCGCGACCACCGCGATGCCGAAGGCCGCCTGCGGCCCCCACACCCCGACCACCGGAGCGGCGAGGAACGGCCCCACGAACATCCCCACCCGCCCCACACCGCCGAGGGTCGACATCGCACGGGCCCGCATCGACTCGGGCGCGGCGGCCGTCAGGTACGACTGCCGCGCCAGCAGGAAGACCGCCCCGGTGGGGCCCGACAGCGCCACCGCGACCGCGAGGACCCACAGCGACGGCGCCACCATCGCGAGCGCGGCGGCCGCGGCGTCGGCGACCCCGGCGAGGACGAGGGCGCGCCGCTCCCCCATCCGTTCGACCAGGACGCCCGACGGCACCGCGGACAGCAGCTCGGACACGGTGTTGATGCCCACGAACAGGGCGGCGACGGCCACCGAGGCCCCGAGGGCGCGGGCGCTGAGGGCGACGACCGGCATCGTCGCGCCGAGACCCACCGACCAGAGGGCGGTGGGGCCGAACGCCGGGACGGCGATGCGGCGCAGCGAGAAGCCGTCGGCGCCGCTCGGCTCGCCCATCCACCTCCCCCTCCCAGATATCTTGACGTCAAGATAGTTGCACGCGGGCGTGACGCACGCAACACCCCGGCAGCGACCGGCCCGTCGGTAGGTTGTCGCGATGGAGCTGACCGTCCCCGCCCGGTACCGCGGCCCCTCGGGGTCCGGCAACGGCGGCTGGGTGGCTGGTGCCCTGGCCGCCCACGTACGCACCTCGGCCGCACTCCCGGCCGTCTCCGTACGACTGTCGGCCCCGCCCCCCTTGGGCCGACCGCTCGCCCTGGTCGGCGACCACCCCGACCCGCTCAGCGGCACCGCCGTGCTGCGGCTGCTCGACGGTGACACCCTGGTCGCCTCCGGCACCGCCGTCCCCGAGCTCGACGAGCCGGTCCCCCACCCCGCCGGCCTCGAGGAGGCCCGCGCCGCCGAGGCCCGCTTCGAGGGGCTGCGGGAGCATCCGGCCCCCGAGTGCTACGGGTGTGGCACCCACCACGACGACGGTCTCGGGCTGCGGCCCGGCCCGCTCGGGGACGGCACCGGCCGGTACGCCACCACCTGGGTGGCACCGGCCGACGTGGCCGTCCCCACGGTCTGGGCCGCACTCGACTGCCCCGGCGGGTGGGCCGCGGGCGCCGCCGGCCGGCCGATGGTGCTCGGCACGGTCACCGGCCGGGTGTGGCGGTGCCCCGACCCCGGCGAGACCACCGTCGTCACCGCCTGGCAGCGTGGGGCGCAGGGCCGGCGGCACTGGTCGGCCACCACCCTGCACGCCCCCGACGGCACCCTGCTCGGCCGCGCCGAGTCGACCTGGGTCGCCCTCGACCCCGCCCGCCCCGCCACCTCGTGAGGACTCCCCGATGAGCCACAGCCCCACCCCCGACGCCATCCGCCCCACCGCCGTCGTCACCGGCGCCAGCAGCGGCATCGGCGAGGCCACCGCCCGCCTCCTCGCCCGCCACGGCTTCCGGGTCGTGTGCGCCGCCCGTCGGGCCGAACGGGTCGAGGCGCTGGCGGCCGCGATCGACGGGGTGGCCGTCGCCTGCGACGTCACCGCCGACGCCGACGTGGCCCGCCTGGCCGAGGTGGCCGGGCCGAGCGTGGCCGTCCTGGTCAACAACGCCGGCGGCGCCCTCGGCCTCGAGCCGGTGGCCCAGGCCGACGTCGACCTCTGGCAGCAGATGTACGCCACCAACGTGCTCGGCACGCTGCGGGTGACCAAGGCGCTGCTGCCGGCGCTGGTCGCATCGGGCGGCGACGGCATCATCGTCAACGTCGGCTCCATCGCGGGGCTGCTCGCCTACGAGGGCGGCGGCGGCTACACGGTGGCCAAGCACGGCGTGCACGTCATGACCGAGACCCTGCGCCTGGAGCTGTTCGACCAGCCGGTGCGGGTCACCGAGATCGCGCCCGGGATGGTGCACACCGAGGAGTTCTCGCTGACCCGCTTCGGCGGCGACCAGGAGCGCGCCGACAAGGTCTACGACGGCGTGCCGGGGCCTCTGGTCGCCGACGACGTCGCCGAGGCGGTCGTGTGGATGGCCACCCGGCCGGCGCACGTCAACGTCGACCTCCTGGTCATCAAGCCGCGGGCCCAGGCGGCACCGCACAAGGTCCACCGCACCGGCTGACCGGCGGGGAGCGACCTGCGGGCGCTCAGGGCTGGCGGCGCAGGACCTCCCACGACGCGGCGTCGGCCAGGTCACCGTCGCCCACCCGCCGGAAGACCAGGCGGTCGTGCAGCCGGTTGCGGCGCCCGGCCCAGAACTCGACCTCGTCGGGCACGACGCGGAAGCCGCCCCAGAAGTCGGGCACCGGCACGTCGTCGTCGCTGCCGGTGTCGGGGAACTGCGCGGCCCGTCGGGCGTACGCCTCCTCGAGCGCGGCCCGCGAGGCCACCGGGTCGGACTGCTGCGAGGCCCACGCCGAGATCCGCGAGGCCCACGGACGGGAGTTCCAGTACTCCATCACCTCGGCCCGGTCGACCTCGACCGCCGTGCCGCGGAACCGGATCGCGCGGTACATCGAGGGCCAGGTGAGAGCCAGCGCCATCCGCGGGGTGGCGGAGATCTCGCGCCCCTTGGCCGAGGTGAGGGCGGTGACGAAGCCCGGGCCGCGTTCGTCGAGGAAGCGCATCAGCACCGTGCGGACGTTGGGCGTGCCGTCGTCGTCGACCGTGGCCACCGAGACCGCGAGCGGCTCGAAGACGTCCTTCTCGTGCTGGGCCCGCTCGACGGCGTCGTCGACCCAGGCCCGGGCCTGCGCGTAGGGGGTCTCGAGGAGCTGGTCCTCGGAGAGGCCGTCACCGGTGTAGTCGACGCGTCGGGGGTCCATGGCGCCAGCGTAGGCGCGGGCCGGCCTCGCCCGGCTCCCCGCCGCCGGGCAACCGGGGCGGTGTCGAGACCGGGCGGCTCAGGGCGTCGGGTGCCGGGCGTCGTACCGGACGAAGCCCGGCTGGAGGAGGGCCAGCACCACCACCGCGGCCACGCAGGCCAGGCCGCCCGCCACCGCCGTCCAGCCCTCGCCGATGCGCACCGCGACGCCGCCGCCCGCGAGCTCGCCGAGCCGCGGGCCGCCCGCCACGACCACGATGAAGACGCCCTGGAGCCGGCCGCGCATCCGGTCCGGCGCGGCCGACTGCAGGATCGTGGTGCGGAACACCGCGCTCACCGAGTCGGCGGCCCCGGCGAACGCCATGGCCCCCAGCGCGGCCACCAGGGCGTGCCCGCGCGAGACCGCACCGTCGGCCGCCAGCAGCGCCACCCCGAGGCCCGCGATACCCACCCCCCAGCCGGCCACGCTGACGAGGATGGCGAGGCCCTGCCGCCGCACGCCACCGAGGCGGCCCGACAGGAGCATCGCGAGGATGCCGCCGACCGCCGCCGCGGCGTACAGGGCGCCGACGGTCCTGGCCCCGCCGCCGAGGATCACCGCACCCGCCGCCGGGAACAGCACCCGCGGCTGGGCCAGCAGCATGGCGGCGATGTCGGCGACGAACGTCATCCGCACGTTGGGGGCGGTGCGCAGGAACGAGAAGCCGTCGAGGACCGAGCGCAGACCGGCCCGTCGCGGGCCCTCGGTCTCGTCGTGGGGCTCGGGCGGGATGGCGTGCAGCCGCCACAGGCTGTGCAGGGCGGCCAGGGTGAGGCACGCGTCGACGGTGTAGGCGCTGCGGTAGCCGCCCCAGTCGACCAGCACCCCCGCCAGCAGCGGGCCCGCCGTGAGCGCCGTGTTCATCGCGAAGACCGACAGCGCGTTGGCCGCCGGCAGCTGCTCCAGCGGCAGGATGCGCGGGTAGATGCTCGAGCGGGCCGGCGACGACACCGCGAAGGCCCCGCTCCAGACCGCGACGATCCCGTAGAGCAGCCACACCGAGGTCGAGCCCAGCCAGGCCTGGGCGGCGGCCGCCACGCTGGTCGCGAAGGCCACCAGGGTCGCCACCAGGCCCACCGTGCGCCGGTCCAGATGGTCGGCCAGCGCGCCGCCGTAGAGGCCCATCACGACCAGCGGCACGAGCGCGAACAGCCCCACCACGCCCACCGAGGCCGTCGAGCCGGTGAGTCCGTAGACCTGGAGGCCGATCGCCACGACCGCCATCTGCGAGCCGATGTTCGACAGGGTGAAGCCGGTCCACAGCCGCCGGTAGTCGCTGCTCACCCGGAACGGGGTCAGGTCGGGCAGGAGCGAGCGCAGCACCGGGGCATCCTCCCCCACCTGGCCGCGCGTCGGCCCCGAGCGTCCGCGCGCCGAGCCGCCGGGTCGAGAGGAGGCGACACGCAGGGATCCCGGCCGGCGGTCTCAATCGGTGAGCGCAACGGGTTGGTTTCAGGCTACTTCGGCGAGGGCTTCGGCTGGGGTACGCCATCCCAGGGTCATGCGGGGTCGGGCGTTGAGTCCGTCTGCGACGGTCTCGAGGTCTTCTTGGGTGTACACGGACAGGTCGGTGCCCTTGGGGAAGTACTGGCGAAGGAGCCCGTTGGTGTTCTCGTTGCTGCCGCGTTGCCAGGGCGAGGCGGGGTCGCAGAACCACACGCTCAGCCCGGTCTCGGCACGGACTCGTTGGTGGGAGCCGACCAGCTCGACGCCTTGGTCCCAGGTCAGGGAGCGGGCCAGGTGCTCGGGTAGGGCGGTGATCTGTTGCGCGATGGCGTCGGCGACGGATTCGGCGTCGTGCCGCCCTGGTAGGTGAAGCAGGATCACGAACCGGGTGGTGCGCTCGACCAGGGTCCCGATCGCCGAGGCGCTGTTCTTGCCGATGATCAGGTCACCTTCCCAGTGCCCGGGCACGGTGCGGGCGTCGACGTCCTTGGGTCGATTCGCGATCAGCAGCTCCCCGGGCACCCGGGGCCGTTTGGCGGCCTTGCGCGGGGCCCGACGGGCCCGACCGGTGCGAAGCGCGTGGTGCAGGTCAGCGCGCAGGTGGCCACGGCCTTGGACGTACAGCTCCTGGTAGAGCGTCTCGTGGGAGACCCGCATCGACTCATCATCGGGGAAGAGCACCTTGAGCCGGTTGCTGACCTGCTGAGGGCTCATCCGCTCGGTCCCGCCGATCCACGCCTGCACCGTCGCCGCGAGCACCCGGTGCCCGGACAGCTTGGTCGGTTTGGGCCGGCGGGCCCGCTGCTCAGCCTTCAGCTGCGCGATCCGCGCCGAGTACGGCCGCATCCGCACCGTCCCGGCGCTGGTGCGGCCCTTGGGGCGAAGGTTGCGCGCGATCTCCCGACTGATCGTCGACCGCGCCCGCCCGATCTCGCGCGCGATCTCCGCCTGGGTATGGCCCCGGGCGAGCATCTCCTCGATCGCCTCACGCTCCTCGAAGCTGAGCCGGTGGCCAGAGTCCGCAACCCGCATCCTGATCACGCCACCAGACTCGCGGACCCACCGCCCCGCGATGCTCGATCCGACCCCAGCCACAGCCGCGGACCGCAGCACGTCACCATCGAGCCGGTACTCACGCCAGAACGCGTCCTCAAACCGACGAGCCAACTTCAATGTCACAACACACCTCCACAGGTCGTGTTGCGTTCACCCCCTGAGGCCGCAGCCGGATGCCGTGCGTGTCGCCTCCTCTCGACGGCGCGGCCGGCGCCGGAGCCGCGTGCCGGTGGCGGCCGGCGCCGACGCACTAGCCTCGCAGGATGAGTGACACCGCGCGCATCGCGCTCCTGATCGACGCCGACAACGCGCGGGCCCGCAGGATCGACGTGATCCTCAACGAGCTCTCGAAGGTCGGCGAGACCAGCATCCGTCGGGCCTACGGCAACTGGACCAAGGCCGGCCTCAAGAGCTGGCAGGACGTGCTGCACGACAACGCCATCCGGCCCGTGCAGCAGTTCGACCCGAGCAAGGGCAAGAACGCCAGCGACATGGCACTGGCCGTCGACGCCGTCGAGCTGCTGCACACCCAGCGCCCGGACGCCTTCGCCATCGTCTCCTCCGACGCCGACTTCACCCCGCTCGTGATGCACCTGCGCGAGCACGGCGTGGCCGTGTACGGCTTCGGCGACGCCAAGACCCCGGCGCCGTTCCAGAGCGCCTGCACCCGGTTCCTCGTCCTCGACCGGCTGAGCGCCCCGAGCGGGCAGGCTGACCCGGGCGTCGAGCCCGCCGTCGAGGCCGCGCCCGAGCCGCCGGCCGACGCCCCCACCGCCACCGGGGCCCGGCGCGCGACCAAGGCCGCCACGGCCAAGAGCGCCGCCTCCGCCGGCGCGGGCACCGCTCGGGCGGCCGCTGCCGGGGCGACCGCGAAGGCGGCCCCCGCCGCCTCCGGTGCGGCCACGCCCACCACCAAGGCCGCCGCCAAGAAGGCCACGACCACGCAGGCCACGACCACGCAGGCCGCCGCCAAGAAGGCCGCCGCCGGGACCCCCGAGCGCGCCACCCGGTCCCAGCTGCGCCAGGACGCCCGCCTGGTCAGCCTGCTGCGGGGTGCGGTCGAGAGCTCGGCCGACGACGACGGCTGGGCGAAGATCAACACCGTGGGCCAGCGCATCGCCCGGCAGTCCTCGTTCGACCCCCGCAACTACGGCTACGCGAAGCTCAGCAAGCTGATCGAAGTGTCCGACCTGTTCGACGTCCGCGGCGCCGGGACGCCCGACATGGCGGTGCGCGACCCGCGCGGGGCGTGAGCCGAGCGGATGTCCATCCCGGGCATCAGCGGTAGGTGCAGCGGGCCACGACGTGCACAATGGCTCCGCGCGACGTGAACGTCACTGGCGACGAGCGAACGGAGAACCTTCGATGACGACCACTTCCTCCGAGGACCCGCACTTCTACCCCGGGCTCGAGGGAGTCGTCGCGTTCGAGAGCGAGATCGCCGAGCCCGACAAGGAGGGTGGCGCGCTGCGCTACCGCGGCGTCGACATCAACGACCTCGTCGGCCAGGTCTCCTTCGGCCAGGTGTGGGGCCTGCTCGTCGACGGCGAGCTCGACCCGGGGCTGCCGCCCGCCGAGCCCTTCCCGCTGCCGGTGCACACCGGCGACATCCGCGTCGACGTGCAGTCGGGCATCGCCCAGCTGGCGCCGGTGTGGGGCTTCAAGCCGCTGCTCGACATCGACGACGCCGAGGTCCGCGAGAACCTGGCCCGCGCCTCGGTCATGGCGATCTCGTTCATCGGGCAGTCGGCCCACGGGCAGGGGCGCCCGATGGTGCCGCAGTCCGAGGTCGACAAGGGCCGCACCATCCCCGAGCGGTTCATGATCCGTTGGCGGGGCGAGCCCGACCCCAAGCACGTCGAGGCCATCGACTCCTACTTCATCTCCGCCGCCGAGCACGGGATGAACGCCTCCACCTTCACCGCCCGCGTCATCGCCTCCACCGGCGCCGACGTCGCGGCCTGCCTGTCGGGGGCCATCGGCGCCCTGTCCGGACCGCTGCACGGCGGTGCGCCCTCGCGCGCGCAGCACATGATCGAGGGGGTCGAGCGGACCGGCGACGCCACCAAGTACGTCAAGGGCGTCTTCGACCGCAAGGAGCGCCTGATGGGCTTCGGGCACCGGGTCTACCGGGCCTACGACCCGCGGGCCGCGGTGCTGCGCGACACCTGCAAGCGCCTCGGCGCCCCGCGCTACGAGGTCGCCCTCGAGCTCGAGAAGGCGGCCATCAAGGAGCTCGCCGAGCGCTACCCCGAGCGCCGGATGGAGACCAACGTCGACTTCTGGGCCGCGGTGCTGCTCGACTTCGCCGAGGTCCCGGGCGAGATGATGACGCCCCTGTTCGTGGCGGCGCGCACGGCCGGCTGGTCGGCGCACATCCTCGAGCAGAAGCGCACCGGCCGCCTCATCCGCCCCAGCTCGCGCTACGTCGGGCCCGGGCCGCGCCCCCTCTCCGACGTCCCGGGGTTCCGCTCGCGCGACTGACCGCCGGCGGCGACCGGTCCAGAGGTTGGACCCGCCGTCCGGGATGCGGTCACGGTGGGTCAGGATGGAAACCGGTCCCGGGTACGCCGACGATGCCGCACCCGGGCCACGGGGAGCCACTCCCCGTCCCCCCACGGCACCGACCCGCATCGGAGACCCTCGTGAGCGACTCGCCCCAGATCAGCATCCCGGCCGACCTCCTGCCCGCCGACGGACGCTTCGGCTCCGGCCCGTCCAAGGTGCGCCCCGAGCAGGTCGAGGCGCTGGCCGCCATCGGTCGCACCGTACTCGGCACCTCACACCGCCAGGCGCCGGTGAAGAACCTGGTCAAGAACGTGCGCGAGGGTCTCGCCACCTTCTTCGACCTCCCCGAGGGCTACGAGGTCGTGCTGGGCAACGGTGGGTCCACCGCCTTCTGGGACATCGCGGCCTTCGGGCTGGTGCGCGACCGCGCCCAGCACCTGGCCTTCGGCGAGTTCTCCTCGAAGTTCGCCACGGTCACCAGGAACGCCCCGTTCCTGGGCGAGCCCACCGTCATCACCGCCGACCCGGGCTCCCGCCCCTCCCCGCGCGCCGAGGCCGGCGTCGACGTCTACGCCTGGGCCCACAACGAGACCTCCACCGGCGTGATGTGCCCGGTGCAGCGGGTCGAGGGCGCCGACGACGACGCGCTGGTGCTCATCGACGCCACCTCCGGTGCCGGCGGCCTGCCGGTCGACGTCAGCCAGGCCGACGTCTACTACTTCGCCCCGCAGAAGTCCTTCGCCTCCGACGGCGGCCTCTGGCTCGGGCTCTTCTCCCCCGCCGCGCTGGCCCGGGTCGACGAGATCGCGGCGTCCGGCCGCTGGGTCCCCGACTTCTTCAGCCTGCCGACCGCGATCGACAACTCGCGCAAGGACCAGACCTACAACACCCCGGCCGTGGCGACGCTGGCGATGCTGGCCAACCAGGTCGAGTGGCTCAACGGCAACGGCGGCCTCGACTGGGCCACCGCCCGCACCGCCGACTCCTCGGGTCGCCTCTACGACTGGGCCGAGCGCACCTCGTACACCAGCCCGTACGTCACCGACCCCGACCACCGCAGCCGGGTCGTCGCGACCATCGACTTCGACGACGCCGTCGACGCCGCAGCCGTGGCGAAGACGCTGCGCGCCCACGGGGTCGTCGACGTCGAGCCGTACCGCAAGCTCGGCCGCAACCAGCTGCGGGTGGCCTGCTTCCCGGCCGTCGAGCCCGACGACGTGAGCCGCCTCATCGCCTCGGTCGAGTACGTCGTCGAGCACCTGGGCTGACGCCCGGGGTCGCTCAGCGGGTCACTCAGCGGGTGGCGGCGTAGACCGCGGCGACCACCAGCAGCACGGCGAGCACGCCGAGCGTCATCCGCCGACGGAAGAGCGGGGTCACCGGACCGGCTCCGGCATCGGCACGTGCGGGTCGTGGTCGCGCGCCACCGGCACCGTGGTGACGGTGACCCGCGGACGGCGCTGGGACTCGTAGCTCACCCGGACATTCTCGGCCCGCGCGAGCCACGCCGACACCGCGACGAGCGTCACGCCCACCGCGAGGGCTCCGACGCCGATGGTCCACCGCGGCCCGAACTGCTCCGAGATCCAGCCGATCATGGGGGCGCCGACCGGCGTGCCCCCCATGAAGATCGCCATGTAGAGCGCCATCACCCGGCCGCGCATCTCGGGCGCCACCCGGGTCTGCACCATCGCGTTGGCCGTGGTCACCGCGGTGAGGGCGGTGAGGCCCACCGGGACCAGGGCGAGCGCGAACGTCCAGTACGTCGGGGCGGACGCGGCCACCGCGGCCGAGACGGTGAACCCGACGAGGGCGAGCAGCAGCACCCGCAGCCGCGGCTCCTGGCGGCGCGCCGAGAGCAGCGCCGCGGTGAGCGACCCGACGGCCATGATCGAGCCCAGCAGCCCGAACTCGCCGGCGCCCTTGTCGAAGACCTTGGTGGCCATCAGCGCCATGGTGATCTGGAAGTTCATCCCGAAGGTGCCGAGGACGAAGACCAGCAGCATCACGAGCTGGATGTCGCGGCGGTGCTTGACGTACGCGAAGCCCTCGCGGATGCCACCGCGCCCCTTGGTGCGGGCGGGCGAACGCAGCTCCGAGACGGTGAGCATGGCGAGCGCGGCCAGCACGAAGACGAAGGTCAGGGTGTTGAGCAGCAGCGCCTGCCCGGTGCCCCACCAGGCGATGACGAGCCCGGCGACACCCGGGCCGATGAGGCGGCCGGCGTTGAACGAGGCCGAGTTGAGCGCCACGGCGTTGGTGAGCCTGTCGGGCGGCACCATCTCGGAGACGAACACCTGCCGCGCGGGGTTGTCGATCGCGGTCGTGACGCCCTGCACCAGCGCGATGACGTAGACGTGCCAGAGCTGCGCGGTGCCGGTGACGGCGAGCAGCCCCAGCACCAGGCTGGTGACGGCCAGCATCGTCTGGGTGACCAGGAGGATGCGGCGGCGCGCGAAGCGGTCGGCGATGAGGCCGCTCCACGGGGCCAGGAGCAGGAACGGCAGGAACTGCAGCCCGGTAACCACGCCGAGCGCGGTGGCCGAGCCAGCGGTGAGGACCGTCAGCACCAGCCAGTCCTGGCCGACGCGCCCGACCCACGTGCCGACGTTGGAGACGAAGCCGCCGAGGAACCACAGGCGGTAGTTGCGGATCTCGAGCGAGGTGAAGGTGGGGCTCATTCGGCGGCCACCCGTTCCAGCAGGGCGGTGGCCTCGACCAGCAGGGCCCGCTCGTCGTCGCTGAGGTGCTCGAGCCGGGTCGCCAGCCACTGGTCCCGGCGCCGACGGGTCTCCTTGATGGTGCGCCGCCCCTCGGACGTGAGGCTGAGGATGACCTGGCGGCCGTCGGCCGGGTCGTCCGAGCGCGAGACCAGGCCGCGCTCGACCAGGCTGCCCACGGTGCGGCTGATGCTGGGCGCGGAGACCTGCTCGATCTCGGCGACCTCCTTGGGAGTGCGCGGGCCGTCCTCGAGCCGGACCAGGATCGAGAACTGGTGCGGCGCGACGTCCATCGTGCTCTCGAAGCGCACCCGCCGCGAGATCCGCATGCAGGCCATGCGCAGGTCACTCGTCAGGCGGTCCTTCTGCGCGCGGCTCATGGTGGCGGCGGGGGCGGGCACGGTGTCTCCAGCGGGGTGGTACGGGATGTCGTTAGCACAAGTCATTACTTGTGCTAAGTATTCCACACCGGTGCCCGGCCGGGTGCCCCGTTCGCGGGTGACATGCCGCCGACGAACCCCCGGACGTCCGCCGGCGCACCGGCCGCCCCGCAGCACACCGGCCCGGCTGCAGCGCACCGGCCCCACGGGACCGGTGCGGAGCGAGCTCGCCCCGGCCCCGCAGCATCACCGGTGCGGCGCGGACTCACCCCCGCCCCGCCGCACACCCGCCGCCGCGCAGCACACCGGCCAGGCTGCGGCGCACCGGCCCCATGTGACCGGTGCGGAGCGAGCTCGCCCCGGCCCCGCAGGTCGGCGGGTACGGACCCTCGACACAAGGGCTCATGCACGAGACCCCGGCTCGCAGCCGGGGTCTCGTG
Organism: Phycicoccus duodecadis; assembly: GCF_002846495.1. Taxonomy (NCBI): domain Bacteria; kingdom Bacillati; phylum Actinomycetota; class Actinomycetes; order Micrococcales; family Intrasporangiaceae; genus Phycicoccus; species Phycicoccus duodecadis. Next base: position 2,547,888 of record NZ_PJNE01000001.1, read on the forward strand.
CGCTTTTCGGGGTGACCCCGAAAAGCCGGGGCGGGTGGGGCGGGTGGGATCAGCCGGTGAAGACCGCCGTGATGGGCTCGATGAAGAAGTAGACGACGAACAGGCCGGCCGTCACCCACATCATCGGATGCACCTGCGCGACCTTGCCGCGCACGATCTTGATCAGCACGTACGCCACGAAGCCGGCGCCGATGCCGACCGTGATGGAGTACGTGAACGGCATCAGGATGATCGTCAGGAACGCCGGGATGGCGATCTCGACGTCGTCCCAGGCGATCTCCTTGACCTGCTGCATCATCAGGAAGCCCACCAGCACGAGCGCCGGCACGGCAGCCTCGTTGGGGATGATCTCGACCAGCGGCGCGAAGACCACGGCCACCAGGAACAGCAGACCGGTGACGACCGACGCGAGCCCGGTGCGGGCCCCCTCCCCGACACCCGAGGCGGACTCGATGTAGGAGGTGTTCGACGAGACCCCGGCCGCGCCACCGGCAGCCGCCGCGATCGAGTCGACGACCAGGATGCGCTGGGTGTTGGGCGGGTTGCCCTCCTCGTCGAGCAGGCCGGCCTCGGCCCCGATGGCCGTCATCGTGCCCATGGTGTCGAAGAAGTCGGCCAGCATCAGGGTGAAGATCAGCAGCACCGCCGCCACGACACCGACCCGCGAGAACGACCCGAGCAGGTTGAACTCCCCCAGGGTGCCGAAGCTGATCGGGTCGATGTGGTCGGGCCAGGCGGGGACGTTGAGGTTCCAGCCCCGCGGGTTGACGATGTTGTTGCCGGCGGAGTCCTGGCCGGTGACGGTGGGACCGACCTTGGCGAGGGCCTCGATGACGAAGGCGACGACCGTCATCGTGATGATCGAGATGATGATGGCGCCCTTCACCTTGCGCACCCAGAGGGCGATGATCAGCACCACGCCGAGCGCGAAGACCAGGGTGGGCCAGCCGGCGAGCTGCCCGCCGATGCCGAGCTCGACCGGCACCGGGCCGGTGCCGGTGCGACGCACGAAGCCGGCGTCGACCAGCCCGATGAGGGCGATGAAGAGCCCGATGCCCACCGAGATCGCGACCTTGAGCTGGGCCGGGACGGCGTGGAACACCGCCTGCCGGAAACCGGTGAGGACGAGCACGAGGATGACCACGCCCTCGATGACCACCAGCCCCATGGCGTCGGCCCACGTCATCTTGCTGGCGATGGCGTAGGCGACGAAGGCGTTGAGCCCCAGGCCGGTCGCGAGCGCCAGCGGGTAGTTGGCGACGAGCCCCATCAGGATGGTGAGCACGCCGGCCACCAGGGCGGTGCCGGCCGCGATGGCGGGCAGGTTGGGGGCGGCGCCCCCGCCGAGGAACTTGCCGTCGGCGTCCTTGACGAAGCCCAGGATGAGCGGGTTCAGCACGACGATGTAGGCCATCGTGAAGAAGGTGGCGACGCCGCCGCGGATCTCGCGGCCGAGGGTCGAGCCCCGCTCGCCGATGTGGAAGAAGCGTTCGAGGGGGGAGCCCGGGGCGGCGCTGTTGGCGGGCCCGGCGGTGGTGGAGGTCTCGGCCATGGCGGCAGGTTAGTGGTGTCGCGGCGCCGACGCGTGACCGGTGCCGACGGCGAGACGGGGTGGCTCACAGGTGGGGCCCGGGTCCGACCCGGCCGGCCGGCGTCCCCGTGGCTACGCTGGCCCCGTGACCGACCAGACCCCCGGACCGGCCCGAGCCCCCCTCGGGGAGTCGGCACCGGTCGACCCGCCCTCCGTGCCGGCGCGCAGCATCGCCCTGTTCGGGACCGGCGTCTGGGTACTGGCGCTGGTCGTCAGCCTGCTGGTCCCGGCCCTGCACACCGGCCCCCGCTCGTGGTGGCCGTGGGCGTGCGTCACCGGCATCGCGCTCGGCGTGTTCGCCTGGGGCTACATCCGCCGCGGGCGCGGGAACGCCGCGGGGGCCTGAGCGAGCCGCCCGCTCCCGCTCGGGCTCAGGAGAGCTCGACCGCGGTGTCGTCGAGGATGGGCTCACCGACGCGCTCGGGCGTGGGCGCCGGTGCGTCGGCCTCGGAGTGCGCGCCGCAGCCGTGGTCGAGGCTGACCACGCGCCCGTCGGAGGGCGACCACGCGTTGGCACAGACGCCGAAGACCGCGCGCAGCGCCCCGGGCATCGGCAGGAAGAACCCGCAGGACGAGCACGCCATGGGGGCCTTGACCGCCACGGCGGCCTCGGGCCCGGAGTCTCCTTCGTACCAGCGCTGCGCCGCGGCCTCGCGCCCCTCGGCCGAGAGCACGCGCGGGCGGCCGAGCCCGAGCTCCCAGAAGGCCATCGCGTCGACGTCCTCGTCGCCCGTCGCCTCGAAGCCGGCCTCGAGCAGCGGGTCGTCGGCGACGAAGGGGGTGATGTCGCCGGGGCCGAGGTCGCCCGGGGCGAGCCGCTCGGCGTAGGGGACCCACTCGGGGGAGAGGACGGCACCCTCGCCGGGGACCAGCTCGACCTCGCATACGGTGACGAGCTTGGACCGGGGCACCCGCGCGACGGAGACGGCCCAGCGCCATCCGACGTAGGCGGTCGACGAGGAGGCGAAGTAGTGCGTCGCGAGGCGCTCCTCGACCATCTCCATGCCGAGGTGCTCGCCGACGCTGTCGCGCTCGGCGACGGCGACCAGGGCCTCACGCGCGGTCTCGACGGCGCCCCGGAGGGTGGCGTCGGGCCGGACGGCGGTGGCGGCGGGCATCAGAGCTCGAGGTCGTCGGCGACGGCGTGCAGGACCTGGGCGACCTTGTTGCCGTGGGCCTTGTCGGGGTAGTGGCCGCGGCGCAGCGACTCCGAGACCGAGTCGAGGAGCTTGATGACGTCCTCGACGATGACGACCATCTCGTCGGCGGGCTTGCGGTCGCGGATCTTGCGGTTCGCGGAGACCGACGGCGCGGGGTCGAGGAGCTGCACCGTCATGGCCTGGGCGCCGCGGCGGCCCTCGACGATGCTGAACTCGATGCGCTGGCCGCCCTTGAGGCCGGGGACGCCCTGCGGGAGCGCGGAGGCGGGGACGAACACGTCGCCCTCGCCGGCGTCGCCGGAGACGAAGCCGAAGCCCTTCTCGGCATCGAAGAACTTCACCTTGCCAGTCGGCACGGTCCACCTCACCCATCGTCTGCGTCCGGCACCCGGAGCGGGCACCAGGGCCAAGGCTAACCGGTGTGGGCCATGGCGCGTGGCAGGGTTCTCGCATGCCCGCCCCGTCCGAGACCGTCGTACCGGCACCGTCCGAGGTCGAGCACCGGCTCACCCTGCGCGGCTTCTGGGGTGCGCTCCCGACGCCGGGGCGCTGGCTGCTCTCCACCACGGCCGTCTCCACGCTGGGGCGGGGGATGACGCTGCCGTTCACCGTCATCTACATGCACGAGGTCCGGGGGATCCCCCTGGGGGTGGCCGGGCTGCTCATGGGGTTGCTGGGCCTGGTGGCCGTCGCCGTCACCGCACCGGTCGGCGTCCTCACCGACCGGCTGGGGGCGCGGCCCGTCGTCATCGCCGGTCTGCTGGCGCAGGTGCTGGGGGGGGGTCGTCATGGCCTTCGCCACCACGGTGCCCGCGCGGGCGCTCGCCGTGGGGCTCCTGGGCGTCAGCTTCGGCATCGGCTGGCCGGCCTTCAACGCGATGATCGCCGGCATCGTGCGCGGCCGGCTGCGCACCCAGTACTTCGGCGTCAACTTCGCGCTGGTCAACCTCGGCATCGGGCTGGGCGGGGTCGTCAGCGGCTTCCTCACCGACGTCAGCCGGCCCGGCACCTTCACCGCGATCTTCCTCGCCGACGCCGGGTGCGTGCTGGTACCGGTGGCGTTGCTGCTCGGGCCGCTCCGCGCGGTCGCCGGGCGACCCGAGCAGGCCGCGGCGGGCGAGGCGCCGGGCAGCGGCTACCTCGCCATCCTGCGGCGCCCGTCGGTGCTGTGGGTCACGGCGCTGACGTTCCTCTCGAGCTTCGTCGGCTACGGGCAGATGGAGGCGGGCTTCCCGGCCTTCGCGCGGCAGGTCAGCGAGGTCTCGACGCGCACCATCGGCCTGGCCTTCGCCGCCAACACCGCCGTCATCGTGCTGCTCCAGTTCCTGGTGCTGCGGCGCATCGACGGGCGCCGGCGCACCCGCGTCTTCCTCGTGCTCGTCGGCCTGTGGGTGGCCGCGTGGTCGCTGCTGGGCACGACCGGGCTCGTCGCGGGCACGCTGGCGGCGGCCGCGGGTGTCGTGGTCTTCCACGTGCTGTTCGGGCTGGGCGAGACGCTGCTGCAGCCCACCGTTCCGGCCATCGTCAACGACCTGGCGAGCGACCGCGACCGGGGCCGCTACAACGCGGTGTCGGCCATGGCCTTCCAGGTGGGGGCGATCGCCGCCCCCGTCACCGCCGGGTGGCTGCTCGACCGCCGGCTGGCGGGGGTCTTCGTGGGGATGCTGGTCGTCTGCCTGGGCCTGGTCGCTCTCCTGGCGCTGGCGCTCGAGCGCGTCGTCCCGCCCGCGGCCAACGATGTACCCGTCCGCGAGGTCCCCCCTGCGGTGTCCGCGACGCGCTGACCACCCACCGCCCCGCCGGGCTGACCCGTCGGAGGTAGCCGGCCCACCCGCACCCGCGCGCCCACCCTGGGGAGCACCCATCCGGTTGCTCCCCAGGGTGGGCGGGGGCTCAGTCGCCGGCGACCACCAGCACGGCCTTCAACCCCTGCTTCGCGGCCAGTACGCGCACGGTCGAGCCGACCGCCAGGGTGTCCGCACCCGGCGTGATGGTCGAGGCGTCGAGCACGTAGGTGGCACTGAAGCCGTCACTGCTCTTGACGGCCAGGCTCGCGCCCGGCGTACAGGCGCTCACCTGGCCGGACTGCACGACCATCACGGCCGGGGCCCCCGTCACCGACGTGGTGAACTCACCGTGCAGCACGGCACCGAGGCCGCCGAGGCCCTTCATCTCGCCCATCCCGGGCATCGGGCGAGCGCCGTCGCCCTGACCGTTCCCGCCCTGCTGGCGACCGGGCGGCAGCGCCTGGCCGTTGGGGTCCTGGCGGCCCATGCCGTTGCCGCGCCCCGGGCCGCTCTGGCCCTGGCGCCCCATGGCGTTGCCGCGCCCCGGGCCGCCCTGGTCCTGGTCGCGCCCGAAGGAGGTGCCCGCGCGGCCGTCAGCCGTCATGCCGTGGCCGCGGTCACCGACCAGGGCGGCCCCGAGCCCGATGAGCGCGACCAGCAGCACGACGCTGAGCACGCCGATGGCGGCGAGCGCCACGCGGCCGCCGCCCGTGGCACGGGCTTCGTCCCACGCGCGGCGCACCGAGCCGGGCGGACGAGGCGTCGAGCCCCAGCCGGGGGGCGGCGCGGCGGCCGCCGTGGTCCACGCGGGAGCGGCGGTGGGCGCAGGAGCGGCCGTCGCGGGCGGCCCGCTCACCGGCTCGTGGGCCGGAGGCGGAGCGTCACCCGGAGCCGGCGCCTCGAGCGGGGCGGTCTCGTCCGTGGGCGCAGGCGTGCCCTCGTCCGGGGTCTGCGGGTCCTGGGGTCGACGGGTGGCCATGCCTCATCATCCGCCCCAGCCAGGACGACGGCCCCGCCCGGCCCCGGGTTCACACCGAACTCACAGGTGCGAGGAGCCGGTCTCAGCCGCCGGTGAGGGCCGTGACGACGCGCGACGGCGAGGGGCGGCCGAGCTGTTCGGCCATCCAGGAGGAGGTCGCGACCAGTGCGTCGAGGTCGAGGCCGGTCTCGACGCCCGCGCCGTCGAGAGCCCAGACGAGGTCCTCGGTGGCGAGGTTGCCGGTGGCGGACTTCGCGAACGGACAGCCCCCCAGGCCTCCGGTGGAGGCGTCGACCACCGAGACCCCGTCCCGCAGTGCGGCCAGGGTGTTGGCCAGCGCCTGCCCGTACGTGTCGTGGAAGTGCACCCCGACCTGCTCGGGGCCGATGCCGGCCGCGGCCAGTGCCTCCAGGAGCCGGTGGACGTGCCCGACGGTGCCGACGCCGATGGTGTCGCCGAGCGAGAGCTGGTCGCAGCCGAGGTCCATCAGGCGCCGGCAGACGTCGACGACCTGGGCCACCGGCACGGGCCCCTCCCACGGGTCGCCGAAGCACATCGAGACGTAGCCCCGCACCCACAGCCCCTCGGCCCGGGCCCGCTCGACCACCGGGGCGAACATCCCGACCGACTCCTCGACACTGCGGTTCAGGTTCCTGCGGGCGAAGGTCTCGGTGGCGCTGCCGAAGATCGCCACCGCCCCCACCCCGGCCGCCAGCGCCCGGTCCAGACCGCGCAGGTTCGGGACCAGCACCGGCCGGCGCGGCCCCCGGCCGGCGTCGCCCAGCAGCGCCAGCACCTCCTCGGCGTCCGCCAGCTGCGGCACCCAGCGCGGGTCGACGAACGAGGTCGTCTCGACGGTCTCGAGCCCCGCGGCCAGCAGCCGTCGGACGAACTCGGCCTTCACCGCCGCCGGCACGACACCCGACTCGTTCTGCAGCCCGTCGCGCGGCCCCACCTCGTACACGGTGACGCGCCGCGGCAGCGACGGGTCCGGCTCGACCTGCGGCAGTGCTCGGCTCATCCCCCGATCCTGACACGGCCGACCCCGCTCGGCAGCGCCCGTCGGACCGTCAGGTCTTGCGGACCCCGAGTCCGTCGACGATCACCGGCCGGCCCTTGGTGTGCACCCTCAGCGTGATGGTCCCGCTGCGCAGCGACGTGGCCGAGACCGACCGCAGCTGCTTGGTCCGGGTGGTCGACGAGTAGAGCCCGACCGACCCGATGCGCGTCGAGCCGACGTAGACGTCGAGCGACCCGCAGGTCGGACAGGTCGTGACCACGAGCACCACCTGGCGCACGTACGCCCCGGACCGGGTGAGCGAGGTGCCGGCCGTGGTCGAGCGGCTCAGGGTCCGGGAGTAGGCCGATGAGTAGGACAGCCGCGACCAGCCCGCTCCGGCGACCAGCGAGCGGTCGTCGAGCGGGCGCAGCGTGCAGCGCTCGGCCGACCATCCCGAGACGTTGCCGAAGACGTCGCGCGCGCGCACCGAGAAGCAGTACTCGTAGCCGATGGACGGGGACACGGTGATCGACCGCACGGTCGTCCCCGTCCATGCCCGCGGCTGGACGTAGGAGGTGTAGCGGGACGAGGACCAGCGCGCGTACCGCATCCGGATGTCGTAGCTCGCGACGCCCGAGACGTCGGTGGCGCCGTACGTCAGCGTGACGCTGGTCCCCAGGACCGCCGCGGGCAGCGCCGACATCGACACCACGGGGCCGGTCGCATCCGCCGTCCAGGTGTGTACGGCCGACCCGACGTGTCCGAAGGGGTCGGTGGCCGTGACCTCGAGGGTGTGGGTACCCGACCGCACGCTCCCGCGGAAGCCGCCGTCGCACCGCGGGACGGGCAGCGCGTCGACGGTGCAGACCACGGAGAGGCCGGCCACCGGGACGGTGTCGTCGACCACGCGGACCGGGAGCGAGACCGACCCCGAGGTGCGCGTCGGCGCTTTCGGGAAGGAGACGGCCGGTGCGGCCTGGTCGGCCCGACGCCACGCCAGGGAGTGGATCGGGAGCCCGCCGGACGGAGTGGCCGTCGTCGTGCTCCCCTCCCCGCCCGCCTCGTCGGCCCGCCACAGCGTGACCGCGTCGTCCGCCCCGGGCCGGTAGGTCGGGACGGCCAGGGCCGCCCCGTCCGGCGACCACGCCGGCGCCCCGAACGTCTCGTCGAGGGTGTCCGCCCGCAGCCGGGTGGTCACCCTCCCCCCGCTGACGGGCAGGGTCCGCACCTCGGCGAACCCGTCGGACGTGAGGGCGCCGAACGCCACCAGGTCCCCGCGGGGCGAGACCTGGGGGCTGTCCGCGCCTTCGGATCCACCGAGGGCGCCGCGGGTGCCGTCGAGGCCGATCCGCAGCATCCCTCCGTCGATCTCGTCGACCGCCAGGACCGCACCACCGTCGGGGAGGAACGTGGGGTGGGCGGCCCCGTCGCCCCCGGGGAGAGGCTCGGCGGGCGCGCCGTCGGACGAGGTGGAGACGCACCAGATCGCGGGCGTCCCCTGGTGGGCGTCCCGGGTGTAGCAGACCCGCGAGCCGTCCGGCGACCAGGCCGGGCCCAGCTCGTCGGCGGTGGGGTCGTCGACCAGCAGCCGGGCGGCGGGGCCGTCCGGGGCGGTCGGGCGTACCCACAGCGAGGTCGCGCCGAGGGCCGGGTCCCGGACCTCGTAGGCGACGGAGCGCCCGTCCGGTGAGACGGCGGGCGCGCCGACGGCCTGCATCGTGGACCAGGGCACCGGGGTGCCGTCGCCGACCGGCGCCGACAGCAGGTCCGGGGTGTCGCCGGCCGCGAGGACCAGCTCCTCGGACGCACCGACGACCGGAGCGGAGGAGCCCGTGGTCTGGGCTCCCCCCGACGTCGACGTGACGACGAGGCGGTACGTCGACGTGGCCCCGGGAGTCACGGTGTCGTCGACCCAGGAGGTCGCGTCACCGGGCAGGTCGGCGACGCGGACCCAGGGGTCGCCGTTGTCGGAGCGGTCGACCTCGACGGCGCCGGCCGACCCGTCCGACATCCAGGTGACCAGGGTCCGACCGAGCAGGGCGGTCGCGGACGGGTCCCAGGCCGCGGACGCGGCCTGCAGCGGCACGGCGACCCATCCCGCCACCACCAGGGACGCGGCGACGGCCAGCGTCCCCCACCCCCCGGCACCACGGCGCGCACCGCGCACGGCACTTCTCCTCGACGGTCGGCTCCCGGCCCGGGCGTGGACCTGCCCAGACCCTACGAGCCGGCGCTCCCCCGGCTCCGGCGGACGGGAGGGATTCCGTCCGATCGGACGACCCGCTCGCCCCGCCTGCTGGGCGGCCGGATCGGACGAACGTCACAGCCGACGTCCAGACAACTCCCAGACAACGGGCGGACACTGAGCAGCGTGAGTACCACCCAGGTCCCCGAGGCCCGCCTCCTCGTCGTCGAGGACGAGCCGAACATCCGCGAGCTCCTCGCCACGTCGCTGCGCTACGCCGGCTTCGACGTCGCCACCGCCGCCAGCGGCTCCGAGGCCCTGAAGGTGGCCGGCGACCACGACCCCGACCTCTGCGTGCTCGACGTCATGCTGCCCGACATGGACGGCTTCACCGTCACCCGCAGGCTGCGCGACCAGGGCCGCCGGCTGCCCATCGTCTTCGTCACCGCCCGCGACTCGGTCGACGACAAGATCAAGGGCCTGACCGTCGGCGGCGACGACTACGTCACGAAGCCGTTCAGCCTCGAGGAGGTCGTCGCGCGGATCCGCGCCGTGCTGCGCCGGACCCGCGGCGACGCCGACGAGGAGCGCCAGGTCCTCACCTTCGAGGACCTCGAGCTCGACGAGGACTCGCACGAGGTCCGCCGGGCCGGGCGCGTCATCGAGACCAGCCCCACGGAGTTCAAGCTGCTCCGGTACCTGATGCTCAACCCCAACCGGGTGCTGTCGAAGTCGCAGATCCTCGACCACGTCTGGGACTACGACTTCCGCGGCGAGTCCGGCATCGTCGAGTCCTACATCTCCTACCTGCGCCGCAAGATCGACAGCGACGGCGCCCCCGCGCTCATCCACACCAAGCGCGGCGTCGGCTACGTCCTGCGGCTGCCTCCGCAGGGCTGATGTCGGCCCCCACCGCCACCCCCGCGCGCACGGAGCCGCACCCGGCCGAGGTGGCCGCCCCGTCGCACCGCCCCTCGTCCCCGCTGCCCCGCCTGGTGCGCCGGCTCGAGGCCATCCCGCTCCGGACCCGGCTGCTGCTGATCGTCGGGCTGCTCGTGGGAGCGGCCCTGCTGTCGACCAGCATCGTCACGGCGTACCTGCTCAAGAGCGACCTCGACGCCCGCGTCGACGCCGAGCTGCGCAGCGTCCTGTCGCCGGTCGCGACCCAGGCCCTCACCGACCTGCGCTCGCAGACCGACGACCCGCTGCCGACGAGCTATGCCTTCGCGCTCTCGACCCCGCAGGGCCAGGTCACGCGCCTCCCCACGGGGCAGAAGACGGCCCCGGACTGGCCGGCCCTCAAGGCCGCCGACCCGCGCGTGGCCCGCCAGATCCCCTTCACCGTCGAGTCCGTCGGGAGCCGGATGCAGTGGCGCTTCGTCGCCGCGCCGGTCGCCAACAGCGATGCCGTCGTGGCCGTGGGCGTCCCGCTCGAGACGGTCACGCACACCGTCACCCGGCTGCTGCTGTCCACGGCCCTGCTCGGCACCCTGGCCCTGGTCCTCTCCCTCGTGCTCGGGCACTTCGCCGTCCGCCGTGCCTTCCGGCCGCTGCGGCGGATCGAGGACACCGCCGCCACCATCGCCGCCGGTGACCTCACCCAGCGTGTGCCGGTGCGCCAGGCCGACGACGAGGTCACCTCGCTCTCGCGCAGCCTGAACGTGATGCTCGCGCGCATCGAGTCCTCCTTCGCCGTGCGCGAGGCCAGCGAGGAGCGGATGCGGCAGTTCGTCGCCGATGCATCGCACGAGCTGCGCACGCCGCTCGCGACCGTCCGCGGCTATGCGGAGCTCTACCGGCAGGGCGCGGTCCGCGACCCGGAGGGCGTGGCCACGGCCATGGGCCGCATCGAGGCCGAGTCGGGCCGGATGAGCACGCTGGTCGAGGACCTGCTGGTGCTGGCCCGCCTCGACGAGCAGCCCGAGGAGCGGCCCACCGACGTCGACCTCACCGTGCTGGCCGCGGACGCCGTGGCCGACGCCCGCGTGCGCGCCCCCGGCCGCCGCATCCAGCTGCTCGGCCGCGACGGCGAGCTCGGGGCCACCGTCGTGCGCGGTGCGGAGCTGCGGCTGCGCCAGGTCGTCACCAACCTCGTGGCCAACGCGCTGCGGCACACCCCGGACGGCACGCCCGTCGAGGTCGTGGTGGGCGTCGACGCCGGCGTCCCGGTCCTCGAGGTCCGTGACCACGGCGACGGCATCCCGCCCGACATCGCCACCAAGGTCTTCGAGCGCTTCTTCCGCGCCGACCCCGCGCGGGGCCGTGTCACCGGCGGCAGCGGCCTGGGCCTGGCGATCGTCGCCGCCATCGTGGCGGCCCATCACGGCCGGGTCGGCGTCGCCCAGACCCCCGGCGGCGGGGCGACCTTCGTGGTCCGCTTCGCCCAGCAGACTCCCAGCCACTGACCAGCCTCCGTCCACCAGAGGGGCGTTGAGTGTAGTCAACAGACAACGAAGGAGCGCGAGCCAACGATGAGCGACCAGCAGCACACCCCCCCGACCGGCACCGGCCCCGACGGGACCGCCCCCCAGTGGTACACCCCCCGCAGCAGCACGACGACCGCCGACCGGTCCGCGGGTGACCACACGCAGACCGCCACGTACGACCAGCAGCCCACCGGCTCCGGCGCCCCGGGCACCCCGTCCCCCGGTACCGACCCCTACCGCGCGGCCCCCCACGGCTCCGCGCCGTCCCCCTACGCCACCCCCCACCCCCCGACGGCCCCGATGGCCCCTCCCCCTCCCTCGGGGCCCTTCGGGCCGTCGGGGCACTCGTCCGGGCCGTCGGGCTCCTCCTCCTCAGGGTCCGGACGTCGCCGCGCGGCGGAGCTCACCGCCGTCGCGGTCCTGGCCGCCATCCTGTCCGCCGGCGGCACGGTGGCCGCGACCCGGCTGGTCGACGACGCGCAGGCCCCGGCCACGACGCAGTCCTCGTCGACCCAGCCGGGTCGCGGCAGCGACGCGGCGCCGGTGCAGCAGGCCAACGCCAACGCGCCGGACTGGACGGCCACCGCGAGCGCCGTCGCGCCGAGCGTGGTCGCGATCACCGCGACCCTCCCGAACGGCATGGCCCAGGGGTCCGGCGTCATCATCGACGACTCGGGCCACGTGGTGACCAACAACCACGTCGTCGCCGGCGCCACCAAGCTGCAGGTCACTCTCACCGACGGGCGTACCTACTCGGCGCAGGTCCGCGGTACCGACCCGTCGACCGACCTCGCGGTCATCACCATCGACCAGGCGCCGAGCGACCTCACCCCGATCACGATGGGTGACTCCGACGCGCTCGAGGTCGGCGACCCGGTGATGGCGGTCGGCAACCCGCTGGGGCTCGCCGGCACCGTCACCACGGGCATCGTCAGCGCCCTCAACCGCCCCGTCACGACGCAGGCGGAGGAGCCGCAGCAGCAGAGCCCCTTCAACGGCGGCTTCCAGCAGCAACAGCAGCCGGCCAGTGGGCCCGTGGTGACCAACGCCATCCAGACCTCGGCCGCGATCAACCCGGGCAACAGCGGCGGCGCGCTGGTGGACGCATCGGGTCGGCTCGTGGGCATCAACTCGGCCATCGCCTCACTGGGCTCCTCGAGCGGCGGCCAGTCGGGCAGCATCGGGATCGGCTTCGCCATCCCCGTGACCGAGGTGCAGAACATCGCCAAGCAGCTGATCGCCAACGGCGAGGCCAAGCACGCCTTCCTCGGCGTCGTCCCGCAGAACGGGTCGGCCTCCGACGGGTCGGCGACCCTGGCCGGCGCCGAGATCGTCTCGGTCGAGCCCGGCACCCCGGCCGCGGCCGCGGGTCTGAAGAAGGGCGACGTGATCGTCGCCGTCAACGGCGACGCCGTCGACTCGGCCGAGTCGCTGGTCGGCTACGTCCGCGAGCAGACCATCGGCGCCACGGTGAAGCTCACGGTCCTGCGCGACGGCAAGCGCGTCCAGGTGCAGGCCACGCTGGCCGAGCGGAACGCCACCACCGGCTGACGTCGCATCCCGGACGGGGCGCCTGAGCACGGCTGAGTAGCCGTGCTCAGGCGCCCAGTTCGTGCTGCCGGGACGCTGGTGGGCATGACCCACCGTGACCAGGTGCTGCAGCTCGAGCGCGAGTTCGCCGACGCGATGCAGCGGATGTACACCGTCGGCAACGGCCTCGCGCGGCTGCGCGCCGACCTCGAGCAGACCTCTCCCGCAGCCGCTCCGGCCGCGGCGCCCGCGATGGTGGCGGCGGTGCCGGCGGCGCCCGTCCGTCCGGCGGCGCCGTCCCCGGTGCCCCCGCCCGCCGTCCCCCGCGAGCCCTGGTACCGGCGCGAGGGCGCCATCACCCGCGTGCTGGCGGTCGCCGGCGCCGGTGTGACGCTGTTCGGGGTGGCCCTCCTGCTCGTCCTGGCCGTACGCCAGGGCTGGTTCGGCCCCGGGGCGCGCGTCGCCGCCGGCGCCGGCCTCGCCGTCGTCCTCGGCGCGCTCGGGACGCGTGGAGGGGCGCGTGACCGGGGCCGCGGGGCGGCCGTCGGCAGTGCCCCCGTCGCGCTCGTCGCGACGGGGGCGGCGGCGGCGTACCTGGACGTCGTCGCGGTCACCGCCCTCTACGGCTGGGTGCCGCCGGTGGTGGGGCTCGCGCTCTGCGCCGCCGTCGCGGTCGCCGGGCTGCGTCTGGCCCGGGTCTGGTCGAGCGAGCTGTTGGCGGTGCTGATGGTCGCCGGGGCGGCGCTCCTGTCGCCGGTCGTGGCCGGCGACCCCGGGTGGCTGCTGTGCGCCGTCCTGGCCGTCCTCTCGCTCGTCGGGTGGTGGGCGGGCGCGGCCGCCCCCGCTCCTCGCCTCACCGTCGTGCGGTCCGTGCCGGTCGGCCTCGCCCTGGTCGCCGGGTCCGTCGGGGCGGCCGACCAGCGCCTGGGTCTGCTGGCCGTGGCCGCCGTAGTGCTGGTGACGACGCTGGCCACCTCCGCCCTGTCGCTGCGCCGCCACCCCGGGGCGGTGGCCGACCTCGTGGCGGTCGGGGTCGCGGTCGTCGGGGTCCTGGCCGTCTGCGCCGCCCAGGCCGACGCGCTCCGCACCCTGTCGTACGCCGCCACCGCGGCCGTGCTCATGCTGGCCGCCGCCACGGGCCGCCGGGCGCCGCTCGGCCCGCTGCCCGCCGGCTTCGTCGCGACCACCACCGCCTCCGGTGCCGTGGCGGCGGTGCTGGCCGTCCTGTCCGGCGCGCCCCAGGGCTTCGTGGCCACGGGGCTGCTCCTGCTGGCTCTGGGCCAGGTCGCGGCGGCCGGGGCCACCCGGTCGAGGATCTCGCTCGGGGTCGCCGCCGGCCTGTCGCTGGTCGCGCTCGCGGCGTGGTCGCCGCACCCGGTGGCGATGCTCTCGCTCGGCCTGGCCCGGGGTCACGACCTGCCGGTGGCCTTCGTCGACAGCGGCCTCGCCGTCGCGCTGGTCGCGCTGCTGGCGTGGGCGGTGGCCGGGATCCGCGGCATCGGCGACGACGCCCGACGCGCCGTGCGGGTGGCCACGCTGCCCGTCGCCCTCGTCGCCGGCGCCACCATGGTCGTGAGTGTCCTGACCCTGGCCGGGGCCCGCTTCGGTGACGCGCCGCTGGGGTTCGTCGGCGGCCACGCGATCTCGACCGTCGGCTGGATGGTCGTGGCGGGCGGGCTGCTGCTGCGCTCGCTGGACCGGCCCGACCCCGACCTCACGGTGCGGCTCGGGCTGGCCCTGGTGGCGGTCGCCGTCGGCAAGCTCTTCCTCTTCGACCTCGCCGCCCTCGACGGAGTGGTCCGCTCGCTCGCCTTCATCGTCACCGGCCTGCTCCTGCTGGCCATCGGCAGCCGCTACGCGCGGGCATGGGAGCAGCGGCGCCGCTCGGCCTGAGGGTGTCACCACCCGTGACGTCCGCCGCCCGGTTCTGCCACAGTGTCCCGGTGCAGGGGCTGTCGGGACGCTGGGTGGAGGACGTGCGCTCGGCGCTGCCCCGCGCGGACGAGGCCGCCGTGGCCGCCGTCGGCCGCGACCTGCTCACCCGCTGGGACGAGCCGCACCGCCGCTACCACGGACTTACGCATCTCGCCGAGGTGCTCGCGGCCGTCGACCTGCTGGCGCGGGAGGGCTCGCTGCCCGCCGGGGCGCGCACGGTGGCCCGGCTGGCCGCCTGGTTCCACGACGCGGTCTACACGGTCGGGGGCGCCGACGACAGCGAGCGGCGCAGCGCGGCAATGGCCCGCGAGTCGCTGGCCCTCCTGGGCGCAGGCGCCGCCCTGGTCGAGGCGGTCGCGACGGCCGTGCTCGACACCGAGCGGCACGAGCTGGGCGACGGCCCGCGCGATCCGGCGCGCACCGTGCTGCACGACGCCGACCTGTGGATCCTGGCTGCGCCGACCCCTCGCTTCGACGAGTACTGCGCGCAGGTCCGCGCCGAGTACGGCGACGTCCCACCGGCCGACTACGCCGCCGGGCGCAGTGCCGTGCTGCGACCGTTCCTGGTGCGGGGCCACGTGTACCTCACCGATCACGCCCGACGCGGCTGGGAGGACGCCGCGCGCGAGAACCTCGCGCGTGAGCTCACCCGCCTCGCGGGCTGAGCACGGCCGCGGCGAGCGGCCACCAGAACGTGTGGCCGCACAGCCGTTCGAGCTCGGCGGGGGTCACCCACCGACGGTCGGAGCTGTCGTCGTGGGTGGTGGTGAGCGGTGGCCGGCGGCCGGTGACACCGGCTCCGTACAGCTGGAGGAGATCCCGCCCGCAGGCCCAGGGGCCGGAGCCCTCGACGCCGCGGAACCGTTCGTACCCGAGGGGACGGAGCGCCTCCCCCTCCAGGACCAGGCCGGTCTCCTCGTGGACCTCGCGGACCGCGTTCTCCCGCACCGTCTCGCCCTCCTCGCGACCACCGCCGGGCGCTCCCCACTCGTCGCGCCACACCGAGTGCACGACGGCGAGGTCGTTCGAGGCGTCGTGGACGAAGACCAGCGCGGCGAAGACGCGGGCGGCATCCGCCTCGCGGTCGGACACGATGAGGTCGACGTCGACGACCACACCGTCCGCCAGACGCACGTCGCGCACCCGGGCCACGCCGCGGTCGCCGCGCCGCTTCTGCATCCGCAGCCCGCTGGCGACAAGCGCCCGCAGCAGCTCGCGGCCGTCCGTGGGGCGGGCGCCGGCGGCGACCACGGCGGCGTACCGCTCCTCGGGGACGTCGTAGTGGTCACCCTCGAAGCCCCGGGGCGGGATGCCGCAGCCGCGTGCGAACGCGTGCAGCTCCTCGAGATCGGAGTCGCTGACCAGGTGCGACCACCGCCGGCCGTGGGCCTCGAACCGCGGCGGGTCGATGAGGATGGTCACCGGCCGATCGTAGGCGGCGCCGCGGGGGCTGTGGATAACTCGAGGACCGTGGTCGCGCGTCGGCCTACGGTCGTGGGCAGAGGTCGGCCACCCGGGCCGACCGCCGCCGAAGGGGGTCCCATGGCCGCACAGTTCCAGGTCGACACCGACCGCATCGCCGCCGCGAGCGCCGACGTCGCCCGCATCTCCGCCGAGATCGACGGGCAGGTGGCCGTCATGCTGGCGCGGCTCACCGGTCTCCAGGACGCCTGGACCGGCACCGCGGCGGGCCAGTTCCAGGGGGTCGTCACCCAGTGGCGGGGCACCCAGCAGCAGGTGCGTCAGTCACTCGACGCCATCGGGCAGGTGCTCGGGGCCGCCGGGGCGCAGTACGCCGAGGCCGAGGCCCAGGCGGTGCGCATGTTCACCTGACCCGGCTCAGCGCAGGTCGAGCTTCATCCCCGCGTGCGAGTGCACCCAGCCGAGCCGCTCGTAGAACCGGTGGGCGTCGGTGCGTCGCAGGTCGGTGGTCAGCTGGGCCAGCACGGCGCCACGGGCCCGCCCGTGGTCGACCGCCCAGGCGAGCAGCGCGGCACCGAGCCCGGCGCCGCGCGCGGTCGACGCGACGCGGACGGCCTCGACCTGCAGGCGGGTGGCGCCCCCACGCGACAGGCCGTGCAGGAGCGTCAGCTGCAGCGTGGCCACCACCGCGTCGGTGGCGTCGCGGACGACCACCAACAGCTGGTGGGGGTCGGCGTCGACGGCCGCGAAGGCCCGCAGGTACGGGCCGAGCTCGTCGGCGCCGGCCTCGCGGCCGGCCCCCAGGGCGTCGTCGCGCAGCAGGGCGACGACGGCGGGCACGTCCTGCGCGCGAGCCCGGTCGACCACGAAGGGCCCGCCGTCGAGGTCGAGCCGGTGCGGCAACATCGTCCCCGGCCGGTCGTCCACGGGGTCGACCGTACCGGGGCGACGGACCGGTCGCGGCCGGTCCCCGCTCGGCCGGTGCACCGGCCCCGGCCGGCTCACTGGGTGGCGATGGCCTTCAGCACGTCGAGGCGCGCCGCCCGCCGCCCGGGCCACACGGCCGCCAGCACCCCCACCACGCCGGACAGCGCGACGAAGCCGACGAGCTGGAGCCACGGGACCGCGAGCACGTCGATGCCGTCGTCGGCCAGGGACCGCTGGAGCGCCACCGCGAAGACCAGGCCCAGCACGACACCCAGTACCGCTCCCAGGACCGCGATGAGCACCGACTCCAGGCGCAGCATCGTGCGCAGCTGGCGCCGGCTCAGCCCCACGGCCCGCAGCAGCCCGATCTCGCGGATGCGCTCCACCACCGACAGCGCCAGGGTGTTGACGATGCCGAGGACGGCGATCACCACGGCCAGCCCGAGGAGGGCGTAGACGATGAAGAGCAGCTGGTCGATGGGTCTGCGCTGCTCGGCGGCGTACTGCGCCTGGTCGGCCACCGTCACGGTGGGCAGGTCGGCCACCGCCTTGTCGAGCCCGGCGCGCACCGCGGCCCGGTCGGCTCCCGGGGCGGCCACGACGTAGGCGGTGCGGTCGGTGGGGGGCACCCCGAGGGCGTCGAAGGCGGCGAGCGACATGGTGACGTCGCCCTGGAGGACGGCGTCCGGGGTGTACGTCGCCACCACGGGGGCCTTCACGACGTCGCCGGCGAAGTCGACCTCGACGCTCGAGCCGACCGCCAGCCGGTGGTCGGCGGCGTAGGTGCCTGACAGCGCGACACCGGCGTCGCCCAGGTCGGTGAGGGAGCCGGTGAGGACAGCGGGGCGGGCGACCCGGACCACCGCCGCGGGGTCGACCGCGGTGGCGAACTGGCGGTCGCCGGCGATGTCGAGACGGGCAGCCCGGACGCGGACCACCTCCTGCACCCCGGTGACCTTCTCGGCCGCGTCGGTGACCGTGGCCGAGAAGCCCTGGCCCACCACGCTGGAGATCACGTAGTCGGCCACGACGTCCTCGGCCAGCGACTTGTCGATGCTCGCCTTGGCCGAGGCACCCAGCACCGACATCAGGGTGACCAGAGAGACCCCGATCATGAGGGCCGACGCGGTGGCGCCGGTGCGCCGGGGGTTGCGGCGCGCGTTCTGCTCGGCCATCCGCCCGACCGCACCGAACAGCCGCCGGAAGACCAGCCCCAGGACGGCCAGCACCGGCCGGCCCAGCACCGGGCTCAGCAGGGCCGTCCCCACGAGGACCCCGAAGGTGCCGAGCCCGAGCACGTAGGTCGGCTCGCTGCCCCATCCGGCCAGCCCACCGGCCATCCCCACGACGCCGGCGAGGAACATGACCGCGCCGGTGACCAGCCGCCGGCGCATCCCGCCCTCGGTGGAGGCCGCGTCGTCGCGCATGGCGGCCACCGGCGGCACCCGCCCGGCCCGGCGCGCGGGGAGGTAGGCCGCCACCACGGTGACGAGGACGCCGACGACCAGGGCCACGACGACGGTGCGTGGGCGCAGCACCAGCTGGGCCGCGCCGAGGTCGAGCCCGACCCGCCCGAACACCCAGCGGATGGCGACGGCCAGCAGGATGCCGAGGCCGATGCCCAGCGTGGACCCCACCAGCCCGACCACCGCGGCCTCGACCAGCACGGTGCGGGCCACCTGCCGGCGGCTGGCGCCGATGGCCCGCAGGAGTGCGAGCTCGCGGCTGCGCTGGGCCACCAGGATCGAGAAGGTGTTGACGATGAGGAACGCCCCGACCGTCAGCGCCACCCCGGCGAAGACCAGCAGGAAGGTCGTGACGAACGAGAGCGCCTCGTCGATGCGCGAGGCGGCCCGCGCGGCGGTGGCGTCGCCGGTGGCGGCCTCGAAGCCGGTCGGCAGCACCTTCGCGACGGCGGCCTTGAGCGTCTCCTGGCTGGTGCCGGGGGCCGCGGTGACCCACACCTGGGACCACGCGTCGGCGCCCTCGAGGTAGAGCTGCTGCGCCTGCCGGTCGTCGAGCATGACGACGCTGGCCCCGACCAGCGACGTGCCGGCGAAGTCGGCCGTGCCGACCAGGGTCAGCTCGACCCGCGGCCGGGCGCCGGCGGTGACGATGGGCACACGGTCGCCCAGCCGGTAGCCGGCGCGCGCCGCGGTGTTGGCGTCCAGGAGCGCCTCCCCCGGGGCGGTCGGCCACCGCCCCCGGTCGAGGGTGGCGGTGGGGACGCCGTTCGCGGCCGGCCCGTCGCTGTAGGAGACGGCGATGCCGGGCGGCCCGTTGCTGCCGACGAGCTTGCCGTCCTTGCCGACCACGTAGGTGCCGAAGGTGGTGATCCGGCCGTCGGCCCGCGCCGCCCCGGGCACCGCGGCCAGCTCGCGGACCAGGCTGTCAGGCACCGTGCGGGTCCCGCCGGCGCCGGCGCCGGGGCCTCCCGAGCCGCCGTCGGCGCGCACGATCACGTCGCCGACCGCCCCGCTAGTGAGCCCGGTGAAAGCCCGGTCGAGGGTGTCGGTGAAGACGTAGGACCCGGCGACGAACGCGACGCCCAGGATGACCGCGACCCCACTGAGCAGCAGCCGCAGCTTGTGGGCGAGGATGCCCCGCCAGGTGGCTCGCAGCATCTCAGGCCCCGGCGACCGAGAGGCGCGCCATCCGGTCGAGCACGGTCTCGGGGGTGGGCTCGCGCAGCTCGTCGACCACGTGGCCGTCGGCGAGGAAGACGACCCGGTCGGTCCAGCTCGCGGCCCCGGGGTCGTGGGTGACCATGACGACGGTCTGGTCGTGGATGTCGACGGCCCGCCGGAGGAAGCCCAGCACCTCCGCCCCCGACGTCGAGTCGAGGTTGCCGGTGGGCTCGTCGGCGAAGACCACGTCGGGGCGCCCCATGAGCGCGCGGGCGCAGGCGACACGCTGCTGCTGGCCGCCGCTCAGCTCGCCGGGGCGGTGGCCGAGGCGGTCGCGCAGCCCCACGGTGTCGACGACCTCGTCGAACCAGGCCGGCTCGGGGCGGCGGCCGGCGATGGCCAGCGGGAGCAGGATGTTCTCCTCGGCGGTCAGGGTGGGCACCAGGTTGAACGCCTGGAACACGAAGCCGATGCGGTCGCGGCGCAGCTCGGTGAGCCGGCGCTCCTTGAGGCTCGTGAGGTCGACGTCGCCCAGGAAGACCTGGCCGGACGAGACGGCATCGAGGCCGGCGGCGCAGTGCATCAGGGTCGACTTGCCCGAGCCCGAGCGGCCCATGATGGCGGTGAACTCGCCGGCGTGCAGGTCGAGGGTGACGTCGTCGAGGGCCACCACGCGGGCCTCCCCCGAGCCGTAGACCTTCGAGAGGTTCTGGACGCGGGCCGCGGGGCGGCGCGCGGAGGCGGGCGGGGCGGAGGTGGGGTCTGCGACCGTCATGCGTCGTCCTCGGGGAGCGGGGGTGCAGGCGGGAGGCGCACCCTGCGTGAGCACAACGCTAGGCGACGCTCTCGCGGTTCCGCCGTCCGGGGGCGCCCTGGTCGGACCCCGGGACCTCGGCCTGCGGACGCGGCGCGGCGTCCCTGCCCTCGACCATCCCGTCGACACTCGACGAGGGCACCTCGACCGACCAGACGCGTTGCAACAGAGGGTGATCGTGGTCGTGGTCGACGACGACGCCGGTGACCCAGGTGAGCTCCATCCCGTCGGGCACGACCCGGCAGAGCGCGATGTTGTTGTCGAACCATGGGCCCTCGGTGACGGTCCAGGGGTAGCGCGGGTCGGGCACGCGGCGCGAGCGCGAGGCCAGGAACCGCATCGGGCGCACGAGCGAGCGGGTGAGCATCGAGACCGCTACCCGCACCCCCCGCGGCATGGGGTTGCGGATGGGTGAGCACACGGCCTGCACGATGCGCGACGCCGCCCCGTGCCGCGTGGCGCCGGTGACCTCGGCGAAGTAGGAGTTGTGCACGTCGCCCGAGAGGAAGGTGACCGTCTGCGGTGGGCGGCCGCGATGGCCTCGGGCGAGGTCCATGACCATCTCGAAGACCTCGTCGAAGCCGGTGCTGAAGGCCGCCCAGTGCTCGAGATCGATGGTGCGCCGCAGGTGCTCGGCCACGCGCCCGGCGCGGCGCCCGTAGGCGCCCTGGGCCACCGCCTCGTCGATGGCCTCGAAGTCGTGCAGGCCCGGCGGGAGCAGGAAGGGCAGCGAGGTGCCGACGAACACGTGCTGGTGCCCGCCGCGCAGGGTGTCGTCGAGCCATCGGGTCTCGGCGCGGTCGAGCATCGAGCGGTGGTCGGGCTGCAGGTCGCGCGCGGCGCGGGAGTCGAGGACCACGAGCAGCGAGTCGCCGAGCGCGCGGGTGTGGCTCCAACGGTAGGACTCGGGCTGGGCGTCCGCGCGGGCTGCGAGCCGGTCGAGCGCGTCGGTCAGGTCGAGCTCGTCACCGGCGCCGCTCGCCGCGTGGGCCAGCACGTGCCGGTAGACCTCCTCCTGGGCGAGCTCGGCGGGCGAGAGGTTGCCCAGGTGCTGGTGCACCCAGTACGCGGCCAGCCCCGAGACGATGCGTTCCTGCCACCACGTCGTGGTCCGGATGTCCCGGCGCCACGACCACGACGTGTTCCAGTCGTCACGGATGTCGTGGTCGTCGAAGATCATGGCCGAGGGGATGGTCGACAGCGCCCAGCGGATGACGGGGTCGCCCCAGGTCAGCCGGTAGAGCTCGTCGTACTCGGGGTAGTCCTTGATCTCCTCGTACGGCGGCTCGTCCAGGCTGCGGCGGCTGCGCATGAAGTCCTCGAGCTCGCCGTGCGGGGTGGTGTCGGCGTACACCTGGTCGCCGAGCAGCAGCAGGAGGTCGGGCCAGCCGGCCGCGGGGTCGTCACGCAGCGTGACGGCCAGGCTGCGCAGGGCGTCGACGCCGTGCAGCGCCGTCCCGGCGTCGTCCTGGCTGCCCAGCGTGCGGCATGAGCCGAAGGCGAAGTAGGGCAGCCGCTGGGGGTCGAGGGTGCGGATGCGGCTGGCGGCGGCGCCCGGGAGGGGCCACACCGGGACGCCGTCGACGGACACCGTGTAGGGCTCGTCGGTGCCAGGGGTCAGTCCGTCACAGATGACGAGGGCGTAGTGCGAGCCGTGCACCCCGAAGGTCGGGACGCTCCAGGTGCGACCGTCCCGCTCGACCTGCACCCGGGCGGCCTCCGCCGTACGCACCCACACCGTGGCCGAGGTCTCGTCGACCCAGCGCAGCAGCGGGCCGAGGACCAGCGGCCCGGCGGCGTCGGCGGGGGACGGGCTCATCCCCCCATCCTGCCCGCGGCACCTGTCCGGCGGCTGTGGGGGAACACCCCGGTCCGACCCCGGGGGTCGGGCGCTTCCGGTGGTGGGCCGGGTCCGGCTAGGCTGCCGACCTTGGCGACGGCCTGAGGGAGGTCGGTCGACGGGGCGAGGGGTGGGGCTCATGCGGCGTTCAGCGTTGTTCATCGACTTCGACAACTTCTTCAGCGGACTGCTCGGCGCCGACCCGGCGGCCGCGATCGCCGCGGTGGAGAACCCGGGGACCTGGCTTCGTGGGCTGGAGCAAGGTCCTGCCGGCGAGGCGCTGCGGCGGTGGCTGGTGCTGCGGTGCTACCTCAACCCAGCGGGCTCGGTCGCCGACCCCCGCGACCCCGGGCGACGGCTCTACTTCTCGACCTTCCGGCCGTTCTTCACCCAGGCCGGGGTGGAGGTCGTCGACTGCCCGAGCCTCACCAAGTCCGCGAAGAACGGCGCCGACATCCGCATCGTCGTCGACGTCATGACCACACTGCAGACCGCGACCGGCTTCGACGAGCTCGTCATCGCCTCCAGCGACGCCGACTTCACGCCGCTGCTCCAGGTCGTCCGAGCGCATGACCGCCGCATCGCCATCATCGCGACGTCCACCACCGCCCGCGCCTACGAGGCCCTGGCCCACGAGGTGCTCGACGAGGCGGCCGTGTTCGGACTGGCGGCCGGACGCGCGGAGGACGGCCCGCGGTCGACCACGGGCTTCGGCACCGTCGATGGTGACGAGGCCGTCGCTCCCATCGCAGCCGACGCCCCGCGGCTGGACGAGGCGCGCTCCGCCCCGCTCGCCGCCGCGCCTCCGGATGGCACGGAGGACGAGCCCCTCAACGACCCTCGTGCGAGATTCGAGGAGCTCGTCCGGGCGCAGTACCAGGACGCGGACGCCGCTCTGAACCTCGCGACGCTGTCCACCGGCCTGGTCGCGGAACTCGGCCCCGTGGCCACCGGGACGCACTGGTTCGGCAGCGGAGGCTTCGTAGCCGCGTTGCGCAGGCTGTCGCTGCCCGGAGCCCAGTTCTCACAGCACCACGTCTGGGACGAACGCCGTCACGAGACGCCGCCGATCGCGCCGCGGTCGACGCCGGACCTGCCGGCCACGGTCTCGCGCGTGGCGGCGGTGTCGAGCCTGCCCCGCATCCCCAGTTCGTCGTGGCCTGTCGTCTACGGCACCCTCGAGGCCTACTGCGTGACGCATGACTTCGACTTCAGCGAGGCGACCAAGTGGGCCCGCGACCAGGCCGTTGCCGAGGGCGTCGAGATCTCCCGCCAGGCATTCAGCTACGCGGTGCGCGCCTGCCGCAACGCCGGGACACCCCTGACCGACCAGCCCGGTCCGGACGCGGAGACGATCGGTCGGGCCCTCCTGGCGAGCGTCCTGCAGCAGTGCGAGCTGGCCGGGCTCGACCTCGCGGACGACGAGCGGGCCGAACTCTCGGGGTGGCTGCACGTGGTGGGCAGCCCCGAGGACTGAGATCGCCGGCATCCGGCGGCTCGAGACCCCGGCTCCTCCGCGAGACCCCGGCTCCGAGCCGGGGTGAGGCCGGCTTTTCGGGGTGACCCCGAAAAGCCGGGACAGGTGAGGTGGGGCGAGGACGCTCTGGACGGAGGACGCCGACGGGCGCCCCTCCGGCTGGAGGAGCGCCCGTCGGTGCGTGACGTGGGGTGGGCTCAGAAGCCCATGCCCCCCATGTCGTCGCCACCCGGCATGGCCGGAGCGGCCTTCTCGGGCTTGTCGGCGATGACCGCCTCGGTGGTGAGGAACAGCGCGGCGATCGACGCGGCGTTCTGCAGCGCCGAGCGGGTCACCTTGGCCGGGTCGATGACGCCCGCGGCCACGAGGTCGACGTACTCGCCCGTGGCGGCGTTGAGGCCCCAGCCCGGCTCGAGGTTGCTGACCTTCGCGGCCACGACCCCGCCCTCGAGACCGGCGTTGATCGCGATCTGCTTGAGCGGCGCCTCGATGGCGACCCGGACGATGTTCGCGCCGGTCGCCTCGTCACCCTCGAGGTCGAGGGTGGCGAACGCCTTGGCCCCGGCCTGGATGAGGGCCACGCCACCACCGGCGACGATGCCCTCCTCGACGGCGGCCTTCGCGTTGCGGACGGCGTCCTCGATGCGGTGCTTGCGCTCCTTGAGCTCGACCTCGGTGGCCGCGCCCGCCTTGATGACGGCGACGCCGCCGGCGAGCTTGGCGAGGCGCTCCTGGAGCTTCTCGCGGTCGTAGTCGGAGTCCGACTTCTCGATCTCGGCGCGGATCTGGTTGACCCGACCGGTGATCTGGTCCTGGTCACCAGCACCCTCGACGATGGTCGTCTCGTCCTTGGTGACGACGACCTTGCGGGCCTTGCCGAGCAGCGACAGGTCGGCGGTGTCGAGCTTGAGCCCGACCTCCTCGCTGATGACCTGGCCGCCGGTGAGGATCGCGATGTCGCCGAGCATGGCCTTGCGACGGTCGCCGAAGCCGGGGGCCTTGACGGCCACGGACTTGAAGGTGCCGCGGATCTTGTTCACCACGAGGGTGCTGAGGGCCTCGCCCTCGACGTCCTCGGAGATGATCAGCAGCGGCTTGCCGGACTGCATGACCTTCTCGAGCAGCGGCAGCAGGTCCTTGATGGACCCGATCTTGGAGTTCGCGATGAGGACGTAGGGGTCCTCGAGCACGGCCTCCATCCGCTCGGTGTCGGTGACGAAGTAGTGGCTGATGTAGCCCTTGTCGAAGCGCATGCCCTCGGTGAGCTCGAGCTCGAGGCCGAAGGTGTTGCTCTCCTCGACGGTGATGACGCCTTCCTTGCCGACCTTGTCCATGGCCTCGGCGATCATCTCGCCGATCTGGGGGTCGGCGGCGCTGATCGACGCGGTCGCGGCGATCTGCTCCTTGGTCTCGACGTCCTTGGCCTGGGCCAGGAGCTCGTCGGACACGGCGGCTACGGCCTTCTCGATGCCGCGCTTGAGCGCCATCGGGTTGGCGCCGGCCGCGACGTTGCGCAGACCCTCGCGCACCAGGGCCTGAGCCAGCACGGTCGCCGTCGTCGTGCCGTCGCCGGCGACGTCGTCGGTCTTCTTGGCGACCTCCTTGACGAGCTCGGCGCCGATCTTCTCGTAGGGGTCGTCGAGCTCGATCTCCTTGGCGATGGAGACGCCGTCGTTGGTGATCGTGGGCGCGCCCCACTTCTTCTCCAGCACGACGTTGCGGCCCTTGGGGCCCAGCGTGACCTTGACGGCATCGGCCAGGGTGTTCATACCCCGCTCGAGACCGCGGCGTGCCTCTTCATCGAAAGCGATGATCTTGGCCATTCGGGTGGTTCCTCCCACGCGAATCGAAGGTGGTGACCGGTCGGTGCCCGCGACGGACGGGCCGGGGGCCGCGGCTCACGTCGCCGGGGCGCCCCGACCCTCACCGGGCCGGTCGAAAACTGTCACTCTCACGGGGAGAGTGCTAACGCCATTATTGGCACTCTCGGGGTGAGAGTGCAAACGGTCGCCCCGCGCAGAGGGCGGCCCGGAGGCCGCCTCCCTGCGCCTCAGACCTCGGGGGTCACGCCCTGGACGGCCACCCGCAGGGACGCGTCGGCCTCCGAGGTGACCGGGTCGCCGAGGTCGGCGACGAACACCGCGACGGCCTCCCGGGCCGGGTTGCCGTCCAGCTCGTGCAGTACCGCCCGCCAGGCGGCGAGGTTGGGGTGGCCCATCGCGGTGCAGGCCTCGGCCGGTTCGAGGGAGGCGACGGCCGCCTCGAGGTCCGTGCGCGAGAGCGGCAGGCTCGCCGTCGACCCGTCATGGCCGAGGATGGTCGCGAGCACGACCGCCGGCAGCTGGTGCCGGCCGCCGGGCGCGTTCACGTGCGGGAGGACCCACTCGGGCGAGGACGACGCGGGCGACAGGGCCACCGCGTAGGCCTCCGGTGCCTGCCAGCCGTCGATCTGCGCGGCGAGGTGGGTGCGGATGGCCGCGAGGCCCTCCGGGGTGCTCCAGTCGAGATCGCTCATCCCGCCATCGTCGCAGCCCGCCCCATCCCACCGGCACCGTGAGCACCGGCCGCCCCGCCCCCAAGATGAACAGCGCGTGAACGGGACCTCTGACCTTGGTGAACCGGGCGTGACCACCCCACACTGTTCCCTCGTGGACGCACCTACCGTCATCCTCGCGCTGGTCATCGTGACCGCCCTCGCCTTCGACTTCACGAACGGCTTCCACGACACCGCCAACGCGATGGCCGCCTCGATCTCGACCGGGGCGCTCGCCCCCAAGGTCGCGGTCGGGCTCTCGGCCGTGCTCAACCTCGTCGGGGCCTTCCTCTCGGTCGAGGTGGCGCTCACGGTGTCGAACGCCGTCATCAAGCTCCAGGACAAGTCCGGAGCCCCGCGGCCCGAGCTGCTCAGCGACGGCGGGGAGGCGCTGCTCCTCATCGTGCTGGCCGGCCTCGTCGGCGGCATCGTCTGGAACCTCCTGACCTGGCTGCTCGGCCTGCCCTCGAGCTCGTCGCACGCGCTGCTCGGCGGCCTCACCGGCGCCGGCGCTGCCGGCCTCGGCCTGGCCGGCGTCAAGTGGACCGGCGACGGCACCAAGCTGGACGGCGTCGTGGGCAAGATCCTGCTGCCGTCGCTCCTGTCGCCCGTGGTGGCCATGGCGGTCGCCTTCGTCGGCTGCTGGCTGGTGCACCGCATCACGAACTCGGTGATGGACCGCCTCGAGGAGCGCTACTTCCGCTGGGGGCAGATCGGCAGCGCCTCGCTGGTCTCGATCGCCCACGGCACCAACGACGCCCAGAAGACGATGGGCGTGATGACCCTCGCCCTCATCGCGAGCGGCCACTGGGACCGCACCGACGCCGTCCCCGTCTGGGTCAAGATCAGCGCCGCGCTGGCCATCGCCGCCGGCACCTACATCGGCGGATGGCGCATCATCCGCACGCTCGGCAAGGGCCTGGTCGACATCACGCCGCGCCAGGGGCTCTCGAGCGACGGGGCGACCGCGGCCGTGCTGCTCGCCTCGAGCCATCTCGGCTTCGCGCTCTCGACGACCCACGTCGCCACCGGCTCGGTGCTGGGTGGCGGCCTCGGCCGCGGGACCCACGTGCGCTGGGGCACCGCCGGCCGCATGGTCGTGGCGTGGGCCATGACCTTCCCGATCGCCGCCGGCATGGGCGCGCTGATGTGGTGGATCGGCCACACCCTGGGCGGCGTCCCCGGCGCGCTCCTGGTGTTCGTCATCCTCTGCGCCGCCTCCTTCTGGATGTACCGCCGCTCGCGGGTCGGGCACGTCGGCGCCCACAACGTCACCGACGACTGGGACCGCTCCGACCGACCCGACCGGCCCAAGGACGGCACCCCGCCGACCGCCGCCCCCACCCGCACCCCCACCCACTGACCAGGAGAACCCCGTGCGCAGCCTCGAACTCGCCCTGCAGGGCGCCGGCAAGGTCCTCCTCGCCAGTCTCGTCTTCGGCGCCGGCCTCCCCGTCGTCTACGCGCTCGCCATGCGCGCCCTCACCCTGGGCTCGACGAGCACCATCGGGGCCGACGGGTCGGTGCGCCGGCACCAGAGCGCGCTGGGGCGGCTGGTGGCAGGGGTCCTGGTGCTGCTGGTGCTCGGCGCCATCGTGCTCGGCCTCATGCTGATCGTCGCCTCGGGGTTCGGCAAGGCCGTCAGCTTCGAGCACGTCATCCCGACCATCGTCGACAAGAAGTGAGGCCCCCGATGCCCCAGCTGTCCCACGAGGTGATCGCCTGGATCCGCACCGGCTTCCCCGGGGGGGTCGGCGACAAGGAGGCCGCCGCGCTCGGCGCCGTGCTGCAGGAGCGGCTCGGCACCGACGCCGCCCACGACGTCCTGCGCCGCCTCGCCGCCGAGGGCCTGCTGTCGCAGCGGGCGGTGCGAGCACTGGTCCCGGAGGAGGAGCAGATCCGCCAGGTGTCGGCCAAGCTCGTGCTCGGCGGCTGGCCGCTGGGCGGGATGGACGAGGGCGAGGACGAGGCACCGCCGCGCGAGGGCAGCCCGCTGGCCCGCATCGTCAACTGGCTGCGCGAGGGCTACCCCGGTGGCGTCCCCGAGCACGACTACGTGCCGTTGCTGGCGCTGCTCGAGCGGCGCCTGACCCGCTCCGAGGTCAAGAAGGTGGCCAAGGCCCTGCGCCGCGCCGACGTCAGCCCGGCGGGCCCGAGCGACATCGCGGCGGCCATCCAGTCGTACACCAACACGGCCCCGAGCGAGCAGGACCTGCGACGGGTGCGCGCCCAGCTCGCGAAGAAGGGCTGGCCGGTCGAGTTCCCCGACCCCGACCTGCCCTGACGCGCGCGGGGGCGCACGGAGTGGGCGGGCACAGGGACGCCCGTCCGGCTTCCCTCACGGACGGGCGTCGCTGGCTGGGGGGATGCGGCGCGCTCAGGGCTCCAGGCCGAGACGGCGGGCCGAGCGGGCGCGCTGGCGGCTGGCGCGCAGCCGGCGCAGCCGCTTGACCAGCATCGGGTCGTGGGCCAGCGCGACCGGGCTGTCGATGAGCGCGTTCAGCACCTGGTAGTACCGCGTGGAGCTCATGTCGAAGAGCTCCTTGATGGCGGTCTCCTTGGAGCCGGCGTACTTCCACCACTGGCGCTCGAAGGCCAGGACCTCGCGGTCGCGCTCGGAGAGCTCCGGGGCGCTGACGGCGGTGCTGGCGTGATCGACGACGCTCACGGTGTGTTCTCGACCCTTCGGTTCGCTGCGGCTGGCTCGCGCTCACCATACCCGGCGAATGACACGCCTGTCATTCCTCTCGGCGCGCCTGCCGCGTGTCGGCTGGACAGATCGCTCCGAAGCCGACTCACGAGTCACACCCGTCCCAACGGCCTCACCGAGCGATCAGCCCGGCCGGGTCCTCGTCCATGGTGTCGAGGATGGTGCGGATGTCGTCCTCGGTCGTGGCCGGGTTGACGATGGCGAACCGCGCGAGCGTCTCGCCCTGGTGGGTCGTCGGGACGACGAACGCGAGCTCGTCGGCCAGCATCGCGTCCGACCACGCCTGGTACTGCGCCGGGGTCCAGCCGAGCCGGCGGAAGACCACCACCGACAGGTCGCGCTCGCGCACCAGCTCCAGGTGGGGGCGCCGCCCGATCTCCTCCTCCGCGAACCGGGCCACCTCCAGGGTGCGCTCGACCGCCGCGGTGTAGGCGTCGGTGCC
This sequence comes from Phycicoccus duodecadis, assembly GCF_002846495.1. NCBI lineage: Bacteria > Bacillati > Actinomycetota > Actinomycetes > Micrococcales > Intrasporangiaceae > Phycicoccus > Phycicoccus duodecadis. The sequence goes on from NZ_PJNE01000001.1 coordinate 2,577,273, forward strand.
GTTGACCACCAGCGAGAACCAGAACGGCAAGCCGCGGGCCCGCCGGGTGAGCCCCACCGAGTAGTCGGTGGGGTTCCAGTCAGGCGCCTCGTTGAGGACGTCGAGGTACCCGGCGCGTTGGGTGTGCGCGGCGCGGGCCAGCCCCGGCTCGCGATAGAGCAGCGCGCAGCAGTCGAAGGGCGCGAAGAGCCACTTGTGGGGGTCGACGATGAAGGAGTCGCAGTGCTCGACCCCCGCGAACAGCTCGCGCACCGAGGGTGCGGCGAGGCCTGCCCCGCCGTACGCGCCGTCGACGTGGAACCAGACGCCGAGGTCGCGGCACACCTCGGCCACCGACGCCAGGTCGTCGACGATGCCGAAGTTCGTCGTGCCGGCGGTGGCCACGACCGCGAAGAACGTCTCGGGCCCCTGGGCCTCGAGCAGCGCGCGCAGGGCCGGCCCGGTGAGCCGCCCGAGGTCGTCGGCCGGCACCCCCACGAGCTCGGCGTCCATCACCTCGCAGGCCGACGCGATCGAGCTGTGGGCGCCCCCGGTGGCCGCCACCCGCCAGGGCCGCACGCCCTCGGGGGCGCGGTGACGGGCGGTGGCCCGGGCCGCGACCAGCGCCGAGAGGTTGCCGATGGTGCCGCCCGGCACGAACGCCCCGCCCGCCTGCTCGGGCATCCCGACCAGGTCGGCCACCCAGCGCAGGGCCTGGTTCTCGGCCCACACCGCGCCCGAGCCCTCGAGCCAGGACCCCGCGTAGATGGACGACGCACCGACCACGAGGTCGAACATCACGGCGGCGTCGGACGGCGCGCACGGGATGAAGGACAGGAAGCGCGGGTGGTCGGTGGAGAGGCACGCCGGGGCCAGCTCGTCGGCGAAGAGCCGCATCGCCTCGGCACCGCCCACCCCGGCGGCCGTGATGGTGCGGCCGAGGGTGGCGTCGAGGTCCTCCTGGGTGCGCGGCCGGTCGAGCGGTGGCTCCATCCGGATGCGTTCCTCGGCGTACTCGGTGACGGCGTCGAGCAGCGCCGTGAGCTCCTCGTGCGCGTTGCGCTGGTACGGGGTCGTGGGGTGCACGCCCGGAGTCTAGGAGCCCGCGCGCCCCAGCAGGAGTGCGCCCAGGGCGGTGACGTCGTCGACCAGCGCGTCGGGCTCCTCGGCCGCCAGCGCGTCCCGCTCCCCGGCGCCCCAGGTGACCGCCACGGCGGCCATCCCGGCGGCTCGGGCGGCCTGCAGGTCGACGGTCGCGTCGCCGACGTACGCGCAGGTGGCGGGGTCGACACCGAGGGCGGCGGCGCCGTGCAGGAGGGGGTCGGGCGCGGGCTTGTGGCGCTCGGTGTCCTCCAGCCCGGCGACCACCCGCACCAGGTGGTCGATGCCGACACCCTCGAGCGCCAGGCGCGCGGTCTGCTCCCGCTTCGAGGTCACCACGGCGACGCGCACGCCGGCGGCGGTGAGGGCCTCGAGCAGCTCTGGCACCCCGTCGTAGCGCCGGATGAGCGCAGCCGTGTTCGCCAGGTTCCACTCGCGGTAGGCGACGTCGAGGGCGTGACCGTGCTCGGGGCTCTCCTCGAGCAGGGCTTCGAGCAGCGGCCGGCCGATCCAGGCCCGGGCCCGCGCGTCGTCGACCTCCTCGCCGAGCACGGTGCGGAACGCGTGCTGGTAGGACGCGACGATGAGCGGGATGGTGTCGGCCAGGGTCCCGTCGAGGTCGAAGAACACGGTGGGCCAGCGGGGCGTCGAGGTCACGGGCCCCAGTCTGCCGACCGGCTCCGCTCAGGCGTCGACCGGCTCCACGCCGAGCTCGTCGAGCAGCCCGAGGACGCGCCGCCGGATCTCGTCGCGGATGGGACGCACGACCTCGATGCCCTGGCCGGCCGGGTCGTCGAGCACCCAGTCCTCGTAGCGCACGCCGGGGAAGAAGGGGCAGGCGTCGCCGCAGCCCATCGTCACGACGACGTCGGAGGTCTGCACGGCGTCGGGGGTGAGGAGCTTCGGGCGCTCGGCCGCGATGTCGACCCCTACTTCGCGCATCGCCTCGACGGCCACCGGGTTGACGGCCTCGCCGGGCGCGCTGCCGGCCGAGCGGACCTCGACGGCACCGCCGGAGAGGCGCGTGAGCCAAGCGGCGGCCATCTGCGAGCGGCCCGCGTTGTGCACACAGACGAACAGGACGGACGGGCGGTCAGCCATGGGGGAACCTCTTCCGGAGGGCCAGCGAGACGTAGACGAGGCCGACGAGCACCGGCACCTCGATGAGGGGGCCGACGACGCCCGCGAGCGCCTGGCCCGAGGTGACGCCGAAGGTGGCGATGGCGACCGCGATGGCGAGCTCGAAGTTGTTGCCGGCGGCGGTGAACGCGAGCGTGGTGGTGCGCTCGTACGTCAGGCCCAGCGCCCGGCCGAGCAGGTTGCCGCCACCCCACATCAGCGCGAAGTACCCGAGCAGCGGCAGCGCGATGCGGGCGACGTCGAACGGGTTGCCGGTGATCCGCTCGCCCTGGAGGGCGAAGAGCACGACGATGGTGAACAGCAGGCCGTACAGCGCCCAGGGCCCGATGCGCGGCAGGAACGACCGCTCGTAGGCCGCTCTCCCCCAACGCTTCTCGCCGATCCGACGGGACAGGTAGCCGGCCAGCAGGGGGACGCCCAGGAACACCAGGACCGACCCCGCGATGGCCCACGGCGAGACGTCGAGGTCCTGCTGCGGCAGGCCCAGCCAGCCCGGGAGCACCGACAGGTAGAACCACCCCAGCCCCGCGAACGCGACCACCTGGAACACCGAGTTGAGCGCCACCAGCACGGCCGCCGCCTCGCGGTCACCGCACGCCAGGTCGTTCCAGATGATGACCATGGCGATGCAGCGCGCGAGGCCGACGACGATCAGCCCGGTGCGGTACTCGGGCAGGTCGGGCAGCAGCAGCCAGGCCAGCGCGAACATCAGCGCCGGGCCGACCAGCCAGTTGAGCACCAGGCTGGCGCCGAGCAGGCGGCGGTCGCCGGTGACGGTGTCGAGCCGGTCGTAGCGGACCTTGGCCAGCACCGGGTACATCATCACGAGCAGGCCCAGGGCGATCGGCAGCGAGACGCCGTCGACCTCGACCGCCGACAGGGCACCGCCCAGCCCCGGCACCACGCGGCCGAGGGCGAGCCCGACGAGCATGGCGGCGCCGATCCACACCGGCAGGAAGCGGTCGAGGGTGGACAACCGGGACGTGACATGGGCGTCGGGCTGGGGGGAGGCCGGTGCCGCGCGGGGTGTGGGGGGCGAGGACGGGGTGGTGCTCACGGGCAGCAGGCCCCGGCCTTCGGGTCGGTGGCCAGCCCCGGGGTGGCGGCGTCCGCGGGCTCGGAGCCGCAGCAGGCGCCCTGCCCCAGGATCTCGAGACTCGCCGTGGCGGGGCGCGCGCCCTCCGGGTTCTCGTCCTTGACGGTGTAGACCTCCCAGGGGGCCCCGGCCGGGTCGTGCACCCACACCTTGTCCTGGAGGGCGTAGCAGCAGGTGGTGTCGTTCTCGTCGAAGGACGCCAGCCCCGCGGCGGTGAACCGCTCGCGGGCCTCTGCTACCTCGGCGGTGGACGCGACCTCGACGCCGAGGTGGTTCAGGGCCCCGGCGGTGCCGGCTCCCCGCACGGCCTCCGAGGTCTCGATGAGCACCAGCTTCAGCGGGGGATCGGCGACGGCGAAGTTGGCGTACCCGGGGCGGCGCTTGTGGGGCTCGACCCCGAACATCGCGGAGTAGAACGCGACGCTGGCCTCGAGGTCGGTCACGTTGAGCGCGAGCTGGACGCGGCTCGAGGACGGGACGGGAGCGGACACGGGGCACCTCCGGGGGACCTGGGCATCGACGGTCGTCGATGTCGTGCCACCAGCGTGGACCAACCCATCGACCTGTGTCAATATAGAACACCGTCGATGACCGAGGAGGTCGCCGTGCCCGTCCGTGAGCTCCCCCTGGCCGCCGCGACGACCGGAGCCTGCTGCGGGATCGGCGTCGAGGGTGGCCTGACCCGTGAGCAGGCCGAGGCCAGCGCGACGCTGCTCAAGGCCGTGGCCGACCCGGTGCGGCTGCGCCTGCTCAGCGCCATCCGCGCCACCGACGCCGGTGAGGCCTGCGTCTGCGACCTCACCCCCCTGGTCGGGCTGTCACAGCCCACCGTCTCGCACCACCTCAAGGTGCTGGTCGAGGCCGGGCTGCTCGAACGCGAGAAGCGGGGCGCCTGGGCCTGGTTCCGGCTGGTGCCCACGCGCCTCGACGACGTCGCCGCCATCTTCCGCTGACCCTCCCTCCCCCACCCCGACCTCGTGCGAGTTACACACGGTTCTCGCACGCCGTGGGCGGTGAGAACCGCGTGTAACTCGCACGGAGTCGGGGTGGGCGGCCGGTCGTGCATCGGGGATACGGTGGGGCGGATGAGCACGTCGACCCCCGCCCGGCCCCTCGCCGAGCTCGTGCACCCCTCGTGGGCGCAGGCCCTGGCCCCGGTCGAACCGGTCGTCGCGCGGATGGGCGAGTTCCTGCGCGCCGAGGTCGCCGCCGGCCGCGGCTACCTCCCCGAGGGGCCCCGGGTGCTGCGGGCCTTCGAACGGCCCCTCTACGACGTCCGCGTGCTCGTCGTGGGCCAGGACCCCTACCCCACGCCCGGGCACGCCGTGGGCCTGTCGTTCTCGGTCGCCCCGGACGTGCGCCCCGTCCCCCGCAGCCTCGTCAACATCTTCACCGAGCTCGAGTCCGACCTCGGTCTGCCCCGCCCCACGAGCGGCGACCTCACGCCCTGGGCCGACCAGGGGGTGCTGCTCCTCAACCGCGTCCTCACCGTCCGCCCCGGCACCCCGGCCAGCCACCGTGGCCAGGGCTGGGAGGAGGTCACGGCCCGCGCCATCACGGCTCTCGTCGAGCGCGGCGGCCCGCTGGTCGCGGTCCTCTGGGGCCGCGACGCCCGCTCGCTGGTGGCGCACCTGCCCGGCATCCCGTGCGTCGAGTCGCCTCACCCCAGCCCGCTGTCGGCCCACCACGGCTTCTTCGGCTCGCGCCCCTTCTCGCGCACCAACGAGCTGCTGGAGGCGGCCGGCGCCGCCCCGATCGACTGGAGGCTCCCGTGACCACCCAGCCCGCCGGGCGTCCCGTGTGGACCCGCTACGTGGCCATCGGCGACTCCTTCACCGAGGGGATGTCCGACCCCGACCCGACCCGCGAGGACGCCTACGTGGGATGGGCCGACCGGCTCGCGCACCACCTCGACGGCGTGGCCGAGGCCGAGCGGCTGCCGTTCGGCTACGCCAACCTGGCCGTCCGCGGGCGCACCCTCGACGACGTGGTGGGCCCGCAGCTCGACGCCGCGATGACGATGACGCCCGACCTGGTCTCGATGGTCGGCGGCGGCAACGACCTGCTGCGGCCCAGCGTCGACCTCGACGGCCTTGCGAGCCGGCTCGAGGAGGCGGTGGTGCGCCTCCGGGCCTCGGGCGCCGACGTGCTGCTGGCGACCCCCACCGACACCCGCGACGCCGGGCTGTTCCGGGCGCTGCGGGGGCGCCACGCGGTGCACTCGGCCAACATCTTCACCATCGCCCAGGACCACGGCTGCCACGTCCTGAACCTGTGGGGGATGCGGGCGCTGCGCGACTGGCGGATGTGGGCGCCCGACCGCATCCACCTGACCACCGAGGGCCACCGCCGTGTCGCCCTGGCGGCGCTCACCGCGCTGGGACACGACACCGACCGCGGTGACTGGACGGCGCCGCTGCCCCCGGCCGAGGCCGCCCGCCGGTCCGACGAGCTGCGCGGCCACGCGGAGTGGGTCCGCACCCACGCCGCGCCCTGGGTGGAGCGCCGTGTGCGGGGCACCTCCTCGGGCGACCGGGTCACGGCCAAGCGCCCGAGCCTGCAGCACTTCCGCGACCCGCAGCAGCCGCCCGAGCACCAGCCGAACACCGAGCACTGACCGGCGGGGCCCGACCGCACGCCCGGACCGCGGACGCGGGGCCACATCCTCTGGTGACAGACGCATCTGCGGGGCTATCGTTCCTCCCATGACGCACCTGCGGATCTCTGACGCCGCCTCCCTCCTCGGGGTCTCCGACGACACCGTGCGGCGGATGGTCGACGCCGGCCGCCTCCCCGCCCATCAGGACGCGTCGGGCCGACGGGTGGTCGAGGGGGCCGACCTCGCCGCGGTCGCCCAGGAGCTCGCCCGGCCAGCCCCCGTCGGTGTCGTCGCCGACGAGTCGGCGCGCAACCGGATGCGCGGCATCGTCACCCGGGTCGTCAAGGACACCGTGATGGCCCAGGTCGAGCTGCAGTGCGGCCCCTTCCGGGTCGTGTCCCTCATGTCCCGCGAGGCGGTCGACGAGCTCGGCCTCGCCGTCGGCACCGTGGCCGTCGCCACCATCAAGTCCACCAACGTCATCGTGGGCGTCCCCCGGTGACGCCTCGCCCCGCCGGCGCCGCGGTGGCCCTCGCCCTGCTCCTCACCGGGTGCGGCACCACCCCCGACGCCCCTCCCGCCGCCGGCCCGGGTGCCGCGTCCGGCCCGAGCACCGGGTCCGGCGTGAGCGGCCAGGTCACCGTGCTGGCCGCTGCCTCCCTGACCACGCCCTTCACCGCGCTGGCCGCCTCCTTCGAGAAGGCCAACCCCGGCACCACGGTGCGGCTCAGCTTCGGCTCGAGCACGACGCTGGCGCAGCAGATCGCCCAGGGGGCCGACGCCGACCTGTACGCGAGCGCCGGCACCACCGCGTTGCAGCAGCTCGGCGACGTCGAGCCCACGGCCACCGTCACGCTGGCCCGCAACACCCTCGAGATCGCCACCCCCGCCGGTGACCCCGCGCACGTCCGGTCCGTGGCCGACCTGGCCAGGAAGGACGTCGACGTCGTGCTGTGCGCGGCCTCGGTGCCGTGCGGCAGGGCGGCCGACGAGGTGCTGGCGAAGGCCGGGGTGGAGGCCCACGTCGTCAGCCGTGAGATCGACGTCTCGGCCGCGCTGTCCAAGGTGACCCTCGACGAGGCGGACGCCGCGGTGGTCTACCACTCCGACGTCGTCTCGGCGGGCAGCACGGTCGCCGGGGTCGCGATCCCCGCCGCCCAGAACGTCACGCTCACCTACCCGCTGCTGCGCTTCGGCGACGACCCGGCCACCGCCGCCTTCGCGGCCTACCTCGCCGGCCCCGAGGGCACCCGCGTCCTCGGGACCGCCGGCTTCCTCACCCCGTGACCCTCGGCGGCCACCCCCTCCCCGCCCGCCCGCCCGCCGTCCCGGCCGAGGGGTCGCGGCGGCGGGCCGCCTCACGGGTCCGGCTCTCGCGGGCCGTGCTCCTGGTCCCGGCCGCCGTGGCGGTCGCGCTCGTGGTCCTGCCCCTGCTCGGCCTCCTGGCGGGTACCGAGTGGCGGGGCCTCCCGGCGCGCCTGGCCGACCCGTCGGTGCGCCCGGCCCTGCGGCTCTCGGTCGTCACCACCCTCATCACGGTGGCCGTCTGCTGGCTGCTCGGCACCCCGCTGGCCTGGCTCCTCTCCCGGGCCGAGGGACGCACCGCCACCTGGCTGCGTGCGGTGTTGACGGTGCCCGTCGTGCTGCCGCCGGTCGTCGGCGGTGTGGCCCTGCTGCTGGCGTACGGGCGACGCGGCCTGGTCGGCCAACCGCTGGTCGAGGCCTTCGGGCTGCGCATCCCGTTCACGCCGTTCGCGGTCGTGCTGGCCCAGGTCTTCGTCTCGCTGCCGTTCTACGTCCTCGCGGTCGAGGGGGCCATGCGCGGGATCGACCGGCGGCTGCTCGACGTCTCGGCCACCCTCGGCGCGCGGCCGCTGCGGGTCCTGACCCGGGTGGCGCTGCCGCTGGCCGCCGCCGGCATCGCCTCGGGCACCGCGCTGGCCTGGGCCCGCGCCCTCGGGGAGTTCGGCGCCACCATCACCTTCGCCGGCAACTTCGCCGGCGAGACCCAGACCACGTCGCTGCTGGTCTACGTGGCCCTCCAGGACGACCCGCAGACCGCGGTGGCCCTCAGCCTCCTGATGCTCGTCGTGGCGCTCGCGGTGCTGGGCCTGCTGCGCGGGCGGTGGCTGCGATGACCCTCGACGCACAGGTCCGGCTCACCCGGGGGGCCCTCGACCTCGACCTGCCGTTGCGGGCCGACGACGGCGAGGTGCTGGCGGTGCTGGGTCCCAACGGCGCCGGCAAGACCACCGCCCTGCACGCCCTGGCCGGGCTCGTGCGGCTCGGGGCCGGGCACGTGCGGGTCGACGGCGAGACCTGGGCCGGCGACGGCGTGCACCTCGACCCCTCGCTGCGCCGCGTCGGGATGCTCTCGGCCGACCACCTGCTCTTCCCGCACCTGACGGCGCGCGCCAACGTGGCGTTCGGGCCGCGCAGCCGAGGCGCCTCCCGGGCCGACGCCGGCGCCCGGGCCGACGCCGAGCTCGACGCCCTCGGCGTCCTCGACCTTGCCCGGCGCCGCCCGGCCCAGCTCTCGCACGGGCAGGCCCAGCGGGTGGCGCTGGGTCGGGCCCTGGCCGCCGACCCCCGCCTCCTCCTGCTCGACGAGCCGCTGTCGGCCCTCGACCCGGCCCTGCGGCCGCAGGTGCGCGCCACCCTCGCGGCCCGGCTGCGCGAGTACCGGGGCAGCGCCGTGCTGGTCACCCACGACCCGCTCGACGCCCTCACCCTCGCCGACCACCTGGTGTTCGTCGAGGCCGGCCGCGTCGTGCAGGAGGGCACCCCGTCCGACGTCGTCGCGCGACCCCGCAACCCCTACGTGGCCCAGGTGGTCGGGCTCAACCTGTTCCCGGGCACGGCCGACGACGACACCGTCGTCAGCACCCCGCTCGGCCCCGTCGTCACCGGCGGCCACGACCACCGCGGGCCCACCTGGGTCGCCTTCGCCCCGTCCGCGGTCGCCCTCTACCCCGAACCCCCGCACGGGTCGACCCGCAACGCCTGGGCGGCGCGCGTCGCGTCGGTCGAGCTCGTCGGCCAGAGCGCCCGGGTCCGGCTCGACACGGACGGGACCGGGCCCAGCGTCCTCGCCGAGGTCACCGCCGGCTCGGTCGCCACCCTGCGCCTCCAGCCGGGCCAGCAGCTGTGGGCGGGAGTCAAGGCGACCGAGGTCAGCGCCTACCCCCGTTGAGCCGGGCCGGGACCGCGGCCCGGTCGAACGTCCCGGACTACTAGGACGTCCGACCATCTCGGTACGCTCGGCCCATGCCAGCGACCCGGCTCATGCCCACCGACGAGGGCCAGGACCTCATCGACCTGACCCGCGAGATCTGCGCCAAGGAGCTGCGGCCGAAGGTCGACGACGCCGAGCGGGCCGCGGCCACCGACGAGTCCTTCCCCACCGAGGTCTTCCGCACGCTCGGGGCGGCCGGGCTGCTCTCGCTCGCCCAGCCCGAGGAGCACGGCGGCTACGGCCAGCCCTACGAGGTGTACCTGCAGGTCGTCGAGGAGGTCGCGAGCGCCTGGATGAGCATCGCCGTGGGCGTCTCGGTGCACGCCCTGACCGCCTACCCGGTGGCCACCTTCGGCACGCCCGAGCAGCAGGCCGCGCTGCTGCCGGGGATGCTCTCGGGAGACCAGCTCGGGGCCTACTGCCTCTCCGAGCCCCTGGCCGGCTCCGACATCGCGTCGATGACCACGCGCGCCACCCGCGACGGCGACCAGTACGTCATCCGGGGCCGCAAGGCCTGGATCAGCCACGCGGGCCACGCCGACTACTACACGACCTTCGCCCGCACCTCCGACGACGGGGGCAAGGGCCTCTCCTGCCTCGTCGTGCCGGCCGAGGCCGACGGCCTGTCGTTCGGTGCCCCCGAGAAGAAGATGGGGCTGCACTGCGACACCGTGCGCGAGGTGATGTTCGACGACGTGCGCGTCGACGCCGACCGGCGCATCGGCGACGAGGGCCAGGGGATGGCCATCGCGCTGTCGGCGCTGGACGCCGGCCGGCTCGGCATCGCCGCCGCCGCGACCGGGCTGGCGCAGGCCGCGCTCGACCTCGCCGCCGGCTACGCCAAGGAGCGCCGCCAGTTCGGCCGCGCCATCGGCGAGTTCCAGGGCCTGCAGTTCCTGCTCGCCGACATGGAGGCCGCCGTCACCTCGGCCCGGGCCACCTACCTGCACGCGGCCCGGCTCAAGGACGCCGGCCGCCCCTTCAGCAAGGAGGCCGCGGTCGCCAAGCTCGTGGCCACCGACGCGGCCATGAAGGTCACCACCGACGCCGTGCAGGCTCTCGGCGGGGCCGGCTACACCCAGGACTTCCCCGCCGAGCGCTTCCTGCGCGAGGCCAAGATCACCCAGATCTTCGAGGGCACCAACCAGATCCAGCGGATGGTCATCGGGCGGCACGTCCTGCGCTGACGGAACCCCGGCCGTCCCGGGGGCGTCCCACCCCGACGACCCCGACCGAAGGAACCCCATGCGCGTCCCCGTCCTCGTCACCACCGGCCTCCTCGCCGCGGCCCTCGCCGGCTGCGCCGACCCGGCCGCCTCGGGCATCGCCACCGCCTCCCCCTCGCCCTCCGCGGGCACGCCGTCCACCCTCCCCTCCCCCAGCGGGCCCGGGCCTACGTCGCAGCCCACGATCCCGCCGCCGGCCGAGGACGGCATCCCGGCGGACCTCGACGAGGACCCGCGCGTGCAGGCCGCCCTGGCCGACGCCAGGGGCCGCGCCGGCGTGGTCCCCACGGAGGTCCTGGTCGCGGGCTACCGCACGGTCACCTGGGACGACGGCTCGCTGGGATGCCCGGTCAAGGGCCAGGCCTACACCCAGGCCCGCGTCGAGGGCGAGATCCTCCTGCTGCGCGCCGGCCAGCGGGTCATGTCGTACCACTCGGGGCGCGGTGGCCCGTTCGCTTACTGCGCCACGCCGAGCGGCGCGTTCTCGCCCCGCTCCTGAGCGGCGCCTTCCGCCGCGTCCCGGACGTGACAGGACCGGGCCATCTCATACGTGGCCCGGTCCTCCGCAAGCCTAGGCACGGGTGGGGGGACGCCCGGCGAGCGACACGCGGCGACCCGGTGAACTCGGGGTGCCGCTCCGGATCAGCGCGGCGGGTCGGTCGAGATGCCGGGCAGCAGGGTCTCCCCGGCCCGCAGGGCGTCCAGCGCCGCCGGGTCGATGGACTCGATGTGGCTCAGCCCCTTGCGCCGGTAGCGCACCAGCTGCACGACCCCGAGGCCCCAGAACAGGAACTGCACCGACATCGCGAGGCGGAAGTCGTCGCGGGTGTACTCGGACGGGCCGCCCGGCGCGAGGCGGTCCAGGACCACCCCGATGAGGGCGATGCACAGCAGCGAGGCGGTGAACCCGCCGACGTTGACCACTCCGGTCGCGCGCCCCAGGTGGGTCGGGGGGTGGAAGGTGCGGGCCAGGTCGAAGCCCACCATCGACCCGGGGCCCCCGACCGCGGTGACGACGGCCAGGACGACCAGCAGCCAGAGCGGGGCCGGCCCGGGCCAGAGCAGCGTGACGGCCCAGGTGACGGCGATGACCGCGACGATGCCGAGCACCAGCTGCGAGCGGCGGTACGGCAGCCGCGCGGTGAAGGTGGCGATCACCGGGCCGGCCGCCATGGCCGTGAGGGTCATCGCGACCAGGACCAGCGAGGCCGTGCGCGGCGACACCCCCTCGCTCACCAGGAACGGGTAGCCCCAGAGCATCGTGAAGACGGTGGCCCCGAACTGCGAGGTGAAGTGCACCCAGAGCCCGAGCCGGGTGCCGGGGTTGCCCCAGACCTCGCCGAGGGTGCGGGCCAGGGCCCGCACCTTGATGCGCTCGACCGCCTCGCCCCGGTACGGGCTGTCCTTGACGACCAGGACGAGGGCGACGCCGAGGACCACCCCGAGGCCGGCCGCGGTGGCGTACGAGCGGGTCCATCCGAACGCGGCGAGGGCGGCGGCCAGCGGGGTGGCGGCCGCCACCGCGCCGAGCTGGCCGACCATCCCGCTCAGCTGGGTGATGAAGGGGGCCTGCTTCACCCGGAACCACAGGGCGACGAGGCGCAGCAACGAGGTGAAGACCATCGCGTCGCCGGCGCCCAGCAGCACCCGCGCGGCCAGCCCGACCTCGAAGGTGCCCGCGACGGCGAACCAGAACTGCCCGGCGGTCATCAGCACCAGGCCGGTGAGCATCAGGCGCTTGGAACCGAAGCGGTCGAGCAGCACGCCCACGGGGATCTGCATGGCGGCGTAGACCGCGAGCTGGACCACGGTGAAGGTCGACAGCTGGGCGGCGCTGATGTGGAACCGCTCGGCCGCCAGCAGCCCGGCCACCCCGAGCGAGGTGCGGTGGAAGACGGCCAGCACGTACACGGAGAGGCCGACGGCCCAGATGGCCCAGGCGCGGCGCCGGCCGATGTTGTGCACCTGGCGGAGCACGGGGCGGGTCACGCCCCCGATTCTAGGAGCGCCGCCGAGAACGGGCCGCACGCTTCCGAGGCGCGGTGCCCGAGCTCGCCCACGGACCCTCGCGCCGACGGGGCCGCGCCCCTAGGAGCCGACCGGGAGGCGCTGCTCGGCCACGCCGTTGCCGCCGTCGACGACCAGCACCTGGCCCGTGACGTACGCGGCCCCCGGGCTCGCGAGGAACGCGACGGCCGCGGCCACCTCGGCCGCGATGCCCGAGCGCCCCGCCGGGACCAGCAGCCCCTCGGCCTCCTCGGACGGCGTCTGGGACCCGGTGGCGATCCAGCCGGGGGCGACGGCGTTGGCGGTCACCCCGGCCGCCGCCTCGTCGACGGCCAGCGCCCGGGCCAGGCCCACGAGGGCGGCCTTCGCGGTCGTGTACGCGACGTCGGCCCGCAAGGCCATCACGGGCCCGGCCGTCGACGAGACCATCACGACCCGCCCGGACCCGCTCGCCCGCAGGTGCGGCAGCGCCGCCCGGGTGACCAGGTAGGCGGTGTCGAGGTTGCGGGCCAGCGAGGCGGCCCAGCGTTCCGGTGGCGTGCCGAGGAGGTCGCCCTCGAGGTAGTCGCCGCCGCCGGCCACCGACACCATCCCGGCGTTGTTGACCAGGACGTCGACGCCGCCGCCGAGGGCGAGCGCGGCCTCGACGGTCGCCGCCGCCCCCGCCTCGGTGGTGAGGTCGGCCACCACCCCGACGGCCCGGTGCCCGGAGCCGGTCAACGAGGCGGCGCGCTCGTGGACGCGGTCGGTCGTGGCCCCGATGACGACGGCCGCGCCACACTCGGCCAGCAGTCGCGCGCAGGCGAACCCGATGCCCGATGGTGAGCCCGCGCCGGTGACGACCGCCGTCCGCCCGGTGAGGTCGAACGCGGCCGGAAGGGCCGGCGGCACGGTCAGCCGACCGCGTCGGCCAGCGACTCCTCGAGGACGTCCATCGCCTCGTGGAGCAGGTCGTCGCCGATCGAGAGCGGCGGCAGGAAGCGGAAGACGTTGCCGTAGGTGCCGCAGGTGAGGGTGACGACCCCCCGCTGGTGACAGCCGGCGTTGACGGCGGCCGTGAGAGCGGCGGCCGGCTCCTTGGTGGCGGGGTCGGTGACGAGCTCCATGGCCATCATCGCGCCGCGTCCGCGCACGTCGCCGATCTGGGCGTAGCGCTCCGCCAGCGAGCCGAGCCGCTCGCCGAGGATCTTGCCGATGTCGCGCGCCCGGCCGGCCAGGTCGTCGGCCTCCATGGACTCGATCGAGGCCAGCGCGGCGGCGCACGCCACGGGGTTGCCACCGTAGGTACCGCCGAGGCCGCCACCGTGCACGGCATCCATGATCTCGGCGCGACCGGTGACGGCGGCCAGCGGCATCCCGCCGGCGATCCCCTTGGCCGTGGTGACCAGGTCGGGGACGACGCCCTCGTGGTCGCACGCGAACCAGTCGCCGGTGCGGCAGAAGCCCGACTGCACCTCGTCGGCGACCAGCAGGATGCCGTGCTCGCGGCACCAGTCGGCCAGGCCGGGCAGGAAGCCCTCGGGCGGGACGATAAACCCGCCCTCGCCCTGCACCGGCTCGATGACGACGGCAGCGGTGTTCTCCTCGCCGACCTGCGCGTGGATCATCGACGTGACGGTGGCCAGCGCCTCCTCGGCGCACCGCTGCGCGCCGCCGGGCCAGCGGTAGGGGTAGGCCATCGGCACGCGGTAGATCTCGGGGGCGAACGGACCGAAGCGGTGCTTGTAGGGCATGTTCTTCGCCGTCATGCCCATGGTGAGGTTGGTACGGCCGTGGTAGGCGTGCTCGAAGACCACGACGGCCTGGCGCCCGGTGGCGTGGCGGGCGATCTTGACGGCGTTCTCGACGGCTTCGGCGCCCGAGTTGAACAGCGCCGAGCGCTTCTCGTGGCTCCCGGGCGTCAGGGCGTTCAGCTTCTCGCAGACCCCGAGGTAGGGCTCGTAGGGCGTGACCATGAAGCAGGTGTGGGTGAACCGCGCGATCTGCTCGGTGACGGCGTCGACGACGCGCTGGTTGCCGTTGCCGACCGTGGTGACCGCGATGCCCGAGCCGAGGTCGATGAGCTGGTTGCCGTCGACGTCGCGGATGATGCCCCCCGCGCCCTCGGTGACGTAGACCGGCAGCCCGGTGCCGACCCCCGACGCGACCGCCGCCTGCTTGCGGGCCTGCAGCTCCTGGGAGCGCGGGCCCGGGATCGACGTGGCCAGGATGCGCTGCTGCTCGATCATGGCGGCATCATATCCGTGGCGTGCGCGGCGTGAACCCACGGAATCCGTCGTCTCGACCGATACCCGCCGGGGTTCCGTCACAATGGGGGGACGATCGGACGCGTGCCCCGGGCCCACCCGGGTGGCACCGTGCCGGAAGACCGCCGAGGACAGGAACCCGTGATGCCCGCAGAGCCCGCTCCCCCGACAACGCGAAAGGCGCCCGGGAGCTGCGTGCAGGGGGTTCGCAGCTCCCGAGCGCCGGCTCGGGGACAGGCGATCGCCGCGGCGATCGGGCCCGTCACGAGTAATGTACATGGTCCGCGCCGCCGCCCGGCGCAGAATCGGGGATTGTCGATCGTGTTCTGTGCAGGAGTGTCATGAGGCTGCTGCTGGTCGAGGACGAGCGCCCGCTCGCCGCGGCGCTCGACGAAGCGCTGCGCGAGGCCAACTGGGTCGTCGACCACACCGACGACGGACGCGAGGGACTGCGCAAGGGGCTGGCGTCGCAGTACGACGTGATCGTGCTCGACATTATGCTCCCCGGGCTCAACGGCTATGACGTGCTCAAGCACCTGCGCGAGAACCGCATCTGGACACCGGTTCTCATGCTCACGGCCAAGGACGGCGAGTACGACCAGACCGACGCCTTCGAGCTCGGAGCCGACGACTACGTCACCAAGCCGTTCAGCACCCCCGTGCTGCTGGCGCGCGTCCAGGCCCTGGCCCGGCGCGGCGCCCCCGAGCGCCCGGTGGCCCTCACGGCCGGCGGCCTGAGCCTGGACCCCACGACGCGCCGCGTGACCCGCGAGGGCCGTGAGATCCAACTCACAGCCCGCGAGTACTCGTTGCTGCACCACCTGATGCGCCGAGCCGGCCAGGTGCAGAGCAAGGCCGAGATCCTCGAGAACGTCTGGGACTCCGACTACCCCGGGGCCGACAACGTCGTCGAGGTCTACATCGGTTACCTGCGGCGCAAGATCGACACCCCCTTCGACACCCGCGTCATCGAGACGGTGCGGGGGATGGGCTACCGGCTCAACCCGGTCCCGGCTTCGCCGGCAGTCTGACGGCGAAGCGGCACCAGCCCTCGGGGCTCTCGGTCGCCTCCACCCGGCCGTCGTGGGCGGCGACGACCTCGGCGACGATCGCCAGGCCGAGGCCCGTGCCGCCGGTCCCGCGGGTGCGGGAGTCGTCGAGCCGGACGAAGCGCCCGAACACGCGGTCGCGGTCCTCGGGGGCGATGGGCGGGCCGTCGTTGTCGACGGTGACGAGCGCGTGCCCGCCCTCGCGCGACAGCTCGACCCGCACCAGGGTGTCGCGGTGCCGCTCGGCGTTCTCGAGCAGGTTGCGCAGCACCCGCCCCAGTCGCGCCTGGTCGCCGTCGACGCGCACCGGCTCGACCGAGACCCGGATGGGCATGCCGCGGGCCCGCAGCGCCCCGGCCTCGGCCAGCACGACGTCGTCGAGGTCGACCTCGGTCCGGCGCAGCACCATGGCGTGCTCGTCGGCCGACGCCAGGGTGAGCAGGTCGTCGACGAGCAGCGCCAGCCGGTCGACCTCGGCCGAGGCCCGCGCCGACACCGAGCGGCGCTCGGGCTCGGACCGGTCCTCGGCGAGGCGGTCGAGCAGCACCCGGATGGTCGCGAGCGGGCTGCGCAGCTCGTGGCCGGCATCCGCGACGAAGGCCCGGCGCGAGGTGTCGGCGCGCTTCATCCGGTCGAGCAGGTTGTTCATGGTCTCGGCCAGCCGGGTCAGCTCGTCGCGCCCCGCGGGGATCGACAGCGTCCCGCCGGCGGTCCCGGTGGCGGCGATGGCCTCGACCTGGTCGCGCATCTTCTCGACCGGCCGCAGGGCCTGGCCGGCCGCGAAGGTGGTGACGGCCGCCAGCAGCGCGACCAGCCCGACCGCGCCGATGGCCGCGAACTCGGTCGACTGCCCCAGCGCGGTGGCCTCGACGCGGGTCGGGACCCCCACCATCACGGTGTAGTGGCGGGTGTCGGTCGACACCCCGTCGGCCGCCGCGACCACCCAGGAGCCGTCGGGCTGGCCCGGCACGGAGCGGACCGTCGAGATGCGGATGGCGCCCGGGTCGACCCGCGGCGACACCAGGGCGCGCCGGGCCGGGGCTCCGCGCGTGGCCACCACCGCCCCGGTCACGGGGTCGACGATCTGGACGATGCGGTTGGGGTCGTCGGAGGCGTGGGCGGTCAGCAGGTCGTCGACCCCGTGCACGCCGAGGTCGGCCTGGAGCTCGGCCGCCTCGGCCCGGGCGACGTCCCGCGCCGAGGCCTCGAGGACCTGTCCGAGGGCGACGTAGACGATGCCGGCCAGGGCAGCGCTGACCAGGACGACGATGGGCAGGGTCAGCGCGAGGATGCGGCTCCGCAACCCCAGCCGCCCACGCATGCGCCGAGTCTAGGCCGGGAAGACGGAGCGCACCGCGGCCATGTCGTCGCCGCCGTGCCCGGCCTCCGACGCCTCGGCGAAGAGGGAGCGCACGGCATCCAGCAGGACGGTGGGCACCCCGGCCGGGCCGGCGGCCTCGACCATCAGCCCGACGTCCTTGACGACACCGTCGACGGTGAAGGAGGGGGCCCAGTCCTGCTCGAGCATGGCCCCGCCCTTGACCTTCGCGTAGGGGGCGAAGACAGGGCCGCCGTCGATGGCCTCCAGGAAGAGCCGCGGGTCGACCCCGAGCGCCCCCGCGAGCGCGAGCGACTGGGCCGTGCCGGCCGTGAGCAGGGCGACCCAGGCGTTGCAGGCGAGCTTGAGCGCACTGGCGGCGCCGACCTCGTCGCCGGCGACCACGGTGCGCGACCCGATGGCGGCCAGGACCGGGGCGACCCGCTCGCGAAGGGCCGGCGGGCCGGACAGGAGGACCACGAGGGCGCCCTGCTCGGCGGGGGCGCGGGTCCCCAGCACGGGGGCGTCCAGGACCCGGTCGCCCCCGGCCTCGGCCACCCGGCGGGTGCCGTCGACCCCCACGGTGCCGCACTGCAGCCACACGGCGTCGGGGGCGGCGGCCAGCGCGTCGCGCCCCACCTCGAGCGTCGCGTCGGCGTCGAACAGCATGGTCACCACGACGTCGGCGTCGCCGACCGCGGCGGCCACCGACTCCGCGACGCGGATGCCGTCGCCCGCCAGCGGGGCGGCCCGCTCGGGCGTGCGGTTCCACGCCGTGACCTCGTGGCCGGCGCGTACCAGCGACCGCGCCATCCCGCTGCCCATGATCCCCGTGCCCAGCACCGCGACCCGCACGTCGCTCTCCTCGTCGTCGACCGGTGGGTCGCCGTCCGGCGACCCACCGGCCACGATGCCACCCGGGCGGCGGGCGGAGGCGCCCGGGTGGCAGAGGCGCCGCGGCGCCGTCCCGACCCCTCAGCCGGTGTGGTGCACCTCCTGGAGGCGGTGGACCGGGGTCTCGAGACCCTCGTAGCGCGCCTTGAGCTGGAGCGCCAGGTAGAGCGAGTAGTGCCGCGACTGGTGCAGGTTGCCGCCGTGCATCCACAGGTTCTCGACCTGCGTCGGCTTCCACATGTTGCGCTGCTCGCCCTCCCACGGGCCGGGGTCCTTCGGGGTGTCGGAGCCCAGACCCCACACCTTGCCGAGCCGGTCGGCGGTCTCCTGGTCGACCAGGTCGGCGACCCAGCCGTTCATCGAGTTGTAGCCGGTGGCGAAGACGACCAGGTCGGCCGGCAGCTCGGTGCCGTCGTCGAGCACCACCGCGTCCTCGGTGAGGCGCACCACCTGGCCGTGGGCGAGCTTCACGTCGCCGTTGGCCACGAGGTCGGCGGCACCGACATCGATGTAGTAGCCCGAGCCGCGGCGCAGGTACTTCATGAACAGCCCCGAGCCGTCGGAGCCCCAGTCGTGCCAGAACCCGGCCCGCTCGAGCCGGTCGTAGAAGTCCTTGTCGACCTCGGCCATCTTCTCGTAGGCGGGGATCTGGAACTCGTGCAGGATCCGGTACGGCAGCGACGCGAAGATGAGGTCGGCCTTCTCGGTCGTCACCCCCGCGTCGAGCGCCCGCTCGGAGTAGAGGTCGCCGAGGCCGTACTCCATCAGGCTGCCCGAGCGCACGATGTGGGTCGAGCTGCGCTGCACCATCGTCACGTCGACGTCGTTCTCCCATAGGGCTCCACAGATGTCGAAGGCGCTGTTGTTGCTGCCGATGACCACCGCCTTCCTGCCGCGGTACGCGTCCGGCCCGGGGTGGCGCGACGAGTGGTGCACGTCGCCGCGGAAGATGTCGATGCCCTCGACCTCGGGCATCCGCGCCTTGCCCGACATCCCGGTGGCGAAGACCAGCTGGGTCGGGCGCAGGGTCAGCGGCCGCCCCTCGCGCTCGACCTCGACGGTCCACTCCCCCGCCTCCTCCGACCACGTCGCGGAGGTGGCCACGGTGTCGGACCAGTACGGCACCTCCATGACCTTGACGTACGACTCGAGCCAGTCGCCGATCTTGTCCTTGGGCGCGAACACCGGCCAGTTGTCGGGGAACTTCAGGTACGGCAGGTGGTCGTACCAGACGGGGTCGTGCAGGCAGAGGGACTTGTAGCGGCCTCGCCACTGGTCGCCGGGGCGAAGGTGCTTGTCGATGACCAGGCTCGGCACGCCGAGCTGGCGCAACCGCGCGCCGAGGGCGATGCCGCCCTGCCCGCCCCCGATGACGAGCACGTACGGCTGGGTCGTGGAGCCCAGCGACTCGGCCTCGGCCTGGCGCTGCTCCTTCCAGGTCGTGCGTGACTTCGTGGCGCCGTGCTCGGCGCCCGGGGGCCGGCGGGTGCGGCGGGGCTCCTCGTGGCCCTTCAGCTCGTCGAGGGTGGTGAGCAGCGTCCAGGCGCGGTCCTGCCCGTCCTCCTGGACGAGGCGCAGCAGCCCGGTCCCGCGGCCGACGGCCGTCTCGAAGGTGAACCAGGCGGTCACCACCCCACCGTCCTCGGTGGCGGGCTCACTGGTGGCGAAGGCCGACGGCGCGGTCCGCTCGAGGGTCGCGGTCAAGAGGTCGCGCACGCCCTCGGGGTCCTCGACGGTCGTGAGGTTCCAGGTGAACGAGACCAGGTCGCGCCAGAAGCTGGTGGCGGCGAACATCCCGCCGGCGCGGTCGACGTCGCCCGCGGTCAGGGCGTCCTCGAACCCGGCCAGCCAGGCGTCGGCGCGCGACGCGGCCGTGCCCTCCTCGGTCTGCGAGCGCTCCAGGGTGTCGGTCATGCTGCTCCTTCCGGCCCGCCGGGTCCTCGTCGACCCGGGCACCCCGTCAGGACACCCCGCGCGGGGGTCGGCGGGGAAGGGTTGCAGCCGGTTGCAGCCCGAGCGGCGCGCGGACCCGGGGGCTAGCCTGACCCCAGTCGTCCCGCGGCCACCATCCGGGACGGGAGGAGTCGAGGATGACGCCGTTCGCGGGCAGTGCCGTGGTGCCGGGCACCGACCTCGGTCAGCACGCCCGTGCCCTGCGCCGGGTGCACGACGCCGTGATGGGGGGTGCCGCGCCCCAGGTACCGGTCCGCCCCCTCGTCTCGCGCTCGTGGAGCCGGGTCCTCGGGTTCGGGCTGGACCCCACCCACGCGAACGCCCGCGACCCGCTGCCCTGGGCCGAGGTCGAGCGCCGCCGTCGCCACTCGCCGCTGGCCCTGGTCGTCGACGAGCTGCGCACCGTGCTGACGTCGGTGGCCGACGCCTCACGCTTCATCGTGGTGGTCACCGACGCCGACGGCGTCATCCTGTGGCGCGAGGGGTCGGCGGGGGTCCTGCGCACCGCCGACACCCTGGGCTTCTCCGAGGGCGCCACCTGGACCGAGGACCACGTGGGCACCAACGCCATCGGCACCGCGCTCGCGGAACAGGCTCCGGTGCAGCTGTTCTCGGCCGAGCACTTCGAGGAGGGGCAGCACCCCTGGTACTGCACCGCCTCCCCCATCCACGACCCGCGCACCGGCGCGCTGCTGGGCGTGGTCGACGTCAGCGGCCCGGCGCTGACGCTGCATCCGGCCCTCATCGCCCTGGTCGAGACCGCCACCCGGCTCGCCGAGGCCCGGCTCTGGCGCCACCACGAGCAGGCGTTGCACCGGCTGCGGCGCTCGGCCGAGCACGTGCTGGCCACCACCACCGGGCCGGTGCTGCTGGTCGACGACGACGGCTGGGTCGCGCACTACAGCGGGGTGCTGGTGCGCGACCGCATCGCGGCGCCACGGGCCGACCGGGCCCTGACCGTGCCGGGGATGGGGCTCTGCGTCCCCGAGCGGCTGGGCTCCGGCTGGCTGGTGCGACCGGGCGCCGCGGCGGGTGAGCTGACCGCCCGGCTGTCCACGGTCGGGCGCGAGGCGGTGCTCGAGGTGTCGGCGGCCGACGGGCCCGGCTGGCGCGCCTCCCTGACCCCACGGCACGCCGCGCTGCTGCGTTTGCTGGCCGGCGCCGGACCCGAGGGGCTGTCGGCGGCCGCGCTCAGCCGGGCGCTGTTCGGCGACGACGAGCACCGGGTCACCGTGCGGGCCGAGGTGAGCCGGCTGCGCCGCGTGGTGGGGGCACTCGTCGACACCACGCCGTACCGGGTGGCCGACGGGGTGCGCCTGACCTGCGCGGACTGACGGCCGTCGGTGCCACCTCCTAGTCTGGCGACACCGACCGAGAGGGTGCCGCCACCGTGACCACGCACCGCCCGCCGACCGTCCACCCCGCCGACGCCCACGACCTCATCCGGGTGCGCGGCGCTCGTGAGAACACGCTGCGCGACATCGACCTCGACCTGCCCAAGCGCCGGCTCACGGTCTTCACCGGCGTGTCGGGGTCCGGCAAGAGCTCGCTGGTGTTCGCCACGCTGGCCGCCGAGTCGCAGCGGATGATCAACGAGACCTACAGCGCCTTCCTCCAGGGCTTCATGCCGAGCCTGGCCCGGCCCGACGTCGACCGGCTCGAGGGGCTCACGACGGCGATCATCGTGGACCAGGAGCGCATGGGGGCCAACCCGCGCTCCACGGTGGGCACCGCCACCGACGCCAACGCGATGCTGCGCATCCTGTTCAGCCGTCTCGGCGAACCGCACATCGGCCCGCCCACCGCGTTCGCGTTCAACGTACCCACGCGGGTCGCCAGCGGGGTGATGAAGACCGACAAGGGCGGGCGCGAGGAGAGGACCGTCGTCCGGGGCGCGGTCTACCAGGGTGGGATGTGCCCGCGGTGCGAGGGCATGGGCGCCGTCAACGACATCGACCTCACCGCGGTCTACGACGGGTCGCGCTCGCTGGCCGAGGGCGCCCTGCTGGTGCCGGGCTACAGCATGGACGGCTGGTACGGGCGCATCTTCGGCGGGGCCGGGCTGCCGATGGACGTGCCGGTGGCCGACTTCACCGCGCGCCAGCTCGACAAGCTGCTGTACGGGGCCGCCGAGAAGATCCGCGTCGACGGCGTCAACCTCACCTACGAGGGCGTCGTGCCGCGGATGCAGAGGTCGATGCTCTCCAAGGACCTCGAGGCGATGCAGCCGCACGTCCGCCGGTTCGTCGAGCGGGCGGTCACGTTCACCGCGTGCCCCGACTGCGGCGGCACGCGGCTGTCGGCCGAGGCACGCTCGTCGACCATCCGGGGGCGGAGCATCGCCGACCTGTGCGCGCTGCAGATCACCGACCTCGCCGCCTGGGTGCGCGAGCTCGACGAGCCGTCGGTGGCACCGCTGCTGGCCGGCCTGCGGCACCTGCTCGACTCGTTCACCGAGATCGGCCTCGGCTACCTCTCGCTCGACCGCCCGGCCGGCACGCTCTCGGGCGGGGAGGCGCAGCGCACCAAGATGATCCGCCACCTCGGGTCCTCGCTGACGGACGTCACCTACGTCTTCGACGAGCCGACCATCGGGCTGCATCCGCACGACATCGAGCGGATGAACCGGCTCCTGCTCCAGCTGCGTGACAAGGGCAACACCGTGCTGGTCGTCGAGCACAAGCCCGAGACCATCGCCATCGCCGACCACGTGGTCGACCTCGGTCCCGGCGCGGGGTCCGACGGCGGCACCGTCTGCTACCAGGGCACCGTCGAGGGGCTGCGGGCCAGCGACACCGTCACGGGGCGCCACCTCGACGACCGCGCGCGGCTCAAGGAGACGGTGCGGCGCCCCACCGGCACCCTCGAGGTCCGCGGGGCGTCGACGCACAACCTCCGCTCGGTCGACGTCGACCTCCCGCTGGGGGTCCTGTGCGTGGTCACGGGTGTGGCCGGGTCGGGCAAGTCGTCGCTGGTGCACGGCTCCGTGGCGCGGCGCGAGGGGGTCGTCGTGGTCGACCAGAGCGCCATCAAGGGTTCGCGGCGCAGCAACCCCGCCACCTACACCGGGCTGCTCGAGCCGATCCGCAAGGCGTTCGCCAAGGCCAACGGGGTCAAGCCGGCGCTGTTCAGCTCGAACTCCGAGGGGGCCTGCCCCGCGTGCAACGGGGCCGGCGTCATCGTCACCGAGCTCGGCATCATGGCCACCGTCGAGTCCACCTGCGAGGAGTGCGAAGGTCGCCGCTTCCAGGCCTCGGTGCTCGAGCACACCCTCGGCGGCCGCAACATCGCCGAGGTGCTGGCGATGTCGGTGACCGAGGCGGCCGAGTTCCTCGGTGCGGGCCGGGCGCGGACCCCGGCGGCGCACGGCGTCCTGATGCGGCTGGCCGACGTCGGCCTGGGCTACGTCCGGCTCGGCCAGCCGCTCACGACCCTGTCCGGCGGCGAGCGGCAGCGGCTCAAGCTGGCAACCCAGATGGCCGAGAAGGGGGAGATCTACGTGCTCGACGAGCCCACCACCGGGCTCCACCTGGCCGACGTGGCGAACCTCCTGGGCCTGCTCGACCGGCTGGTCGACGCGGGCCGGTCCGTCATCGTCATCGAGCACCACCAGGCCGTGATGGCGCACGCCGACTGGATCGTGGACCTCGGCCCGGGGGCCGGGCACGACGGCGGCCGGGTCGTGTTCGAGGGCACCCCGGCCGCGCTGGTGGCCGCCCGCTCGACGCTGACCGGCGAGCACCTCGCCGCGTACGTCGGGGCCTGAGGTCGGTTCAGGCGCGGAGCCGGCCCCCGGCGCGCAGCACAGTCGCGCGCGCCACGGCATCGATGGAGTCGACGACCAGCGGGTCCTCGACGCCGAGCTCGGCGCGCAGCACCGACAGCTCGGTGCAGCCGAGCGCCACGGCCTCGGCGCCCTTCCCGACCAGGTGCGCGACCAGGGCGTCGAAGCGCTCGCGTGGCACGGGGCGCCCGGCCTTCACGCCGTCGTAGATGACGCTCATCACCTCGCGCTGCACCTCGGGGTCGGGCACCACCAGCTCGACGTCGGCCCCCTGCGCCGAGCGGGCGTAGGTACCGGCCGAGAGCGTCCCGTCGGTGGCGAGCACCCCCAGTCGCGCGAGGCCGGGCACGGCGACCCGGGCGGCGGCCACGGTCTCGTCGACGGTGTCGAGGACCTCGATCCCCACCGCGGCCCGCATCGCGTCGACCCAGACCAGCGCGGTGTTGCACGGGATCGCGACGAAGGTGGCGCCCGCGCGCTCCAGGGCCTGGACGTCAGCGACCAGCGCCGGCTCGGGGCTCTCGTTCTCGCCGCGCAGGAACCCGGTGCGGTCGGGGATGGAGCCGTGCTGCCAGACGAGGAGGTCGACGTGGTCCTGGTCGCGGTCGGCGTCGGTGAGCTCGACCACGCGGCGCAGGAAGTGCACCGTGGCGGCCGGGCCCAGACCGCCCAGGACCCCACCGGGCGCCCCGGGCACGGGCGGCCCGGGGTGGGTGCCGGCCGGCTCGAGGGGGTGGGGGGCAGGCTCGGCGGTCATCGGCGGTCCGTGAAGTACTGGCGGAACTTCCGCACGTGGTTGAGGTGGTAGATCGCGTTGTACGCCCGCCGCTGCAGGGTGAGGTCGGGGCCGTAGACGTTGGGGTCGCTGGCCCGGCCGGCCTTGATGAGCCCCAGCGCCTTCGCGCGCAGCGCCGGGTCGAGGACGTAGCGGCGGATGACCGAGCGCGGCACGAACGCGAACAGGTGCTCGCCGCGCGCGATGGTCAGGCCCTCCATCGGCTCGTGGCGCACCCAGTCGCGCACGTACCACTCGGTGACGTTGTGGCCGCCGGCCGTCACGTAGAAGTTCGAGCGCCCGAGCCGGACGTTGATCTCGAAGAACTTGTAGGTGCCGTCGCGACGGTCGTACTTGAGGTCGAAGTTCGAGAACCCCACGTAGCCGATGTGCTCGAGGAAGCGCCGTGCGTGCTCGATGACCTCGTCGGCCTCGGTGTTGACGATGACGCACGGGTTGCCGATGGCCAGCGGGTGGTGCTCCTCGAGCAGCACGTGCCCGACCGAGCCGAAGCGGACCTTGCCCTCACGGTCGGAGTAGCAGGTGAGCACCCGCATGTTGGTGTCGTCGCCCGGGATGAACTCCTGGAGGAGCATGGCGCCGTCGTACGTGGAGGCGCGGACCTGGCGCAGCGTCAGCGCGAGGTCGGCCTCGGACTCACAGATGTAGACCTTCTTCTTGCCCTCGACGCTCGCGTAGTGGAAGCGCGAGCTGTCGGCGGGCTTGGCCACCAGCGGGTAGCCGAACGGCAGGTCGCGCTCCTCGCCGGCGTCGGTCGACATGTCGACGACGACGGTGGCGGGGTGCGGCACGCCGACCTCGTCGAGGATGCCGTAGAAGACGTCCTTACGCACGATGCGCTCGAGCAGGCCCATGTCGATGTACGGGATGGTGAACCACTGCGCCAGGTGGTCCTTGTGCTCGACGACGATCTCGACGTACCAGTCGCCGGTGGCGATCAGCAGCAGCGGCGGCTTGTCGGGGCCGCCGTGCTCGCGCCCGACTCGCTCGAGGGTGCGGAGGAGCACCGCCTCGTCGCCGAAGTCCTCGACGAACTCGTGCTCGCACAGGCGCGAGAGGCCGACGGGGCCGCCCTTGGTCATGTTCAGCACGAGGGGCCGCACGCCGTAGGCCTCGTGGAAGCTGCGCACGAGGGTGTAGGCGGTGATGTCGCCGCCGAGGATCACCGGTCGGACGTCGGCAGCGGGGACGGCAGGGGGCACGCGGGATCCTTCGGGGGTGGGGACGGGGCTCGGTCCATGCTCCCAGATGCCCGGCCCCGCGCGCCCGCCCCGCGGCGGCGCGCGGCGGGTGGGGCCCGGGTCTCACCGGGTGTGTCCCTCTTCCCGGGCTCCACCCACTCCGGGCGTCGACGAGGGTGCCGGCATGGCTCGACGAGGTCTTCGGGTCGTGGCACGGCGAAGCCGGGGACCACGTGACGTCCGGGTGCAGGGTCAGTCGTGATGCGCCAGCCGGACCAGGACGTGAGCACGATTCGAGTGGGGTCCACCGCCACGGCAACGAAGGCAGCTTGGAGACCGTCGGGAGGGTTGATCCGCCATGCGGTCGAGGCGTCGACTGCTCCCAGCGATGCTGCCGCCACGTAGCCGCCCTCGGTCAGTTCCAGCTCGATCCTGCTGCCTGGTCTTGCGTCGGTCACCAGCCCATGCTGATCCCATCGCGTCCGGCGTCCTGGTCGGCTCGAAGCGCGGCTACTTGTTTCATTGACGCAGGATCGGTGCCCGCGCAGGCTCGGTCCAGGTGTCGGGGTTGGTCGCTCTCAATTGCGGCTGTCCTTCCTTCGGGTCGTGACTCTCACATGGCATGCGCCGCCCCGGCACCGCAGGGCCGGAGAGGCTGAAGAAGGGACTGTGCTGCCGGAAGTAGCGGTGCCCTCCGTGCTCGACCAATCACTGGTTCGACGACAGGAGCAGGCACCGTGGACGGAGCAACGACAGCGGGCGTGGTGATCGGGATGGACCCGCACAAACGCAGCGTGACGATCGAGGTGATGACCGCCGATGAGAGCATCGTGCACCGCGGCCGCTACGCCACCGACGAGGCCGGGTTCACCGCGCTGCTCGAGCACGCCGAGCAATGGCCACAGCGGGTGTGGGCGGTCGAGGGGTGCAACGGCATCGGCCGGCACGTCGCGACCCGCCTGGTCGCTGCCGGCGAGCAGGTGGTGGACGTGCCGCCGAAGTTGTCGGCGCGGGTGCGGACCTTCGCCACGGGGCAGGGCCGCAAGACCGACGCCACCGACGCGCACTCGGTGGCGCTGGTCGGTACTCGGATGTCCGGGTTGCGCCCGGTCGTGGCTGACGCGGACCGTGATGTGTTGCGGATCCTGGTCGACCGCCGCCGCTCCATCGGGGAGGAGCACACCTACAAGATCAACCAGCTGCATGCGCTTCTGCTGGAACTGGTTCCCGGCGGCGCCAAGCGCGACCTGTCCGCCGCTCAGGCCCGCAAGATCCTCACCGGGGTGCGGCCGCGGGACGTGGTGGGCAAGACCCGTAAGCGGGTCGCGACCGAGCTCGTCGCCGACCTCGAGCGGCTGTACGCCCGCAAGAAGGCCGCGAACAAGGAGCTGACCGTGCTGCTGCGCGCCACCGGCACGACCCTGACCGACCTGCACGGCATCGGGCCCTCCGGGGCCGCTCGGCTGCTCGTCGAGGTCGGCGACATCACCCGCTTCCCTGACAAGGGCCACTTCGCGTCCTGGACCGGTACCGCGCCCATCGACGCCTCCTCCGGCGACAACGTGCGCCACCGCCTCAGCCGCGGCGGGAACCGCAAGATCAACCGGGTCCTCCACATCATGGCCGTGGTCCAGCTGCGCAACGCCACCGAGGGCAGGGCCTACTACGACCGCAAAGTCGCCGCCGGCAAGACCCCCAACGAGGCGATGCGATGCCTGAAACGACGGCTGTCAGACCTGGTGTATCGGGCACTGCTTGACGACCTCAGCCGCGGCGCGGCGACGGGCCCGGGAGGACACACGGGCAACGGCTCTGACTCCAGCGCGACCGGCTCACAACCCGACACCGGCTCTTCGGACAAGTCACTTCCCGGACCCGCCACCACCAAGCCTACGACCGGCATCCCCAAGGCGTCTTGACACAGAAGGGAGCCATGAGCGGTTCTTTGCCACCCGGCAGGGCCACATCGTCCCAGCGTCCCGCTCACGCTCACGGGCGATGCGGAAGACTAGACCGCGGATCCACCGCATCGCGGCAGAAGTCGTCGAGGCGGAAGACCGGCCACCCGCGGGCGGCGTACAGGCGGTTCGCCAGTCGGGACTTCCCGGAGCCGCTCAGACCGGCGAGGACGACGACGCGCCGGCGGTCCGCGGGAGGGGGCAGCCCGAGGTCCTTGCCGTCAGCCGGTCCGTCCACGGGTGGCGAATCTAGGTGGGGTCCGGGCGGTCAAGGAGCGCGACCAGCTTCCTCGGGGCCAGGACGCAGTACGACTCGACGACGAGCTCGGCGACCTCGTCCCAGTCGGTGGCGGCGTCGAGCGTGAGACCCATCGCGTCGCGGCCCCAGCCGAGGACGTGGAAGGGCGGGCCCGCGTGTCGCAGCGCCTCGAGCTCCTCGCCCGCGGCGCGGAAGGTCATGACCACATGGGCGCCGTCGACGGGGTCGTCGACCCCGAGGACGTGCACGAAGGTCCGCTTGCGCACCCGCCACCGGGTGCCGACCCAGGCATGCTCCTCGTAGGCGTCCGGGAGGGCGAGGCACAGTCGGCGCAGGCGCCGCTCAACGTCGGCGGGGACGTCGTCGGTGAGGCGGCGGGCGGGCGCGGCGGCCATCGGCGCAGGCTACGCCGCCCCACCGACAGCCGGGTCGGACCTCGGGGCCGGCAAACGCGACGCCATCCATTGGCACATTGATCGCGGCAAGTCCTGTAGCCGCTTACGCGATGCCAGCGCGCTTAGCCGGGCGCGTCCTGACCAGTGATGGCTCCCGGGGTGTGCCTATGCACGAACAGGTTAACGACGAGTAGGAGAAGTCCGAGCTGTGGGATGAGGAACAGCAGCAGGAACCACCACAGGGGCTTGATGCTGATCCAGGGCCGCATCCAGCCGCCGGACACGTGCCTGGCGTAGAGCGCGACCGCGGTCGCCAGGACCAGGAAGATCGCCACGCTGACCCAGTTGATGCGAAAACCCAGTTCGACATCCACGCAGCGAGGCTACATAGAGCGCATCGCGCGCAGTGGACATCTGAGGCTCGGCGAACACCCGCAACTCGGCACGATCGGCGGCAGTTCCGCGTGGTTGCTCTCCGCTCAGTGGCGGGGCGTTCTGAGCAGCTCGATGGTGCAGGTGGGGCCTGCCGCGTGAGCGAGTCGTCGGTCGCCGGTGAGCAGCGTCGCGTCCAGCGCCTCGGCCAGGGCGACGTACGCGGCGTCGTAGGTGGTCAGGTTGTCCCGCAGCTCCCAACACCTGGGTAACAACACCAGGTGCGCGGCGCGGTGCATCGGCAGCGCTGCAAGGTCGGTCATGGCCAGCTCGGCCCGGCGGTTGTCGAGCATCCCCACCCGGTTCTGACGACGCAGCACCGAGGCGACCTCGAGGTCGACGAGCTCGGGCGCGGCCAGCGTCTCCCCTCGAAGGCGGGCGCGAGCGGCATCCCCGTCCGGGCCGTCATCGGCCAACGCGACCGCAAGCACGCTGGCGTCAACGATGAGCACGATCCCCCTGCACGGTCTTGACCGCCTCCGCCAACGGCACCGAGCCGCCCGATCGGCCGCCGGCCCGGTCGAGGACCTCCTCCACGGTGGGCTGGCTGGCCTCGGCGATCAGCCGGGAGCGTAGGTACTCCTGCAGCGACTGGTGCGCGGCGGCAGCCCGTTGGCGCAACACCGCGTGGGTGCTCTCCGGGACGTCCTTGATCTGAACACTGGGCATGGCGCCATTATGGCGCCAAGAGCACCGAACCACAACCGTCCGACCATCGGCACGATCGCCGGCACGTGCGAACGGTCGATGCGAGGATGCGCCCATGGACAGAGCGGCGCTCATCGGTGCCTTACAGCGCGCTACGCCGGCGTCTCTGGCGTGTACAGCAGCGCTCGAAGAGGGGGCTGACTTCGAGGTGTCAGACGGCACCACGGCCACTGTGGATCTCATCACGATCTACAGCCGACGTGCCAAGCACGTAGCTGCGGTCGGCTTGGAACATGGCGGATTTGATCGAGCTCTCTCTGACCTCAGCGCCTGCCCAGCGGACGCCGTCAGGCTCGGCCATGTCACGGACCGCGCCGGGCAGCGTCACTATCAACTCTTCCTAACCCCCGACGCGGACGACGTAGTCGCGTGCCTCTGGGTACACCACGAGCCGTGACTTCATTTCACAACACGAAGACATTTCGCCACGCTCACTCTCCGCGGCAGATGCGCGAACGCCGCCCACTCCCGTCGCGTCCGTCGATCGCTCGCTGAACGCTAGGCGCTGAGCATCCACGCGACAATCGCCACGACGCCAGCCGCGGCGAAGATCCCTGCACCGGCACGGAGCCCCTGACGGGTCGGCCGAATGAACGGATCGGACTTAGAGGTACGACTGCTGACGAACCGCTCCACCGCGAAGCCCAATGCCGCCAGGAGGATCGCTGCGAAGACCAAGACGTCGGTCATTCATGGCTCCTGTAGTCGCGCTTCTCGGGTCGGCGTCATTCCCAAGGGTATGCAGCCCACGAACGCTTCCCCTCATCGGCAGATCCGGTAGAGGCGTCTGGCCGGGTCGGGAGCGTCAACAGGCACACACCCGGTCAGTCCGGGGCGGGGACCCCGTCGGCGCGCCCCAGGGTGCCGTTGGGGTCGAACAGGTCGTAGACGCGCGGCGCCCACAGCAGCTGCCCGCGCGAGAGCTCGGGCGGCCCCAGCCGCCGCAGCCGCCCGGGGGGCCGCTCCTCGCCGAGACGCCCGGCAGCGGGCCGCCCACGGCGCCGCCAGCGCACGGCCGTCCCGCGCATCGGCGCCCGGGGACGGGGCACGTGCACGCGGCCGCGCGAGGGACCGGCGTCGCCGTACCAGGCGTCGAGCGCGTCGGCCGAACGCGCCATCAGGTCCCAGACCTCGTCGGGGTCGTCGGGCACGTCGTCGGGGTCCAGGCCCACGTGCTCGCCCACCAGCTCACGGCGCAGGCGCAGCGCGAAGGCGTCGCGCGGGGCCCGGCCACCGTCGCGCGCGACCCGCTCGTCCTGCACCGTGCACGAGAGCTCGGAGTCGTTCGTCCACGAGCGGCGGTTGAAGTTGTCCGAGCCCACGCTGGCCCACCGGTCGTCGATGATGCACACCTTGGAGTGCACGTACACCGGGTAGCCGGCCGGGCTGGTCAGCCCGAACAGCGCCACCCGGTCGGGGGCCGCCTCGAGCAGCACGTCCATCGCCAGCTTGCGCCCGTACAGCTGCGCCGGCAGCGACACGCTGCCGTCGACATCCGGGTGGATGGGGATGACCGCGATCATCCGCAGCTCGGGGTTGCGGGCCAGCGCCTCGCCGAAGTGTCGACCGACCTCCTCCGACCACAGGTACTGGTCCTCGAGGTAGAGCAGCCGCTGCGCGCCCGCGAGCGCCTTGCCGTTGCCCAGGGCCACGCTGCGCTCGCCGTGGGGCGCGAAGTCGAAGCCCGACGTCAGCAGGTCGGGGTAGGTCCGCAGCACCTGCACGGCCTCGTGCCCGCCCTCGACCGCCGGCGGGGGCGGGGTCTGCTCGGGGATGGGCCGCGCGGCGAGGTCCTCGCGCTGGAGCAGGCTGGAGGCGATCCGGCCCGGGTTCGACGTGAGCGGGGTGGTGTCGTCCCACCGCTCCCGGAAGCAGGTCTCGACGTCGTACACCGCCGGCCCCTGGATGGCGCAGTGCACGTCGTGCCAGGCGGGGCGGGGGCCGAAGACCTCGGGCATCACGATCGGCTGGGGGTCCCCCTCGTGCTCGGCAGTGTCGCGGCGGCTGTGGCAGAGGTCGATGCCGCCCACGAACGCGATGTCGCGCGCGGGGTCGTCGCCGTGCCGCAGCACCACGAACTTCTGGTGGTGGGAGCCGCCCGGCGCCACCCGCATGTCGCGCAGGCACTGCCCCCCGGCCTCGTCGATCTCGATGCCGAGCAGGCGCGACTTCTCGGAGTGGAAGCCGAAGCGCCGCCAGTGCGAGCGCCACAGCAGGCCCCGCACGACCACCCCGCGCCGGGCGGCGTCGCTCAGCACCGCCGAGAGGGTGGCCCGGGGGTCGTCGGTGAGCCGCTCGTCCGGGTCGCCACGCCAGTCGGCGAAGAGCACCAGGTCGCCGGGCCCCATGCCGCCGATGCGCTCGTGCAGCTCGGCGAAGTACGGCGCGCCGTGGACCAGCGGGCGCACGCGGTTGCCGGTGCTCCACGCGACGTCGTCGGGGTGGTGGGCGTCGACCCGGGTGTGCGGGTTCTCGCGCTCCGAAGGACGGAGGAAGAGGTGATCGAGCATCGGGCCCGTCCTGTCATGGGCGCGCGCAGGGTGGCGCGACCGGACTTCGCAACCTACCGACGGGGCGGCATCGGGCTCAATACGATGCCGCCATGGGGATCCGGGTCGTGCTCGCCGAGGACAACGCCCTGCTGCGACGGGGTCTGTCGGCCCTGCTGTCCGAGCACCCCGACGTCGACGCGGTGCACGAGGCCCACGACCACGACTCCCTCGTCGCGCTGGTCGAGGAGGTCGGGCCCGACGTCGTCCTCGCCGACATCCGGATGCCGCCCACGCACACCGACGAGGGCATCCGGGCGGCGAACACGTTCCGCCGCACCCACCCCGGGCTCGGGGTGGTGGTGCTCTCGCAGCACGCCGACGCCGAGCGCGCGCTGGCCCTGGTGAGTGGTGGCAGCACCCACCGCGGGTACCTGCTCAAGGAGCGCGTCAGCGACGTCGACCAGGTGGTGGCGGCGCTGCACGCCGTGCGCCGTGGTGAGAGCGTCATCGACGCGCACGTGGTCGACGCCCTGATGAGCCACCGGATGCGGTTCGCCGAGAGCCCGGTCGCCCGGCTGACCGCCCGCGAGCGCGAGGTGCTGGCCCGGGTGGCCACCGGAGCCTCCAACTCCGCGGTCGCCGAGCACCTGCACGTCACGTCGCGTGCGGTCGAGAAGCACATCAACTCGATCTTCGCCAAGCTCGACCTCCCGCCCGGCGACTCCACGCACCGCCGGGTCGCCGCCGTCCTGATGTACCTCGGCGACGTGCGCGGACCCGGGGGCCAGGGCCCGTCCGCGCGGGTCTGAGGATGCCGCCCCGCCGCCCTTGCGCGACCGACCCGGGCCCGCTCTCGCCCCGCGACGGCGCGGAACGGGTGCGCACCTCCCTCGTGGTCTACGCCGCGGTCATCTGGGTGACGGCGGCCGCCCTCGTCGTGCTCGACCGGGCGGTCGGGCCGCTGCCGTCGGTGCGGGCCTGCATCGCACTCCTCGTCGGGGGCGGGCTGGTCTACGCCGCGGCCTTCGGGCTGGTGCGGGTCGGGCGGGTGCGCACCGCGGCGCTGCTGGCGCTCGTCGGGACGTGGGTGATGGCCGTCGGGTTCGTGTGGGTGGCGCCGTACACGACGCCCATCTCGATCCTGGTGCTGCACGTCCCCTCCCTGCTCATCACCGGCGCCTTCTCGCTGCGCGCCCGCGGGGGCATCCTGCTGACCACCGTGGCGCTCACCGGCCTCCTGGTTGGACTCGGTGAGGCGCGCCGGGAGGGCTCCGCGGTCGAGGTCGCGCTGATGCCGTACCTGCCGCTGCTGACGGCCGCGTTCACCACCGTCGTGGCCGTGCTGTTGGTCGTCGGCATCCGCGACCACATGCAGCGGCTGGCGCGGCGGACCGCCGACCTGCGGGCCTCGCAGCGGCGGCTGGCCCTGGTCAGCCTGGAGACCCGCCGCGAGATCGAGCGCGACCTGCACGACGGGGCCCAGCAGCGCCTGACCACCCTGGCGGTCGACCTCGGCCGCGTCCAGCGGCTGTGGGACGACGACCCCGAACGGGCCCGCGCGATCGTGGCGGGGATGAGCGCGCAGCTCCAGGAGGCCATCCAGGAGCTGCGCGACCTGGCGCACGGCATCTACCCGGCGCTCCTGGGCGAGCAGGGCCTGGCGGGCGCGCTGCCGGCCGTGGCACGGCGCACCACGCTGCCGTGTGTGGTCGACCTGCGGCTGGCGCGGCGACACTCCCCCACCGTCGAGGGTGCGGTCTACTTCTGCTGCCTCGAGGCCGTGCACAACGCGGACCGGCACTCCGGCGGCGGCCGCGTCACCGTCGAGGTGCGCGATGACGACGGGCCTTCCGGCGCGGACCTGTGGTTCCGGGTGCACGACGACGGGGCGGGCTTCCTCGTGGGCGAACGCGGCAGCAGCCACGGGCTCACCGGGATGCGCGACCGCATCCAGTCAGCCGGTGGGGAGCTCGAGGTCGAGTCGTCGCCGGGGTCCGGGACCAGCGTCGTCGGGCGCTTCAGGGCCGATCGCGAGGCGGACGCCGCACCGCCCGGCTGAGGACGTCGCGGCCTCGCGCGCCGCGCCCGACCGCGCGCGGCGGGCGAGGTGGTGCTCACACCAGCACCGGCAGGGGAGGTCGCCGTAGTGACGTCGGCCCCCTCCCCCGGAGACGATGTAGGGGAGGGGTGGCCGTCGCAGGGGACAGGTCAGCCCGACCCGGGTGAGCACCACCACCCGCACCGCGACGGACCCGACACGACGACCCGTGGGGTCCGTCGCGGCGTGTCGTGGGGGTGTCTCCGGAGGCGGCCCCGCGGGCCGGCCGGGGCTGCTCAGATGGCGAAGTAGGCGATGAGGACCGCGAACAGCAGCGGCACCCCGAAGACCACGTCGAGCACGTGGAACGGCACCCAGAACAGGTGCGTCACCTTCCAGCCGTAGTCGGCGTCGGGCCACTCCGGGGGCACCCATCGGCGGGCCCGCCACAGGCGCTGGCCCACGAGCAGCAGCGCGTAGACCACGACCGCCACCCACCAGCCGTCGATCGTGCCGGTGGTCTCCCTCACCGGGGCGTCACCGGCTCGGAGCGGCGGCGGGTCGCGGAGGGGCTCACGCCTGACCGATCGACCCCAGCAGCTCCGTGAACCACGGGGTCTGCGGGTCGAAGGCCTTGCCACCCTTGATCCGCGGGAACTCCACGGCGCGCAGCTCGTCGCCGCGCTCCTCGTCGTGGCCGACGACGCCTGACTCCCCGCGCAGGGCCGCGTCGACGGCGAGGTCGGTGCACTCCTTGATCAGGGCCAGATCGCGGTCGTTGGCGGGGCCCGAGCGCGAGAAGTAGCCGGACTTCTGCACCATCGTCTTCTCGGCGCCGAGGACCTTCGCGAACTGCTTGGCGAACCAGGCGCCGGGGTTGACCTTGTCGAGCTGCACGTGGCCGAACGGGTCGCGGGGCACCTCTTGGCCGGCGGCCTCGAGCTCGGCGACGACCTCCGAGACGCCGGCACCCTCGGAGAGGAAGATGTTGACGCAGCCGATCTCGTCCATCACGGCCCTGAGGCGCTCGCCCTCGCCCTTGATGTCGATGGGCAGCTCGGGCACGAACACGGCGTGCACGTCCCACCCGCGCGGGTCGTTGCCGAGGGCCGGGGCGTACTCCTGCTCGCCCACCCAGCGGTGGTACTCGGCGGCGGTGGCGGCGGTCAGCCACCCGCAGTTGCGACCCATGACCTCGTGCACGACGAGCATCCGCGGATTCGAGGTGTGCTCGGCCACGATGTTCTGCGCGAAGCGGCTGCCCTGCTCGGCGGCGGTCCACGCGCCGAGGCTCTGGCGGATGGGCACGACGTCGTTGTCGATGGTCTTCGGGAGACCGACGACGGTGAGCTCGTAGCCGTTCTCGTGCAGGAACGCGGCCAGGTCGGCGGCGGTGGTGTTGGTGTCGTCGCCGCCGATGGTGTGCAGGACGTCGACGCCGTCGGCCGTCAGCTGCTCGGCCGCGACGTGCAGCGGATCCTGGCCCTCCTGCACGAGGCCGCGCCTGACGCAGTCGGCGACGTTGGTGAGCTTGACGCGGCTGTTGCCGATGGGGCTGCCGCCGAAGCGGTGCAGCAGGTGGGCCTGCGCGCGCGCCTCGGGGGTGATCTCGAGGTACTCCCCCTTCAGCAGGCCCGCATAGCCGCCCGTGTAGGCGATGATCCGCACGTCGGGGGCGACCTCGGTCCAGCGCTCGATGAGCCCACCGACGGCCGAGGACAGGCACGGGGCCAGGCCACCGG
The DNA here is from genome assembly GCF_002846495.1 of Phycicoccus duodecadis. Lineage (NCBI taxonomy): Bacteria > Bacillati > Actinomycetota > Actinomycetes > Micrococcales > Intrasporangiaceae > Phycicoccus > Phycicoccus duodecadis. Next base: position 2,612,901 of record NZ_PJNE01000001.1, read on the forward strand.
CGGTGAGCATGGCGACGGTGCGGACGGTCATGGGTCGGGCTCCTTCGTGGGCGGGCGGTGCACTGCGCCCATTCTGGCAAGGACGGACCGCCGGAGGTGGCCGGGGTCACCATCGTGGACGGCGGTGGTCGGGCCGGCTCAGAGGTCGGCGGCGACGAGCTCGGCGGTCTGCAGCATGTTCAGCGCCGCGCCCTTGCGCAGGTTGTCGCCGCAGATGAACAGGTCGAGCGTCGTCGGCGCATCCTCGCCCTGGCGCAGCCGGCCGACGAACCGCGGGTCGGCGCCCACGACATCGTTGGGCGTCGGGAACTCGGGCTCGTCGGGGTCGTCGAGTACGACCACCCCCGGGGCCTCGACCAGCGCCTGCCGGGCCTGCGCCACGTCGATGCGCCGGCCGAAGGTCGCGTGCACCGTGACCGAGTGCGTCGACACCACCGGCACCCGCACACAGGTGGCCGAGACCGGCAGGTCCGGCAGATCCAGGATCTTGCGCGTCTCGTCGCGGACCTTGGTCTCCTCCGACGTCCAGCCCGCGCCGACGTGATGCCCGACGAACGGGATGATGTTGAGCGCCAACGGGGCCGGGAACGGCGACGCCACGCCCAGCTCGTGCTCGACCAGCCGGCGCACGTCGCCGGGACGGGTGCCGAGCTCGCGGTCGCCGTGGATGACGTCGAGCTCGTCGTGCAGCCGCGCGATGCCGGCCCGCCCCAGCCCGGACGCGGCCTGGAAGGTCGTGACGACGAGGCTCTGCAGCTCCCATCCCCCGTGCAGCACGGCCAGCACGTCGATCATCGTCATGACGGTGGCCCCGGGGTTGGCGATGATGCCGCGGGGCCGGTCGCCCACCTTGTGCGGGTTCACCTCGGGCACGACCAGCGGCACGTCGGAGGCGGTGCGGAAGACGGTGCTGTTGTCGATGCAGACGATGCCGCGGGCCGCCGCGTGCTCGACCCACTCCCCCGCGATGCCCGGCGGGATGTCGAAGATCGCGACGTCGAGGTCGTCGAAGAAGTCGGGGCCGACGGGCGCGACCGTGAGGTCCTCGTCGCCGACCCGCACGACGTGGCCGACGTCCTCGGAGGCGGCCGCCACCGAGACCGCCCCCCACACGTGCCGGCGCATGGGCAGCACCTGGAGGACCACCCGGCCCACCGCCCCCGTACCGCCGACGATCCCGAGGTTGGGACGCCGTCCGCCGCGAGGCGTGGTGGGAGCCATGTCAGCGGCCGGTGCCCCCGTACACGACCGCTTCCCCGTCGGCGGAGTCAAGGCCGAACGCGCTGTGCACGGCGCGCACGGCGTCGTCGAGCAGCTCGTCGCGGGTGACGACCGAGATGCGGATCTCGGAGGTCGAGATCATCTCGATGTTGACCCCGGCGGCGGCGAGGGCGCTGAAGAAGGTGGCGCTGACCCCGGGGTTCGAGCGCATCCCGGCGCCGACCAGGCTCAGCTTGCCGATCTGGTCGTCGTACTGCACCTGGCTGAAGCCGACCTCGGGCTGGATGCGGGTGAGGACCTGCACCGCGGTGGCGCCGTCGCTCTTGGGGATCGTGAACGAGATGTCGGTGAGGCCGGTCTCGACCGCCGACACGTTCTGGACGATCATGTCGATGTTGATCTCGGCGCCGGCGACGGCCTGGAAGATGGTGGCGGCCATCCCCGTGCGGTCGGGGACGCCGACGACGGTGACCTTGGCCTCGCTGCGGTCGTGGGCGACGCCGGCGATGATCGGGGCTTCCACGGGGGCTCCTTCGGGGGCGGGCTGGTCGGTGACGGTGGTGCCGATCTTCTGCGAGAACGACGAGCGCACGTGGATCGGGATGTCGAAGCGCCGCGCGTACTCGACGCTGCGCAGGTGCAGCACCTTCGAGCCGCACGCGGCCAGCTCGAGCATCTCCTCGGCCGAGATGCGGTCGATCTTGCGGGCCGCCGGCACGATGCGCGGGTCGGCGGTGAAGACGCCGTCGACGTCGGTGTAGATCTCGCACACCTCGGCGCCGAGGGCGGCGGCGAGCGCGACGGCGGTGGTGTCGGTGCCGCCGCGGCCGAGGGTGGTGATCTCCTTGGTGTCCTGGCTGACGCCCTGGAAGCCGGCGACGATGACGACGTGCCCCTTGGCCAGGGCCTCGGTGATGCGGCCGGGCGTCACGTCGATGATCTTGGCCTTGCCGTGCGTGCCGTCGGTGATGACGCCCGCCTGGCTGCCGGTGAACGAGCGCGCGCTGTGGCCGAGGTCGGTGATGGCCATCGCGACCAGCGCCATCGAGATGCGCTCGCCGGCGGTCATCAGCATGTCGAGCTCGCGCGGCGGCGGCATCGGGCTGACGTCCTGGGCCAGGTCCAGCAGCTCGTCGGTGGTGTCGCCCATGGCGGAGACCGCGACGACCACGTCGTGGCCCGACTTCTTCGTCTCCGAGATGCGCTTGGCGACGCGCTTGATGCTCTCGGCGTCGGCGAGCGAGGAGCCGCCGTACTTCTGGACGACGATGGGCACGCTGGTCCTCCGGGTCGGTGGGCCGCTGGGGTCGGCCCCAACTCTAACCAGGGGCCCGGCCACGGGGTCCCACGCCCACATCCCGGAAGCCCCGGCGCCACCCCGTGGGTCCGTCGAGGGTGGGCGCTGACCTTCCACGGAGCCCGGGTGCCGCGTAGCGTCGCAGGTATGTCGATCGTCATCGTGGGAGCAGGACTCGCCGGCGCCACCGCCGCCACCGAGCTGAGGGAGCAGGGCTACACGGGGCAGGTCGTCCTGCTCGGCGCCGAGGAGCACCCACCGTACGAGCGGCCGCCGCTCTCGAAGTCCTACCTCCTGGGCCAGGACCCCTTCGAGAAGGCCCTCGTCCACCCGCGTGAGTGGTACGCCGAGCACGACGTCGACCTGCGGCTCGGCACCACCGCCACCGCCCTCGACACCGACGCCCACGTCGTCTCGACCACCGGTGGTGACGTCACCTACGAGAAGCTGCTGCTGGCGACCGGCGCGGAGCCGCGGACCCTCGCCGTCGCCGAGGAGGCCGGGGTCCCCGTCGCCTACCTGCGCACCCTGGAGGACTCCGACCGGCTCAAGGAGGCCTTCGGTGAGGGCCGCCGCATCGTCGTGGTGGGCGCCGGCTGGATCGGCCTCGAGGTGGCCGCCGCGGCCCGCACCGCCGGCTGCGAGGTGACCGTCTACGAGACCGAGGCCCTGCCGCTGCTGCGCGTCCTCGGGCCCACCGTCGCCGACGTCTTCGCCGACCTGCACCGCGAGCACGGCGTGCACCTGCGCCTCGGCGCCGCCGTGACCGCCGCCGACCTGGAAGGCGCCGACCTCGTGGTCGCCGGCATCGGCGTGACCCCGCGCGTCGACCTGGCGCGCTCGGGTGGGCTGTCGGTCGACAACGGGGTGCTGGTCGACGCGCGGCTGCGCAGCTCGGTGCCGTCGGTCTACGCGGTCGGCGACATCGCCAACCACGCGCACCCGGGCCTCGGGCGGCGCATCCGGGTCGAGCACTGGGACACCGCGATCAAGCAGGCCAAGGTCGCCGCGCACAACCTCGCAGGCGCCGACGAGGAGTACGACGAGCTGCCCTACTTCTTCACCGACCAGTACGACCTCGGGATGGAGTACGTCGGCCACGCCGGCGCCGACGACGAGGTCGTCGTGCACGGCAGCCTCGAGGACAAGGAGTTCCGGGCCTTCTGGCTGCGCGACGGAGAGGTCGTGGCCGCCATGCAGGTCAACGACTGGGACGCGAGTGACGCCATCCGGGAGGCCGTCGAGTCCGGCACCGTCCCGAGCGAGGACTGAGCCGGCTCAGGGGTGCAGCGCGTCGAACTCGGCCTCGGAGACGACGTCGTCGTCGGCGTCGAGGCGCACGTGCGCGAGCAGGGTCTGTACGACCCGCAGGGCCGAGGCGGCCCGCTCGCCCCAGTGCGACAGGTAGCTGAACTGCCACCACCACAGGGCCTCGAGCGGGCGGCCGGCCTCCTGGTGGGCCAGCCCGTGGGCCAGTGCGGCGGCGACCTCGACCAGGTCGTTGGACACCGACCCGACGCCGAGCTCGGGCGTGGTGAGCGGGTCGACGACGTCGGCGTACTCGTCGAGGCCCACGAACAGGTTCGCGAGGTTCTCCTGGAGCGGGGCGAACTCGGTGTCGGGCGCGTCGGGCTCGAAGCGCTCCTCGGGCACGACGTCCTCGACGGCACCGAGCCGAGCGCCCGCGACCAGCACCTGCGAGAGGGCCAGCAGCAGCATCGGCAGGGAGGCGTCGGGAGCGACCCCGGCGGCGACGTCGCGGATGGTGGCGAGGTAGGTGCGCGCGTCGGCGGCGGTCGCGTCGGCCAGCGCGGCCCAGTCGGCCACGGCCGCGCGGGTGGCCTGCACGGCCTCGACCGTCTCGGTCGTCCCGGTCGCCTCAGGCATCGAGCAGCCTCCGCCCCTCGAAGGCCCGGCCGAGCGTGACCTCGTCGGCGTACTCGAGGTCACCGCCGACGGGGAGCCCGGACGCCAGCCGGGTCACCCGCTGCACCCCGACGTCGCGCAGCATCCGCGACAGGTAGCTCGCGGTGGCCTCGCCCTCGAGGTTGGGGTCGGTGGCGATGATGACCTCGGTAACGGTGCCGTCGGCGAGGCGGGTCAGGAGCTCGCGTACCTTCAGGTCCTGCGGGCCGATGCCGTCGATGGGGCTGATGGCGCCGCCGAGCACGTGGTAGCGGCCGCGGAACTCGCGGGTGCGCTCGATGGCCACCACGTCCTTGGGCTCCTCGACGACGCAGATGGCGGTGCGGTCGCGCCGGTCGTCGGAGCAGATGCGGCAGCGCTCGGCCTCGGAGACGTTGAAGCACACCTCGCAGAAGCGGACCCGGGCCTTGACCTCGGTGAGCGCGTGGGCCAGCCGCTCGACATCGGCCGGGTCGGCCTGGAGCAGGTGGAACGCGATGCGCTGGGCGCTCTTGGGACCGACGCCCGGCAGCCTGCCGAGCTCGTCGATGAGGTCCTGGACCGCGCCTTCGTACACCCCTGGAGCCTACGGCCTCGAGGGGCCGCCGTCGCCGTGGGGCGCGCGGTCAGGCGCGCACGAGCGCGTAGCCGCCGGCCTCGTCGAGCGCGGCCGCGACCTCGGCCTCGGTGAGGGGCCGGTCGGCGGTGACGGACACCGTGGACGTGCCGTCGACGACGACCTCGACCCCGACATCGGCCACCCCGTCGAGCGCGGTGAGCTCCTCGGTGACCGCGGCGGCGCAGTGGCCGCACGTGAGACCGGTGGCGTGGAACTGCTGGGTGGTGGCCATGGGCCGTCCTTCCGACGAGGATGCGGATACCTCCCCCCAGTATCCACCCGGGCCGTCAGATGCCGACCGCGGCCCCGGTGGACTCCGGCGGGAGCTCGTTGTGGCCCTCGGCACGCTCCTGCCCGCTGAGGGCCGCGATGGCGTCCATCACCTCGTCGGTGAGCAGGCGCCGGGCCTTGCCCGCGGGCAGGTCGGCGAAGCGGTCGGGCGTGATGGGCCTCCCGAACGCCACCGTGACGCGGGCGGGGCGGGGGAAGCTGCTGCCCACGGGCTGCACCTGGTCGGTGCCCCGGAGGCCCACCGGCACCACCGGGACGCCGGCGGTGAGCGCGAGCCACGCGACGCCGGTGCGCCCCTTGTAGAGGCGGCCGTCGCGCGAGCGGGTGCCCTCGGGGTAGATGCCGAACGCCCGGCCGTCGCGCAGCACCTCGAGGGCGGCGTCGAGCGACTCCTGGGCCGCCCGGGACGAGTGCCGGTCGACCGGGATGGCGCCGATCGTCTGGAAGAACCCCCGCCGCACGGCACCCCCGACCCCGGTGCCGGTGAAGTAGTCGGACTTCGCGAGGAAGCTGACCGGGCGCGGGGCCACGATGGGGATGGCGAAGGAGTCGATGAACGAGAGGTGGTTGCTGGCGAGGATGACCCCGCCGGTGCGCGGGACGTTCTCGGTGCCGGTGACGGTGGGGCGCCAGACCAGCTTCGACGTGGGCGCCACGACGAGGTGCCCCACGCGGTAGGCCAGCCGGCTCACCGGGGGTCCTCGCGGATGACCGTGCCCCCCAGGATGCGCTCGACCACCGGCAGCCCCACGTCGGTGAGGTCGTCGATGGACTCGTCGTCGTCGCTGATCGCGGTGTCGTCGACGACCCGCGGGGCGCGCACCTGCTCCTGCTCGATCTCCTCCGCCACGGTGGCCTTGGCCTGCTCGAGCGGGCTGGCCCAGGCCGGCGCCGAGTCGGGCGGGGGCGGCGCGTCGGACCAGCTCGGAGCCTGGCCCCGCGACGACGACGAGGCGACGACGCCGAACGCGGCCGGGTCGGCGGCGGGGCCGGGCGCCGGCGGGCCGGGGTCGGGGCGGTGCTCCCCCTCTGGGTCGGCGGCCCCGGCCGCGGACGGAGCGGGATGGTCGAGCGCCGGCACATCGCCGGGGACCCCCTCGACGCGGGCGTCGACCCCGAGCACGTCGATGAGGGCCTGGCGCACGTACTCGGCGTGGGGGCCGCGGCGGAAGGCGTCGGCGAGGCCGGTGGTGGAGAGTGCGAGCAGGAGCCGGCTGCCGTCGTACTCGGCGATCTGCGCGTTCTGGCTGACGAGGGTCCAGGTGCCGCGGCGCATCTCGAACAGCTTGGCCAGCACGTCGGGCCAGGAGCGGCGCAGGGCGTCGGTGTCGATGCCGCCGGGGCCCCGGGGTGCCGATGCCTCCGCGGCGACGGGCGCCGAGTCCGCAACCGGCGCCTCCTCGACCGGCGCGGTGACGGACGGCTCGGCGGCGACGGGCGGCGCGGCATCCGGGGGAAGGGCCGGAGCCACGGCGACCGCGGGCGGGGTGGCAGCAGCGACAGGGGGCGCGGGCGGCACGAAGGACGGCGGCGCGGCGGGCGCGGCGGCGGCGGACGGCACACCCCCCACCTCGAGGCGCCGCTCGAGCCGGTCGAGGCGTGCGGCGTAGCCCGCCTCACCGGCGGCCCCCGGCAGCAGGACCCGCGCGGCGATGAGCTCGAGCTGCAGGCGCGGCGCGGTGGCCCCGGTCATCTCGGTGAGCCCGGAGTTGACGATGTCGGCCGCCCGCGAGAGGGCGCCGGCCCCGAACGCGGACGCCTGGCGCCGCATCCGCTCGATCTGGTCCTCGGGCAGGTGGCGCAGGACCTGGCCCGCGCCCTCCTGGATGGCCTCGACGACGATGAGGTCGCGCAGCCGCTCGAGGAGGTCCTCGACGAAGCGGCGCGGGTCGAGGCCGGTCTCGACGACCCGGTCGATGGCGCGGAAGACCGCGGCGGCGTCGGCGGCCGAGAGGGCCTCGATGGTGGCGTCGAGGAGCTCGGAGTCGGTGAAGCCCAGCAGCGCCGCGGCCGACTCGTAGGTGAGCCCCTCGTCGCCGGAGCCGGCGATGAGCTGGTCGAGCACCGACAGCGAGTCGCGCACCGAGCCGCCCCCGGCGCGGACGACGAAGGACAGCACGCCCGGCGCGACGGCGACGCCCTCCTGCCGGCACAGCGACTCGGTGTAGGCCTGCAGCCGCGCCGGCGGCACCAGGCGGAACGGGTAGTGGTGGGTGCGCGAGCGGATGGTGCCGATGACCTTCTCGGGCTCGGTGGTCGCGAAGATGAACTTCACGTGCTCGGGCGGCTCCTCGACGATCTTCAGCAGGGCGTTGAAGCCCTGCGAGGTGACCATGTGGGCCTCGTCGATGATGTAGATCTTGTAGCGGCTCTGGGCCGGGCCGTACGACGCGCGCTCGCGTAGGTCACGCGCGTCGTCGACGCCGCCGTGGCTGGCGGCGTCGATCTCGATGACGTCGACGGTGCCGGCGCCACCGCGGGCCAGCGCCACGCACGAGTCGCAGGTGCCGCACGGCGTGGGGGTGGGCCCGGCCGCGCAGTTGAGGCAGCGGGCCAGGATGCGGGCGCTGGTGGTCTTGCCGCAGCCGCGCGGGCCCGAGAACAGGTAGGCGTGGCCCACCCGGCCGGTGCGCAGGGCCTGCATGAGCGGCTCGGTCACGTGCTCCTGCCCGATGACGTCGGCGAACGTCTCGGGTCGGTAGCGGCGGTACAGCGCGGTGCTCACCTCCACGACAGTAGTGCCGCGCCCGGACACCCGGCACGCCCGTCCCGTGCCGCGGGGGTGAGATGGTGTGGCCCATGACGGGAACGCGGGTCGAGGTCGTGGACGCCGCCAAGGAGCTCGACGGGGCGGTCCTGCTGCGGCCCACGTCGATGGTCGCCGGACCCGGGACGTGCGTGGTGCTGCGCGGCCCCAACGGTGCCGGCAAGACCACGCTGCTGCGGCTGGTGGGCGGGCTGACCACGCCGTCCGGCGGCACCGTCACCCTGGACGGCGCCCGGGCCGACGAGCGCGACCCGGCCACCCGCGACGCCGTGGCCGCGCTGCTCGGCGCGCCCGCCACCTACCGCGACCTGACCCTGGTCGACCACCTGACCCTGGTCGACGCCACGTGGGGCCGTGACCCCGACACCTGCGCCGAGCGCGTCGCCGCCGGGCTGGCCCGCTTCGGGGTCGACGACCTGGCCGACCGCTTCACCCACGAGCTGTCCTCGGGCCAGCGCCACCTGTTCCACCTGGCCCTGACCTGGTTCCGGCCGGCCCGGCTGCTGCTGCTCGACGAGCCCGAGCAGCGCCTCGACGACGACCGCCGCGCGCTCCTGGCCACGCGTATCCGCGAGCGCTGCGCCGAGGGCACCACCGTCGTCATGGCCTGCCACGACCCCGACGTCACGGCGGCCGCGGCCGACGAGGTCGTCGAGGTGAGCGGCGAGCCCGGATGACCGACGGCGACGGCCGGCACCGGCTGCGCGACGCCGAGCACGTGCTCCACGGCCCCGAGGGGTCGGGCGCCTGGCGCCGGCTGCTCTACGCCGTCTACGTGGTGGCGTTGCTGGCGGGTCTCTACGGGTTCACCATCGTGCGCGCGCTGGTCGAGGTGGTCGGCCCCACCTGGCGGGCGCAGGGCCTGGTCGGGCCCATCGCGGCCGCCGCCGGCGCCCTGCTCGTGGCGCTGCTGGCGCTCGGCCACCTCGCCGGGCGCCGGCGCGGGCCGGTGACGCCCGACCTGCCGTGGATCGAGCACGTGGTGGCCTCGTCGGTCGACCGCCGGCTGACCCTGCGCGACGCGTGGCGGCTGCCGGTCACCGGCCTCGCGGCCGGCGGCACCGTCGTGGGCGGGGTGCTCGGTGCGGCGCTCTGGGCCGGCGGGGCCACCGGGCCGGTGACGGCCGTGGTCGGGGTCGTCGGGGGCCTGGCGACCGGCGTCGCCCTGGCCGTGCTGTGGCTCGCGGGCCAGGTGGTGTCCGACCCAGCGGTCGAGCGCCGCTCGTTCGGGGCGGCGGTGGCCGTCTCGATGCGCCCGCGGGCGGCCCTGCGGGGCCTGGGCCTCGAGGGCCTGCGCGCCCACAGCGCGCGCTCGTCCCGCCTGGGCGGCGCGGTGCTGGCCGGCGACCCGCGCGCGATGCGCCTCGAGGCCGCCTCCCCCGTCCGCCGGGGGCGTTCGCTGCGGCTGCGCTCCCGTGGCCGCGAGCGCACCCTGGTCGCCCGTGACCTGCTCGGGATGCGGCGCCAGCCCCTCCTGCTGGTCGGCGGGCTGGCCCTGGTCGTCCCCGGCACGGCGGCAGCGGCCTGGTCGCTGGCCGCTCCGTCGGCGCCCGTCGCGGGGCTGGTCGTCGGGGTGCTGCTGGCCCAGCTCGGCGGCGGCCTGTGGGGCGAGGGCCTGCGGCTGCAGGGCGACACCCTGGGCGCGCCGCGGCTGCTCGGCGGGTCGGTCGAGCAGGAGGCGCTGGCCCACTCGGTGCTGCCCGTCGTGCTGTTCGCTCTCGCCGGCGCGACGGGCGCGGTCCCCGTCACCCTCCTGGCCGGCGGCTCGCTCCTGGGCGCCCTCCTCGTCGTCCTGGTCCTGGCCCTGACCGCCACCGCGGCCCAGTGGGTCGCGGCCTTCCGGGTGGGGCCGCCGACGCTCGCCTTCGCGGCCGAGTCGGGCGCCGCCCTGCTGGTGCTCTGGTGGGCCTGGCCCCTGGTGCTCGGCGTGGTCGTGGGGACGCTGGCCCTCGCGTTCCCGGGCCCGGTGGCCGTCCTGGCCCTCGGCGCCCTGGCGATGCTCGCCCGGCGGTCGCTGCAGCGCGCGGCCGTCGCCCACCGCGACTGAGCCCGCCCCTCGTCGCTTACGCTCGGGGGGTGCGCATCGACGTCTGGTCCGACATCCTCTGCCCGTTCTGCCACCTGGGGCGGCGCCACCTCGAGCTCGCCCTCGAGCAGTTCGAGCACGCCGACGAGGTCGGGGTGGTGTGGCACAGCTACCAGCTCGACCGCAACGCCCCCGCCGTCGACGACACCCCGCAGCTCGACCGCATCACGGAGAAGTACGGCGCGCCGCGCGAGCAGATGGTGGCCCAGCACGAGCAGATGGCGCGCGACGCCGCCGCCGTCGGGCTCGACTTCCAGTGGGAGCGCCTCGTCGGGGGCAACTCCTACGACGCGCACCGCCTGCTGCACTACGCGCGCTCGCTCGACGTCGAGGACGCGGTGACCACGCGCGTGATGCGGGCCTGGTACTCCGAGGGCGCCGCCATCGGCGACCGCGAGACCCTGGTGCGCCTTGCCGTCGAGGCCGGGCTCGACGAGGCCGGCGTCCGCACGATGCTCGAGGGTGACGACTTCGGCATCGACGTGCGCACCGACGAAGCCCTCGCCGCCCAGATCGGCATCACCGCCGTCCCGATGTTCGTCCTCGACCAGAAGTACGGCGTCAGCGGCGCCCAGCCGGTCGAGGTGCTGCTCCAGGCCATCCGCCAGGTGTGGGACCTCCAGGGCACCGAGCCCGAGATGCCCGCTGCCGGTGGCGGCTGCGGCGGCGGATGCTGCGGGGGCGCGTGTGGCTCCGGTGCCACCGAGCCCGAGGCCGACGCGGCGACCGCCGGTGGCTGCGGCTGCGGGGCCGGTGGCTGCGGCGGGGTCTGCGGCCCGGACGAGCACGCCGACGACGAGCGCGTGGGCAGCACCACCCGCTGACGCGCAGGGCCCGGCACCGGCCGGGCCCGGACGCGAGGACACCCCGCGTACCTGGAAGAGCCCACCTGCCCTTGCTGCATTCCTGCCCTGGGGGAGTTCAGTGAGGTACCACCACGCGGGGTGCCGTTGCCGATCGTACGGGCGAGCCCGGCCGCGGGCGAAATCCCGCGCCGCGACGTGCTCGTCGGCGCGGGGCATGGCTCGGTCGGGCTATTGACGCCCACGCGGCGGGGCAACACCATGACGACCGGCGCCATCGGTGGCTCAGGGCCACATCGCGGGGTCGGGGGGTCGGTGCATCCCACGGGTCCGCCTCATCACCGACCGCGCGGCTCCCGGCCGCGCCCGCGCAGGGGAAAGACCACATGACCAGACCTCGAGCCGTGCTCGTCTCCGGGGCGGCGCTGCTGCTCCTCGCCCTCCCGCTCCCGGCGGCCTCCGCCCATCGGGCCTCCCCCACGCCGCGGGTGGTGTCCGACCAGATGCTCGCCCCGTTCAACCTCGACGTCTCGTCGCGCTCGATCCTCGTGGCCGACGGCGGCGCCGAGGTCGTCGGTGCCCTGGCGCGCGACGGCTCGCTCACGCCCATCGCCACCGATCAGCCGGGCACCTCGGGGGTGGCGCGTTCGCGCGACGGGCGGCGCGTCGCGTGGACCACGACGGTCACGGACTTCTCGACCTTCACCAACACCGCCAGCGGGCTCACCGTGCGCGGGCCCCGGGGACGCACGGTGCACAGCGACACCCTGGCGTACGAGACCGCCCACAACCCCGACGCCGGGGTGCACTACGGCGTCACGGACCCGAACCCGAGCGCCTGCGTCACCGACGCGCTGACCGCGGCGGGCATCCCGGTCGCGTACACCGGCGGCGTCGACTCGCACGCCTACTCCGTGGCCGCCTACCGCGACGGCTGGGTGGTGGCCGATGCCGGCGCCAACGACCTGCTGCGGGTGGATTCCCGGGGTCAGGTGCACACGCTGGCCGTGCTGCCCGCACAGCCGACGACCATGACCGCCGCCATGGTCGGCGCGCTCGGGCTGCCGGACTGCGTGATCGGTGTGACGTACGACTTCGAGGCCGTGCCCACCGACGTCGAGGTCGGCCACGACGGCGCCCTCTACGTGAGCGTGCTGCCGGGCGGCCCCGAGTCGCCCGTGCTCGGCGCCCGCGGAGCGGTCTACCGCGTCGACCCGCGCACCGGCGCCTCCCACGAGGTGGCCCGCGGCTTCCTGGGCGCCACCAACCTCGCGCTGGGCCACGACGGCGAGATCTACGTGGCCGAGCTCTTCGGCGGCAAGGTCTCGGTGGTGCGCCACGGGCGCATCTCCACCTACGTCGAGCTGCCGGGCGTGGTCGCGGTCGAGAGCGGCCGGGAAGGCGAGCTGTGGGCGGGCACGATGGCCAACGAGGACCCCGCGGCCCCCGGCACCATCGTGCGGATCACCGGCGGCCACGAGCACGGCCGGCTCCCGGTCCACGACTGAGCCAGGGGGTCCTCGGGTCGGTGCCGCCGCCGTCGCAGCAGCGGCACCGACCCGGGGAGGGTCCCCCGTTGCGCGTCTCCCGGGGGCGGATGTGCGGTCGGCCGCTGCGTCCCGGAGAATGGGGACCTCCCGACCCGGAGGACCCGATGACCCCCCGCACCCTGTTCCCCGCCCTCGCCCGCGCCGAGGTGGTGACCTGGTCCCTGTTGCTGGTCGGGATGTTCCTGAAGTACGTCTCGCAGACCACGGACCTCGGCGTACGGGTCTTCGGGCTCGTGCACGGCGTGGTCTTCCTGGCCTACCTGCTCGTCACCCTCGTGGTGTGGGTCGACCAGCGCTGGCCGTGGCGGCTCGCCCTCGCGGCCCTGGCGGCGGGGATCCCGCCGTTCGCCACGCTGTGGGTCGAGCGGCACGTCGAGCGCACCGGCCGGCTGGCGCCCGCGTGGCGGCTGCGCCCCGGCGGCGCCCGGCCCGGTCACGCGCTCGAGCGACTCCTCGCCCGGGCTCTCGCACGCCCGGCGGCCGCGGCGGTCGTCGGCGGTGCGCTCGTCCTCGCCGCCACGGCGGTGCTGCTCGTGGTGGGTCCGCCCGGCGGCCCAGCGGGCGCCTGACGGCCGCGCTCAGGGCCGCACGACCCAGAGCCAGTGCGTGCCGTCGGCCAGCGCGACGACGACGGCCGAAACGAGCATCGACCCCAGGACCAGCAGGGCCAGGCCGCCCCACCCGTTCCAGGTCGGCCGGGCGCGGGGCACGGTGGTCGCCGCCGCGGGGCGCAGCTGTTCGAGCACGGCGTAGGCCAGCACCCCCAGCCCCAGCGGGAACCACAGCTGCCAGAACCAGAACCAGCGGGTGGCGCGCGTCGGGCGGGGCCCGATGACCACGGAGGCGAACGTCAGCAGGACCAGCGGGAGGGCCGCGTAGCGGGCGCGGTCGTCGGCGAGGGCGTACTGCTGGTAGGTGCTGACGTCGGTGCGGACGCTCTCGCTCAGCCGGGGCACGCCGGCCGCGCGAGCCTGCTCGGCGAGGACGTCCTGCTCGCCCGGAGCGAGGGCGGGGTCGACGATGCGGAACCGGGCGAACGGCCCGTCGACCCAGTAGCCGAGCGCCTCCTCCCCCGCGACCCGCGGCTCGGCGGGGTCGGTCGTGCCGTCGTCGGTGGCCGCGGGGAGGTCGATGCCGATCGTCCGCGACCACGACCAGCCGGTCTCGTCGGCGGCGAGGGCGACGACCTCCCAGCCGATGACCCGACCGGCGTCGAGGTCGTCGGTGAGCTGCGCCGGGGTGACCAGACGCTGCTGGCCGAGCGCGGTCAGGACCAGCCAGGTCAGCCAGAGCAGCACCAGGACGATGCCGAACACCCGGTCGCTGCGCCGCGGGCGGCGGGCCGACCCCACGACGGGTGGGACCCCCCGGGCCGGGCGCGACCGGGGCGGTGCGGTGGCGGCCGTCGAGACGGTCCCCTCGTCCATCCTGGGATGGTGGCAGCCGGGGGGCGCCCTGTCGAGCCCCCGCACCCGCCCGGGGACGCATCGAGAGGCCAGAACACGGCGAGGCAGCCGCCGCACCGTCCGCGGGTCCTGGCCTCTCGACCTCGCTCGCTCGCCCGGCCCCCGCGCGGTGGGCGATTTCGGGTGCGGGCCGGCCTCCGGTAGCCTCCTCGGCGGAGGATTCGCATAGTGGCCTAGTGCGCACGATTGGAAATCGTGTTGGGATAAAACCCTCGGGGGTTCAAATCCCCCATCCTCCGCCAACGGGAACCCCGGGCGCGTGCGACCGGGGTTTTCCTGTCGCCGGACGCGGAGGACGGGAGCGGCTCAGCCGTCGAGGGGCCGCGCGCGCCGGTAGACGTCGTACGCGTCGTCGCCGGCGCTGACGACGCGGAAGTGGTGCTCGGTCCACACCTGGAGGGCTTCGACCTCGCGGGCGCGCAGCTCGTCGTCGGGGTAGTCGGCGGTGAAGCCGCCGAGGTCGCGCGAGGCCCACGAGAAGCAGCGGGCGGCGCGGCGGCGCTCGTCCTCCGGCAGGCTCATGATGAAGGCCTCGAGCGTGGTGAAGCGCCCCAGGTACCGCTCGCCGGTCCGCTCGAGCATCCGGCCTCCTTCCGCGCCTCCCGCCCAGCCTACGAGCACCCCGCCCGGGCCCGTCGGCACGGCGCGGCCCTCACGCCAGCGGCAGGCGCGCCCCGACCCCGCTGCGCTCGTCGTGCAGCTCGACGAGCCGCTGCTCGGCCGCCGACGGCACCGGCCCGGAGGCGCTCACGAGGCGGCACACCGCGAAGGCCGCCGCGGCCCGCTCGTACTCGTCGACCCAGCGCAGCCATCGCCGTTCCTCGGCGTCGTCGGCACACGGCCAGCGCACGGGCAGCGCGGGCATCCCCACCCGGAACGGCTTGGGGGTGAGCCGGGCCCGGTAGCTGGCGTGGGTGGCGCAGAGCTCGAGGTACAGCGGGTCGGTGCCCAGCGCCGTCAGGATGTCCCGAGCCCGCGCCGAGGTGGGCGGCGCGTCGGCGCCGGTGACGACCACCCGCAGGCCGGCCGCCGTGCGGTACACCCGGACCCCCAGCTCGGGGTGGGACCGCGCGAGCCCCCAGGCGGGCTCGGCGGCCAGGCACTCGGCCACCGAAGGGCGCTCCGGCCCGGTGGGCGTCACCCGCACCCCGGCCCCGCCCTCGTCACTCGGGTAGGCGTGGTAGCCCGGCCCGTGCGGGGCTCCGGCCGGCGACGGCCCGTCGAGGCCGGCGGCGTCCTGCGTGCCCGGCGTCATCGGGGCGGGGTCGGGCCGCCCGAGCACGGCCCGGCGCAGGAACGCACCGATGCCGCCGCCGCGCGCACTCGCCGACGCCCGCGCCCGGGCGCCCCGGCGACCCTGCGCCTGCGCCTCGGCCGCGAGCTCCTCGACGTCGACGTCGGCGATGAGCAGGGACTCGGTGCACAGCACCTCGCAGCCCATCCGGTTGCGGGTCACCACGCCGAGGCGGCCGCCCGCACCCTCGACCGGCCCGACCTCCTCCAGCAGCGGCTCGCGCAGCGGCGTGCGGGGGTAGTAGCCGTGCCCGGGCGCCAGCCGTCCCTCGCGCTCGACCCGGGCCAGGGTCTCCGCCAGCCGCTCGCGGCCGACGCGCTCGGCGTCCTGGTCCGAGGTCTCCGACCAGCCCCAGACCGACAGCGGGCCGCCCCGTTCGCCGAGGTGGGGGCTGAAGCCCTCGACCCGGACCCAGTGCTGCGGGATCTCCATGGCGCCCGAGTGTGTCAGGCCCGCGAGCCGTGGTCGCGCCCCCGCACCGGCAGGGAGGACGGATGCCCTGCCCGCCCTCGTCGCCGGAGGAGGAATCCGTCACCATCGTCCACCGGCGTTCCCGGCGCCGGGGCACGATGAGGCATGAGCACCGGCGCCTACGCGGCCTCCTACGAGCGGTCCCTCTCCGACCCGACGGCGTTCTGGGGCGAGGCCGCCCGGGCCGTCGAGTGGTCGACCCCGCCGACCACCGTCCTGGACGACTCGAACCCGCCGTTCTACCGCTGGTTCCGCGGCGGCCGGCTCAACACCTGCTTCAACGCCCTCGACCGGCACGTGCGCGACGGCCGTGGCGAGCAGACCGCCCTGGTGTACGACTCCCCCGTCACCGGCACCAAGGCTTCCTTCACCTACGCCGAGCTGCTCGGGAAGGTGGCCACCTTCGCCGGCGCGCTGGCCTCCCTCGGCGTCGAGAAGGGCGACCGCGTGGTCATCTACATGCCGATGGTGCCGGAGGCCGTCGTCGCGATGCTGGCGTGCGCGCGGCTGGGCGCCGTTCACTCGGTCGTCTTCGGCGGCTTCGCGCCCGCCGAGCTGGCGGCCCGCATCGAGGACGCCCGGCCGGTCGCCGTGGTCGCCGCCAGCTGCGGCATCGAACCCTCCCGGGTCGTCGAGTACAAGCCGATGCTGGACGCCGCCCTCGACCGCAGCAGCCACAAGCCGGAGTCGGTCATCGTCCTCCAGCGATCCCAGGCCCGCGCGGCCGTCGGCGAGCGCGACACCGAGTGGGAGGAGCTCGACTGGGACGAGCTGGTCGCCGACGCCGAGCCCGCGGGCTGCGTCGACGTCGAGGCCACCGACCCGCTGTACGTCCTCTACACCTCGGGCACCACCGGGCGCCCCAAGGGCATCGTGCGCGACAACGGCGGTCACGCGGTCGCCCTGCGCTGGTCGATGGAGAACATCTACGACATCGGCCCCGGCGACGCCTTCTTCACGGCGTCCGACGTCGGGTGGGTCGTCGGGCACTCCTACATCGTCTACGCGCCGCTGCTCACGGGGGCCACCACCGTTCTCTACGAGGGGAAACCGGTCGGCACGCCGGATGCCGGAGCCTTCTGGCGGGTGTGCGCCGAGCACGGCGTGAAGGCGATGTTCACCGCGCCCACCGCGTACCGGGCCGTGCGGCGCGAGGACCCCGAGGGCGCGCTCGTGCGCGAGTACGACCTGTCCCGCCTCGAGTCGGTCTTCCTCGCGGGCGAGCGCCTCGACCCCGACACCTATGCGTGGGCGACCCGGGTCCTGGGCGTGCCGGTGGTCGACCACTGGTGGCAGACCGAGACCGGCTGGCCGATCGTGGCCAACCTGCGCGGCCTCGACCCGATGCCGCTGAAGGCCGGGTCGCCGTCGGTGCCGGTACCCGGGTTCGACGTGCGCGTGCTCGACGAGACGGGCCAGGAGGTCCCGCGGGGCACCGAGGGCGCCATCGCCATCCGGCTGCCGCTCCCGCCCGGCACACTGCCGACGCTGTGGGGCGACGACGAGCGTTACGTGGCGGGCTACCTCTCCGTCTACGAGGGGTACTACCTCACCGGCGACGGCGGCCTGATGGACGACGACGGCTACCTCTCCGTGATGGGGCGCACCGACGACGTCCTCAACGTGGCGGGGCACCGCCTCTCGACCGGCTCGATCGAGGCCGCGCTGGCCGGGCATCCCGCAGTGGCCGAGTGCGCGGTCATCGGCGTGGCCGACGAGCTCAAGGGGCAGGTGCCGCGCGGCCTCGTGGTGCTCAAGGCCGACGTCGACGCCGCGGCCGACGGCGAGCGCATCCGGGCCGAGCTGGTGCAGCGCGTGCGCGACGAGGTCGGGGCGGTCGCGAGCCTGCGCCAGGTCGACATCGTGGCCGGGCTGCCCAAGACGCGCTCGGGCAAGATCCTGCGCAAGACGATGCGCGAGATGGCCGACGGCCGCACCCCCGTCGTGCCGGGCACCATCGAGGACGCCTCCGTCCTCGACACCCTCGCTCCGGTGCTGCGCCCGCCCGGCTGACCCCTGGGCTCAGCCGCCGGAGCGCTCGCGGTACCGACCGGGCGGCATCCCCACCAGGGCGGTGAAGTCTCGGGTGAAGTGGGCCTGGTCGTACCAGCCGTGCTGCACGGCGAGGTCGGTCAGGGTGCCGTCGAAGCCGTCGTGCAGCGCGCTGACCGCGTCGTGCAGCCGGTACCGCGCAAGAACCCACTTGGGCCCCACGCCGACGTAGTGGGTGAACAGCCGCTGCAGGGTGCGCACGGTCATCCCGTGCCGGTCGGCGACCTGGGCCACCGCGAGCAGGGTGCGGTCGGCCAGCATGTCGGCCACGACGTCGAGGAGCAGGGCGTAGCGCGGGTCGGGGCGCTCGCCGGCCAGGGCCGCCAGCCCGGCCTCGGCGGCCTCCGCCCACGGGGTGCCGGCGTCGGCGAGGTCGCGGTCGGCGAGGGCGCGCACCAGGCCCTCGGGGAGCACCTCGCCGGCGGCGACCGAACGATCGGTCCAGGCGGAGGCCGGGTGCCCGGTGAGCGCCGTCAGGCCGCCCGGGCGCATCCGCAGCCCCACCACCCGGCCCCAGCCGCGCACCTCCACGTCGAACCGACGGGTGCAGACGCCGGTGACGAGCACGGTCTCGCCGGCCGGCACCCCGGCCCGCGGGTGGCTGCCGAGCTCGACGGTGAGCGAGCAGGTCGGATGGGGCAGGACCCCGCTGTCGAACCAGCGCCCGTGGGGCAGCCGCCACCGCAGCGACCAGCGGTTCTCGACCCACGGCGCCGCCGCCCCGCCCACGGGCTCGCGGACCAGGTCGACGTGCCGGGCGAGCTCGCTCGGCCGCAGCACCCCGGCCGTGGAGGCCGTGGCGGGCGGTGTCGCGTTCGTCCTATCCCGCACGGGCCCAGCGTAGGCACGGTGGGCGGCATCCCCGGCCGGGACCGCCCGGCCCCGACGAGAGGCCCGCCATGGCGATCGCGACCCTGAAGATGCTCACCCTCGACAGCTCCGACGTCCGCCGCGACGTGGCCTTCTGGGCCGGTGTCCTCGGGTGGGACGTGGCGCACGAGCAGGACGAGTACGGGATGCTCAGCGGCCCGGGCGGGCTCGCGCTGGGCCTGGGCCTCGTCGAGGGGTACCGCCCGCCGGGGTGGCCCAACGCGCACGGCAGCAAGCAGTTCCACCTCGACCTGGCGGTCGACGACCTCGACGCCGCCGCCCGCGAGGTCGTGGGTCTGGGCGGGACCCTGCCCGACGAGCAGCCCGGCGAGACCTGGCGCGTCCTGCTCGACCCCAGTGGGCACCCGTTCTGCCTCACCCGGGCGGCGAACTGGGGCTGAGCGGCCCCTTTCGACCCGCACGGCGGTCGGTACCGAACCGTGACCGCCCGGGGCTGACCGACGCTCGTACGATGCGCCTATGCCGTCAGAGAGGCCGTCCGTCACGATGGCCGACGTCGCGCACGCGGCCGGGGTCTCGCACCAGACGGTCTCGCGCGTCCTCAACGCGCCCCAGACGGTCAGCCCCGACACCCGACAGCGGGTGCTGCGGGCGGTGGCCGACCTCGGCTACCGGCGGAACTCGGTGGCGCGCGCCCTCGCCAGCGGCCACACCCGGCTGATCGGCGTCGTCGTCGACGAGCTCGCGTTCCACGGCCCCGGGAGCACGGTGGTCGCCGTGGCCGAGGCCGCTCGCCAGGCCGGCTACGCGATCTCCCTCGACCCTCAGGTGACGATGTCGACCGACACCGTCTCGGCCGCGCTGGACCGCCTGCTCAGCCGGGCCGTCGACGCGGTCATCGTGGTGTCGGCGCACGGCTGGGCCGACATCGACGCCGCCGCCGCCCACCTCGACGTGCCGGTCGTCAGCATCGACGGCGCCCTCGGCGGGGCCACGGCGTCGGTGGGGGTCGACCAGCGCGCCGGCGCCGGCCTCGCGACCCGCCACCTCGTCGAGCTCGGCCACCGCCGCATCGCCCACGTGGCCGGTCCCGCGGACTGGCCCCAGGCGGCCGAGCGCCGCGCCGCCGTCGCCCAGACGATCGCCGAGCACGGGCTGACCCCGGGGCCCGTCCTCGAGGGCGACTGGAGCGCCCGCTCGGGGCACGTGGCGATGCGGCGGCTGCTCCAACGGCACCGGGACGTCACCGCGGTCGTGGTCGCGAACGACCAGATGGCGGTCGGTGCCTACCGCGCGCTCACCGAGCTGGGGCGCCGGGCGCCGGACGACATCTCGGTCGTCGGCTTCGACGACATCCCGGAGGCCGCCTACCTCAGCCCGCCGCTGACCACGATCCGGCAGGACTTCTCGGCCCTCGGCCGAGAGGCCGTCCGGCTCGTCCTCTCGGCCCTGGCCGGCGAGCCGTGCCCGAGCCGCCTCATCCCGCCGAAGCTGGTCGTCCGTGCCTCGACCGCCCGGCCCCGCGGGGGTCAGAGCGCCACGAGGTGAAGGAGCAGCCCCTGGGCGGGGGCCAGGACGGGCAGGGGCAGCCCCACCCAGGTGAGCACCGCCCCGGAGACCTCCACCCCGTCGCCGAGGGCGGCCTCGTACCACGGTGGCGTCCTCGTCTGCACGGTGGCGGGCAGCCCGGCCTCGCGGCGCACCCGTACGCGGTAGCGCCGTGCCGGGTCCAGGCCGGGGAGCGGGACGAGACCCGGGGTGGCCCCGCGCCCCGTGGCCACCTGGACCACGGTGAGCACGGCCTCGCCGCCGTCGGGCGCGACGACACCGCCCACGACCAGCGCCGGGTCCGGGTGGTCGGAGCGGACGACGTCACCGGAGTGCAGGAGCCCGCGCAGCTCGCGGTAGAGGCCGGCCCAGGCCCGCAGCGCCTCGAGGTCGGCCGGAGTGCACTCGGTGATGTCCCACTCGAGCCCGGCGTGGCCACCGAGCGCGACGAGCATCCGCAGCGACAGGTCGAGGTCGCGGTGGGTGGTGTGCGCGCGCCCGGGCCCGATGTGCGTGCCCATCCGCTCCGGCGGGACGAGCAGGCCGGTCCACCGCTGGATCTGCACCCGCTCCAGGGCGTCGTTGCAGTCCGAGGTCCAGACCCGGTCGGTGCGCTCCAGCACCCCGAGGTCGACGCGGGCGCCGCCGCTGGAGCACGACTCGATCTCGAGGCGGGGATGGCGACGGCGCAGCTCGTCGAGGAGGCGGTACGTGGCGCGGGTCTGGGCGGCCACCGCCGGCCGGTCGGTCACCCCGTCGCGGGTGAGCACCGCCTCGTGGAGGTCGCGGTTGTGGTCCCACTTGACGTAGTCGACGCCGTACTCACCGATGACACCGCTCACGGCCGCGAGGACGGCCTCGAACGCCTCCGGGTTCGCGAGGTCGACGACGTGCTGGTGGCGCGAGGGGCGGGGCGGGCCGGCCGCGGGCCCGAGGACCCAGTCGGGATGGCTCCGGGCGAGGTCGGAGTCGAGGTTGACCATCTCCGGCTCGAACCAGAGGCCGAACTCCATCCCGAGGCCGTGGACGTGCTCGACGAGCGGGCCGAGCCCGTCGGGCCACACGTCCGGCGAGACCTGCCAGTCGCCCAGCCCGCGGGTGTCGTCGCGCCGCGCACCGAACCACCCGTCGTCGAGGACGAAGCGCTCGACGCCGATGGAGGCCGCGGTGTCGGCCAGGGCCCGCAGGTGGTCGAGGTCGGTGTCGAAGTAGACGGCCTCCCAGGTGTTGAGCACGAGCGGGCGGGGGCCGCTCGAGCGTGGGTCGGCGGCGGCGCGCTGGTGCCGGAGCAGGCGGGCGGTGAGCCCGTCGAGCCCGGCCGCCGACCACACGGCCACCACGTCGGGGGCCCGGTAGGTCTCCCCCGGCCCGAGGCGGACCTCGCCCGGGGCGAGCAGCTCGCCGCCGCCGATGACCGCGGCGTGCAGGCCCGCCCCCTCGGGCAGCCGCTCGACGAGGTGCTCGTGGTTGCCGCTCCAGGCCACGTGGACGGCCCAGACCTCGCCGTGCCGGAAGCCGAACCCGGGGGTGCCCGCGGTGAGGAGGAGGGTGGCGTCGTGGCCGGTGCGCCCGCGCCGGGACGCGCGCCGGAACGACCCGTCGGTGAGGGCATGGCGCTGGGGCGAGCGCTCGCGTGCCCACCGGCCGGTGAGGTCGAGCACCTCGCCGGCGCGAGCCGGGAGCGGCAGAAGGGTCCGTACCTCCGCCAGGTCGAGAGCGGGCTCGTCGGCAGCTGCCGTCGACGTGACCTGCACGGACACCCGCAGGACGCCGTGCGCGTCCAGCCGGTAGCCCAGCTCCGCCCGCAGCCCGGTCGCCTCGGCCTCCGCGACCACGTCGGCGCGGGTGCCGTCGCCGGTGAGCGACGCCCGCCAGCGGGGCGCGGCCGAGCCCCCCGCGCGGTGGGCCGCCAGCCCCGGCGACCCGAGCCAGCCGTCCCCGGGGGTGGGGAGCAGGGTGAGGTCCCACGGCTCGTCGAGCGCGTTGTGCGGCACCGGGCCGGTGCGCAGCGCCACGAGGTCGGCGACCGCGTCGTCCGTCAGGTCGGCGCCCCAGTGCACCAGCGCCGGCAGCCCGTCACCGTCCTGGGTGAGGACGACCGCGACGCCTCCGCCGCGCAGGGTCGTCGTGACCGTCATCCCTTCGTCGACCCGAGGGTCAGGCCCGAGACGAACTGCTTCTGGAGGACGAAGAAGACGATGAGGACGGGCAGCGCCACGATGATCGAGCCCGCCGCGACGAGGTTGGTGTCGGCGAAGAACTGGCCCCGGAGGTTGTTCAGGGCGCTCGTCACCGGGTACTTGTCGCCGCGCGAGAGCAGGACCGTCGCCCAGAAGAACTCGTTGTAGATCCAGGTCACCTGGAGGGTGGCGAGGGCGGCCAGGGCCGGGCGCACGAGGGGCATCGTCAGCTGCCAGTACTGGCGCCACACGCTCGCGCCGTCGAGCTCGGCCGACTCGTAGATCTCGTGCGGCAGCGTCTTCATGTAGTTGCTCAGCACGAAGGTGCAGAACCCCAGCTGGAAGGCCGTGTTGACCAGGATGAGCGCCCAGAAGCTGTTGAGCATCGTCCCGCCCGAGCTCATGAACTCCGGCAGGGGGATCTCCTTGAACATCCGGAAGACCGGGATGAGCAGGGCCTGCGGGGGCAGCAGGTTGGCCGCCAGGAAGATGCCCAGCAGGGTGAGGTTAAAGCGGTACGAGAACCGGGCCAGGACGAACGCCACGAGGGAGGACAGGAACAGCGTCAGCGCCACGGCGGGGACGGTGATGAGCAGCGAGTTCCTCAGGTGCAGGCCGAAGTTGCCCCGCGCCCAGGCCTCCTTGTAGTTGTCGAGCGTCCAGCCGCCGAAGGACAGGTACCCGTTGGTCTGGGTGTAGTCGTAGGAGCGGAAGGAGTTGTAGAGCGCCCAGAGCAGCGGGAAGAGCCAGATGACCGCCAGCACGAACATGATGGTGGTGGCGACCCGGCCGCGGCGCCGGTTGAGGACGCCGCTCTGGCCGCCGGTGTCGGCCTTGGGTGCGGCGGCGGTGGTGCGGGACGCGGTGGCGGTGGCGCTCATCGGCGCTCCTCCCGGAAGACGATGCGCAGGTAGATGGCGATGAACACCGAGGAGATGACCATCATGATGACGGCCAGGGCGGACCCGAAGCCGTAGCGCGTCGCCTCGCCGATGACGTTCTGGGACACCAGGGCCGAGATGAGCTCGAGCCCGTTGCGGCCCTTGTTGACGATCCAGACCAGGTCGAAGGCACGCAGCGACTCGATGACGACGATGACGAGCACGATCATGTTGATCGGCCGCATCACCGGGAAGATGACGTGGAAGAACGTCTTCACCTCGCTGGCCCCGTCGACGGCCGCGGCCTCCCGCAGCGACGCGTCGATGCCTTTCAGGCCCGCCAGGTAGATGAGCATGATGTACCCGGTGTGGCGCCAGGCGGTGGCGACCAGCACGGCCCAGAGGTTGACCGACGGGTCCCCGTACCAGTCGACCTTCGAGCCGAAGACCTCGTTGATGAGGCCCTGGTCGGTGGAGTAGAAGAGCTGCCAGATGAAGCCGACCAGGGCGAGCGAAAGGACGACGGGGAGGTAGAAGGCGGTCTGGTAGAACCGGCTGCCCCACATGTTCCGGTCGAGGACGACGGCCAGGACCATGCCGAGGATCGTCGGCAGCACGAAGAGGAACGCCAGCCAGATCAGGTTGTGCCGGATGGCCGGCCAGAACGGCGGATAGATCGTCGTGATGTCGACGTAGTTCTTGGTGCCGACCCACTCGATGGCGCTGAACTTGAACCCGTTCCACCTCGTGAACGACAACAGCACCGAGGCCGCCGCCGGCAGCCAGACGAGCCAGAAGACGAGGAGCGTCGGGACCCCGATCATCGTGCCGATGACCAGCCGGTCCTTCCAGCCGCGCTTCGTCTCGACCCGCCGTGACTGCCGGCGCCGTGTGCCTGTGGCCATGTCCGTCCCCGTCCCCTCGCTCAGCCGAGGATCGAGGCGGCCTGTTGCTGGATGGAGGCCGTGATGCCGTCGATGTCGTCGGGGTTCTTGATGAAGTTCTGGAGCGAGACGGTGATGACCGTGTTGGCGAGG
This sequence comes from Phycicoccus duodecadis, assembly GCF_002846495.1. Taxonomy (NCBI): domain Bacteria; kingdom Bacillati; phylum Actinomycetota; class Actinomycetes; order Micrococcales; family Intrasporangiaceae; genus Phycicoccus; species Phycicoccus duodecadis. The sequence goes on from NZ_PJNE01000001.1 coordinate 2,637,200, forward strand.
TCGGCGTTGGTGTCGCGGTCGAGGAACTGGGCGATGGACTTCGCGTTCTGGACGACCTCGACCGACTTCTTCTGCAGCGCACCGTACTTCGCGGTGCTGGCGCCGGAGTTCGCCGCGATGAACGGCACGCTCGAGGCGTTGTTGCCGGCGTCCGCCGCCTCGGCGCTGCCGAGCCACTTCGCGAAGGCCTTGCCCGCCTCCTGGTCGGCGCCACCCTCGGCGACGCAGAAGCCGTCGATGGGCGCGTCGAGCGCGTCGGCGCCGATGGTGGCGTCGAGCGCGGGGAAGGTGAAGAAGTCCAGGTCGTCGGCCGCGTCCTTCGGCACCCCGTCGACGACGAAGCTGCCGAGCAGGTACATCCCGCACTCGCCCTTGGCCATGGAGGTCGCCGCCTCCTGCCAGGTCCGCCCGAGGGAGTTCTCCTGGTGGTACGGCAGGAGGGTCTTCCACGTCTCGAAGACCCGCTTGACCTCGGGGCTGTCCCACTTCTTCTTGCCCTTGGTCAGCTCCATGTGGAAGTCGTAGCCGTTGAGTCGCATGTTGAGGATGTCGAAGGTGCCCATGGGCGCCCAGGCGTCCTTGGCGGCGAAGGCGAACGGCGTGATCTTCTTGCCCTGCATGTCCTTCAGGAGGGCCATGAAGTCGTCCTGGCTCTTGGGCTCGGTCCAGCCGTTCTTCTCGAAGACCGACTTGCGGTAGAAGACCGCCCACGGGTAGTAGCTCACCGGGACGAAGTACTGCTTGCCGTCCGCCGCCGTCGCGGCCTTCTTGAAGGCGTCGCTCATGCCGTCGATCGGCCAGATGTCGCTGAGGTCGGTGATCTGCCCCGCCTCGGCGAACTGGGCCATCCGGTAGCCGGCGAACCAGGTGAAGACGTCGTCGGGGGAGCCCTGGAGGTAGGTGGTGATGCTCTCCTGGAACGTGTTGTGGTCGACGGCGTTGAGGGAGACCTGCGCACCCGTCTTCTGGGTGTACGCAGCCGCGATGGCGGCGAGGCGGTCGTAGGCCGGCCCCGAGCCCCTGGCCTCGTTGATGCCGAACTTGACGTTCCCGGGCTTCCCCGCCCCACTGCTCGACCCGGTGGAGGGGGACGAGGAGTCCGAGCTGCAGGCGGCGAGCGCGCCCGAGGCCGCGAGCAGGGCCCCGGTTCCGAGGGCCCCCCGGAGGATGGAGCGTCGGTCGACCCCGCTGACCGAGCCGGGGATGGTGAGCGAGGGGCGGGGTCCGCGAGTGACCGGACGGGCCATGGTGTCTCCTTTGACAGGCCGGTTCCGACACTTTCCACCAGAACCGAACATCGGCGATGTTCCGAGATCATGGGAGAGCCATCCGGGGCTGTCAAGGACCTTCCAGCCACCCCCTCTCGTGGGGATCGACTGACGGGCAACCGTTTTCGGCCTTACGAGGCCGTGTGAGCGCTCACAAAGTTCTCAAACCTTCGACGAGCGGCCCCCAGCGCCGGCCATCTGCCGGATGTGTCCGAACGTGTTGACAAGTGCGCGATCACGTCCTCACACTGTCCGCCATGCGCCCGTGGCCGACCGACCGCGTCGCCTTCGGCGGCGACTACAACCCCGAGCAGTGGCCACGCGAGGTGTGGGACGACGACCTGCGCCTCATGGCCGAGGCCGGCGTCAGCTTCGTCACCCTGGGCGTGTTCTCGTGGTCCTGGCTCGAGCCGAGCAAGGGTGAGTACGACTTCGACTGGCTCGACGAGATCATGGACGAGCTGGCGGCGCACGGCATCGCCGTCGACCTCGCGACAGCCACCGCGACCCCGCCCCCGTGGCTCACGACCGCCTACCCCGAGATCCTGCCGGTCGACCGCGAGGGGCACCGGCTCTGGCCGGGGAGCCGGCAGTCGTGGTGCCCGTCCTCGCGGCTCTACCGCGACCTGGCCCTGACCCTCACCGACCGGATCGCCGCGCGGTACCACGACCATCCGGCGCTGGCCATGTGGCACGTGTCGAACGAGTACGCCTGCCACAACCTCCCTTGCTACTGCGACACCTGCGCCGCCGAGTTCCGGCGGTGGCTCGAGCGCCGGTACGGCGACCTCGGGCGCCTCAACGCCGCCTGGGGCACGGCCTTCTGGAGCCAGCGGTACTCCGACTGGGACGAGGTCCTCCCGCCCCGGCTCAGCACGACGTTCAACAACCCCACGCAGGTGCTCGACTTCGCGCGCTTCGGCTCCGACATCCTGCTCGACTTCTTCCGGGCTGAGGCCGAGGTGATCCGGCGGCACTCCACGGGCGTGCCGATCACGACGAACTTCATGACGATGAGCCAGTTCCGGATGCTCGACTACCGCGACTGGGCGCCGGAGCAGGACGTCGTCAGCACCGACCACTACGTCGTCGACGCGCTGGAGCACCCGCGCTCCGAGATGTCCTTCCACGGCGACCTCACCCGCGGCCTGGCCGGAGGCCGCCCCTGGATGCTCATGGAGCACTCCACGAGCGCGGTCAACTGGCAGCCGGTCAACCCGGCCAAGCCGCCGGGGGGCACCCTGCGCGACTCGCTGACGCACGTGGCCCGCGGTGCCGACGCCCTCGGCTTCTTCCAGTGGCGGCAGTCCCGCGCCGGCTCGGAGGCCTTCCACTCGGCGATGGTCCCGCACGCCGGCCCCGACTCCGACCGGTTCCGGGAGGTGTGCGAGCTCGGCGCGGTGGCAGCGCGGCTCGGTGAGGTCGTCGGCTCCACCGTCGAGGCCGACGTCGCGGTCCTCTGGGACTACCAGGCGTTGTGGGCCCTGTCCGGCCCGTGCCTGCCGTCGGCCCGGGTCGACTACCCGGACGTCGCCCACACCGTGCACCGCCTCCTGCGCGACCGCGGCATCACCTGCGACGTCGTCCATCCCGGCGACGACCTGACCGGGTACCGCGTGGTCGTCGTGCCGACGCTGTTCCTGGTCTCCGACGAGCACGCCGCCGCCGTGGAGGCCGTCGCGCGCTCGGGTGCGCACATCGTGGTCTCCTACCTCTCCGGCATCGTCACCCCCGACGACCACATCCGCCTCGGGGGGTACCCCGGCGCCTTCCGCGACCTCCTCGGGGTCCGCGTCGAGGAGCTGTTCCCGCTCCCCGCGGGCGACCGGGTCGACCTCCACGACGCGTCCGGGGCCACCGTCGGCGAGGGGCGGGTCTGGAGCGAGGACGCGCGCGCCACCGCGCCCGACTGCGAGACGGTGCTCTCGTACGGGTCGGGCCCGCTCGCCGGCCGGGTCGCCGCGACCCGCCGCCCGGTCGCCGACGGGGTGGCCTGGTACGTCGGCACCCTGGCGGACGACGCCACCCTCGGCCGGCTGCTCGACCGCGTCGTCGAGGAGGCCGGGGTCCGGGCGGTCGCGGAGGTCCCTGCGGGCGTCGAGGTCGTCCGGCGCCGCGCCGGCGACCGCTCCTGGCTGTTCGTCCTCAACCACACCGGTGAGGACTGCGAGCTCCCGGCCGGGGGGCACGACCTGGTCGCCGACGTCGCCGTCGGGCCCGTGCTCCGCGTCGCCGCCGGGGGCGCCGCCGTGGTGCGGGAGGGCTGAGCCGTGCTGGCGAGCCAGCGTCGGGCCGCCATCGTCGCCTTCGTCGAGGAGACCGGGGCGGCGCGCGTCTCCGACCTCGTCGACCGCCTCGGGGTCTCCGACATGACGGTGCGCCGCGACATCGAGCGGCTCGACTCCGAGGGCCGCCTCGAGCGCGTCCACGGGGGTGCCGTGGCGGCCCGCCCCCGGGCCGCCGACGAGCCGGGCTTCAGCGCCAAGTCCTCGCTCATGATCGAGGAGAAGCGCGCCATCGCCGCCGCCGCGGCCCGCCTCGTGCGGCCCGGGGCCACGATCGGCATCTCGGCCGGCACCACGACCTACGAGCTGGCGGCCGCGATCCGGCACCTCCCGCAGCTGACCGTCGTGACCAACTCCGTCCCCGTCGCCCAGCTCCTGCACGAGTCGGCCTCCGGGCACGTCGTCGTCCTGACCGGAGGGGTCCGCACTCCCTCCGACGCGCTCGTCGGGCCGGTCGCGGTCGGGGCGCTGCAGGGCCTGCACGTCGACCGGCTGTTCCTCGGCGCCCACGGGATCGACCGTACGGCGGGCCTCACGACCCCGAACCTCGTGGAGGCCGAGACGAACCGGGCGCTGGTCGCCGCGAGCCGGACGGTGTGCGTCCTCGCCGACCACACCAAGTTCGGGATCGTCGGTCTGTCGACCTTCCTGCGGCTGGCCGACGTCGACACCCTGATCACCGACGGCCGCACGCCGGCCAGGACCCGGGACATGCTGGCGGAGTCGGTCGACCAGGTCGTCCTGGCCGACCTCGCCCCCGGCGGCTGAGCCCCCGCGGACGGGCGGTCCCTGCACGCCGAGGAACCCCGGTCGCTGCGTGGCGGGCACGGGAGACCGGCGGTGCAGCAGGATGGCGGGATGATCAGCGTCGAGCTCGCCCGGGCCCTCTCCGCCGCCGGGGTGCTCTGGGAGCCCGCTCCCGGTGACCGCTTCGTCATCGACGCCGAGCTGCTCACCGGTGACGTGTTCTGGGTGAGCGACCTCACCGTCGAGGTGCACCACTACAAGGGCCAGTCCCTGCTCGGGTTCAACGGCACCACCGAGTGGGCGCTCGACTCGGTGACCCTCGACCAGGCGCTGTGGCTGCCGCGCGAGGACCAGCTGCGCGAGCTGGTCGGGAGCCGGCTGACCAGCGTGCGGCGCACCGACGACGGCTGGGAGGTCTGGTTCGAGCCCGAGCCGGAGGCCGAGGCGTCGGTCACCGACGCCGACCTCGAGTGCGCCTACGCCAAAGCCGTCCTCGCCCTCTGAGCGCGCCCTGCGGTCGGAGGGCCCGACCCGTTGACGCCGTCCCACGGGGTCGGGACACTCGGCGGATGGGACCGGGGCGTGAGGGCGGGTCGCGGGCGGCCTGGGCGGCTGCCCTCGTGCTGGCGGTGCCCACCCTCACCGGCTGCGGGGTCCGCGGGGCCGACGGCGCCAAGGAACCCCCGGCGGACGCCCCGGCTCGCGTCGTGCTCGACGCCTACCTGCGCGCCCTCGAGGCCGGGGACTGCGACGCCGCCCGGGCCCTGTCCACCGGCGCCTTCGCCCGCGGCAGCGGCGACCTCTGCGGGGACGTCCGGGTCTCGTCGGCGAGGGTGACCGAGCCCGCGGCCACACCGGCGCCCGACCACGTCACGTACGCCACCGTGCTGGTCACCGAGGGCGGGGACGACACGCTGCCGGGCGGCGAGACGACCTGGTTCTACAGCCTCGAGCGCACCGGCGGAGGATGGCGCCTCGTCGGCGGGGGCTCGGGCCCGTAGCCGGACGGCTCAGCGGCTCACCTCGTCAGCGGCGGCGCGTCGTCCCGAAGATCGACCGGGTGATCTCGCGGCCCAGCACGGTGCCCGCCGAGCGCAGCACGGAGCGGAACGCCGACGACGTGACGACCTGCTGCACGACGCCGGGCTCGCTCGCCTGCTTGCGCTCGGCCGCGGCCTGCGCCTTGGCGGCCGTCTCGCGCTCCTTGGCCGCCGCCTTCTCGGCCGCCGCCTGCGCCTTCGCGGCCTCCTCGGCCGCCGCCTCGTCGGCCTTCGCCTTCTCCTGCGCGGCCTTCGCGGCCTCGTCGGCCTTGACCCGCTCGGAGGCGGCACGGTCGAGCATCTCGAAGGCCGAGTCGCGCTCGACCGGCTGCCCGTAGGTGGCCAGGAGGGGGGACGCGGCCACCGCGGCGTCGATGGTGGCGTCGGGCGAGGGTGCCATCAGCGACTGGGGCGCCCGCATCCGGGTCCACGCGACCGGCGTCGGGGCACCCTTCTCGGACAGCACGGTGACGACCGCCTCGCCGGTGCCGAGCGTGGTGAGGAGCTCCTCGAGGTCGTAGGCGGTGTGCGGGTAGGTCTTGACCGCCGCCTTCAGGGCCGCGGCGTCGTCGGGGGTGAAGGCGCGCAGGGCGTGCTGCACCCGGTTACCGAGCTGGGCCAGCACGTCGGGGGGCACGTCCTTGGGCGACTGCGTCACGAAGAAGATGCCGACGCCCTTGGAGCGGATGAGGCGCACCGTCTGCTGGATGGCGTCGAGGAAGTCCTTGCTGGCGTCGTTGAACAGCAGGTGCGCCTCGTCGAAGAAGAACACCAGCTTCGGCTTGTCCACGTCGCCGACCTCGGGCAGGTCGTGGAAGAGGTCGGCCAGCAACCACATCAGGAAGGTCGAGAACAGCGCCGGCCGGTCCTGGACGGCGGGCAGCTCGAGCATCGACACCGTGCCCCGCCCGTCGGCCGCGGTCTGCAGCAGCACCGAGGTGTCGAACTCGGCCAGCCCGAAGAACGCGTCGGCCCCCTGGTCGCTGAAGGTGATGAGCTCGCGCAGGATGACGCCGGCGGTGGCCGACGAGAGGCCGCCGAGCTCCTTGAGCTCGGCCTTGCCCTCGTCGGAGGTCAGGTGCTGCACGACGGCGCGCAGGTCGGCCAGGGTGTCGAGGAAGTAGCCGTTCTGGTCGGCGTAGTGGAAGACCAGCCCGAGGCTCGATTCCTGGGTCTCGTTGAGCCCCAGCACCTTCGCCAGCAAGGTGGGGCCGAAGGTCGTGACCGAGGCCCGCACCGGCACGCCCTTGCCGAGGCCGCCCAGGGCGTAGAACGAGACCGGGAAGGAGGTCGGCTGCCAGGTCATCCCCACGTCCTGGCTCCGTGCGGTCACCCGGTCGCTGGCCTCACCGGGCGTCGCCATCCCCGACAGGTCGCCCTTGACGTCGGCCAGGAACACGGGCACGCCCTGGGCGGCGAGCTGCTCCGCCATCAGCTGCAACGTCTTGGTCTTGCCGGTGCCGGTGGCGCCGGCGACCAGCCCGTGGCGGTTCATCGCCGACAGGGGGATGCGGACCACCGCGTCGGGATGGGCGGTGCCGTCGAGCACGGCGGCCCCGAACTCGAGGGCCGCCCCCTCGAAGGCGTAGCCGCTGCGGATCTCGTCGATGAGGGTGGTGTCGCTGCTCTCGCTCACGAGCGCCAATCTAGCCCCCGCCCGGGGTTTCGCAGCCGACCCGGCCGCGTGCTCCCCCATAGAGTGGTGACGTGATCTTCAAGGCCGTCGGCGACCACCGCCCCTACCCCGACCACGGGTACACGGGGCGCCAGTGGTCCGGCGTGCCCCCGCGCCTGGTCCGCCTCGACGAGCTCGTCACGACCAAGCGGGAGCTCGACCTGCAGCAGCTGCTGGCGGAGGACTCCACCTTCTACGGCGACCTGTTCGCCCACGTCGTCGAGTGGCAGGAGACCCTCTATCTGGAGGATGGCCTGCACCGCGCCCTGCGGGCCGCCCTGCACCAGCGCCCGACCCTCCACGCCCGCGTCCTGACCCTCTAGGCCGGGCCCGATGAGCGAGTACACGACCGAGTCGCCCGCGTCCCTCGAGAAGCGGGCCCGCCAGCGGCGCGCGCTCATCACGCTGGGCGTCCTGGTCCTCGGGCTGTTCTTCGCCTTCTGGTACGGCCTCAGCTACTACCAGGCCGACGAGAACGCGCGGGCCGCGCGGCCTCCGGCTGCCACCTGCACGCCCTACGTGGCCCCGGCCCTGACCCCCGACGAGGTCACCGTCAACGTCTACAACGCCACGACGCGCCCGGGGCTCGCGGGCAGCACCTCGAAGCTCCTCGCCGAGCGGGGCTACGCGCTCGGAAAGGTGGCCAACGACCCCACTGACCGGCCGGTGCCGCGCATCGTCGAGCTGCGCTACGGCCCCCAGGGCCAGGCCGCCGCCCAGCTGGTCCTCACCGCCATGCCCCGCGGCACGACCTCCGTCCGCGACGCCCGCAAGGACACCAGCGTCGACGTCGTGCTGGGCAGCGGCTACCGGGCGCTGCGGCCCGAGAGCGCCCCGGCCACCGAGGGGGCGCTGCCGATGTGCCCTGCCCCGTCGAGCTCGCCCACGACCCCGGCATCACCGACGTCCCCGTCGCCCTCGGCGTCCTGACCCGTCCGGGTCAGGAGACGGCCCCCGCGGCCGAGCGCTTGCGGAAGAGGTGGACCCCCACCGCGACGACGACGACCACCCCGACGACCACGAGCGACCCGGTGCCGAGCCACGCCTCCAGCCGCTGGTAGGAGTGACCCGCGAGGTACCCGCCGACCACCGTCGCGAGGCCCCAGGCCAGGCCGCCGAGCGCGTTCCAGCGCAGGAACACCGGGTAGGGCAGCTTGGAGGCGCCCGACAGGGCCGGCGTCACCGCCCGCAGGAACGCCGTCCAGCGGGAGAGGAACACCGCCACCGGCCCGCGGCGTACGAGGAACTCCTGCGCCGACTCGATGCGCGGGCGGAAGCGGTGCAGCATCCGCAGCTCGACGAGCCGCGGCCCGAGATGGCGCCCCACCTCGTACCCCACGCTGTCGCCGATGATCGCCATGGCGACCACGAGGACCGCCATCCACACCACGCTGGTGTGGCCGATGGCGGCCGTCACGCCGCCGAGGATGGCCGCCGTCTCCCCCGGCACGACGAAGCCGACGAAGAGGGCGTCCTCGACGAAGACGACCAGCCCGACGACGACGTAGACGACCCAGGCCGGCTGGCCGAGGATCTGCTCGAGGAGTCCGCTCACCCGGTCATCCTCCCCCGCGACCCTGTGCGCCGGGGGTCAGGCGGCCAGGACGACGTCGGCCACGGGCGCGTCGGCGCCGAACCGGGCGGCGGCCACGGCGACCCGGCGCCGGTGCAGCGCCACGAGGGCGCCCCCGGCCAGGGCCAGGCCGAGCAGGAGCGCTCCCCCACCGCCGAGCCAGCCCTGCACCTCGGCGTACGAGCGGCCGGCCAGGGCGCCGAGCACGACGCTCGTGGCGCCCCAGGTGACGGCCCCGAGCCCGTTCCACACCACGAAGCGGCGGTACGACATCCCGGACGCGCCCGCCAGCGCCGGGACCATGGTGCGCACGAAGGCCGTCCACCGGGCGGCCACCAGCGAGAACGGGCCGCGCCGGGCCATGCCGTCGCGCAGGCGCTCGAGGCGGGCGCGCCGCGAGCGCAACATCCGGCTGCGCAGGAGCCAGGGGCCGGTGGAGCGCCCCATCCGGAAGCCCAGGCCGTCGCCGACCACGGCGGCCGCCACGACGACCAGCACCATCGGGACCAGGTCGGTGCGCCCCAGGGCGACCGAGGCACCGCCGGCGAGGGCGGTGGCCTCCCCCGGCAGCAGGATCCCCGCCGGCAGGGCGCCCTCGAGCAGGACCACGATCCCCACGACGGCGTACACGACCCAGGCCGGCTCGGCGAGCAGGAGGGAGACGACCGTGTCCATGGGATGACTCTCGGGCCGGGGGCTGTGGGCGACCTGTGGTTCGTCGTGGCGGCGGCTCCGGATGGGTGACCCACGACACCCCGACGGGCGCCCACCCCGGCCGAGGGTGACCTTCGCCCCTGTCGGCCCGCCACGAGGGATGGTGCGCTGGGTGCATGACGACCTCCCGCTCCCCCCACCGGCGCACCCTCGCCGTCCTCGCGGCGTCGACCGCCCTCCTGCTCTCGGGGTGCGGGTCGTCCGAGCTCGGCGGCGGGATGATGGGCGGGGACGACGGATCGTCCGGTGGGATGCTGCGCGGCGACGGCCGCTACCACGACGCGCGGCTCTCGTGCCCCGCGCCGGCGACGCTGCCGGGGACCACCGTCCGGGTCTTCCTCATGGACATGGGCATGATGCGCGCCGTCGGTGGCGTCGCCCCCATGGGCTCCCCGATGCGGCTCGTCGCGTCGTCCCGTTCGGTCCCGGCCGGCCCGGTGTCCCTGGTCGCCGAGAACCGCGGATGGCGGGCCCACGAGCTCGTCGTCCTCCCCCTGCCCGACGGCGCCCCCGCGGGTCGCCGCGTGCCGGGCGCGGACGGGCGCGTCCCCGAGGACGGAAGCGTCGGGGAGGCCTCGGCGTCGTGCGCGGCCGGCGGCGGGGAGGGCATCGCGTCCGGTGCGGTGGGATGGGTGACGCTCTCGCTCGCCCCCGCCCGCTACGAGCTGGTGTGCAACCTCGAGAACCACTACGCGAACGGGATGTACCAGGAGCTCGACGTCCGCTGAGCGGCCCGAGCGCGACGTCGGGGACGACTTGACGCTATACCCCCCTGGGGTACACCCTGGAGGCATGGATGACCACGCCCACCACGCTCACCATGCCGTCGCGACCGCGCTCACGGACGCCGCCCACGAGGCGCCCCGCCCCCCGGCCGCCGGCACGGACACGTCCGAGTGGACCTGCCCCATGCACCCCGAGATCCGCCGCTCCGGCCCGGGACCGTGCCCGATCTGCGGGATGGCGCTCGAGCCGGTCCAGGTCACCGCCGACACGGCGCCGAGCCACGAGCTCACCGACATGACGCGCCGCTTCCGGGTCGGCGTGGTCCTCTCGGTGCCCGTCCTCGCGCTCGGGATGGGCGGCGACCTCGTCCCCGCCCTCCACGACGCGCTCCCGGCGCGCACCTCGGCGTGGGTCCAGCTGCTGCTGGCCACCCCGGTCGTGCTCTGGGGCGGGTGGCCGTTCTTCCAGCGGGCCTGGACCTCCGTGCGGACCCGGCAGCTGAACATGTTCACGCTCGTGGCCATGGGGACCGGCGTCGCGTGGCTGTTCAGCGTGGTGGCGACCGTCGCCCCGGGCCTCTTCCCCGACGCCTTCCGGATGGACGGGGCGGTCGCGGTCTACTTCGAGGCGGCGGCCGTCATCACCACCCTGGTCCTCCTCGGCCAGGTCCTCGAGCTGCGTGCCCGCGAGCAGACCTCGGGCGCCATCCGCGCGCTGCTCGACCTCACCCCCGACACCGCCCGCCGCATCGACGAGGACGGCTCCGAGCACGACGTCACGCTCGACCTGGTGTCCGTCGGCGACCGGTTCCGGGTCCGGCCGGGCGAGAAGGTCCCCGTCGACGGCGTGGTCGAGGACGGCCGCTCCACCCTCGACGAGTCCCTCGTCACCGGCGAGTCGATGCCGGTCACGAAGGCCGGCGGCGACACCGTCATCGGCGGCACCATCAACCAGACCGGCTCGCTCGTCGTGCGGGCCCAGCAGGTCGGCCGCGACACCATGCTGGCGCGGATCGTGCAGATGGTCGCCGAGGCCCAGCGCTCGCGCGCGCCCATCCAGCGGGTGGCCGACCAGGTGGCGGCCTGGTTCGTGCCGGCGGTCATCGTCGCGGCCGTCGTCGCGTTCGCCGTCTGGGGCCTGGTCGGGCCCGACCCGCGCCTGGCCCACGCCCTGGTCGTGGCCGTCTCCGTCCTCATCATCGCGTGCCCCTGTGCCCTGGGTCTGGCGACGCCGATGTCGATCATGGTCGGGGTGGGCCGCGGGGCCGGCCTCGGCGTCCTCGTCAAGAACGCCGAGGCCCTCGAACGGATGGAGAAGGTCGACACCCTCGTCGTCGACAAGACCGGGACGCTCACCGAGGGTCGCCCGTCCGCGACGGAGGTCGTCACGGCTGAGGGGGTCGACCGCACCGAGCTGCTGCGCCTCGTGGCGGCCGTCGAACGGTCCTCCGAGCACCCGTTGGCCGCCGCCGTCGTCGCGGCGGCGCGCGACGCCGGCCTGACCGTGCCCGAGGTCTCCGACTTCGACGCCCCGCCCGGCCAGGGGGTGGTCGGCACGGTCGAGGGCCGTACCGTCCGCGTCGGCAACGCGGCGTTCCTGGCCGGGGCGGGCCTCGACCCGAGCGCGTTCACCTCCCGCGCCGACGCACTGCGCGGCGAGGGCGCGACCGTGGTCCTCGCGGGGGTCGACGACCAGGTGGCGGGGATCCTGGCGATCGCCGACCCGGTGAAGGAGACGACGCCCGAGACGGTGCGCTCGCTGCGGGCCGAGGGGATCCAGGTGGTGATGCTCACCGGCGACAACCGCGTGACCGCCGAGGCGGTGGCCCGCCGGCTCGGCATCGACCACGTGGAGGCCGAGGTGCTGCCCGACCACAAGGCCGACATCGTCCAGCGCCTGCGCCGTGAGGGCCGCGTGGTGGCCATGGCGGGTGACGGGGTCAACGACGCGCCCGCCCTGGCCGCGGCGGACGTGGGTCTGGCCATGGGCACGGGCACCGACGTGGCGATCGAGAGCGCCGGCATCACCCTCCTGCGCGGCGACCTCACCGGCATCCTGCGCGCGCGGCGGCTGTCGGAGGCCACCATGGCGAACATCCGGCAGAACCTGGGCTTCGCGTTCGTCTACAACGTGGCCGGCATCCCCGTCGCGGCCGGCGTCCTCTACCCGGCCTTCGGCCTGCTGCTCTCACCGATGATCGCGGCGGCGGCGATGGCGCTGTCGTCGGTCAGCGTCATCGGCAACGCGCTCCGGCTGCGGGCACGTCACTTCTGAGTGGGGCCGCGGCTGTGCCGCCCGGTCGCCGGCCGTCGGCGCACGACGAACCCGCCGACGAGCCGCTGGAGGGGCTCCAGGAAGCAGCCCAGGCCGATGGCGAGGTAGAACGCGTTCTCGGTCAGGGCGGCCCAGCCCGGAGCGAACACCTCGTCCGGGGCCTCGCCCTGTCCTTCGTACAGGGCGGGGACGGACCGACCGACACCGGCGGAGTCCCCGACGATCTCGACGTCGGTGAACGAGAGCCGGCCGTCCGCGCTGCGGAAGTCGCCGTAGTGGGCACAGGGGCCCCGTCCGCTGCAGTCCTCGGACGTGACGGTGAAGGTCCCTTGGACGCCTCGGCCCTGGGCCGCGTCCCACGTGGGTCCGACCTGGCCGACCGAGAACCACAGGAGGACGCCACCGAGCGCGCCGAAGAACAGCAGGCGCAGGACCGTACCGACCACCGGGGCCCGCTCGAGCGCGGCACCCATCCGGGGGTGGGCGCCGAGCTCCAGGTCACGCCAGCGGTGCGCGGCGCGCAGCGGTCCCACGACGGGCAGCGGGCCGGAGTCCGTCTCGATGCTGAGCCAGCTGCCGTCGGCCACCGGGCCGCGGACCCCGGCGACCACGGCTCCGCCTCGGGGCGATCCCGGATCCCCGCCGGAGCCGAGCCGCACCCATCCCACGGGCTGGGCACTGCCGGCGAGCACGATCCCGGCCTCGTCGCCGTGGGCGATCCGCACGCGGTGCAGCGCCGGCGCGTGGGTCCGGCGCGCGGCCCGACCTCTGGCGACTACCTGGACCACGGCCCACGCGGCCACGAAGACGCCGAGGACCACCCAGCCGAACCAGAAGGTGTACCCGTGCGGCTCGCTGGCGAGAGCCGACCAGGTCGGGTCCTCGGGGTCCAGCAGGACCACCCGCTCGCTGCCCCGGTCGAGCTCGTCGGTCACCTCGATGCTCACCCGCTGACCGGCGCGAGGACCGGCTTCGAGCTGGAACAGCTGCTGGTAGCCGTCGTCCGGCGGCGACACGACGCGGGCCCTGGTCGGCTCGGCGCGCTCCACGTGGGCCTGCTCCTGAGCCGTCTGGACCTGGTACCCGACGACGGAGCCGGCGACCAGGAGAAGCCCGACGGCGCCGACGCCGGGGACGACCACGGCGGCCCAGCCGCGACGGCGCACCCGGCGGCCGGTGGCCGGGACAGCGGCAGTGGCGCTTCGGCCGCCGTCCGCCCCCGCGTCGGCGACCTGCGCCTGGCGGGCACGCAGGGCCCGAAGGACCGCGACGCCTCCCGTCGAGGCGACAGCGAGCACGACGCCGGCGTACCGGCCTGGCTCGCTCGGGTCGAACAGCGCACTGAGGATGCCGGCGCCGAGCCCCGCGACCAGCGCAGCCACCGGCTGCCACCAGAAGGCGAGCGCAGCGATGCCCATGAGGGCGACCACCATCGGGAAGACGGCGTCAGGGGGGCGTGGCGCCTCGACCGAGCAGACGGCGCCCGGGTCTCCGGCCGTGCTCGCGATGACCGACCCGGCCAGGAGGGCCCACCAGGCGAACGGCACCCAGACCGGGGGCTGCATCAGCAGCCACTGGTTCCGCGGCTGACCGGTGCGGGGACGGGCGTCGGACACGGTGAGGATTGTGCCCGCCCCGACATCCCCTGCCGCCCGCCGACACGAAAGCGCCCCGGGTCGCGGGCTCCCGGGGCGCTCCGTCACAGTGATGACGGGGAAGTCCTTCGATGGCGCGGACATATCCATGTCAGGAGCGGACTTCCGCGCCATCAGCGTGACCGCGCGGGTGTTCTGGCCGAAACGCGCGCCGTACTCTCGGCCGTCCTCTCCCTCGGATCGACGCCGTCCGGCAGGAGCTCTCGGGCGGGACGAGGCACGAGAACGCCGGTCCGAGCCCTGAGGCTCGAACCGGCGGTCGGCGGTGGCGGTGGGATTTGAACCCACGGACGGGTTGCCCCGTCACACGCTTTCGAGGCGTGCTCCTTCGGCCGCTCGGACACGCCACCGCCGGAGAGGCTACCGGAGCACCACCCCGCCCGGAAATTCGGTGGCCGGACGACGGGTGATACCGCTCAGCCGGGGTTGCGCTGGCCGCCGAAGAAGTCCCTGACCAGAGCCGCACACTCCGGCTCGAGCACGCCGCCGACCACCTCGGCCCGGTGGGTCGAGCGACGGTCGCGCGGCAGGTCCCACACCGACCCGCAGGCCCCGAGCTTGGGGTCCCAGGCGCCCAGGACCACCCGCACCACCCGCGCCAGCAGCAGCGCGCCGGCGCACATCGGGCACGGCTCCATCGTGACCACGAGCTGGCAGCCCTCGAGGCGCCACTCCCCGAGCGTCCGGGCGGCGGCGCGCAGCGCCACGACCTCGGCGTGCCCGGTGGGGTCACCCTCGGCCTCGCGCACGTTCCACCCTTCGCCCAGCACCTCGCCCGACGGCCCGACCACGAGCGCCCCCACCGGCACGTCACCCGTGGCCGGGGCCCGCTTGGCGAGCGCGAGGGCGTGCCGCATCCGGGCCTCGTCGAGGGGATCGGGCGGGAAGGGCACGCGCTAAGTTTCACCCATGCGCGTGATCAACCCGGACCACCGGCTCATCGCCCACAAGCTGACCTACCTCCGGGACGAGCGGACCGACTCCCCCACCTTCCGGCGCCTGGCCGAGGAGCTCATGACGCTCCTGGCGTACGAGGCGACCCGCGAGGTGCGCGTCGAGCCCTTCGAGATCCGCACCCCCGTGGCCCCCACCACGGGCATCAAGCTCTCCAACCCCAAGCCGCTGATCGTCCCCATCCTGCGGGCCGGCCTCGGGATGCTCGAGGGGATGGTGCGCCTGCTGCCCAGCGCCGAGGTCGGCTTCCTCGGGATGCAGCGCAACGAGGAGACCCTCGAGGCCATCACCTACGCCAACCGGCTCCCCGACGACCTCACCGGCCGCCAGGTCTACGTGCTCGACCCGATGCTGGCCACCGGCGGCTCGATGGCCGACGCGATCCACTACCTGGCCGAGCGCGGCGCCGACGACATCACGGCGGTCTGCCTGCTGGCGGCGCCCGAGGGCGTCGCGCACCTCGGCGAGTCCGTCGACCCGCTGTCGGCCACGGTCACCCTCGTCACCGGCGCCATCGACGAGAGGCTCAACGAGCTCGGCTACATCGTGCCGGGGCTCGGCGACGCCGGCGACCGTCTCTACGGCCTCGCCGAGTAGGCCGCCGGGGCGGACCGCGACACGCCACGCCGCACCGCCTCATCCGTCACATCCGTCACCTCTGGGACGATCATGAGTCGAGGCGTGCATCGGGTGCGCCGCGTTGCAGGAGGACGTGAGCCATGCCGCCGATCAAGAAGATCGTCCTGTGGCTCCTCGTCATCTTCCTGCTCTACGCGATCCTGACCTCCCCCACCGAGGCGGCCAACATCTTCGGCGCGGCCTGGAACGTCATCACGAACGGCGTCTCCAACATCGGGAAGTTCTTCGACAGCCTCCTGAAGGGCTGACCCCGTGGGGCGGCAGGGCGCCGTCGTCCACGACGGGACCCCCGACACGGTCGAGGCAGACCTGTCGGTGATGCCGCGCCGGGTGCGCACCAGCCTGCTGCGTCAGCTCGCCGAAGGGGAGCGGATCGTCATCCGCACCCGCCAGCACCCGATGGTCCTGTGGCGCCAGACGGTCTGGCCGCTGGTGGCCGCGTGGGTGTGGTGGTGGCTGGTCTTCCGGGTGCAGGCCACGCCGCGTTTCATCGACGTCGCCACCGTGGTGCTGCTGGTGGGGCTGGCCCGGCTCGGCTGGATGGAGCTCGAGCGTCGCTACCGCTGGTTCGTGGCCACCAACAAGCGCATCCTCAAGCACGAGGGGTTCCTCGACCTCAGCGTGCCGATGATGCGGCTGACCAAGGTCACCGACATGACCTACCGCCGCAGCCTGGCGGGCGAGCTGCTGGGCTTCGGCACCATCATCATCGAGAGCGCCGGGCAGCAGCAGGCGATCCGCGACCTCACCTACGTCCCCGAGCCCGACCAGGTGAGCGCGGCGCTCAACTCCGAGATCTTCGGCGAGAAGCCCCGGCGACGTGACGAGCACGGCGGGCGCGGCTGGCCCCGCATCTCCCCCCGGCGGCGGCGCCGCGACGAGGACGACGACGGCTGGGACGACGGCGGCCCGGGTGACGACCTCGGCCCGCCCCCGTCCGACCCCGGCAGCGGTGGCGTCGACGTGTCGCCGGCCGGGCACCCGCCGACGGTGCGCCCCGAGACCTGGTATCGCAGCTCGAACCTCGGCGCGCCGCGCCGGCTGGGCGACACCGGCGAGATACCCGTCGTGCGGGCCGGCGACGAGGACCCGGGCCGCGACGACGAGGGCGGGCCGGACGGCGGCGGCCGGGTGCGCGAGATCCCGCTGTACCCGCCGCGCGACTGGGTCGACCGGCGCTGACCGCCGGGCCGCGACGGAGGGGGTCCGTCAGGGGCGGAGCACGGCGTCGTCGGCGCCCCCGGCCGACGCCGTGGGTACACCGTCGACGTCCAGGACGCCGGCCACGGCCACCTGCCGCGAGGGGTGCCGCTGGCCCACCGCGCGACCCTCGGGGCCGCCCTCGAGGGGCAGCTCGAGCTCGAGCACGCCCTTGCCGAGCCGGCCGTCGTCGGGCAGCGCCACCGGGTAGGTGCCGCTGAAGCACGCCGTGCACAGCCGCTCCTTGGGCTGCTCGGTGGCGGCGACCATCCCCTCCTCGGAGATGTACCCGAGGCTGTCGGCGCCGATGGAGTTGCAGACCTCCTCGACCCCGAGGCCGGTGGCGATGAGCTCCGCGCGGGTGGGGAAGTCGATACCGAAGAAGCACGGCCACTGCACCGGGGGGGCCGAGATGCGCACGTGCACCTCGGCGGCGCCGGCCTCGCGCAGCATCCGCACCAGCGCCCGTTGGGTGTTGCCGCGCACGATGGTGTCGTCGACCACCACGAGCCGCTTGCCCTTGATGACGTCGCGCAGCGGGTTCAGCTTGAGCCGGATACCGAGCTGGCGGATGGTCTGCGACGGGGCGATGAAGGTGCGCCCGACGTAGGAGTTCTTGACCAGGCCCTGGCCGTACGGGATGCCCGACTCCTGCGCGTAGCCGATGGCGGCCGGGGTGCCCGACTCGGGCGTCGGCATCACCATGTCGGCCTCGACCGGGTGCTCGCGGGCCAGCCGGCGGCCCATCTCGACCCGCGCCTCGTGCACGCCGCGCCCGGCGATGGTGGTGTCGGGCCGCGCCAGGTAGACGTACTCGAAGACGCAGCCGTGGGGGACGGCGGCGGCGAAGCGCTGCGAGCGCAGCCCGTCCTCGTCGATGGCGATCATCTCGCCGGGCTCGACCTCGCGGACGAACGAGGCACCGACGATGTCGAGAGCCGCGGTCTCGGACGCCACGACCCAGCCGCGCTCGAGCCGCCCGATCACCAGCGGCCGGAAGCCCTGCGGGTCGCGCGCGGCGTAGAGGGTGTGCTCGTCCATGAACACGAAGCAGAAGGCGCCACGCAGCAGCGGCAGCACCTCGAGCGCGGCCGCCTCGACGGTGCGGTCGGGGTCCTCGGCCAGCATGGCGGTGACGATGGCGGTGTCGGTGGTGTTGCCGCGCGCGAGCTCGCCGCGCTGGCCCTCGACCCGCCGCCCCGCCAGCCGGTCGCGCAGCTCGGCGGTATTGATGAGGTTGCCGTTGTGCGCCAGCGCCACGGTGCTGCCGGCGTGTCCGTCGAGCGTGGGCTGGGCGTTCTCCCAGGTCGAGCCGCCGGTGGTCGAGTAGCGACAGTGCCCCACCGCGAGGTGCCCGCGCAGGGAGGCCAGCGAGCGCTCGTCGAAGACCTGCGAGACCAGGCCCATGTCCTTGTAGACCAGGAGGCGCTGGCCGTCGGAGGTCGCGATGCCGGCCGACTCCTGGCCGCGGTGCTGCAGCGCGTAGAGGCCGTAGTAGGTGAGCTTGGCGACGTCCTCACCGGGGGCCCAGACCCCGAAGACCCCGCAGGCGTCCTGGGGACCCTTCTCACCGGGAAGCAGGTCGTGGCTGAGGCGTCCGTCTCCGCGTGGCACGTGCGCCAGTCTCCCACAGCGGGCGGGTCAGCCCCGGCGGGACCACCAGTCGACCGCCAGCGCCACCAGGGCCGCGGCGAGGCCGAAGAGGGCGGCCGCGAGCAGGCCGAGGTAGCCGATGGCGGCGGTGGGCGTGTAGGACCCCTGCTGGGCCAGGACCGAGCCGGTGTCCTCGAACCGGCCGGTGGTCGCGACGAAGGCGCCGACGAGGAAGCCGAGCACCGCTCCCGTGAGGATGAAGGGGAGGAAGCGGGGGCCGCGCGCCGTAGTCACACGACTACGGTAGGCCACGCCGCCCCCTGGGCCCAGCCCGATACCCCTCCCCCGCGCGACCACCCAGGTCGGCGGGCGGACCGCCCCATCCGGGAAGGGGTTTCGCTCCGAACACTCGACATGACCACCACACCGCAGACCTCTGTCGGGCATCGACCGGGCCGCGCCTGGTACGCCGCCGGCACGCTCCTGGCCACCGCCGCCGGCGCCGGCGTGGGGCACCTCGTAGCGGGCCTGGTCTCCCCCGAGTCCTCCCCCGTCCTCGCGGTCGGCTCGACGGTCATCGACGCCACCCCCACCCCGGTCAAGGAGTGGGCGGTCGCCAACTTCGGCACCAACGACAAGGCCATCCTCATCGGGTCGGTCGCGATCGTCACCCTCCTGGCCGCCGCGCTCATCGGCGTCCTCGCGCGTACCCGGCGCAGCCTCGGGCTCGTCCTGATCGGCGTCCTGGCCCTGCTGGCCATGGCCGCTGCGGCCTTCCGGCCCACCAGCCAGCCCGTCGACATCATCCCGGGCCTCTTCACCGCCGCCGTGGGAGTCCTCGGCACGCAGTTCCTCCTCGGCCGCCTCGACCGGGTGGGTGCCCCCGCGACCGCCACCGGGGCCGACGCCGCCCGCACGGCCGCCGCCGACGGCACCAGCGCCCGCCGCACCGTCATCGTGGCGGCCGCCGGCCTCGGTGCCGTGGCCGCCGCCGGTGGCGGTGTGGGTCAGGCCCTCGCCGGCCGGGGCAGCTCGGCCGACGTCGTGCTGCCCACCCCCGCGACCACCCTCGAGCCGCTCCCCCAGGGGTTGGAGGAGATGGTGCGTGGTGTGAGCTCCTTTCGGACGCCCAACGCCGAGTTCTACCGGATCGACACCGCCCTCGTCGTCCCCCGGGTCAGCACGGCCGGGTGGCAGCTGACCATCGACGGGCAGGTCGACAAGCCCTTCACGCTCACCTACGAGGAGCTGCTCAAGCTCCCGATGATCGAGAAGGACATCACCCTCACCTGCGTCTCGAACGAGGTCGGCGGCTCCTACGTCGGCGGCGCCCGCTGGCTCGGCGTCCCGGTGCGCACCCTGCTCGAGCGGGCCGGCGTGCAGAGCGGCGTCGACCAGATCTTCAGCACCTCCACCGACGGGATGACCATCTCCACGCCGCTGCAGGCCATGACGGACGACCGGGACGCCCTCGTGGCCGTCGGGATGAACGGCAAGCCGCTCCCCGTCGAGCACGGGTTCCCCGTGCGCCTCGTCACCCCCGGTCTCTACGGGTTCGTCGGGTCCACGAAGTGGCTCACCCGCCTCACCGCCACGACCTACGCCCAGGACGTCGCGTACTGGACCGAGCGCAAGTGGGCGACCGACGCGCCGATCTACACCGAGTCGCGCATCGACACCCCGCGCCCGCTGAGCACCATCAAGAGCGGGCGGACCATGATCGGCGGCGTCGCCTGGGCCCAGCAGCGCGGCATCGGCAGGATCGAGGTCCAGATCGACGGCGGCGCGTGGACGGAGGCCGAGCTCGGCCCGGACGCCGGTATCGACTACTGGCGCCAGTGGTACCTCCCCTGGGACGCCCGGCCGGGGCGCCACACCCTCGTGGTGCGTGCGACGGACGAGACCGGGGCCGTGCAGACCGAACGGCGGCAGACCCCGTTCCCGAAGGGCGCCACGGGCTGGCACACCGTCATCATGACGGTCGAGTGAGCACGGGCCCCTGCTCGACGGCGACGGCCGGCACCCCCGCGGTGCCGGTCGTCGCCGTCGTTCCGGCGCGCCCCGCCCCGACCGTCACCACCGCGTCCGAGCTGCGCCACCACCCCGTGACCAACCGTGACCTGGGCCACGAAAAAAGTTCCGGTCCACCCAATCCGGCCTCCTCGGGGTTCCGAACTACTCCCGTACGAAGCAAGAAACCCGATCCGCAAGGAGCACCTCCGATGCGTACCACCCGAATCACGGTCGCCGCCCTGGCGCTCGCCCTCCCCCTGACCCTCGCTGCGTGCGGTTCGGACACGGGCAGCACCGGCACCGGCTCGTCCGCCGCCACCTCCAGCTCGGCCGCCGCCACCCCGTCGGAGACCATGAGCTCCGCCAGCACCGACATGCCCTTCGGCGCTGCCTGCTCCGCGGTCCCCGCCGACGGCGCCGGCTCGTTCGACGGCATGGCGAAGGACCCGGTGGCGACCGCCGCCAGCAACAACCCGGTCCTGTCCACCCTGGTCAGCGCGGTCACCGCGGCCGGCCTGGGCGACACGCTGAACTCGGCCAAGGACATCACCGTCTTCGCGCCGACCAACGACGCCTTCGCGGCGCTCCCGAAGGCCACGCTCGACGCGGCCATGAAGGACCCGAAGGGCCTGCTCACCACCGTCCTGACGAACCACGTGGTCGAGGGTCGCCTCAGCCCGGACCAGCTCGCCGGTGAGCACAAGACCCTCTCGGGCAAGACCATCACCGTCAGCGGCTCCGGTGAGGACTTCACCGTCACCCCCGGTGACGCCAAGGTCGTCTGCGGCAACGTGCAGACCGCGAACGCCACGGTCTACATCATCGACAAGGTTCTCGTCCCCGCGAGCTGACCTTCAGCGATGATGTATCTCATGACAGCCGCCTCCCCGGTACCGACCACCTCGGACTCCGGGGGGGCGGCTGCCTCCTCACCGGACCTGGCGGAGCTCCTCCGCCGGTCGGCGAGGGGCGACGAGGAGTCGTTCGCCCGCCTGTACGACGCGACCTCGCGCCGCGTCTTCGGGCTGGTGCTGAGGATCGTGCGCGACCACGCCATGTCGGAAGAGGTCACCCAAGAGGTGTACCTCGACGTGTGGCGGACCAGCGCCCGGTTCGACGCCCAGAAGGGCAGCGCCCTCTCGTGGCTGATGACGATCGCCCACCGGGCGGCCGTCGACCGGGTCAGGTCGAGCGAGTCCTCGCGTCGTCGGGACGACGCCCACGCCAGCGCGGCGCAGGCGGTCGCCTTCGACGAGACCGCGGAGGCCGCAGAGGCCTCCCTCGAGGCGCAACGGGTCCGCAAGGCCCTGAGCACCCTCACCGAGGCGCAGCGGAGCGCCGTCGAGCTCGCCTACCTGGGTGGCTACACGCACACCGAGGTCGCCAAGCTCCTCGGTCTGCCCCTCGGAACAGCGAAAACCAGAATCCGGGACGGACTCATCCGTCTCCGGGACACGTTGGGAGTACCGGCATGAGCCCCGATCTGCACCATCTCAGCGGTGCGTACGCGGTCGACGCCCTCGACCGCGACGAGCGTTCGGCGTTCGAGTCGCACCTCGCCCAGTGCGACGCCTGCCGGTCCGAGGTCGCCGAGCTGTCGGTGGCGGCGCACGCGATGGCCGTCCTCACCGAGGCCGGCCCCCCCGCCTCCCTCCGCAGCGTGGTCCTCTCGGGCATCGCCCAGGTCCGGCCGCTGCCCCCGCTCGTGGTCGACGCGGCAGAGGAGGTCGTCCACGACCAGCCCGCGCTCGTCGACGCCACCACCCCGATGGGCGGCGAGGCCGGGGTCGCCCGGGCCGGCGCCACCGTCATCCCCCTCTTCCGCCGCACCACCACCTGGATCGCCGCCGCGGCCGCCGCCGCCGTCCTCGCCGTGGGCGGGGTGGCGGCGTGGAGCCCCTGGTCGTCGGACCAGACCACGCTCTCGGCGCTCCAGCAGGTCACCCAGGCCTCCGACGCCGCCACCGTCACCAGCCACAAGGGAGCCGTCACCGCCACCCTGGCCTACAGCCGCGAGCTGAACCGCTCGGCCCTCACCGTCACCGGGATGCCCCCGGCGCCCGACGGCCGCACCTACCAGCTCTGGTACGTCGGCTCCAACGAGGTCGCGCGCTCGGCCGGGTTCATCACCCCGGGCGGCGACGGTCGCGCCGAGGCGGTCCTCGCGGGCAGTCTCACCGGCGCCACGGCGGTCGGCGTCACCGTCGAGCCGACCGGCGGGTCGCCCGCACCGACCAGTGACCCGATCATGGTGATGGCCGTCGCCTGACCGGCACGCCCCGCGCGGCTCAGCGCCCGAGCGACCCCGCCACCTCCTCGAGGACGGCGGGGTCGCCCGCGTACGGGCCCTCGGCGCGCGGCCAGTGGCAGACGACGTCGGTGAAGCCGAGCGCGGCCGCCCGCCCCGCCATCTCGGCGTAGAGGCCGGCCGACTCGAGCGAGAACCGGGGCGAGGAGTCGAGCGACAGGTAGCGGCCCAGCCCGGTGCGGCCCTGCTCGGCCAGGGCCTCGTCGAAGCGCTCGACCAGCCCGGCCACGTGGTCGAACCACGCGTCGAGGGTCTCGCCCCGACCGCCGTAGGTGACCCAGCCGTCACCGAGAGCGGCGGCCAGCGCCAGCGACCGCGGCCCGTTGGCGGCGACCAGCAGCGGGACGCGGTGACGCACCGGGCCGGGCAGCGTGCGGGCGTCGTCGGTGCGGTACCACTCGCCCTCGTGCGAGACGTGGTCCTCGCGCAGCAGGCGGTCGAGCAGCGGGACGAACTCGTGGAAGCGGTCCACGCGCCGGCGCAGCGTGAGGTCCTGACCGAGCAGCCGTGCGTCGAGGTCGCCGCCGGTCCCGACGCCGCAGAGGAACCGGCCGCCGGTGAGGTCGTCGAGGGTGATGACGTCGCGCGCGTAGGTGTAGGGGTGGTTCTGGTTGGGCGAGGACACGAAGGTGCCGAGCCCGATGCGCTGGGTCACCCCCGCCGCGGCTGCCAGCGTGGGCACCGCGCTCAGCCACGGGCTGTCGGGCAGGCCTCCCCACACCAGATGGTCGTAGGTCCAGGCGTGGTCGAAGCCGAGCTCCTCGACGGCCTTCCAGCGCGGCGCGGTCTCGCGCCAGGGCTCGTCGGTGAGCAGGACGACGCCGTGCCGCAGGGCCGCGCTCACGCGGTGCCCCCGGTGAGGGGCAGCAGCGCCGAGAGGTCGGCCCGGGTGCCGCTGACCCGCAGCACGCCGTCGCCGAGCGCCTGGGCCCAGACGAGGTCGCCGGTGGCCAGACGCAGCCAGGTCTCGCCGTCGGTCTCGACGACGTTGGGCGGGGTGCCGCGGGTGTGCCGCGGGCCCTCGACGCACTGGACGACCCCGAAGGGCGGGACCCGTACCTCGACGCTGTTGCCGGGCGCGCGGGCCGCGAGCTCCTCGAGGGTGTGCCGCACGGCCGCGGCCCGGGTGGCCCGGTCGGTGCCCTCGGGGTCGGCGTGCCAGCTCAGGAGGGCGGCGCGGCCGGCGCCGGGGTCGGTACGGCGGCGGGGAGGCATGGCGCCCACGCTACCGGCGGGCGCGGACGGCCGGGCGGTGCCGCCGTAGGCTGCCGAGCGTGCAGGAACCCCGGTTCGAGCGCGAGGGCCGCCTGGTCACCGCCATCCTCGACGAGCTGCCGCAGTCGGCCGTCGACCCCGACGACCCCACCGTGCTGGCGTTCGAGTACGTGCAGCACCTGGCCCTGGCGGTCGACGCGCTGGCCCCCGCGGGCCGGCTGCGTACCACCCATGTGGGCGGGGGCGCCCTGACCCTGGCGCGCTGGCTGGAGCACACCCGGCCGGGGTCGCCGCAGATCGTCCTCGAGCCGGCCGCGGCGATGACCGAGGCCGTGCGCCGAGAGCTGCCGCTGCCGCGGGGGCACCGCATCCGGGTGCGGCCGGTCACCGGCGAGGAGGGCCTCGGGGCCCTGGCCGACGCCAGCGCCGACGTGGTCGTCCTCGACGCCTTCGACGACGGGCGGGTGCCGGCCGGGCTCACGCACCGCGGCTGGCTGGGCGAGGTGGCGCGGGTGCTGGTGCCCGGCGGCCTGTTCCTGGCCAACGTCCCCGACGAGCCGGGGCTGCGCTACGCGGCCCGGGTGGCCGCCGGGGCGGTCGAGGCCGTGGGTCCGGCGGCCTTCGTGGGCCTCCACGAGGTGCTCAAGGGGCGCCGGTTCGGCAACCTGGTGCTGGTCGCGACCCGTGGCCCCCTCGACCTGTTCACGCTGCGCCGGGCCACGGCCTCCGCGGCCCTGCCGACCGGCGTGCTGCCGTGGGCCGACGTCGCCCGCAAGGTGCCCGGGGCGCGGCCCTTCGGGGACGACGACGCGCAGCGGTCGCCCGAGCCGCCCTCGCGCGGGGGCTGGCGCCGCCGCTGAGGCGGGAGCCGTCGCCACGCCGGGCGGACGGCCGTCACTCGGCCCGCACCACGTCGACGGAGATCTCGACCGCGGGGACCGAGCCCCGGTTCTCGAGCCAGTGCCGGGTGTCGCGGTCCTCGGGCCAGCCCGGGCCGGGGCCGTAGTCGGTGCTCACGCCGTCGCGGTGGTCGGTGACGACCCCCTGGAGGACGACGACCGTGCCGGGCCGGCCGACGTGGTCGTGCTCGGGCCCGAAGACGCCCCCGGGGGCGATGGTGACCCGCCGCATCCGCAGGACGTAGCCGGCCAGTCCCTCGATCTCGCGCCCGAGGTCGACCGTGGCCAGCAGCTCGACGGTGACCCCGCGGGGCTGCCGGTCGTCATCGCTCACCACGCCAGGGTCCCACCGGGCGGCCTGCGACACCAGGGCCCGAGCGCGGTCAACCGCGGGGCTCACCCCGCAGCACCCGCAGCAGGCGCCGGCCGAGGGGCTCGGTGGCCCCGGGTACCGCGGGGACGGCCCGCCCGGAGCCGGTCCCCACGGTCGGGGTGGCGCCGCGTCCGCTCTCGAGGGCGTCCAGGGCGGCGGCCACGCGGTCCATCAGCGCGTCGACGTCGGACATCTCGTACCCCCGGCGGAGGCGGGTGGTGGTGAACCGGGCCGCACGCACGTCGGCGGCCGTGACCAGGCGCTGCTTGCGCCCGGCCGGGATGCCGTCGTGGTGGCGCATGCTCGCGACGACCGCGTCGAGGAAGTCGTCGACCTCGCGCTCGTCGTACCCCTCGCGCAGCTGGGTCGTCGTGAAGTGGCTGTTCAGCACGTCCTCCGGCGTCAGCACCGGCCCACCCCTCTCGTCAGCCCACGAAGACGCGGGCGTTGCGGAACATCCTCAGCCACGGGCTCTCGTCGTCGACGGGGCCCGAGGTCCACGACAGCTGGACGTTACGGGAGACCCGCTCGGGGTGGGGCATCATCGCCGTGAACCGGCCGTCGGTGGTGGTGACGGCGGTGAGGCCGCCGGGCGACCCGTTCGGGTTGTACGGATGCGTCGTGGCCGGCTCGCCGTGGTGGTCGACGAAGCGGGCCACCCGCTGCACGGCGGCGGCGTCGCCCCGGGCCGAGAAGTTCGCGAAGCCCTCGCCGTGCGCCACCGCGATCGGGATGCGGCTCCCGGCCATCCCGGCGGTCAGGACCGACGGGGAGTCGAGGACCTCGACCAGGGTGAGGCGCGCCTCGTACTGCTCGGACCGGTTCCGGGTGAAGCGCGGCCACGCCTCGGCGCCCGGGACGAGGTCGGCCAGCGCGGCGAACATCTGGCACCCGTTGCAGATCCCGAGCCCGAAGGTGTCGTCGCGGTGGAAGAAGCCGCGGAAGGCCTCGGTGAGGCGGGGGTTGAACAGCACCGACCGGGCCCAGCCCTCGCCGGCACCGAGGGTGTCGCCGTACGAGAAGCCGCCGGCGGCGACCAGACCCTGCACGTCGGCGAGATCGAAGCGCCCCGCCTGGAGGTCGGTCATGTGCACGTCGTAGGCGTCGAAGCCCGCGCGGTCGAGCATGAACGCGGTCTCGACGTGGCTGTTGACGCCCTGCTCGCGCAGCACCGCGACCTTGGGCCGCACCCCGGTCGCGAGGTACGGCAGGGCCACGTCGTCGGTGGGGTCGAAGCTGGGCGCGACCACCAGGCCCGGGTCGTCGTCGGCGCCGACGGCCGCGTGCTCCTCGTCGGCCGAGCCGGGGTTGTCGCGCAGCACCGAGATGCGCCACGACACCTCGTCCCACGCCTGCGCCAGGTCGCGCACGGTCTCGTCGAGGACGCGCTCGCCGCCGACCCGCACCCGGACCCGCCGGTCGGCGTTCGGGGCACCGACCGGGCGCGCCAGCGACGCCAGGCCGTGGTCGGCCAGGACCTCCTGCGCCTCGGAGTACCCGTCGGCCGGGATCTCGAGGACGGCGCCGAGCTCCTCGGAGAACAGGGCCTCGACCGAGCGGACGTCGACGTCGACCCCCATCCCGCCGGCGAAGGCCATCTCGCACACCGCCGCCCAGAGCCCGCCGTCGGAGCGGTCGTGGTAGGCGGTCACGAGGTCGCGCGCCCGCAGGTCGGCGAGGGCGGCGGCCAGGGCCGTCACGCGCGCCGGGTCGTCGAGGTCGGGCACGTCGCGGCCGAAGGCGCCCGACGCCTGGGCCAGGATCGAGCCGCCGAGCCGGTCACGCCCGGCGCCGAGGTCGAGCAGCAGCAGCACCGAGTCGCCACGCAGCTGGGGGGTCCAGGTGCCGCGCACGTCGGGCAGGGCGGCGAAGGCGGTGACGACGAGCGACACCGGCGAGGTGACCTGCTTCGCGTCGCCCGTCACCGGGTCGGCCCAGCGGGTGCGCATCGAGAGGGAGTCCTTGCCCACGGGCACCGAGATGCCCAGGGCCGGGCACAGCTCCATCCCCACGGCGTGCACGGTGTCGTAGAGCGCGGCGTCCTCGCCGTCCTCGCCGCACGCGGCCATCCAGTTGCAGGAGAGCTTGACCCCCGAGAGCGCGGCGACGGGCGCGGCCAGCAGGTTGGTGAGCGCCTCGCCCACCGCCATCCGGCCGGAGGCCGGGGCGTCGAGGGCGGCCAGCGGCATCCGCTCGCCGCTGGCCATGGCCTCGCCGGCGAAACCCACGTGGTCGGCCAGGGTGACGGCGACGTCGGCCACCGGCACCTGCCACGGCCCGACCATCTGGTCGCGGTGGGTCAGGCCGCCGACGGTGCGGTCGGCGATGGTGACCAGGAAGCGCTTCGAGGCCACGGTGGGATGCCGCAGCACGGCGAAGGCGGCCGCGCGCAGGTCGAGCCCGTCGACGTCGAGGTCGTCGCCGCGCCGCTCGACCCGGGCGACGTCGCGGGTCATCCGCGGCGGCTTGCCGAGCAGCGTCTCCATCGGCATGTCGATCGGGCGGTCCTCGCCCTCGCGGTCGTCGAGGCCGTCGGCCAGGACGAGCTGCCCGTCCCCGCGGGCCACCCCCACCACGGCGTGCGGGCAGCGCTCGCGCTCGCACAGCGCGGCGAAGAACGGGAGGGACTCAGGGGCGATGGCGACGACGTACCGCTCCTGGGACTCGTTGCACCACACCTCCTTCGGGGCCAAGCCGCTCTCCTCGAGCGGGACCGCACCGAGGTCGAAGCGGGCGCCGAGACCGGCGCCGTCGACGAGCTCGGGGAAGGCGTTCGAGAGCCCACCGGCCCCCACGTCGTGGATGGCGAGGATGGGGTTGCCGTCGGCGCCGAGGCTCCAGCAGTGGTTGACGACCTCCTGGGCGCGGCGCTCGATCTCGGGGTTGCCGCGCTGCACGGAGTCGAAGTCGAGCTCGGCCGCGTTGGCCCCGGCCGCCATCGAGGACGCCGCCCCGCCGCCCATCCCGATGCGCATCCCCGGACCGCCGATCTGGACCAGCAGCGTGCCCGCCGGGAAGAGCACCTTCTCGGTGAGGTCGGCGCTGATGGTGCCGAGGCCGCCGGCGCTCATGATCGGCTTGTGGAAGCCGCGGCGGACGCCGTCGACGGTCTGCTCGTAGACGCGGAAGAAGCCCCCCAGCCCCGGCCGCCCGAACTCGTTGTTGAAGGCCGCGGCGCCGATGGGGCCCTCGACCATGATGTCGAGCGGGCTGGCGATGTGCGCCGGCGCGCCGTACTCCTCACTCTCCCACGGCTCGTCGGTGCCGGGCAGGTGCAGGTTCGAGACCGCGAAGCCGGTGAGCCCCGCCTTGGGCTGGCTCCCGCGGCCGGTGGCGCCCTCGTCGCGGATCTCCCCGCCGGCGCCGGTGGCCGCCCCCGGGAAGGGGCTGATGGCCGTGGGGTGGTTGTGGGTCTCGACCTTCATGAGGACGTGCACGTCGTCCTCGCGGCCGCGGTAGGGGCTGGGCCCGTCGGGGCGCTCGGGCAGCCAGCGCACCCGGCGGCTGCCCTCCATCACCGAGGCGTTGTCCTTGTACGCCACGACGGTGCCGGCGCCCGCGACCTCCTCGGTGTGCCGGATCATCCCGAACAGCGAGCGCGGCTGGGGCTCGCCGTCGACGACGAAGTCGGCGTTGAAGATCTTGTGGCGGCAGTGCTCGGAGTTGGCCTGCGCGAACATCATCAGCTCGACGTCGGTGGGGTTGCGGCGCAGCCCGGTGAACGCCTCGACCAGGTAGTCGACCTCGTCCTCCGAGAGCGCCAGGCCGAAGGTGCGGTCGGCCTCCGCCAGCGCCTCGCGCCCGCCCCCCAGGACGTCGACGTGCGCCATCGGCTCGGCCTCGCGCTCGTCGAAGAGCGCGGCCGCGGCCTCGCGGCTGGGCAGCGCCGACTCGGTCATCCGGTCGTGCAGGACGTCGGCGCAGGCCGCCCACTGCCGCTCGCTGAGCGGCGTGGCCGACGCGATGCGGTACTCGGTGACCCGCTCGACCCGGCGCACGTCGACCCCGCAGCTGTGCGCGATGTCGGTGGCCTTGCTCGCCCACGGCGAGAGCGTGCCGAGGCGCGGGGCGACGACGACCAGGGCCTCGTGCTCCCCCACCGGCGGGTCCGCCCACGGGTCGCCGTAGGCCAGGAGCCGGGTGACGGTGGCCGCGGTGTCGTCGTCGAGCGCGGCGTCGCTGACGACCCAGTGCACGTGGCGCGCACCGACCCCGGTGACCTGGTCGGCCACCGTGCGCAGGCGGGCCAGCAGGCCCGCGGCGCGGAAGCTCGAGAGGGCGGCGCCCCCGGGGACGGTGGTCAGCACGGGGACGTGCGACGAGGCCATGGCGGGGGTTTCTCCCGAGGGTGCGGCGGCGTGGCGGGGTGCCGGTCTCAGGCTACCGGCCCGGCGGCGAAGGGCCGGCCGGTGAGCCGCTCGTAGGCCTCGACGTACTTGGCCCGGGTGCGCTCGAGGACGTCGTCGGGCAGGGGCGGGGGCGCCTCGCCGGACGCCTTGTCCCAGCCGCTGGCCGGCGACAGGAGCCACTCGCGGACGAACTCCTTGTCGAAGCTGGGCTGGGGGTGGCCGGGCTCCCACTGGTCGGCGGGCCAGAACCGCGAGGAGTCGGGCGTCAGGACCTCGTCGGCCAGCACGAGCTCGCCGCCCTCGAGCCCGAACTCGACCTTGGTGTCGGCGATGAGGATGCCGCGCTCGGCCGCGAGCTCGTTGCCACGGGTCAGGATGCGGGTCGTGAGGTCGCGGACGCGGGCGGCCAGTGCCGGGCCGAGGGTGGCCTCGACGTCGGCGTACGACATCGGCTCGTCGTGCTCGCCCTGCGGTGCCTTGGTCGACGGGGTGAACAGCGGTTCGGGCAGGCGCGAGCCGTCGGTGAGCCCCGGGGGCAGCCGCAGGCCGCTGACGTGCCCGTCGGCGCGGTACTCGCGCAGCCCGCCGCCGGTCAGGTAGGCCCGGGCGACGCACTCGACCGGCAGCATCTCGAGGCGGCGCACCAGGACGGCCCGCCCGGCCACGGCGTCGGGGACGTCGGTCGAGACCACGTGGTTGGGCACCAGGTCGGCCAGCTGCTCGAACCACCACAGCGACATCCGGGTGAGGACCTCGCCCTTGTCGGGCACCGGCCGGTCGAGGACGAAGTCGAAGGCCGAGATGCGGTCGGAGGCCACCAGCAGCAGGAGGTCGTCGCGGGGGGCGCCGGTCGCGGGGTGGAGCGGGGCGTAGAGGTCGCGCACCTTGCCCGAGTACACGGGCACGTACCCGGGGAGCTCGAGCGGGGCGGGGGCAGCGGGCACGGGGGCGTCGGCCATGCGGGCCATCCTTCCAGCCCCGGGCGGCGCCGTCGCGCCGCGTCCACTTGAGATAGATAGGCTATCTATCTATAGTGGCGCGGTGACCACGGACGACCTCGCCGACGACCTGCTCCGCTCGGCCGCGCGCATCTCGCGCTGGGCCAGCCGGCACGCCGGGCTCGAGCTGCCCTGGGCCCAGACCCGGGTGCTCTCGCTCGTCGAGGAGCTCGGCCCGGCCCGGGTCACCGCCCTGGCCGCCGCCGACGACACCAGCCAGCCGACCATGACGACCCAGGTGCAGCGGCTCGAGGCCGAGGGCTACGTGAGCCGCGTCCCCGACCCCGACGACGGGCGGGCCGGCCTGGTGTCGCTCACCGCGGCCGGCGCCCGCGCGCTGGGCGAGGCCCGCCGTGCCCGCGCCCGGGCGCTCGAGCCGGTGATGGCCGGCCTCGGCGCCGACCCCGCCCGCCTGCGCGACGCCGTCGCCCTGCTGGCCGAGCTGGTCGAGGCCACCCGCGCCACCTCCCCCGCCCTGACCGGCACCCCCTGACCACCCCCACCGAGAGGGACCCCGAGCCCATGTGGCGTCAACCCAAGACCGTCTGGAGCGTCGCGTTCGCCTGCGTCGTCGCCTTCATGGGGATCGGCCTCGTCGACCCCATCCTCAAGCCCATCGCCGACGAGCTCGGCGCCTCGCCGTCGCAGGTCTCGCTGCTGTTCACCAGCTACATGGCCGTCATGGGCGTGGCGATGCTCATCACCGGCTGGGTGTCGAGCCGCATCGGGGCCAAGCGGACCCTGCTCATCGGGCTGGCGATCATCATCGTCGGCGCCGGGCTGGCCGGGACGCAGGACACCGTGGGCGGCATCGTCGGGTTCCGCGCCGTGTGGGGCCTGGGCAACGCACTCTTCATCGCCACCGCCCTCGCGACCATCGTCAGCGCCTCGCGCGGCTCGGTGGCGCAGGCGATCATCCTCTACGAGGCCGCCCTCGGCCTCGGCATCGCGGCCGGCCCCCTCGTCGCCGGGGCCCTCGGCGGGATGTCGTGGCGCTACCCGTTCTTCGGGGTCAGCGCCCTGATGTTCGTGGCGCTGCTCGCCACGTGGATCACCCTCCCGGCCTCTGCCGAGCGGCCCCAGCCGACACCGCTCAGCGCGCCCCTGAAGGCCCTGCGCCACCGCGGGCTGCTGACCGTCGGCGTCACCGCGCTGCTGTACAACTTCGGCTTCTTCACCCTGCTGGCCTTCACCCCGTTCCCGCTCGACCTGTCGGCGCACGGCACGGGCCTGGTGTTCTTCGGCTGGGGACTGTTCCTCGCCGTCTCCTCGGTCCTCATCGCCCCCTGGGTGCAGCGCCACGTCGGGACCTATGTCGGGATGGTGGGCGCACTGCTGGGCTTCGCGGCCGTGCTGGCCGTCATGGCGATCTGGACCGACGACAAGCGGGTCCTCGTGGTCGGCGTGGTCGTGGCGGGCGGCCTCCTCGGCATCAACAACACCCTCATCACCGAGACCGTCATGAAGGTCGCGCCGGTCGAGCGCAGCGTGGCGTCGTCGGCGTACAGCTTCGTGCGGTTCAGCGGCGGGGCCGTGGCGCCCTGGCTCGCCGGGCGGCTCGGCGAGCAGTCGGTGCACATCCCGTTCTGGGTGGGCGCCGGGGCCGTCGTGCTGGCGGTCGCGGTACTGAGCACGGGCCACTCGCTGGTGCGGGCGATCGACGCCCAGCCCGAACACGGCGCCGAGCGCATCGACTCCGAGATCGAGGCCGAGGCCGTCACCGTCGGCACCGCCTGAGGTATCACCGTCCCGCGTCGCCCCCTCCTCTCCCCAGGACGCACGACCGACGTGCGCCACATCTCGCACAGGGAGAAGCACCATGGCCACAGGAGGAGATGCCGCGATCGGGTTCGCGTCGCGGCTCGACGAGATCAACTTCCCGGAGTTCACCTGCAAGCTCGTCAGCGACGTCTTCGACGCGCTGGTGGCGTCCAACATCCGCCAGCAGCAGGCGCAGATCGAGCTGCTCAAGGAGACCGCGAAGACGCTGACGACCTACATCAACGACACCAAGGACGACATCGGCCCCGAGGAGATCATGCAGCTCCTCTCGGCCGCGGCGCCGCCGGCCGACGCCACCGCGACCTCCGAACCCTCGAAGGTCGCGGTCGACCAGACCCTGACCGCCGCCGACGCCACCGCCGTCAACAAGGCCCTCGAGGTCACCGGGGGCGGGGTGGCCGACGACAACAAGGTCGCCACGGCCAAGAAGCTCACGCAGCCCGACGTCGACAAGATCAAGGAGGCCGCCGCCATCCGGATCGCGGCGAACAAGTACACGCTCCTGGTCGAGATGGTGAAGCTCGGGATGCTGCGCCTCGTCGTCGACAACGGCTCGATCGAGACCGGGCTGAACTTCCGGGCCTACGGCTCCGACTACTTCAGCACCCACAGCACCGACTACTCGCGCAGTGCCTTCGACTTCCGGGCCAGCGCCAAGTCCGGCGGCCTGGTGTCGCTCTGGGTGAAGGCCTCGGCCTCGACCGCCTTCAGCACGGTGCGGGTCAGCACCACCGACACGGTCTCGGGCAACAGCTCGGGGGTCGACGTGCAGATCACCGGTGGCGTGAAGATCAACTTCCACACCGACTACCTGCCGCTCAACCAGGCCTGAGCGGGTCCGCGGCCATGCCCGACACCCCAGCGGTCGCGGACGTCGGTTTCGCCGACTTCGTCGCGGTCCTCCTGGTGGAGACGCTCGACTCGATCGTCGCGGCGCACTCCAGCCAGGAGGACCGCCGGCGGGCGGTCGAGGAGTCCGCCGCGATGACGCCGGAGGAGTTCGCGGCCACGGCGGTGCCCGACGACGTCGTGGCCGCCGCCCTCAGCCGCACCTTCCCCGGCGCGGACGGCGGCACCGCTCTGGTGGTCGGGGGTGCCGCGCCGCGCAAGGACGTGCTGGCCGACCTCGGGGTGGTCCTGGCCGACGGTGACGTCGAGGGGCGGCGGCTGACCGCGGCCGGGGTCGCCCGGGTGACCGAGGCGGTGCGGCTCGCCATCGCGCGGGACCAGCTCGAGAGCATCCGCGAGATCGCCCGGCGCGGGATGCCCAAGGTCGTCGTCGACGGCGGGACGCTGCGCTCGAAGCTGACCTTCTCGACGGTACGCACCGCGGTGACCCCGGCGGCGGCCCCGGCGGTGGCCCGGCCGCCGACACCGGCGGTGACGCCGTCCGTGCGCGTCGGTGCCCTGGACCGGCTCGTGACGATGCGCCCGGTGCTGAGCGCCGGCGTGCTCGACTCCATCCGCGACCTGCGGCTCACCGTCCGACCCCCGGCGGCCGACGACCCCGCCACGCCCGGGACGACCCGGGCCGACGTGTACGGCGAGGTCGAGATCCGCTTCCACACGGAGGTCTGAGGATGGAGCCCGCCGAGCTGGCCGGCCTGCTGGCCCGTGAGGCCGACGCGGGGGTCGCGGGCGCGATGGCGGCCGTCGAGGCGGCGCGCGTCATCACCCTCGACCACGTCGTGGCGCGGGTGGGGGCGGTGCCCGGCGGCGGGGAGCCGGCCTGGGACGAGGTCGCCTGGCAGGCCGAGCTGCACTTCCGGGCGGGCGGGGAGCAGGGGCCCCCGTCCGCCGGGACGTCGGAGGAGGTCCTCGCGCGGGTGCCGGCGGTGGTCGCGGCGCTGCCGGTGCGGGCGGTCGCGGGGGTGGGGGCCGGATGGGCCGAGCGGTTCGCCGGGCTGGGGGTGCGGACCGTCGGCGAGCTGGCGGCGGCGCCGCCCGGCGTCGCGGCGGCGTGGGCGGACGGGCTCGGGGTCGAGGTGCTGCGGCTGGTGGCGCGGGCCCGGGCCTGCGCGGTGGCGCTGCCCCCGCCGGAGGCCGCCGACCGGGGGCGCCGGGTGGTCGACGTGGCCCGCGCGGCCCCCGACGGCATCCGGGAGGCGGCGCTCTGGGCGGTGTGCGTGACGCTGCTCGGGTCGCTCGACGAGGGGGCCCTGGCCGGGATGAGCGTGGCCGACCTGCGGCGCTGAGCCGACGGCCCGCGGCATCCCGGCCCCGACACACGAGCTCCTGCACGAGACCCCGCCTCGCAACCCTTGTCCGGTGCGCTTTTCGGGGTGACCCCGAAAAGCTGACGTCAGCGCGGGGGCGGGCGCGGGGCCACGCGGGGGCCACCGTTCCGTAGGTTGGGGGCATGGACCTCCGGATCTTCACCGAGCCCCAGCAGGGCGCCACCTACGACGACCTCCTGGCGGTGGCCCGGGCGGCCGAGGACCTCGGCTTCGACGCCTTCTTCCGGTCCGACCACTACCTGCACATGGGCGACGGCGACGGCCTCCCCGGGCCCACCGACGCCTGGACCACGCTGGCCGGCCTCGCCCGCGACACCTCCCGCATCCGGCTCGGCACCCTGGTCAGCTCGGCCACCTTCCGGCTGCCCGGGCCGCTGGCCGTGGCGGTGGCCGGGGTCGACCAGATGAGCGGCGGCCGGGTCGAGCTGGGCCTCGGCGCCGGCTGGTTCGAGGCCGAGCACGCGGCCTACGGCATCCCCTTCCCGCCGCTGCGCGAGCGCTTCGACCGGCTCGAGGAGCAGCTGGCCGTCATCACCGGCCTCTGGTCGGCCCCGGCCGGGCGGCCCTACGAGCACGACGGCTCGCACTACCCGGTGAGCGGCAGCCCGGCCCTGGCCAGGCCCGTCCAGGAGGGCGGCGTGCCGATCATCGTCGGGGGCGGCGGCAGGCGGCGCACCCCGTCGCTGGCGGCCCGCTACGCCGCCGAGTTCAACGCCCCCTTCTCGTCGGCCGACGACACCGCCCGGCTGTTCGCGCGGGTCGACGAGGTGTGCGAGGAGCACGGCCGCGACCCGCTCTCGATGGTGCACTCGGCCGCCCAGGTCGTGTGCATCGGCAAGGACGACGCCGCGGTCACCCGCCGGGCCGAGGCCATCGGCCGCGACGCCGCCGAGCTGCGTGCGAACGGCATCGCCGGCACCCCCGAGGAGGCCCGCGAGACCCTGGGCCTGCTGGCCGAGGCCGGCGCGGCCCGCATCTACCTCCAGGTGCTCGACCTGGCGGACCTCGACCACCTGGCCGACATCCACGCCGCCCTGGCCTGACGGTCGCCGCGCGGCCCGCGGTCAGCCCGCGACGGGGACCGCGACCTCGCCGCGCTCGGCCTTCTGGGCGATGTCGCGCCGGTGGTGCGAGCCGTCGAGCCCGATGCCGTCGACCGCCGCGTAGGCCCGCTCGCGCGCCTGCGCCAGCGTGGCTCCGCGCCCGACCACCGACAGCACCCGGCCACCCGCGCTGACCAGGGCGCCGTCGGCACCGCGCGCGGTCCCGGCGTGCAGCACGTACGCGTCGGCATCCGCCGCCTCCGCCCCGTCGGCGCCGGTCACGACGTCGCCGCTGCGCGGGCCCGCCGGGTACCCGGCCGCCGCCACGACCACCGTGACCGCGTGCTCGTCGGCCCAGCGCAGCGGCTCGAGCTCGTCGAGCCGCCCGGTGGCCGCCGCCAGCAGCAGCCGGCCCAGGGGCGTGCGCAGCCGGTCGAGGACGACCTGGGTCTCGGGGTCGCCGAAGCGGACGTTGAACTCGATGACCCGCGGCCCCCGCACCGTCAGGGCCAGCCCCACGTAGAGGACGCCCACGAAGGGCGTGCCCCGCCGGCGCATCTCGTCGACCACCGGCCGGGCGATCCGCGCCACGACGTCGTCGACCAGGCCGGCCGGCGCCCAGTCGAGGGGGCTGTAGGCGCCCATCCCGCCGGTGTTCGGGCCGGTGTCGCCCTCCCCCACCCGCTTGAAGTCCTGGGCGGGCGCGAGCGGCACGACGTGCTGACCGTCGCAGATGCAGAAGAGCGAGACCTCGGGGCCGTCGAGGTACTCCTCGACCACCACCCGCCCGCCGGGCTTGTCGAGGCACGCGCGGCCGTGGGCCAGCGCCTCGTCGCGGTCGTCGGTCACCACGACGCCCTTCCCGGCCGCCAGCCCGTCGTCCTTGACCACGTGCGGCGCCCCGAGCGCCCCCAGGGCGTCGTCCACCTCGTCGACGGTGGTGCACACCAGCGCCCGGCCGGTCGGGACGTCGGCCGACGACATGACCTCCTTGGCGAAGGCCTTGCTGCCCTCGAGCACCGCGGCCGCCGCCGACGGCCCGAAGCAGGCGATGCCCGCCGCTCGCACGGCGTCGGCGAGGCCGGCCACCAACGGCGCCTCCGGCCCGACCACCACGAGGTCGACCCCGTGCCGCCGCGCCACCTCGAGCACCGCGTCGCCGTCGGCCATCCCGCCCGCCAGGGCCTCGCACGGCACGAGCGCGGCGATACCGGGGTTGCCCGGAGCGGCGACCACGGCATCGACCGTGGGGTCGAGCGTGAGCGCGCGGACGATGGCGTGCTCGCGAGCACCGGACCCGATGACGAGGACCTTCACGGAGCCCAGCCTAGGGCGCCCCGCACGACGTCTAGACTGGTGCGTTCCGTGACCTGCGCCGACGACCGAGGAGTGCGCACCTCCGTGACCACGCATCACCCGGGCCAGCCCGACACGTCCTCCGACGTCGCCGGCGAGGTGGCCCTCGAGCAGGCCCACGTCGACCGCGTCTACGCCGAGCTCGAGAAGGCCGGCGCCCGGGCCCGTGACGTCGAGGCCGACGGGATGGCGCGTGGCCGCACCAGCCGCACCGGCGACGTGCGCGACGAGGAGCTCACCGGGCTGTTCGAGCGCGACGCGCTGGTCTTCGCCGCCACCCGACGCCGCGCCATGATCGACACCCAGTACGAGGGGCTCGTCTTCGGGCGGCTCGACCTCGGCGAGGAGGACTCCACCGCCGCCGAGCGCGAGGTCCGCCACATCGGCCGGCTCGGCGTGCGCGACGACGAGTACGAGCCGCTGGTCGTCGACTGGCGCGCCCCAGCCGCCGCCGCCTTCTACCGCGCCACCCCCGTCGACCCGATGGGCGTGGTGCGCCGCCGCGTACTGCGCTGCACGGGCTCGCGCGTCGTCGGCGTCGAGGACGACCTGATGGTCGCGCAGGCCCCCGACGACATCGTGGTGGTCGGCGACGGCGCCCTGATGGCGGCCCTCACCCGCAGCCGCGGCCGGCAGATGCGCGACATCGTGGCGACCATCCAGGCGCACCAGGACGAGGCCATCCGCGCCCCCTCGCGCGGCGTCACCGAGATCACCGGCGGCCCGGGCACCGGCAAGACCGTGGTGGCCCTGCACCGCGCCGCGTACCTGCTGTACGCCGAGCGCCGCCGCTTCGAGCACGGCGGCATCCTGGTCATCGGCCCGTCGGCCGCCTACACCGCCTACATCGAGCGCGTCCTGCCCAGCCTCGGCGAGGAGTCGGTGGCGCTGCGGGCGCTCGGCGACGTCGTCGACGGGATGACGGCCACGCGTTCGGACACCCCGGAGGTCGCGGCCGTCAAGGGCAGCCTGCGCATCCGCCGGCTGCTGTCGCGGATCGCGGCGCGGCCCCCGGTGGGGGCCCCGCCGGCGCTGCGCGCGTTCATCGCGGGCAACGCGGTGCGCCTCGACACCGACGTGCTGCGGCGCGTGCGGGCCGAGGTGTTGCGCGGTCACCAGCACAACCTCGGGGTCGACGCCGCCCGGTCCGCGCTGGCCGAGGCCGCGTGGCGCTCGGTGCGCCAGGGCGAGCGCAGCGAGTTCCTCGACGCCTTCGACGCCTCCCGCGACGTCGACGACTTCATGGCCGCGTGGTGGCGCCAGCTCGACCCGCGCGAGCTGCTGCTGACCCTGACCGACACCGAGCACGTGTACGCCCTCGCGCGCGGTGTCCTCGACCAGGAGGAGGGCGCGGCGCTGGCGCACTCCTACCGCGAGGCGGTCGAGACCGGCGAGTGGTCGGTCGCCGACGTCGCCTTGGCCGACGACCTGCTCGCGCGGCTGGGGCCGGTGCAGGAGGCCGAGCGCGAGGAGGCCGGCTTCTACGACATCGAGGAGCTCGACGACCTCTCGGCCTTCGGGGTCACCGACGTGCGCGCGGGGGTGGCGCGCTCGGGGCGACAGGGCTCGACCCGGGCCGTGTTCACCTCGGCCGACGCCCGCGAGCGCCTGCTGGCGGGGCGGCTGGACCGGGCGTCGGGCTACGCGCACGTGCTCGTCGACGAGGCGCAGGACCTCTCGCCCATGCAGTGGCGGATGGTCGCGCGCCGGGGGCGGTCGGCATCCTGGACCGTCGTGGGCGACGCCGCCCAGGCGTCCTGGCCCGACCTGGCCGAGGCGTCCCAGGCCCGCGAGGAGGCCTTCGCCGGGCTCGAGCGCCGGGCCTTCCACATGGACACCAACTACCGCAACGCGCGCGAGATCTTCGACTACGCGCGCGATGTCGTGCTGCCCTTGGTGCCGGACGCCGACATCCCGGCCGCGGTGCGCGAGACCGGGGTCGACCCGGTCGACCGCGTGGTCACCGGGCCGCTGGTGCACGAGGTGTCGGCGGCGCTGGAACAGGTGCTCGGCGAGGTCGACGGCTCGGTCGCGGTCATCACCCCGCGGCGGTGGGCCGGCCGGCTGGCCTCCCTCGACGGCGCCGGCGACGGGCGGGTGCGCCTCATCGACCCGCTCTCGACCAAGGGCCTGGAGTGGGACGCCACGGTCGTGGTCGACCCCGACGCCATCGCGGAGGAGTCACCCGGCGGCGTGCGGGTCCTCTACGTCGTGCTGACCCGCGCGGCGCACCGGATGCACGTCCTGCGCCCCGCCTGACGCAGCCCCGGCCCGGTCAACTCTTGTTGCAGGGGCGCTCAGACGGTATGTCGTGACGCCCTCGGTGTGAGGGGGTTGCGGGCCGGGGCCTCGCTCACACATGTTCGTGGGTTACCGGACGAGGATGTCGCCTTGCCCGGCCTATCCGACAGGTGTGGAGGAGGCCCCGGTGTTCATCGAGCGTACGAGCGTTGGGTTGGATGTGCACGCACGATCGATCGTGGCGGCGGCGATCGACGGCGTGACTGGTGAGGTCGTGCAGGAGCGGCTGGTTCCGGATCCGCAGGTGGTCATCGGCTGGCTGTTGCGCCTGCCGGGGCCGGTTGCGGTGACGTACGAGGCCGGCCCGACGGGGTTCGGTTTGGCCCGGGCGATCACCGCGGCCGGGTTGCGCTGCCAGGTCGCGGCACCGTCCAAGCTGCTGCGCCCGGCCCGGGACCGGGTCAAGACCGACGCCCGTGACGCGGTGATGCTGGCGCGGCTGCTGCGCCTGGACGAGATCGTCGCCGTTCGGGTCCCCACGATCACCCAGGAAGCCGCCCGGGACCTGGTGCGTGCCCGCGAGGACGTGCGCGGGGACCTGATGCGGGCCCGGCACCGGGTGTCCAAGCTGGCGCTGCGTCACGGACACGTCTACTACGGCGGCAAGGCGTGGACGCTCGCGCACGACGCGTGGCTGCGCCGGATCCGGTTCGAGCAGCCCGGCACGGCGGCAGCGTTCGAGGCGGACTACGAGCAGGTCCAGCTCACCTTGGCCCGTCGCGACCGGCTCGACACCGCGATCACCATGATGGCCGCCGACAGCGAGTTCACACCGGTGACCCGACGGCTGTGCTGCCTGCGCGGGATCTCCACCCTGACCGGGTTCGCCCTCGCGGTCGAGATCGGAGACTGGCACCGGCTGTCCGGGGCCACCATCGGCTCCTACCTCGGGCTGGTCCCCACCGAACGCTCCAGCGGCGAGAAGCGCTCCCAGGGTGGGATCACCAAGACCGGCAACACCCACGCCCGCCGGCTGCTCACCGAAGCCGCATGGCACCACAAGCCCGCCTACCGACGCGGCAAGACCATCCTCGAGCGGTGGTCCGCGGCCCCCGCACCGGTCGTGGCCCGCGCCGACGCCGGCAACCGGCGCCTGCACGCCCGCTGGGTCACCCTGGACGCCCGCAAGAAGAAACACACCGTCGCCTGCACCGCCATCGCCCGCGAGCTCGCCGGCTGGTGCTGGTCCCTGGCCGTCATGGACGACTAACAGCCCAAGCCCGTTCACGCCCGCATGGACCGGACGCAGCGCGTGGAGCAACCCGCTACTCGACTGTGAGCAGCCACCCACCGTGGCCACGCTCGACCTCAGAGCAGCGCGAAGGCTCCAGCCGAAACACCGCCCTGCGGTACCCAACCCGCGAATATCAGACTGACCGCGCGTCGACCTGACACGCCGCCCCGGACACCCCACCCGCGTGAACGACGAGGCGCCGCCGACAACCCAGCCGGCGGCGCCTCACCCTGCCCACTTGACAGCAGAGAGCCACATATCAGTCGAGCAGGGCGTGGCGCTGGATGATCTCGTGCCGTCCGGGGCCGACGCCGATGGCCGAGACCCGCGCGCCGATGAGCTCCTCGACCCGCAGCACGTACGCCTGCGCGGCCGCCGGGAGCTCCTCGAAGGTGCGGCACCCGGAGATGTCCTCCCACCAGCCGTCGAGCACCTCGTAGACGGGCTTCGCGTGGTGGAAGTCGCTCTGGCTCAGGGGCATCTCGTCGTGCCGCACGCCGTCGACCTCGTACGCGACGCACACCGGCACCTTCTCGAAGCCGGTGAGCACGTCGAGCTTGGTGATGACGAAGTCGGTCACCCCGTTGACGCGCGTGGCGTAGCGGCCGATGACGGTGTCGACCCAGCCGCAGCGCCGCGGGCGCCCGGTGGTGGTGCCGTACTCGGCGCCCACCTTGCGCAGCGTCTCGCCGTCGTCGTCGAACAGCTCGGTGGGGAAGGGTCCCTCGCCCACCCGCGTCGTGTACGCCTTCAGGATGGCGATGACCCGCGACACCCGGGTCGGGGGGATGCCCGAGCCGGTGCACGCACCGCCGGCGGTGGCCGACGACGAGGTGACGAACGGGTAGGTGCCGTGGTCGACGTCGAGCAGCGTCGCCTGACCCGCCTCGAGCAGCACGTTCCGGCCGGCGTCCAGCGCCTGCTCGAGCACCAGCGAGGTGTCGGCCACCATCGGCCGCAGCCGCTCGGCGTAGCCCAACAGCTCCTCGACGACGAGGTCGACGTCGACGGCGCGGGTGTTGTAGATCTTCACCAGCACCTGGTTCTTGAAGCCCAGGGCCGCCTCGACCTTCTGGCGCAGGATGCCCTCGTCGAACAGGTCCTGGACCCGGATGCCGATGCGGTTCATCTTGTCCGCGTAGGTGGGGCCGATGCCGCGGCCGGTGGTGCCGATGCGCCGCTTGCCGAGGAAGCGCTCGGTGACCTTGTCGAGGGTGCGGTTGTACGGCGCGATGATGTGCGCGTTGGCCGAGACCACGAGCTTGGAGGTGTCGACCCCCCGCGCCTGCAACCCGTCGAGCTCCTGGAAGAGCACCTCGAGGTCGATGACCACGCCGTTGCCGATGACCGGGGTGACGGTGGGCGTGAGGATGCCCGACGGCAGCAGGTGCAGGGCGTACTTCTCGCGCGTGCCGTCCTCACCCTCGATCACGACGGTGTGCCCCGCGTTGTTGCCCCCGTTGAACTTCACGACGTAGTCGACGTCGTTGCCCATGAGGTCGGTGGCCTTGCCCTTGCCCTCGTCGCCCCACTGGGCTCCGATCAGCACGATCGCCGGCATCCCGGTTCCTTCCCTCGCGTGCGCGCCGGGACGGCCGTGCCCCGGCGCGGAGAAGGCCCCACCGCGGAACGCGCCGGAGCCTTTCCACCTCACCCTATCGCGACCGCGACCCGTGGAGGATGTCGTCCGTCAGCCGCGGCGGCTCGCCAGCACCCAGCCGAGCTGGAAGCGGGTGTCGACGCCGTTGACGGCCATCAGCCGGGCCACCCGCCGGCGCACCGTGCGCAGGCTGACCCCGAGGTGGCGGGCGATGGCCTCGTCCTTCAGCCCGAGCTCGAGCAGCTCGACCAGCCGCGGGTCCCCCGAGCCGCTGCGCTCCCCGGTGGGCGCGGGCACGCCGTGCTTCCACGCCAGGTCGAAGTAGGCCGTGTAGAGGTGCACCACCAGCGGGTCGCGCAGCACGACGTAGCCCGACTCGAGGTCGTCCCAACCGGCCAGGGCCACCACGGCACTGTCGCCGAAGACGGCGAACTCGGTACTGGTCGACGGCAGGATGCGCTGGTCCTCGCCGACCTCCGACCAGATGTTGAGCCACTGCAGGCCGCGCGCCGTGGTGAGGACGTCGGCCGGGTAGACCGCCCGCTGCTCGTCGCCGCGCTCGATGCGGGCCCGGTTGGCGCTCACGGTGGCCTCGTCGAGCGCCGGCCCGGCGTCGACGGTGAGGACGTAGTTGCGCACCATCCCGGTGCTCTCGGTCAGGAGCTGGTTGACCACCGACGGCGCGACCACCTGGGGCACGACGTCGGCCGCGGCGTCCTGGGCCCCGAGGGAGCGGCTGGTGACGCGGGCGATGAGCTCGCGGGTGCGCTCGAGCTCGCGGCGGCGCTCCTCGAGACGCGCCTGCTCGTGCCGGAGGTGCTCCTCGAGGGCGAGGAACGCCCCGTCATCGGTCTCGACGGTGCGTGGCGGCACGTGCTGTCCCCTCCCTGAGACCGGACGACGTGGCCATTTGTTGCCACTGGCACCCGAGTGTCGCACGACTGGGGTGGTTCGTTGCACGATGGTGCGCGCACGCCGAGGTTGCAGGGGACCATCGGGTGTGCGTTTCTTGGCGAGAGGGAAATGCCACCATCCCGGTGGTCTGCCTTGGCTGTAGGGAGGCCCGGGTGGACATCCATCCGGGTCTCCCGCCCCGGCCGGGGCGGGAGACACACCTGCACCGGGACCGCCCCCTGGGGTCGGCGCGCCCGCGCGGTCGTCAGAGGCCCAGCTCGCGGGCTCCGGTCGCGCTCGAGGCCCGCAGGAACTCGGCACAGCGGTGCCGCTCCTCCTCCTCGCCGATGAGCCCCGCCGCCCGCGAGAGTGCCGCCAGGGCGCGCAGGAAGCCGCGGTTCGGCTCGTGCTCCCACGGCACCGGCCCCTGGCCGCGCCAGCCGCTGCGCCGCAGGGCGTCCAGGCCCCGGTGGTAGCCGGTGCGCGCGTAGGCGTAGGCCTCGACCGCGCGGTCGTCGGCCAGGGCGTCCTCGGCCAGCACGGCCCACGCCAGGCACGAGGTGGGCTGCGCGGCGGCCACCTGGTCGGCGGCCACCCCGCGGTCGAGGGCGGCGGCGGCCGGGTCCTCGGGCAGGTGGGTGGGCGGGATGCCGAGCAGGTCGTTGGTCATGGGTCGAGCGTAGAGAACGCGCCGTGCACCCGGGAGGGCGCACGGCGCGTTACGCCGGACGGCGACGCGAGGTCACCGCCCGGGTGAGAGGTCTCAGCCCTGGTGGGTGCCGGCCGAGCGCAGGTTCTGGCAGGCCTCGACGACGCGCTGGGCCATGCCGGCCTCGGCCTCCTTGCCCCAGGCCCGCGGGTCGTACTGCTTCTTGTTGCCGACCTCGCCGTCGATCTTCAGGACGCCGCTGTAGTTCTTCAGCATCCAGTCGGCGACCGGGCGGGTGAAGGCGTACTGGGTGTCGGTGTCGACGTTCATCTTCACGACGCCGTAGTCGACCGCGGCCGAGATCTCCTCGGGCAGCGATCCCGAGCCGCCGTGGAAGACCAGGGCGAAGGGCTTGGCGTCGGCGCCCAGCCCGAGCTCGGCGGCGGCGGCCTGCTGGGCGGCCTGGAGGACCTCGGGGCGCAGCTTGACGTTGCCGGGCTTGTAGACGCCGTGGACGTTGCCGAAGGTCAGCGCGGTGAGGTACCGGCCCTGCTCGCCCGAGCCGAGGGCGCGCACGGTGGCGACGGCGTCCTCGGGGGTCGAGTACAGCTTCTCGTTGATGGCGTTCTCGACGCCGTCCTCCTCACCACCGACGACGCCGACCTCGATCTCGAGGATGACGTTGGCGGACTTGCACTGCGCGAGGAGCTCCTCGGCGATCCGGAGGTTCTCGTCGAGCGGCACCGCGGAGCCGTCCCACATGTGCGACTGGAAGATCGGCAGGCCGCCGGCCTTGACCCGCTCGGTCGACGCCGCCAGCAGGGGGCGCACGAAGGAGTCGAGCTTGTCCTTGGGGCAGTGGTCGGTGTGGAGCGCGATGTTGACGGGGTAGTTCTTGGCGACCTCCTCGGCGTAGGCGGCCAGCGCCTTCGCCC
The DNA here is from genome assembly GCF_002846495.1 of Phycicoccus duodecadis. Lineage (NCBI taxonomy): Bacteria > Bacillati > Actinomycetota > Actinomycetes > Micrococcales > Intrasporangiaceae > Phycicoccus > Phycicoccus duodecadis. The sequence continues at coordinate 2,681,729 of NZ_PJNE01000001.1, forward strand.
CGGTGACCATGTCCTTGATCGTCGAGCCGGAGGCGTACTCGCCGCCGCCGGTGGAGACCTGGATGATGCCGTCGGAGCCGGCCTCGGCGAAGCCGCGGATGGCGGCCGTCACGGACTGGCTCGACGTGATGTTGATGGCCGGGTAGGCGAACGAGCCGTTCTTGGCCCGGTCGAGCATGTCGGCGTAGACCTCGGGCGTTGCGATGGGCACGGTGATCTCCTCGGGACGTGAATGTGCCGTACGTCACCGATCCTTGCACTAACCGCGGCGGGCGTCCCCCGTCGTCCATCACCCGCGGGGGCCGGACACGGCAGCGGGGTGGCCCCCAGCCAGGGGGCCACCCCGCGGACGAGGCACTGACCCCCTGCGAGCCGGGGCCTCGGTCCTGCGTGTCCGTGTACGAAGCGTCACGCACCTCCGACGCGCCCCTCCGATGGATCACGCGTGGATTCCGAGGAGTATGTCCGGCCCCGTGGCCGCCGCGCCAGACCCCGGGGCGAACCACATCGATGTAGTCTCTCCGGCCCTGTGACCAGCGGTTTTCCTGGGACGGATGGGACGAGGGAGGCGCCGGGCTCAGCGTGGGCCGGCGGCGCTGAGCCCGGCTCGGCGGCCCTCGAGGTGGGCGCGCTCGACCTCGTTGGCGCAGCGGGCCACGGCGACGTCGAGAGCCTCCACGGCCTCGGTGTCCCGTCCCAGCCGCGCCAGCAGCTCGCCGCGCACCGCCGGTACCCGGTGGCTCGTGGGCAGCGCCGCGTCGAGCCCATCGAGGGCGGCCAGCCCGGCCGCCGGGCCGTCGCGCTCGGCGACCGCCACGGCCGCGGCCAGGCGCACCGCGGGCGACGGGTTGACCCGCTCGAGGGCGGCGTAGGCGTCGCACACCAGGTCCCAGCGGGTGGCGCCGGCCGTCGGGGCGGTGGCGTGCAGGGCGGCCACCACGGCCTGGAGCCGGTAGGACTCGACGAGGGGATCCGGGTCGGCGGGGAGCTCCGAGAGCAGGGCCACGCCCTCGGCCACCTCGTCGGCGCGCCAGAGCGAACGGTCCTGGTCGGGTAGCAGCACCAGGGAGCCGTCGGCACCCACGCGGGCGTCGCGGCGCGAGTGCTGCAGCAGCATCAGCGCCAACAGGGCGCGCAGCACGGGCTCGCCCGGCCGCATCCCGAGGGTCACCCGGACCAGCCCGACCGCGGCGCCCGCGAGGTCGGCCCGGAGCAGGTCTGCCCCCGACCCGGGCGCGTAGCCCGCGGTGAACGCCAGGTACGCGACCTGGGCCACGGTGCGCAGGCGGTCGGGCAGCGCGTCGGCGCCGGGCAGCCCGTACGGGATGCCGGCCGCCACGATCTTGCGCTTCCCCCGGGTGATCCGGGCCGCCATCGTGGGCTCGGGCACCAGGAAGAGCCGGGCGATGTCGGCGGTCCCGACACCGACGACCAGCCGCAGCGCGAGCGCGGCGGCCACCTCGGGCGCCAGCGACGGGTGGCAGCACAGCAGGACGAGCCGGAGCACGTCGTCCTCGACGAGACCACCGGGGTCGGCCATCACGGCACCAGCGGCGGCGGGACGGGTGGCCTCGACGACGAGCAGCGCCTCCTTGCGCTGCGCCATCGCCTCCGCCCGCAGGCGGTCGACGACCCGGCGGCGGGCCGCCGTGAGCAGCCAGGCCGCGGGGGCGGCGGGGGCGCCGTCGGCCGGCCACCGGCGGGCGGCGGCCTCGACGGCGTCCCCGAGCGCGTCCTCGACGAGGTCCAGGCGGCGGAACTGCCCGAGGAGCAGGGCGACCAGGCGCCCCCACTCCTGACGGACGGTCTGCGCCAGGACCTCGTCGGCGCTCACGCCGACTCGTAGCCCTCGATCACCAGCACGGGCCGGATCTCGACGGTGTAGGTCGCGGGCAGCAGCCGCGCGGCCGCGATGGCCCGGTCGAGGTCGGGCAGGCGCACGTCGTAGTAGCCCCCGATCTGCTCGGCCAGCTCGACGAACGGGCCGTCGGTGACCACCCGCTCGTCGCCGTGGCCGGGACCCACGGTGGTGGCGGTGTCGGCGCCGCACAGGGCCCCGCTGGCCAGCCGCACGCCGTGCTCGTCGACGTAGCGCTCGAAGGCGTGGTGGGCGTCGAAGTACTCCTGCCGCTGCTCAGGCGAGGCCGACTCCCAGTCACCGGGGGCGTACGCGACCATCACCACGTAGCGCTTCACGACCCCTCCCCGGCGTGGTCGTGCTCGCCGTCGGCGACGACGTCGCGGAACTCGACGAGGTCTCCGCGCGCGGCGAACTCGGTGCAGATGCGCACGAGATCGGCACGGTCTTCGGTGTCGACGAGGTAGAACCCGACGACCTGCTCGACGGACTCGGTGAAGGGCCCGTCGGTGACGAGTGTCCCTCCGGCTCCGTCCGGCCGCATCGAGATCGCGTCGGCGGAGGGCCGTAGCGGGGCTGAGGTCACCAGCCGGTGGCCGCCGGCGGCGAGGTCGCGGTGCAGCTGCTCGTGCGAGCGCATCCCCTTCTCGTGCTCCTGCGCCGGCAGGCGGGCCCACTCGGCCTCCGGGGCGGGCAGGAGCAGCAGGTGGCGGCTCATGCGGGTCGGCTCATCAGGACGGCGTACTCGGTCACGGCGTGCTCCTTCGGTCTGCGGGCCGCGGCTGCGGCCTCACCCCGATGACGTGCGAGCGGGGCCACGATCGACAGGTCTACCGAACTTTCTCGCCGAGTCCTCGTGAACGGCTGGACCGGCTCAGGCGGCGAGGGCCCCGGCGAGGAGCCGCAGCGTCTCCTCGCGAGCCGGCGAGCGGCCCGCCGGGGTGCCGGCCAGGGCCCCGGCGACCGGGCTGACCATCACCTCGTCGACCCCGAACATGGTGGCCAGGTCGCGGACGCGGGCCGCCGCCGAGGCCGGGTCGCCCACGACCCAACGGCCCGCCATCTCGTCGGCGAGAGCCCGGTGCGCGGGGGCGACCCCGCGGGCCTCGGCCTCCTCGACCGACTCCTGGGGCAGCAGCGGCTGGCCGGTGCGCAGCGCCACCATCGAGCGGACCATCGGCTGCACCAGCCGCTGCGCCTCGGCCTCGGTGTCGGCCACCACGACGTTGACGGTGAGGAAGGTGCGCGGCCCGGGGTGCTCCTCGGACGGCTGGTAACCGTCGCGGTAGAGGGCGAGCGCCTCCGCGGTCCCCCGCCCCGAGAAGTGGTGGGCGAAGACGTAGGGCAGCCCGCGGGAGGCCGCCAGCCGGGCCGAGTAGTCGGACGAGCCGAGCAGCCAGATGGTCGGGACCGAGGTGGCGTGCGGGGTGGCGCGCAGCACGTGGTCGCCGCCGGGCAGGCGCAGGGCAGCCCCGGCCGGCGACATCATGGCCAGCACGTGGTCGACGTGGTCGGGGAAGCGGTCGACGGCGTCGGCCTCGACCCCGGCGGCGCCGCTGCGCAGTGCCCAGGCGGTGACCTGGTCGGTGCCGGGGGCGCGCCCGATGCCGAGGTCGACGCGGCCGGGGAAGGCCGCCTCCAGCAGGGCGAACTGCTCGGCGACCACCAGGGGCGCGTGGTTCGGGAGCATCACCCCGCCCGAGCCGACCCGGATCCGCTCGGTGGCGGCCGCGACCATCGCGGCCAGGACGGGCGGGTTGGTCGAGGCGATGCTCGGCATGTTGTGATGCTCGGCGAGCCAGTAGCGCCGGTACCCGTGCTCGTCGGCGACCCGGGCCAGCGAGCGCAGGGCGTCGATGGCGTCACCGGTGCTCTGGTCGGCCCGCACGGGGACGAGGTCGAGGACGGACAGGGCGGGGGTCGTTGCGGGGCTCACCCAGGCTGCAGCGGCCTCCGGGCCCCGGCTATTCCGTGGTGGCCGGGCGGGCCGGCTCCACGGGCTGGTCGAACACGTGCCGTCGCACCCACGCGTGCATGGCCACGGCGGCCGCCGCCCCGGCGTTGACCGAGCGGGTCGAGCCGAACTGCGCGATGTGCAGCACCACGTCGCACACCGCCACCATCTCGGGCGTGAGGCCCGGGCCCTCCTGCCCCAGCACCAGGACGCAGGCCCGCGGCAGGTCGTGGGTCTCCAGCGGCACCGAGCCCGGCACGTTGTCGATGCCGACGAGCGGCAGCCGGCCGCCCCCGGGGCCGGCGGTGCGGGCCCAGGCGGCGAGGTCGGCGGCCGTGGCGTGGTGGTGCTCGTGCTGGTAGCGGTCGGTGACCATGGCGCCGCGGCGGTTCCAGCGGCGCCGGCCGACGATGTGGAAGGCGGCGGCGTTCATCGCGTTGGCGGTGCGCACGACCGAGCCGATGTTGAAGTCGTGGCCCCAGTTCTCGATGGCCACGTGGAACGGGTGCCGCCGGGTGTCGAGATCGGCGACCACGGCCTCCATCCGCCAGTAGCGGTAGCGGTCGACCACGTTGCGGCGGTCGCCGCCGCGCAGCAGCTCGGGGTCCCACTGCTCGCCCTCGGGCCAAGGCCCCTCCCACGGCCCGACGCCGACCTCGCGCTCCTCCACCCGGACAGGCTAGGCGTCTGCCCTGCTCACAGGTTTCCCACAGCACACGATGCCCTTCCGCACCGGCCGCCCCCCCGTAGCCTGGGCCCGTGATGCACGCACTCGGTCCGCAGTGGATGGACCCTCAGTACCTTCTCGACACCTACGGCACGGCGTTCTTCTGGATCGCCCTGGTGATCGTGTTCATCGAGTGCGGGCTCTTCTTCCCGATCCTCCCGGGCGACACCCTCCTCTTCTCGGTCGGCATCTTCATCTCCAGCGGCCAGCTGCACGACAACCTGGCCGTCGCGCTCGTCGGGCTCTTCGTGGCGGCCTTCGCCGGCAACGTCGTCGGGTACGAGATCGGCCGCGGTGTGGGGGCGCCGCTGCGCCACCACGACGGGCGGATCATCAAACGCGCGTACTTCGACCAGACCGAGGAGTTCTTCGACAAGTACGGCGCCCGCGCCCTCGTCCTCGGCCGTTTCGTGCCCGTCGTGCGCACGTACATCACGGTCGTCGCGGGCATCGGCCGGATGGAGCGCCGCCACTTCTTCACGTGGTCGGCCGTCGGTGCCGCTCTCTGGGTCGCGGTCGTCACGCTCGCCGGCTACTTCCTCGGCAACGTGTCCTTCGTGAAGAACCACCTCGAGCTCGTCATCCTGCTCATCGTCGTGCTGTCGGTGGTCCCGATGGTCGTCGAGTACCTGCGCCACCGCAAGGACCGGGGGATGTCGCGGGCCGAGGTCACACCGGACTCCGACGAGGTCGTCGACGACCTGGAGCACCGCCCCTGAGGCCCGGGCGCCACCCGCACCGCGGCCGCGTCAGCCGTCGAGGTCGATGAGCCCGCGGCGGTGCGCCTCGGCCACCGCGGCCGTGCGGTCCGACACTCCGAGCTTCGCGAACGCCCGCAGCAGGTGCGTCTTGACGGTGGCCTCACCGATGAACAGCCGCCGCCCGACCTCGGCGTTCGAGCACCCCTGGGCCACCAGCGCCAGGACCTCCACCTCGCGGGCCGTCAGCTCGGGCAGCGCCGGGGCGCGCAGCCGGTCGGCCAGTCGTGCGGCCACCATCGGGGCCAGCACGGTCGCGCCCTCGGCCGCGCGGCGGATGGCATCGGTGAGCACCGCCGTGGGCGCGTCCTTGAGGAGGTAGCCGCGGGCCCCGGCCTCGACGGCCCGCACGATGTCGGCGTCGGTGTCGTAGGTGGTCAGGACCAGCACGTGGGGGGCATCGGGCAGCGAGCGCAGCCGGGCGGTGGCCTCGGCGCCGTCCATCACCGGCATCCGCAGGTCCATCAGCACCACGTCGGGGCGCAGCCGCGGGACCAGGGCCAGGGCCTCCGCGCCGTGGGCGGCCTCGCCGACCACCTCGAGGTCGGGCTCCTCCCCGAGCACCGCCACCAGCCCCGCGCGGACGACGGGATGGTCGTCGACCACGAGCAGCCGGATCACCGCGGCACCTCGAGCCGAAGGGTGGTCCCGGCCCCGGGGGCGCTGACCAGACCCACCGCGCCGCCGACCTCGGCCGCCCGGGCGCGCACCCCGTCGAGGCCGAAGCCGGCCCGGTCGGCCGCGGGGTCGAAGCCGCGGCCGTCGTCGGTGACGGTGAGCACGACCCGGTCGGGCCGGTAGGCGAGCGCCAGGCCGACCCGGGCGGCGCCGGCGTGCCGGCGGACGTTCGAGAGCGCCTCCTGGGCAGTGCGCAGCAGCACCACCTCGGCCGTCCCACCGAGGGGCGCGGGCTCGCCCTCGACGGTGACGTCGGCGTGCAGGCCCGTCTCGCTGCCGACCGCCGCCCCCAGCCGCTGGAGCGCCTCGGCCAGGGTGCGCGACTGGAGGTGGCCGGGCGTCAGCTCGGCCACGATGAGGCGTGCCTCGGCCAGGTTGTCGACCGCCGTGGCCTCGACCAGGGCGAGCCGCTCGCGGGCGGTCTCGACGTCGCCGCGCCCGAGCGCCGTCTGGGCGGCGCGGGTCAGGGTGACCACCGACGTGAAGCCCTGCGCCAGGGTGTCGTGGATCTCGCGCGAGATGCGCTCGCGCTCGTCCTGCACGCCGCGGTCGCGCTCGACGACGGCCAGGCGGGCCTGGGTGGCGCGCAGCTCGTCGATGGTCTCGGCGCGCCGGTCGGCCTCCAGCAGCAGGCGGTTGATGAACAGCCCCAGGGATAGCGAGATGCCGAGCGAGATGAGGCTGCTGACCAGGACCTCGATGAGCCCCGTCGCGGAGAACTCCGCCTGAGCCCAGCGCAGCGCCGCGAACGCCACCACCACCAGCACGGTGCCGACGACCGCGCGGCGGGTCGAGAGCATCGCCCACAGCTGGGGGAAGAGCGCGAAGTAGAGCAGCCAGGTCTCGGTGCCGGGGTCGACCCCCTGGATGCCGAGCAGCGCCACCCACACGAGCAGGTGGTAGAGGACCCCGGACCGGGCGTCCAGGTGCCGCAGGCCACGCACCCCCACGGTGGCGTACGCCGCGGCCATGGCCGCCAGCAGAGCCAGGGTGGGGCCGCGGCCGTGCGGCCCGGGAACCTCGAGGCAGGTGACGACCACGGCCGCCAGCCAGACCACGGCGGCCACCGCGTGCCACACCGGCTCCTGGCGGCGCCACATCACGGCGAGCTCGTCGCTCGAGGAGCGTGCGGCCGCAGGCGCAGCGGATGCACTCATGCGGTCATCATCCTCGGCCGCTCGCTCCACGCCCTCGCCACGCGCCGTCACCCTCACACCGTGCCGCGCTTGAACCAGCGGAAGGTCATGACGCACAGCACCAGGCCGCCCACCGCCCAGGCCGCGAGCACCAGCAGGGTGCGGCCCTGCTCCCACGACCCGGCCATCTCGGCCTGCGCGAGCGCGTCGGGCAGGAAGACGGCCCGCATCCCCTGCGCGATCCACTTCAGCGGGAAGAGGGCCGCGACCTGCTGGAGCCACGGGGGGACGTCGCTGAACGCGATGTAGACCCCCGAGATGAACTGCAGCACCAGCTGGGGCCCGATGACCACGGCACCGATGGCGCGCGCCGTCGAGAGCGAGGAGTACGCGATGCCGAGGACGGTGCCGCCGAACAGGCCCAGCGAGAAGACTCCGGCGAGCAGCGCCCACCGGTCCGCGCTCGAGGGCAGCTCGACGTCGAAGGCGAACCGCGCGACCAGCAGCAGGACGACGAGCTGCACCACCGAGGTGACGGCGACCAGGCCGACCTTGCCGAGGAAGTACGCGGCCGGCGGCATCGGGGTGGCGCGCAGGCGTTTCAGCGAGCCGTCGTCGCGCTCGCTCGCGACCGAGAGGGCCATCGTCTGGAAGCTGGTCAGGAGCACGCCGGCCGCCACCATCCCCGGCAGGAAGAAGCGCGCGGCCGTCATCCCGCCGCCGGCGCCCTCGAACTGGCTCGAGAAGATGACCGAGAACAGGGTCAGCAGCAGGATGGGGAAGAGGAAGCCGAAGAACACCGCCTCCTTCTCGCGCGAGTACATCCTGAGCTCGATCCGCGTGCGGTCGAGACCGAGGGCCAGGGTGTTCATGCGGGGACCTCCGTGGTGGCGGTGCGCTCGTGGGGGGCGATGAGGCTGAGGTAGGTGTCCTCCAGGGACGGTCTGGTGACGGTGAGCTCGGGCACCTCGCCGGGGAAGCGCGCGGCCACGCGGGCCACCTCGGCCGTGGGCTCGGCGGTGCGGACGCTGCGCCGCACGCCGTCCTCCTCCCACGAGACGGTGGCCTCCTGCGACTGGCGGCCGCCCAGGGCGGCTGGGGTGTCGAGCGCCAGCAGCCGGCCGCCCGCGATGACGCCCACCCGGTCGGCCAGGTGCTCGGCCTCGTCGAGGTAGTGCGTCGTCAGCAGGATGGTGGTGCCGTCGCCGGCCAGGTCGCGGATGAGGCCCCAGAAGTCGCGGCGCGCCTGCGGGTCGAAGCCGGTGGTGGGCTCGTCGAGGAAGAGCAGCTCGGGGCGGCCGACGATGCCGAGCGCGACGTCGAGCCGGCGGCGCTGGCCGCCCGAGAGCCCGGCGATCCGGGAGTCCGCCTTCTCGGCCAGCCCGGTCACGGCGATGACCTCGTCGACGTCGCGCGGCCCGCGGTAGCACCGGGCGGTGCTGCGCAGCGCCTCGCGCGGGGTCAGCAGGTCGAGCCCCCCGGAGGACTGCAGCACGATGCCGATGCGGTCGCGCCAGGCGCGGGGGGCGTGGTGCGGGTCGGTGCCGAGGACCACGACCTCGCCGGTGTCACGGTCGCGGAAGCCCTCGAGGATCTCGACCGTGGTGGTCTTGCCGGCACCGTTGGGGCCGAGCAGGGCGAAGACCTCCCCCGACGCCACGTCGAGGTCGAGCCCGTCGACGGCGCGGTGGGTGCCGTAGCTCTTGTGGAGGCCACGGATGCGGATGGCTGCTGTCATACCTCCAGGGTGCTCGCGGCGACCTCCCGGCGCGACGCCCGGGCGGTGGACCCGCGGTCCACCGCCCGGTGGACGGCCGCCGGCGGCGTGGCGCTCCGCAGCGCCCTGCGCGCCGGCCGCCCTAAGGTGGCAACGTGAGGATCACCGGAGCCGTGCTCGAGGAGGTCGGCCGCGCCGGCCCCTACCGCGACAGCCGCCCCATCACCGTCGGGGAGCTCGACCTGGAGGGGCCCGGGCCGCACGAGCTGCTGGTGCGGGTCGAGGCCGCCGGGCTGTGCCACTCCGACCTGTCCGTCGTCGACGGCAACCGGCCCCGGCCGGTGCCGATGCTGCTGGGCCACGAGGCCGCCGGGGTCGTCGAGGCGGTGGGGGCCGATGTCACCGACGTGGCGGTCGGCTCGCGCGTCATCATGACCTTCCTCCCCCGCTGCGGCGAGTGCGCCGGCTGCCGCTCGGGCGGCGTCGTGCCCTGCCTCCCCGGCAGCGCGGCCAACGGCGCGGGCACGCTGATGGACGGTGCCCGCCGCCTGACGCGCGACGGCCTCCCGGTCCACCACCACCTGGGCGTCTCGGGCTTCGCCACCTACGCCGTGGTCGACACCCGCTCGGTCGTCCCCGTCGAGGACGACGTGCCGGCCGAGGTCGCGGCCCTGATGGGCTGCGCCGTGCTCACCGGCGGCGGGGCGGTCGTCAACGCCGGCCGGCCGCAGCCGGGGCAGACGGTGGCCGTGGTGGGGCTGGGCGGCGTCGGGATGGCCGCACTGCTCACCGCCCTCGGCGAGCCCGACGTGACCGTCGTCGCCGTCGACACCCTCGAGCCCAAGCTGGCCCAGGCTCGCGAGCTCGGCGCCCACCGGGCCCTGACCCCCCAGGAGGCGCTGGCCGAGGGCGTGGCCGCCGACGTCGTCGTCGAGGCCGCCGGCAACGTCCGGGCCTTCGAGACCGGGGTGGCGCTCACCGGCCCCGGCGGCCGGATGGTCACCGTGGGCCTGCCCGCGCCCGACGCCCTGGCCGCCGTCTCGCCGCTGGCCCTGGTCGCGCAGGGCCGCTCGATCATCGGCAGCTACCTCGGGTCGGCGGTGCCGCGGCGTGACATCCCGCTGTTCGTCGAGCGCTGGCGGGCCGGTCGGCTGCCGGTCGAGCAGCTGGTCACCTCCCGTATCGGGTTGCACGAGGTCAACGCCGCGATGGACGAGCTCGCGGCCGGGCGGGCCGTGCGGCAGATCGTCACGTTCGACGGGGGCGGCGCGTGAGCGACGAACGCCCGCTCCTGGCCGACTTCCCCGTGGTGCAGCTGGTCACGAGCCGCTGGTCCGACAACGACGTGTACGGGCACCTCAACAACGCGGTCTACTACCAGCTGTTCGACTCGGCCATCAACACCTGGCTGCTGCGGGGTCTGCCCGCGCCCGGCCCCGACGCGCCGCTCGGGGTGGTGGCCGAGTCCGGCTGCCGCTTCCTCGACGAGCTGCACTACCCCGACGACCTCGTCGTCGGGCTGCGGGTGACCCGGCTGGGCACCAGCAGCGTCACGTACGAGCTGGCGCTGGCGCGTGCCGCCGCACCGCGCACCGTCGCGGCCGTGGGGCACTGGGTGCACGTCTACGTCGACCCGCACACCCGGCGGCCGGTGCCCATGGACGGTCCGCTCCGTGACCTCCTGGGCACCGCCGTCCGCTGACCGCCTCCGTCAGGCCGGCGGCGGCGGGGTGGTGCCGCCGGTGTAGCCGCTGGGCGGCGGGATGACGGCGTCGCGCTGGCCGAAGTCGACCCGCGGGGCCTCGCGCTGCTCGCCGACCGCCTCGAAGTACTCGGCGCGACCGACGTGGAACATCCCCGCGATGATGTTCGAGGGCACCGTCTCGACCTTGGTGTTGAGGTCGCGCACGGTGGCGTTGTAGTAGCGCCGCGCCGAGGCGATGCGGTCCTCGGTGGAGGTCAGCTCGGTCTGCAGGGCCAGGAAGTTCTGGTTGGCCTTGAGGTCGGGGTAGGCCTCGACGATCGCCAGTAGGCGACCGAGGGCCTGGCTGAGCATGTTCTCGCTCTCGGCCTGCTGGCCCGGCGACTGCCCTGGCGCCATCGCGGCCGAGCGGGCCTTGACGACGTCCTCGAGCGTGCCGCGTTCGTGCGCCGCGTAGCCCTTGACCGTCTCGACGAGGTTGCCGATGAGGTCGTGCCGGCGGGTGAGCTCGACGTCGATCTGGCGCCAGGCCTCCTGCACGAGGTTGCGGAGCCTGATCAGGCCGTTGTACGTGACGACGGCCCACCCCACGACGACCACCAGCAGGACGACGACGACGATGATCGCGATGGTCATGACATCTCCTCGATGGGGCCCGTCCGGGTCCCGTGGGCCGAGCCTAGTGGGCGGGTCAGGCCAGGCCGAGGTCCTCGAGGCCGTAGACGTGCCGGTACTCGAGCCCGGCATCGGCGAAGACGGCGGCGGCGCCGGTGGCACGGTCGGCGATGGTGGCCACCGCCACGACGGTGGCGCCGGCCTCCTGGGCGGCCCGCGCGGCCTCGAGCGGGGAGGCGCCGGTGGTCGAGGTGTCCTCGACCACGAGCACCCGCCGGCCCTCGATCGAGGGGCCCTCGATGCGCTGCTGGAGGCCGTGGGCCTTGCCGGCCTTGCGCACGACGAAGGCGTCGAGCCGGTCGCCGGCGGCGGCCGCGGCGTGCAGCATGGCGGTCGCCACCGGGTCGGCACCCAGGGTCAGGCCGCCGACGGCGTCGAACGCGAGGTCGGCCACCAGGTCACGCATGACGCGACCCACGAGCGGGCTGGCCTCGCCGTCGAGGGTGATGCGGCGCAGGTCAACGTAGTAGTCGGCCTCCTTCCCCGAGGAGAGCGTGACGCGGCCGTGGACGACGGCCTTGGCACGGACGATCTCGAGGAGGCGGGCACGGTCGGCGGCGATGTCGGTCACGCCCCTACGGTATGGCGTCGCGGTCAGCGCGCGCGGCGGCGGTCCGCCGGCAGGGCGGGCCGGAAGGCCGCGGCGTCGCCCTCGGCCCCCGGGGTCGCGCGCTGGAGCAGCCACTGCTGGTGGTGGTCGGGCTCGACGGGTGGGTCGGGCACGAGCGCGGGGTCAGCGCCGTCCCAGACGTCGATGCCGGCGCGCAGCATCCCCCCGGTCGGGCTGGCGACGACCGCGGTGGCCAGGACGTCGAGCAGCGCCGGGCGGAGGGCGTCGAGGAGGACGCGGGGACGCCGCCGCTCAGCCCGGACCAGGATCCGCGCCAGGGCGTGCACGTCGTCGGGGGCGACGTGGTAGCCGGTGAGCAGGATGCGGCGGAGCTCGCCGAGCAGCTGCTCCCGCACGGTGGGCCCGAGGGCGAGCAGGGCGTGCCGGTGCGCCGTCTCCTGCCAGTCGCCGGAGGCGGTGCGCAGGAGGTGCCGGTACTCGCGGGTCACCTCCGACTCGGAGGGCGGGCGCACGCGGGGAGCCTACGACCGCGTCCCGACATCGGGAAGGGGTCAGCCGCGGCGGCGGAAGCGGTCGAGGGCCCGCATCGCCCCGCCGCGCACGAGGGGTCGGGGGGCTGCGCGCACCAGCGCCGTCACGACCTTCCACTGCGCCCCGGGCACCGACAGCACCCGGCCCGCCGCCACGTCGGCCAGCGCCTGGGCCACCACCACGTCGGCGTCGAGCCACAGCGCCTCGGGCAGCGCCGAGATGCGCATCCGGGCCCGCTCGTGGAACTCGGTGCGGGTGAACCCCGGGCACAGCGCGGTCACGGTGACGCCGGTCCCCGCCAGCTCGCTCGCGAGCCCTTCGGAGAACACCGTCACGAAGGCCTTCTCGGCCGAGTAGGTGCCGTTCGCGATGAACGACGCCACCGACGACACGTTCAGGATGGCCCCCCGGCCGCGTTCGCGCATGGCCCGCCCGGCCGCGTGCGAGGTCAGCAGCACGGCGCGCACCATCACGTCGAGGCCGGCCTCCTCCTCGCGGACGTCGTTGTCGAGGAAGGAGCGCCGGAGCCCGAACCCGGCGTTGTTGACGAGCAGGTCGACCGGGCGCCCGGGGTCGGCCAGCCGGCGGCACACCGCCTCGGTCTGCGCGCGGTCCGACAGGTCGGCCACCAGCACCTCGACCTGCACGCCGTGCTGGGCGCGCAGCTCGGCCGCCATCCGCTCGAGCCGGGCGCGGTCGCGGGCCACGAGCACGAGGTCGCTCCCCTGCCGGGCCAGCCGCAGCGCGAACGCCCGACCGATGCCGGCGGAGGCGCCGGTGACCAGGGCCGTGCTCATCCGGCGGCGCCGTCGACCGCGAAGAACCCCGCCAGCGCGGCGGTCACCTCCGCGGGCGACTCCTCGGGGCAGAAGTGACCACCGGGCACCGTTCGACCGCGCACGTCGTCGGCGTAGCGCCTCCACACGTCGACGACGTCGTAGCTGCGCGCCACGAACCCGGCCTCGCCCCACAGCACGAGCAGCGGGCATCCGACCCGCTCGCCCGCGTCGCGGCTCGCCCGGTCGTGGTCGAGGTCGACCCCGAGCGCCGCGCGGTAGTCCTCGCAGGAGGCGTGCACGACCTCGGGGCGCGAGAAGCAGCGCACGTACTCGGCCAGGCGCTCCTCGTCGAACACGGTGCCGGGCGCCGACCAGCGCCGCAGCTTCTCGCGCAGGAACCACCCGGGGTCGGCGCCGATGAGCCGCTCGGGCAGGCCGTCGGGCTGGGCGAGGAAGAACCAGTGGTAGTAGCCGTACGCCAGCTGCCGGTCGGTGTTCTCGACCATGTGCAGGGTCGGGGCGATGTCGAGCACGGCCAGTCGCGTCAGGGCCTGCGGGTGGTCGAGCGCGAGCCGGTGGGCCACCCGGCCGCCGCGGTCGTGCCCGGCCACGGCGAAGCGCTCGTGCCCGAGCGCCGCCATCACCGCGACGACGTCCGCGGCCATGGCGCGCTTGGAGTAGCCGGCGTGCTCGGGGCCGCCGTCGGGCGCGCTGCTGTCGCCGTAGCCGCGCAGGTCCGGCGTGATGACCTCGTGCCGCTCGGCGAGCGCCGCGGCCACCTCGTCCCACATCCGATGGGTCTGCGGGTAGCCGTGCAGGAGCAGCACCGGCGACCCGGACCCACGCCGGCGGACCCGGATCCGGGCGTCACCCACGTCGAGGTCGGTGGTCTCGTCGGCTCCGGTCATGACAGCAGGGTGTATCCGTCGGGGAGCGCACGGCGCCCCGCGAGGGACTCGAGGAGGACGACGGACGAGGCCCGTTCGCCCGCCGTCTCGGCGAGGAGCGCCAGCGCGGGCACGGCGGCGTCGGTCAGGGCCGCCGGGGTCGGCAGCCCGACGGCGCGGGTGAGGTCGAGACCGTGGACGGTCAGCTCGAAGGCCCGGGTCCGCAGGTACTCGTCGAACCGGAGCGCGCCGAAGCGGGTCAGGACCAGCCGCTCGTCCGCGGTCGCCGCCACGAGCCCGGCCGTGCTCAGCGCGAGGTCGCGCAGGGCCGCGGCCGGGGCATCGCCCAGTGCGGCGACGTCCCCCCGGGCCCGCTGCGCGACCTGCTCGTGCACGCCCGGCAGGGTGAGGCCCTCGGTGAGGTACTGCGCGGCCGTGAGCACCGGCGTCCCGACGGCCGGCTCGGGCTCGGCCAGGTAGTCGCGGACCGTGCTCCACGCCCGCGACAGGTGGGCCACGAGCTCGCGGACGGTCCACTCCCCGAGGCCCGGGCCGCTCCAAGCGTCGTCCGGCACGCCGGCCACGACCTCGACGACGGTCCCCGACACGGCGTCGAACCACGCGCGAGGTGAGGTGCGGGCGTCCACGTCGCCAGTGAAGCACGCCGCCGCGGCCGTCGTCGCCCGCGGCTAGGGTGGAATCCGTGCGCATCGCGACCTGGAACGTCAACTCCATCCGCTCCCGCATCGACCGGGTCGAGGCCTGGCTGCAGCGCTCCGAGGTCGACGTCCTCGCGATGCAGGAGACCAAGGCCAAGGACGAGCAGTTCCCCTACGACCGCTTCCGCGCGCTCGGCTACCAGGTCGCCCACCACGGCGTGAACCAGTGGAACGGCGTCGCGATCCTGTCGCGCGTCGGCCTCGACGACGTGCAGGTCGGCTTCGACGGCGACCCCGGCTGGGGCGAGCCGCTGGCCGCCGAGGCCCGCTCCATCGGGGCCACCTGTGGCGGGGTGCGGATGTGGTCGCTCTACGTCCCCAACGGCCGCGCCCTCGACGACCCGCACATGGCCTACAAGCTCGCGTGGCTCGAGCGGCTGCGCGACCGGGCGCTCGAGTGGGCCGAGGACGGCACCCCGGTGGCGCTGTGCGGCGACTGGAACATCGCCCCGCGCGACGAGGACGTCTGGTCGATGGAGTACTTCGCCGACAAGACGCACGTCAGCCCGCCCGAGCGCGCGGCGTTCCAGGCGTTCCTCGACGGCGGCTTCGTCGACGTCGTCCGCCCGCACGCACCCGGGCCGGGCACCTACACCTACTGGGACTACCAGCGCCTCGCCTTCCCCAAGAAGCGCGGGATGCGCATCGACTTCGTCCTCGGCTCCCCCGCCCTGGCCGAGCGGGTGGCCGGGGCCGCCATCGACCGCGAGGAGCGCAAGGGCACCGGCGCCAGCGACCACGCGCCGGTCGTGGTGCAGCTCGACGCCTGAGCCCACGCAGCGACCGGGGGGCTGACGGGCGTCGGTGGCCCGTATTACCGTGCTGAGCGTGACCCGGCCCCCTCACGAGAACGTCGCGACGGTCCTCGTCGACCCCGCGGTGCTCGCCGAGCTCGAGGTCGCCCTCATGCACCACGACCTGCGGGTCTGGCCGATGGCGACGGCGCCGATCTGCGCCGACGGGCCGCGCCAGGCGGTGCAGTACCGGCGGCGCACCCTCGTGGCCAAGCGCGGCGCGTGGGACGACGCCGAGCACTGGGTGCCGGTGTGGGTGTCGTTCGGCGCCTCGTGGCGCCACGGCGACGACCCGCTCCCGTGGGCCGCGCACCGCACCCTCTGGCAGGCGCTCGAGCACTACGGGACCCAGGTCCGCTACCGCAAGTGCCTCGGCGGGGTCAGCCCCCTCCCGGTACCGGTGGGCCTCGACGGCTGAGGCCGGTACGCCCCCATCGCCGGCAACGCGTCAGCGCTGCTCGCGCGGGCACCACCAGGTGGTGCGGGTCCCCACGGTGGCGCGCTCGAGCTCGGCGCCGCAGCGGGGGCAGTGCCCGCCCCGCCCACGGTGCTCGACGATCTCGAGGGTGTGCACGCCCCCGTCGCGGTGGGCGTCGCGGATGGCCCGCCGCAGGCGGCGCCGGAGCTCGTCGAGCTCGTCAGTGCCCAGCTCACCGGCCGGCCGACGCGGGTCGATGCGCGCCTGCCACAGCACCTCGTCGGCCAGGAGGTTGCCGACACCGGCGATGCTCGCCTGGTCGAGCAGGCGGGCCTTGACCGGCGCGGTCCCCCGGCCGATGCGGCGGCGGAACTCCTCGCGCCCGACCTGCTCGGCGTCGGGGCCGAGGGCGTCGATGTCGGGGTCGAGCCGGATGCGCCCGAGCCGCCGGGGGTCCAGCAACCGCAGGCGGCCGCCACCGTCGAAGGTCAGCGTGAACCGGAACCACGCCTCCTGGCGCCGCCGCGGGTCGGCGCGCCGGCCGGAGCCCTGGTAGTCGCCGCCCTCGTCCTCCCCCTCGGGGCCGGTCACGACGATGCGCCCGCTCATCCCCAGTTGGATGCCCAGGGTGGGTGAGCCCTCGCCACCGACCTCGCACCAGATGGACTTGCCGCGCCGGTGCGCAGCCAGCAGCCGGTGCCCCACCAGGGCGTCGCGGATCTCGCCCGGTGCGTGCGGGCGGCACTCGTAGGTGTCGGTGTCGTCGACGTCGGTGATGGTGCGGTGCAGGCCCGAGCGCTCGATGACGGCGCGCGCCGACTCGACCTCGGGCAGCTCGGGCACGGGGGGTCAGCCGCGGGTCAGGATGCCGGCGGCGTACGAGGCCTGCCCCACGTGCTGGGTGGCGTCGTTGAGCGCGCTCACCAGCCGGACGGCGAGGGTGACCGGCGGGTCCCAGCCCTGGTCGACGACCCGGTCGAGGTCGTCCTCGCCGAGGCCGCGCAGGGCACCCGCGACGAGCTCGTACGTCGCGTCGAAGTAGCCGCGCAGGTCAGCCGCGGGGACGCGCACCGCGAGCACGTCGGCGGAGGACTGGCCGTAGCCGTGGGCGCTGGCCGGGAACGGCAGGTCGAAGCGCTCGTACCAGCCGCCCGAGGTCCACACCACGTCGAGGTCGAACGCGTCGGCGACGTGCTCGTCGAGGACCCGGGTCAGGTGCCACACCAGCCAGGCCACGGTGTTGGCGCCGTCGACCGGTGGGGTGGCCAGTCGGTCCTCGGGGAGGTCGTCGAGGAGGCCGTGCACGGTCTCGCGGACCCGGTCGAGAGCGTCGATGAGGAGGTCGCTGACATCTGCCATGCCGCTGACGCTACCCGGGCGTCCCGCGGCGGGACGACGACGGGGCGGTGGCGCAGCGCGGCCGTGACGACCGCTGCACCACCGCCCCGTCGGGCGACTCGGGGAACCCGGGTCAGTCGAACTTCAGGCCCGAGAACCCGCGACCGACCTGACCGATGCCACGCAGGTCACCGCCGCGGAGGTCGTAGCCGTTGGTGTCGTAGTAGCCGAAGAGGGTGCCGTCGGGGTAGAGGCCCGCGATGGGACGGCCGGCGTGGTTGGTGCACGAGCCGACCGAGATCTTCTCGATGGCGCCCCAGCCCGAGGACCGGAGGGTGAAACCGCGCGGGACCCGGTCGGCGGTGCGGATGAGGTACTCCACGAGGGCGCCGCTGGAGGTCAGGGCGAGGAAGCCGTCGACCTTGTTGCCGGCGTAGGTGCCGCCGCCGCTCCAGGTGAGGGAGCGCACGCCGCCCCAGCCCGCGGTGGCGACGGTGCCCGCACCACGGACGACACCGGAGACCGAGACCGAGTAGCGGACCAGGCCACCGACGGTGGTGAGGCCGTAGAGGTAGCCGGAGTCACCGCGCGTGAGCTCGCGGATGCCGCCCCAGTTGCTGCCGACCCTGGTCGTGGTGGCGGCGCTGCCGTCGCCCGGGCTGAGGACGTTCCAGAGGGAGCCGTCGTCGAGCACGGCGAGGTACTGCTCGCCACCGTTGAGGTCACGCACGTACGCCATGACCCTGATGGTCTGCGTCGCGTTGTCGAAGGACAGCGTCGACAACGTGCCGGCGCGGCCGCGCATGCCCACGATCGCCCCGTAGTACAGGGTGTCGGCGGTGGTGCGGTGGAACAGCACCCCGCAGTCGGTGGGGATGGTGACGGTCGTGGTCGCCGTGCGGACGACCGTGGGCGCGGCGGCGGTGGCCGGACCGGCCAGACCGGCGGCGACGGCCGTGGTCAGGGCGACGGCACCCAGCCGGCGCAGGACGCGGGATGCGATGGGCATGGTGGTGGTTCCCTCCTCGTCGGCCACCGTGGCCGACCCCGCGGAAGATATCCCACGGGATCGGCCCCGGGTCGCGGAACCGGGAGAACTTCCGCCGAACGGCTCACCCCAGGGTCAGGGTGCTGCCATCGGCGTCGAGGCCCACCGCCACCGTGTCGCCGTCCCGCACCCGCCCCGCGAGCAGCGCCGTGGCGAGCCGGTCGCCGATCTCGCGCTGCACCAGGCGACGGAGGGGCCGGGCCCCGAAGGCGGGGTCGTAGCCGCGCTCGGCGAGCCACTTCTTCGCGGGCTCGTCGACCTCGAGGGTGATGCGGCGGTCGTGCAGCCGGGTGGCGAGCGCGCGCACCTGGAGGTCGACGATCCGGGCCAGCTCGTCGCGCGAGAGGGGGTCGAAGACCACGACCTCGTCGAGACGGTTGAGGAACTCGGGCTTGAACGCGGCCCGCACCGCCGCCATCACCGCCTCGTGGCGGTCGCCGGCCTCCATCAGGGGGTCGACGAGGTACTGCGAGCCGAGGTTGCTCGTCATCACGAGGATGACGTTGCGGAAGTCGACCGTGCGGCCCTGCCCGTCGGTGAGGCGGCCGTCGTCGAGCACCTGCAGGAGGATGTCGAAGGTCTCGGGGTGGGCCTTCTCGAACTCGTCGAGCAGCACCACCGAGTACGGCCGGCGGCGCACGGCCTCGGTGAGCTGGCCGCCCTCCTCGTAGCCCACGTAGCCGGGCGGTGCACCGATGAGGCGGGCCACCGCGTGCCGCTCGGAGTACTCCGACATGTCGAGGCGCACCATCGCGCGCTCGTCGTCGAAGAGGAAGTCGGCCAGCGACTTCGCGAGCTCGGTCTTGCCGACGCCGGTGGGCCCGAGGAAGAGGAACGAGCCCGTGGGGCGGTCGGGGTCGGCGATGCCCGCGCGCGAGCGGCGGACGGCATCCGACACGGCCCGCACGGCGTCGGACTGCCCGATGAGGCGCGAGCCGATGATCGACTCCATCGAGAGCAGCTTCTCGCTCTCGCCCTGCAGCAGCCGCCCGGCGGGGATGCCGGTCCAGGCCGAGATGACCTCGGCGATGTCGTCGGCGCCCACCCGCTCCTTGACCATCAGGTCGGCGCCGGACGCGGCCCCGGCCGACTCGGCGGCCTGGGCGGCCTCGACGTCCTTCTCGAGGGCCGGGATCTCGCCGTAGAGGAGGCGCGAGGCACCCTCGTAGTCGCCCTCGCGCTGGAGCCGGTCGGCCTGGGTGCGCAGGTCGTCGAGGCGGGCCTTGAGGTCACCGACCCGGTTCAGCCCCTCCTTCTCGGCCTCCCAGCGGGCGGTGAGGGTCGAGAGTTCCTCGGTGCGTTCGGCGAGGTCGGCCCGCAGCCGCTGCAGCCGGTCGACCGACGCGTCGTCGGTCTCCTCGGCCAGGTGCAGCTCCTCCATCCGCAGCCGGTCGACCGCGCGGCGCAGCGCGTCGATCTCGACCGGGCTGGAGTCGATCTCCATCCGCAGCCGCGAGGCCGCCTCGTCGACGAGGTCGATGGCCTTGTCGGGCAGCTGCCGACCGGTGATGTAGCGGTCCGAGAGGGAGGCCGCGGCCACCAGGGCGGTGTCCTCGATCTCGACCTTGTGGTGCGCCTCGTAGCGTTCCTTGAGGCCGCGCAGGATGGCGATGGTGTCCTCGACCGAGGGCTCGCCGACGAACACCTGCTGGAAGCGGCGCTCGAGGGCCGGGTCCTTCTCGACGTGCTCCCGGTACTCGTCGAGGGTGGTGGCGCCGACCAGGCGCAGCTCGCCACGAGCCAGCATCGGCTTGAGCATGTTGCTGGCGTCCATCGCCGACTCACCCGTGGCGCCGGCACCCACGACGGTGTGCAGCTCGTCGATGAAGGTGATGACCTGCCCGTCGCTGCCGGTGATCTCGGCCAGGACGGCCTTGAGCCGCTCCTCGAACTCGCCGCGGTACTTGGCCCCGGCGACCATGGCGCCGAGGTCGAGCGCGATGAGGCGCTTGCCGCGCAGCGACTCCGGGACGTCGCCGTCGACGATGCGCTGGGCCAGGCCCTCGACGACGGCGGTCTTGCCGACACCGGGGTCGCCGATCAGCACGGGGTTGTTCTTGGTCCGGCGCGACAGGACCTGCACGACGCGGCGGATCTCGGCGTCGCGCCCGATGACGGGGTCGAGCCGGCCGTCGCGGGCGGCCTGGGTGAGGTCGGTGCCGTACTTCGCGAGCGCTTCGCCGCCCTCGGCCGGGGTCTCCGACGTGACCGGGCGCCCGCCGCGGAGCTCGGTGATGCGAGCCTCCATGTCGGTGGCGCCGCGCTGCTCGACGGCGGCCAGGTGCCGGGTCTCGGCCAGTGCCAGCAGCAGCAGGTCGAGCGCGAGGTAGGAGTCACCCTTGGCGCGCATCAGGGTGTCGGCCTGCTGGAGCACCGAGAGGGCGTCGCGCCCGAAGGTCGGCGGCGCGGTCGAGCCGCTGGTGGTGGGCAGGGCCCGGAGCCGGGCGTCGGCCTGCGCCAGGACCTGCGCGGCGCCGGTGCCGGCCGCTGCCAGCAGGGTGTCGGCGAGCGGGGTGTCGAGCCGGAGCACCTCACTGGTGAGGTGGTCGGGGGTGATCTCGGCGTGGCCGGCGGTCTGCGCGGCACGCTGGGCGAGGGCCAGCGCCTCCGCCACCTTCGTCGTGGGCTTGAGCTCCATCCGTGCGGGTCTCCTGTGGGTCCGATGGTCGTGCTGTCCTGAAGAACAACGCTCACCAAAGTTGAGTCTATTCCACTCAAGACCCGCCGTCGAGCCCGGCGGGACGCTCGGTTGCGGGCTGCGTCATCAGCCACGCGGCCGCCTCGTGCACCAGGGAGTCGAGGTCGTGGCGCAGGTCGAGCACGACCCCGGCCTCGTCGGGCGCCAGGGGCTCGAGCAGGGCCAGCTGCGACGCGAGCAGGGCGGGTGGCATGAAGTGGCCGGTGCGCGCGGCCAGCCGGGCCTGGACGACGTCCGCGGGCCCGTCGAGGTGGACGAACAGGACCGGTGGGCCGGCGCGCAGCAGGTCGCGGTAGCGACGGCGCAGGGCCGAGCACGCCATCACCGTCGAGCGCCCCTCCCGGTCGCGGTCCGCGGTCCACGCCGCGAGCGCCAGCAGCCAGGGGCGCCGGTCGGCGTCGGTCAGCGGCGTCCCGGCCGCCATCCGTGCGATGTTCTCGGCCGGGTGGAAGTCGTCGGCCTCGCCGAAGGTGAGCCCGAGGGCGTCGGCCAACCCGCGCGCCACGGTCGACTTCCCCGAGCCCGACACCCCCATGACCACGACGTGGCGCGGCGGCATCGGGTCGCCGGCGCCGGGGGTCATGCCCCGGGGTGCGGGTCGTACCAGCCGCCGTGTTCCTCGGCCAGGGCGGCGAAGCGGTCGCGCAGGCCCTGCTCGACGGGCCGCGACTCGTCGACCACCATCTCCTCGCGCACCAGCACCGCCCACTCGTGGGCCTCCGCGTCGTCCTCGCCCGCCAGGGCCTCGCGCACGACGCGCACCTCGGTGAAGCCCTCGTCCGCCAGCCCCGCCGCCACCTCGTCGGCGGTCTCACGGTCGGGGAAGACGAGGAGGTGCTCGGTCATACCCGAAGTATGGACGCCGTCCGGCGCCGGGGGGCGGCGCGCCACCGGGCACCGTCGGCCGGCCGGTAGCGTCGGAGCATGAGCGTCGCGACGACCACCTCCACCGCCCCGACCTCCGCCGACCGGGTGCGGCAGGTGGGCGTCACCCTGGCCGAGGTGTTCTGCGTCGTTGGCACCCTCGTGGGGGTCGGCGTCATCGGCACCCGCGTCGAGGAGTCCTCGGGGGGCGCGCTGGCGGCCGACGCGACCCTGGTCGCGCCCGCCGGGCCCGCCTTCTCGATCTGGACGCCGATCTACTTCGGCCTGCTCGGCTACACCGTCTGGCAGTGGCTGCCGCAGCAGGCCGCCGAGCCCCGGCACCGCGCCATCGGCTGGCTGGTCGCGGCGTCGATGGTGCTCAACGCCGGCTGGCTGCTGGTGACCCAGCAGGGCTGGCTGTGGGCGAGCGTGGTCGTCATCCTGGCCCTGGCCGGGGTGCTCGGGCTGCTGGTGCGCCGGCTCGAGGAGCACCCCACCTACGGGCACGCCGAGACCGTGCTGGTCGACGGTACCTTCGGCCTGTACCTGGGATGGGTCACCGTCGCCTCCGTCGCCAACGTGACGACCACGCTCATCGAGAGCGGCGTCGACCCGCAGGGCCTGGTCGCCGAGGTGCTGGCGGTCGTCGTGCTCGCCGTGGCCGCCGGGCTCGGGGTGCTCTACGCCCGCCGGCTGGGGGCCCGCTGGGCGGTGGCGGCGGCGATGGCGTGGGGGCTGGCGTGGATCGCGGTCGGCCGGCTCACCGACGCACCGTCGTCGGTCCTGGTCGGGATCGCGGCGCTGGTCGCCGCCGGCGTGGTGCTGGCGGCCGTCCCCCGCGCCGCGGCATCCCGTCAGTGACGGGGCGGGCTCCACACCACGAGGGCCTGGCTGCGGTCGGTGCGCGGTCGCCGGCCGAGCCGGGTCGCATACACATCGCCGGTCGGGCTGACCGAGAACACGCGGGTCAGCCGGCCCGCCCCGGCCTCGAGGGCGTCGACCTGATCGGTGAGCTCGGCGACCCGCGCCCGCAGGGCCGTGACCTGGTTCTCGAGCTCGAGGATGCGGGCGATGCCGGCGAGCGAGACGCCCTCGTCCTGGCTGAGCCGCTGGATCTCGCGGAGCAGCCCGACATCGCGCTGGGAGTACCGGCGGCCGCCGCCCTTGGTGCGTGACGGCGTGACCAGCCCCAGGCGGTCGTACTGGCGCAGGGTCTGCGCGTGCATCCCGGCGAGCTCGGCGGCCACCGAGATGACGAACACGGGGGTGTCGTCGTCGGGCGCGAAGGCGCTGATGTCGATGCGGGTCACCGTGGCACCTCCCGTCAGGTCGCGGCCTGCTCGAACAGGCTGGCCCGGGGGTCCGCGCCGCCCTCGGTGGCGCGCAGCGTCTCGACCGCCTGCCGGGCCTCGTCGCTCAGCCGTTGAGGCACGACGACCACGACCTTGGCCAGCAGGTCTCCCGTGCCGTTCTTGCCGACCACCCCGCGCCCCTTGACGCGCAGCACCCGGCCGCTGGGGGTGCCCGGCGCGACCTTGACCCGCACCCGCGAGCCGTCGAGCGTGGGCACCTGCACGGTCGCCCCGAGGGCGGCCTCGGCGAAGGTGACCGGCAGGTCGACGGTGAGGTCGTCGCCGGCCCGCGCGAACACCGGGTGCTTCTCGACGGCGACGGTGAGGATGAGGTCGCCGCGCGCCGCGCCGGGGTCGCCCTCGCCGCCCTTGCCGCGGAGGCGGATCTTCTGCCCGTCGCGCACGCCGGCGGGGATCTTGGCGGTGATGCGGCCGCCGTCCGCGGTGCTCAACGTGACCGTCGAGCCCTCGACGGCGTCGCGGAACGGGAGGGTGGTGCGGGCCTGGACGTCGGCGCCCGGGCGGGGCCCGGCCGTGCTGCGCCCACCGCGGAACCCGGTGCCGCCGAACGGGTCTCCGCCCCGGCCACCGGCTCCTGCCCCGCCGAACATCTGGGCGAGCAGGTCGTTGATGTCGGGCTCGCCCGCGCCCCCGTAGCCACCCGGGCCGCCCTGCTGGAACCGCACGCGCGACCCGGCACCTCCGCCGCCGCCGAAGGCGCTGAAGATGTCCTCGAACCCGCCGTCGCCACCACCCGGACCACCGGCCCGGAAGCGCGCGCCGCCGCCCGCCATCGAGCGGATGGCGTCGTACTCCTGGCGCTGCTTGGGGTCGGAGAGCACGGCGTTGGCCTCACCGATGTCCTTGAAGCGCTGCTCGGCCGCGGCATCCCCGGAGTTCCGGTCGGGGTGGTGCTTGCGGGCGAGCTTGCGGTACGCCTTCTTGATCGCGGCGTCGTCGGCGTCCTTGGCGACGCCGAGGATCGCGTAGAAGTCCTTCTCGAACCAGTCCTGGCTGGCCATCGTCGCCTCCTCACGCACTTTCGGTGGACGGGTCGGGGTGGGTCACGGGTGCCCGGTCACTCGGGGTCGGCCACGGCGACCCGGGCGGGGCGCAGGACCTGCTCCCCGGCACGGTAGCCGGGCTGGAGCACGGTGACGACGGTCGTGGCCGTGGCGCCGACGGGCAGGTCGGCGTCGTCGGCGGGCCACGGGGCGTGCATCAGCGCCTCGTGCTGCTGTGGGTCGAACGCCTCGCCCTTGGCACCGAAGCGGCTGAGGCCGTAGCGGCCCAGCGCCCCCTCGAGCTTGTCGGCGATCGCGGCGAACGGCCCCGTGAGGTCGCCGTGCTCCCGCGCGGCGTGGATGTCGTCGAGCGTCGGCAGCAGCGACTCGAGGACGTCGCGGACGACGCGCTCCTGCACCACGGCGCGGTCACGGTCGACGCGCCTCTTGTAGTTGACGTACTCGGCCTGGAGACGCTGGAGGTCACCGAGTCGCTCGGCGGCCAGCACCGCGTCGGCGGTGCTCCCGGCCGGGGCGGCCTCACCGTCGGACGGCGCCTCCGCGGGCTCGCCGGGAGGGGCGTCCACCGCGGCGGGGGTGGCCCCGGACTGCTCCGGGGCCACCTCCTCGCCGCGTACCGGCTCGTCGTTGACCGCCTCGGTGTTCACCGAGTCGTCGGGCGACTGGTCGGTCACTTGGACTCCTTGGTGTCCTCGTCGTCCTCGACGACCTCGGCGTCGACGACGTCGTCGTCGGACGAGCCGCCGGCCTGCTGGCCACCGTCGGTCGACTCCGCACCCGGCACGTGGCCCGACTCGCCCTGCTCGGCGGCCGCGGCGTAGACGGCCGCGCCCATCTCCTGGGACTTGGTGTTCAGCGTCTCGATCTTGGCCTTGATGTCCTCGACGGAGGCGCCGCTGTCGGGCTTGATGGCCTCCTTGAGGTCGGCCAGGGCGGCGTCGACCGGCGCGCGGTGCTCGTCGCTGACCTTGTCACCGGACTCCGAGAGGAACTTCTCGGTGGAGAACACCAGCGACTCACCCATGTTGCGGGTCTCGGTCTCCTCGCGGCGCTTCTTGTCCTCGTCGGCGTGGGCCTCGGCGTCCTTGACCATCCGCTCGATCTCCTCCTTCGACAGGGCGGACCCGCCGGAGATGGTGATCTTCTGCTCCTTGCCGGTGCCGCGGTCCTTGGCGGAGACGTTGACGATGCCGTTGGCGTCGATGTCGAAGGTGACCTCGACCTGCGGGACCCCGCGCGGCGCCGGGGCGATGCCGGAGAGCTCGAAGGTGCCGAGCGGCTTGTTCTGCTGCGCGATCTCGCGCTCGCCCTGGAAGACCTGGATGAGCACCGACGGCTGGTTGTCCTCGGCCGTCGAGAAGACCTCGCTGCGCTTGGTCGGGATGGCGGTGTTGCGCTCGATGAGCTTGGTGAACAGCCCACCCTTGGTCTCGATGCCGAGGCTGAGCGGCGTGACGTCGATGAGCAGGACGTCCTTGCGCTCACCCTTGAGGACACCGGCCTGCAGGGACGCGCCGAGCGCGACGACCTCGTCGGGGTTGACGCCCTTGTTGGGCTCCTTGCCGCCGGTGAGCTCCTTGACCAGGGCGCTGACCGCCGGCATCCGGGTGGAGCCGCCGACGAGCACGACGTGGTCGATCTCGCCGACGGAGATGCCGGCGTCCTTGATCACGTTCTGGAAGGGCTGCTTGGTGCGGTCGAGCAGGTCCTTGGTCATCTGCTCGAACTGCGCGCGGGTCAGCGTCTCGTCGAGGTGGATCGGGCCGTTCTCGGACATCGAGAGGTACTGCAGGGAGATGTTCGTGCTCGAGGCGGACGACAGCTCCTTCTTGGCCTGCTCAGCGGCGTCGCGCAGACGCTGCATCGCGATCTTGTCCTTGGCCAGGTCGACGCCCGAGGTGTTCTTCACGGTCGTCAGGAGGTGGTTGACGATGCGCTCGTCCCAGTCGTCGCCGCCGAGCTGGTTGTCACCCGAGGTGGCCTTGACCTGGATGGTGGCGAAGCCGTCGTCGGGGTCCTTGCCAACCTCGAGGAGGGAGACGTCGAAGGTGCCGCCGCCGAGGTCGAAGACGAGGATGAGCTCGTCCTCCTTGCCCTTGTCGAGGCCGTAGGCCAGCGCCGCGGCGGTGGGCTCGTTGACGATGCGCAGGACGTTCAGGCCGGCGATCTCGCCGGCCTCCTTGGTGGCCTGCCGCTCGTGGTCGTCGAAGTACGCGGGCACGGTGATGACGGCGTCGGTGACGGTCTCACCGAGGTAGGACTCGGCGTCGCGCTTGAGCTTCTGGAGGATGCGCGCACTGATCTCCTGCGCGTTGTACTTCTTGCCGTCGACGTCGTCGGAGGCCCAGTCGGTGCCCATGTGGCGCTTGACGGAGCGGATGGTGCGGTCGGCGTTGGTGACGGCCTGGCGCTTGGCGATCTCACCGACCAGCACCTCACCACCCTTGGAGAACGCGACGACCGACGGGGTGGTGCGACCGCCCTCGGCGTTCGCGATGATGGTGGGCTCGCCACCCTCGAGGACGGCGACGGCACTGTTCGTGGTGCCGAGGTCGATACCGACTGCACGGGCCATGGGGATGCTCCTTGGTTCTACTGACTCGGGTTGAGTGCTTCTCGCTCACGTTAGGTCCGACGGTTCGGGTTGAGCAAATCGTCCGGACCAAACTTGATCTCACTCGGCTCAACTCTCGGGTCCACTCATCTGTTCCCGGGGATGGCCAGGGCCGTCACCCCGGCCGTGCTCACGCGCCGAGCAGCGCCTCGTGGTGTCGCTCGAGCGGCGAAGGGGCCGGCGGGTCCGTGCCCCATCCAAGGAGGGGTGGCGCGAGGGAGTGGTGGACCGCACCCGAGGGCGTCCGGATCAGCAGCTCGTGCGGCGACCCGCGCACGACCTCGACGCGCCAGCCCGGCGCCTCCTTGACCTGGTTGCACCGGGCGCACCGGCCCGAGCCGTTGCCGAACGAGGTCGCGCCACCGAGTCGGGCGGGGTGGGCGTGGTCGGCGTGCACGATCGGCGCGTCGCACCACGGGGTACTGCACACGTCGTCGCGCAGGACCAGCATCCGGCGCAGCAAGCCGCTGAAGATGCGCCGCCGCGAGTCCATCGCCACCAGATCCCGCCCACCCGGCGCGGTGTACAGCCGCCGCAGCCAGACCGAGGCAGGCCCGGCGCCGCGCACCCAGGACCGGGCGACCGGGGCAGGGACGCTGCCGTGGCCCGGGACGCGGGCCGGATCCGACGTCGAGCGGCCCTGGTCGCCGACGCCCAGGAGGGCACGGTCGGTGATGACGAGCTGGACCTCGACGGGCTGCACCTGCCCCGGCGCGAGACCCGCCATCAGCCGCAGTGCGGTGTCGGCGGCCACCGGGCCCACACCACGGCCTTCGGCGCCCTCGTCGTCGCACTGACCACCCACCACCGAGCGGGCGCGCGCCTGGAGGGCGGCGTACGCGCCGACCACCTCCCGCAGCGGCCCCAGCACCGTCAGGTACGCCATCCCGTCGGGCGCCGGCCGCACCGACACCCGGCGCGAGCGCACCGCCGCCTCCATCCGCCGCACCACACTCGCGGCGTCGAGCTCGGCGGCCACCCGGCGAGCAGCCCGGCCGGCGGCCCGCCATCCCAGCCCGGGGAGCACCCCCGCGAGCCGACGGTCGACCTCGGCGCGGTCGGCGAGCGACAACGCGGCGGTCTCGCGCACCAGCTCCACCGCGTGGCGCTCCCCCACCTCACCCGCCGTCAGCGCCGCCAACGTCGCCGGCATCTCCTCCACCAACGCCCGCGACACCCCCACGAACCGGTCCCCCAGGCTCGGCGACTCCCGCCGCGCCAACGCCACCTCCGAGCCCACCGACCGCAGGGCATCCTGGGGACGCGACTCCTGACGCGACACCCGGAGAGCGTCGGCGGCACGCATCTGGCACGCGCTGGCACTACCCTTCAGCCGTTCCAGCTCGGCGATCAGGGCCAGCCGCTCACTGTCACCCATCGCGCCGATGTCGCTGTGCGCCAGCGACTCCCGCAGGGCAGCGACCGCTGCGCGCACCGACCCGCCGGCCGGCGGCCGGTCGACGAGTGCAGTGCGGATCCCCTCCATGGACCAAACCTAGACACGACCACCGACACCCGGTCCTCGACGTCGAACGCCTCATCCACGGGGGCGCGCACCGCGCTGGGGGAGCGCTCCCCCACCGCTGCGCTTCGGGTCTGAACGTTTCCTGAGTAGCGTGCGTCGAGCCGGTACGACGCTGGCCACCGGGGGTCGCAGGACGGCCGGGGAACGCGGAGGGGAGCAGTCGATGGGGCGTATGAAGCAGGTGGCGGCCGTGGTCGCCGCGGCGACGTTGGGCGGGCTGGTGGTCGTCGGCACGCCGCAGGCAGCGTCGGCCGAGGACGCGAACTGTCGCACGACCCAGGGGTCGGACCCCTGGTACCCAGGACCGTCGGCCAGCACGACGTACGACAGCACCTTCCACAACAGCGTGGCCATCCCGGGCGGCCTGCTCGACGGGCGGTACGTGCCGCAGGGGCTCGCCTACTGGAACGACTGGAACGGCACCTCCGAGGACGTCCTCCTCATCTCGGCCTACCACGACGGGGACGGCAACGGCGACCCCGACGGCCCCAGCGCCGTCTTCGGGGTCGTGCTCAGCGGCACCAACCGCGGCGACAGCCTGGGCCGGATGCTGATCCCGACCACGCACGCCGGCGGCGTCGCCGTCCTCGGGGGCTACGTCTACGTCGGCGGGGAGGGGATCGTGCGCTACTGGACCGCCGGGACGGTCCGTTCAGAGCTCGCGGCCGCGAACGACAACAGCACCCACGACCCGAAGAGCACCCAGAACGTGGCGGGCATCGCGTCCTTCCTCGGCAACCAGGGCGGCTACAACGGCACTCTCTGGACCGGTGACTTCAGCTCGACGAGCCACCAGAGCATGTGGCAGTACCGCCCGAACGGCGACGGCTCGCTGACCTACACCGGCACCAAGCGCTGGGTCCCGTCCAAGACCCAGGGGATGACCGTGGTCGGCAGCCGATTCGTCTTCGGGACCTCGTACGGCCGCAACGACCGCAGCAACGTCTGGGTCCGCCCCACCTCGTACACGACCGACATCACCGACGGCACGTCCTTCTGCTTCCGCGCTCCCTCGATGATCGAGGGCCTCGCCTACGGGAACTCCGACGGCAGCGAGCACGTGTGGGTGCTGTACGAGAGCGGGTCGTACACCTACAACAAGGGACTGGACGACCCCGACAACCCCATCCGGAACATCCACTGGGCCGACGGCAGCACCCTCGCCGGCCTCTACGGCCAGTCGGACTGACCCGCCGTCGGAATCCGTGGTTTATAGGCGCTGTAGAGCACCGAACCGTACGTCAACTGGCGGATCAGCCACGGAATTGGCATGATGCTGGACATCTGCCGTGTTCTCGCATCCCTCTGAAGGAGTCCCCATGACCGACGCGTGGCCCGCGCCCGACCCCGCCACCCGGCGCCGCATCCCCAGCTCGTCGACCCCCGTCGACCAGGCCCGCGTGCAGCAGCTCCTGCAGCAGGAGTGGGACCGCTTCACCGCCAGCACCGGCGCCTCGCACGACGAGTACCAGCGCGCCAGCAAGGTCCTGCCCCTGGGCGTCACCAGCTCCTTCCAGCACTGGGACCCCTACCCCATCTCGATCGCCTCGGCCCGCGGTGCGTGGCTCACCGACGTCGACGGCCGCAAGCTGCTCGACCTGTCGATGGGCTTCGGCGCCATGCTCGTCGGCCACCTCAACCCCACCGTCGTCGAGCACGTCGAGCACGCCCTGCGCGAGGTCGGCACCCTGTTCGTCACGCCGTCGCCGGTCTCCACCGAGGTCGCCGAGCTCTACCAGGAGCGCTTCGGCCTCGACATGCTGCGCTTCACCCAGTCGGGCACCGAGTCGCTGATGTACGCCGTCCGCGCCGCCCGCGCCTACACCGGCCGCAAGGCCATCGTGAAGATCGAGGGCGGCTACCACGGCGGCTACGACGCCCTCCAGGTCTCGGTCAAGCCGGCGCTCGAGGACATCGGCCCGGCCGAGGCGCCGATCCCCGAGGTGCCCTTCGACGTCGAGGCCGGCACCGTGCACGTCGTCCCCTACAACGACCTGCCCTACCTCGAGCGGATGCTGAGCGAGCACGGCCGCGACATCGCCGCCGTGGTCATGGAGCCGGTCATCGAGAACCTCGCCATCGTGCTCCCCGACGAGGGCTACCTGGCCGGCGTGCGCCAGGCCTGCGACGCCCACGGCGTGCTGCTCATCCTCGACGAGGTCAAGACCGGCCTGACCGCCGGCTATGCCGGCGCCTCGCAGCGGCTCGGCGTCAAGCCCGACCTCATCACCCTGGCCAAGTCGATCGGCGGCGGCTTGCCGCTGGCGGCCTTCGGCGGCACCAGCGAGGTCATGGAGGTCGTGGTCGACGGGCGGATGGCGCACTTCGGCACCTACAACGGCAACCCGCTGGTGATGGCGGCCGCCAAGGCCGTGCACGAGGTCTGCACCCGCGAGGCCCTCCAGGGCGCCGAGGACATCAACGTCCGTGCGCTCGAGGCGCTCGACGCCGTCATCGACGAGTTCGAGCTGCCCGCCCACACCGTCTCGCTCGGAGTCAAGGGCTGCGTCACCTGGGCCACCGCGCCGGTGCGCAACTACCGCGACTACAAGGCCACCGACTTCGCCGTGGCCGAGCTGTCATGGCTCTGGGGCGTCAACCGCCAGATCCTCACCCCGCCCGGGCTCGACGAGCAGTGGCTGGTCTCGCTCGCCCACACCCAGGACGACATGGACGGCCTCGTCACGCACTACCGCGAGCTCGCGCAGGCCCTGCGCGCCTGAGAACCTCGCGGGCCGGGCCCCCTCAGTCGGGGAGCCGCCAGCCGTCGTCGGCCACCAGGACGACGCGGTCGGCGGCCCCCCGGCCGGCCCGCACCATCGCGGCGTTGGGCTCGTCCACCGCGCTCACCCAGGCCGCCGCCGCTTCTGGGGTCTTGCCGAACGCCACGTGCCGGGCGACCAGCCGCGAGCGGCGCACCTCGTCGTCGCCGTCGACGAACCACACGGCGTCGAGCGCGGCCCGCGCCTCCCGCCATCCCGGGTCGTCGAGCAGGAGGTAGTTGCCCTCGGTGACGACGAGCCGCGAACCCCCCGGGACCACCATGGCCCCCGCGATCGGCTGCTCGAGGGTGCGCTCGAAGTCGGGGGCGTAGACGTCGCGCTCGACGTCCTCGCGCAGCCGGCGCAACAGCGCGGCGTAGCCCAGGGCGTCGAAGGTCTCGGGGGCACCCTTGCGGTCGCGCAGCCCGAGCCGCTCGAGCTGCACGTCAGCCAGGTGGTACCCGTCCATCGGGACGTGGGCCACGAACCCCGGCCCGTGCCGGCGGGCCAGCTCGGCGACGAGGGCCTCCGCCAGGGTCGACTTGCCCGCGCCCGGGACCCCGCACACACCGAGCAGCGCCCGCCCCCCACCGGAGGGGACGAGCGCCTCGGCGAGGTCGGCCAGGGGCCCCAGACCCGAGTGGATGGATGCCGACGCCCCGCTCGTGTTCATGCCCGCAGCGTACGACCGGGACGTAGGTCCCACACCGGGGCCCGGCCGTGCTCGACCATGGAGGGGTGAACCGCATCCCGCCGTCGTCGCTCCGTCACCCCCTGGCCGGTGCCGTCGCGCTCGCGCTCGTCGCGGGCCTGACCGCCGGGTGCACCTCGAGCGGCACGAAGGAGCCCGGCGCGACGCCCGACCCGTCGGTGAGCGCGAGCTCGGAGAGCCCCGGCGCGTCGGGGTCCGCCTCGCCCTCCCCCTCCGCCACGCCCACCCCCACCCCGTCGCCGTCGCCGTCCCTCGCCGGCTTCTCGCTCGCCGACCGGAGCTCCCGGGGCTGGCCCGACCTCTCGGCCGACCTCGGCGTGGGCCGCGAGGCGCGGGTCGGGCAGCACACCGGCTACGTCCGCGTCGTGTACGAGTTCACCGGCTCGGACGCCCCCGCCTACCAGGTCCGCTACGTCGACCAGCCCGTCGAGGACGGCTCGGGGAACGTCAGCGACGTGCCGGGCGACGTGTGGCTCGAGGTGCTGGTGACCTCCCTCGGGATGCCCGGCGAGTCGGCCCCGACGCCCGAGGACCCTCTGCCGTCGACGCTGAAGGGCACCGGCATCGCGGCGGCATCTGCACTGTGGGGCGGCTTCGAGGGCGTCGGTCAGGAGTTCATCGGGCTCACCGGCGGCCGGCGGCCCTTCAAGGTGACGACGATGACGAACCCCAGCCGGCTGGTCGTCGACATCGCGCGCTGACTGCGGGCTCGTGCCGGGCGCGCCGCCTCACACGTCGAGGTCGCGATGCCAGGACTCGGTGCGGTAGGCCGTGACCCAGCCCATCGAGGCGTAGAGCCCGTCGGCCCCGGTCGGGCTGTCGGCGTCGACCTCGAGCCCCACCCGGTTGCGGCCACGCCGCGCGGCGTCGGCGATGACCTCGTGCAGGAGGGCCTTGGCCACGCCGCGACCCCTGGCCCGGCGGTGCACGCCGATGTAGTCGACGTAGCTGCCCTCGCACCCGGTGGCGTCGGGGGTCAGCACCGAGGACACCACAGCACCCGCGGGCACGGCCCCCTCGTCGGTGGCGACGGTGGCGAGCCACCAGTGGTCCCAGCGGTGACCGGGGTCCTCACGCAGCCGCATCACGAACTCCGGGAACGACTCCCGGTACGAGCTGAAGTGGTCCTGGAACGACTCCTCGAGCACGCGGTGCACGGCCTGGAGATCCTGGGCCAGCGGGAGCCCGTCCTCGTGGCGGTCGACCGGGCGGACCACCACGCCCTCCCGCGGCCCCGGCATCCCCGTCGCCTCGTCGGGCGTCACCGGGCGGCTCATCTGCAGCCAGGTGCGGGTGTGCCGGTAGCCGGCCGCCTCGAGCCAGCGGCGCTGGCGGGGGTCGTCGGCGTAGGCGCCGGTGTCGAGCAGGGTCGTCCGCAGCCCGCGCATGGTGGCGATGTCGCGGGCGTGGCGCTCACCGGCGGCGAACAGGTGCCCCGCCAGCTCGGCCGCCTCGTCGCCGGGGAGGTCGGGGCTCACCGTGACCTCGACCAGGGTGCGCCCGGCCGCGCGGTCGTGCACCGACAGCCAGGCCACGAGCCGCCCGTCGGCGGCCTCGACCAGGGCCTGCCGACGGGTCCACGAGCCGGTGCCCGCCAGCAGGACCAGCACCGCATGCTCGTCGGCCCCCGACGAGCCCTTGGCCGCGACCTGGTGGGCGGCCAGCAGCGCCGTCACCGCCGGGGCGTCCGCCGCCTCGGGCCGACGGGTGGCGTAGCGGGCCGGGAGCCCGTCGATGGTCACG
This sequence comes from Phycicoccus duodecadis, assembly GCF_002846495.1. Lineage (NCBI taxonomy): Bacteria > Bacillati > Actinomycetota > Actinomycetes > Micrococcales > Intrasporangiaceae > Phycicoccus > Phycicoccus duodecadis. The sequence goes on from NZ_PJNE01000001.1 coordinate 2,715,314, forward strand.
TCGGGCTGGCTCATGGCCCCACTCTCCCATCCGCGTCGTCACGCCCGGCTCAGCCGACGCCGAGCCGCCGGACGGCCAGGACCGCGAGCGCCCGCGCCACCGCGACGAGCTCGTCGAGCGCCACCGACTCGTGGGGCGAGTGGGCCACGCGCACGTCGCCCGGGCCGAACTGCAGCGTCGGGATGCCGGCGGCCGCGTAGAGGCGCAGGTCGGAGCCGTAGGGCGCCCCGGCCTCGGCCGGGCGCGGCAGGCCCACCGACTCGGCGGCGCTCGCGACCTCGTCGGCCAACGGATGCCCGGGCACGAGCTCCCCCGACGCGAACTGGCCCCCGGGCCAGGTGACCACGGGCGGATGCTCACGCAGCCAGGGGTCGGTGTCGGCGGCCCGGCGGACCGCATCGGCGAAGGCGGCCCGGGCGTCGGCGGGGTCCTCGCCGAGCGCGACCCCCAGCCGCCCCTCGGCCACCAGGAGGTCGGGCACGGTGCTGGCCCAGTCGCCGGCCCGCACGGTGCCGACCGAGAGCGCGTAGGGCAGCCGGTCGCCGGCGAAGAGGGGGTGGAGGTCGGTGTTGCGGGTTGTCTCGAGCTCACGCAGCGCCGCATGGACGAGCGCGAACCCGTCGAGGGCCGAGACGCCCTCGAGGCGGGTGCTGCCGTGCGCCGCCCGCCCCGGCACCTCGAGCCGGAAGGTCAGCGCCCCGGCGTTCGCGACCAGGAGCCGGCCGCCGGTGGGCTCGTTGATGACGGCCGCCTCGCCGGTGTGCCCGCGCCGCAGCGTCGCGAACGCCCCGAGGCCGCCGTCCTCCTCGCTGACCACGGAATGCAGCGCCAGCCGGCGCCGGGCCGGCAGGCCGGTGGCGTGCAGCGCCTCGGCCACCGCCAGGGCGGCGGCCACGCCCGCCTTCATGTCGCAGGCACCGCGGCCGTGGAGGCGCCCGCCCTCGACGACCGCCCCGAACGGGTCGTGGGCCCAGGCCGCGGGGTCCCCGACCGGGACGACGTCGACGTGCCCCTGGAGGACCAGCGCCGGCGGCCCGTCGCCCGGGGTGGTGCCGACCAGCCCCCACACCTCGTCGCGCGGGGCCTCGGCGCCCGGGAAGCCGGGCGCGGCCCGCAGCGCGTCCACGTCGTCGCGCCACAGGTCGACCTCCAGGCCGGCGGCGCGGTACCGGTCCGCGAGCAGGTGCTGGACCTCGCCCTCGGCCGCGGTGCCGGTGATGCTGGGGACCCGGACGAGCTCGGCCAGGGTCGCGACGAGTCGGTCGGGGTCGAGCGCGTCGACGACGGCTCGTTCCGCAGGGGTCAGCGCGGCGGTCACGCCGGCACGCTACCGGGCCGAAGGTCCCGGGACAGCCGCCTCGCCTCGCCGCCCTGGTCATGCTCGTCCTTCGACGACGCCGTGACCCCGCGGGGTAGCGTCCTGCTCAGCCGTCCGGGCGAACGCGCGACGGCGGAGAGGCACCGATGGGCTCGGGACACGGGCACGGGCACGGCGGCTCCGGGCACGCCGGGGCCGCCCACCGCTGGCGGCTGCAGGTCGCCTTCGTGCTGGTCGCGCTGTTCTTCGTCGTCGAGCTGGTCACCGGGCTGCTCAGCGGGTCGCTGGCCCTGATGAGCGACGCCGGGCACATGGCCGCCGACGTCGTGGCCCTCGGCGCCGCGCTGGTGGCCACCCGCATCGCCACCCGCGCCGACACCACCGGGCGGCGCACCTACGGCTCCTACCGCGCCGAGGTCTTCGCCTCCGGCCTCGCCGTGCTGCTCATGCTCGGGGTGTCGGTCTACATCGTGGTCGAGGCCGTGGCCCGCATCGGCTCCGAGCCCCAGGTCGCCACCGGCGCGATGCTCGTGGTCGGCGGCCTCGGGCTGGTCGTCAACGTGGTGTCGCTGCTGCTGCTGCGCGGGGGCGCCGCCGACAGCCTCAACGTCAAGGGCGCCTACCTCGAGGTCGTCGCCGACACCGTGGGATCCCTAGGGGTGCTCGCGGCCGGCGGCCTGGTCGCCGCCACCGGCGACGCCGTCTGGGACACCGTCGTGGCCCTGGCCATCGCGGTGTTCGTGGCCGTCCGGGCCGTGGTGCTGGGCCGCGAGGTGCTCGGCGTCCTGGCCCAGCACGCGCCCGCCGGCATCCACCCCGACGAGGCCGAGGCCGCGCTGCGGGCCGTCCCCGACGTGCTCGACGTGCACGACCTGCACCTGTGGACCCTGACCTCGGGGATGAACGTGGCGACCGCGCACCTGGTGTGTGCCGACGGGGCCGACCCCGGGCGGGTCCTCGACGCCGCCGGCCGCACCCTGCGCGAGCGTTACGGCATCGACCACGCCACCCTCCAGGTGGAGCCGCGGGGCACCCGCTCCTGCGTCGAGACCAGCTGGTAGCCGGGCCCTCGCGAGGGGCCCCGGTAGCGAGCACCTCCGTGCCGTGTGCAACCCCGGAATGCCGCGCCGCCCCGCGCGGTTGGTCCTGCGGTGACGACCTCCACCGCGGCCCGAGTCCCCCGAGCCGACGTCGGCCTGCGCAGCGCTCGCGGCCCCGTGCTGCTCGCCGTGATGCTGAGCACCGGCCTCGTGGCCATCGACGCCACCATCCTGGCCACCGCCGTGCCCGCCGTCGTGCGTGACCTCGGCGGCCTCACCCAGTTCCCCTGGTTGTTCTCGATCTACGTCCTGGCGCAGGCGGTCTCGGTACCCGTGTACGGCAAGATCGCCGACCTCTACGGCCGCAAGACCGTGATGCTGGTGGGCATCGGCCTGTTCGTGGTCGGGTCGCTCCTGTGCGGCGCGGCCTGGTCGATGGGATCGCTCATCGCGTTCCGCGCCCTGCAGGGCCTGGGGGCCGGTGCCATCCAGCCGATCGGGATGACGATCGTCGGCGACATCTACTCGGTGGCCGAGCGCGCGACCGTGCAGGGCTACATCGCCTCGGTGTGGGCGGTGGCGTCGCTGGTCGGCCCGACGCTCGGCGGCGTCTTCTCGGAGGCCCTGACCTGGCGCTGGATCTTCTTCGTCAACCTCCCCCTCGGGCTGGCCGCGGCCTGGATGCTGTGGCGCCGGTTCAGCGAGACCCCACGCCCGGCCGCCGCCCGCCCCCGCATCGACTACGCCGGGACGGTGCTCCTGCTGCTGGGCACGGTGGCGCTGCTGGTCGCGCTCCTCGAGGGCGGGGTCCTCTGGGGCTGGGCCTCGCCGGTCAGCATCGGGCTGTTCGTGGCCTCCGTCGTCCTGCTCGTGGCCTTCGTCGTCGTCGAGCGCCGGGCGGCCGAGCCGGTCCTGCCGCTGTGGGTCTTCCGGCACCGGGTGGTGGGGGGCGCGATGCTGGTCTCGCTCGTCGTCGGCGTGATGCTGCTGGGCCTCACCTCGTACGTGCCGCTCTACGCCCAGGGGGTGCTGGGCACGGGCGCCATCGTGGCCGGTTTCGCGCTGGCCGCCATGACCATCGGCTGGCCGATCGCGGCCTCGACCGCCGGGCGGCTGTACCTGCGCCTGGGCTTCCGCACCACCATGCTCATCGGCTCGGTGTTCGCGGTGCTCGGCTCGGGCATCCTGCTGCTCGTGCGCCCGAGCAGCTCGGTGTGGCTGCTCGCCGGCGCGTGCCTGGTGCTGGGTCTCGGCTTCGGCTACGTGGCCAGCCCGTCGCTGGTCGCGGCGCAGTCGGCGGTGGCCTGGAACGAGCGGGGCGTGGCCACCAGCGCCTCGATCTTCGCGCGCTCGGTCGGCAGCGCCGTGGGCGTCGCGGCGTTCGGCGCGGTGGCCAACACCGTGGTGCACGACCGGCTCGGGCGTACCCCCGACGACCTGGAGTCGCTGCCGCCGGGCGTGCTGGGGCCCGCCCTCCAGGTGGTCTTCCTCGTCGCGGCGGCGGTGTCGGTCACGATGCTGCTCGCCTCCTTCGTGATGCCGCGCACCGTGCAGGAGGCCGGCAGCGACCACGCCGTCGCCACTTCCTGAGACGGGAGTGAGGACGGGCCGCGGCCGGACGGCCGGTGTTCATCCCCCCGTCCCCTGACGGCCGGGCGGCCGTCACGCAGCAGGACGCACGCTGACCCCTGGGTCCAGGGCCCCCCTGGAACCACGTCGTCATCGGAAGGTCACCCCATGCTGCAGTCCCCCCTCGCGAAGGCCACGACGTGCGCGGCCCTCGCCGCGGTCGCCGTCGGCGCCGCGCTGGTCTCCTCCCCCGCCCAGGCCGACTCCGGCTTCTCGGTCGCCCCCGTCCCGTACGCCAACCCGCGCGTCGGCGTCGAGAACAACGTCCTCACCCCCAGCGCCCGCCAGGTCCCGGTGGCCTGGGGGGCCCTGCCCCTGACCAACCCCGACGCCGCGAACGGCGTCACCCACTACGGCTACAACACGACCCTCGGCGGCCCGCTCACCCAGGCGGCGACCGAGGCCAACAAGACCGAGCCCGACAAGAACGTCTACCTCGTGTTCGGCGGCCACCACTACCTCTACCAGGGTCACGAGGCCGGACCGCGCGGGTACGTCACCCGCATCGACCTCGACCAGACCGACCCCACGAAGCGCGTCACGCTGGTCAGTGACGTCGACAGCACCGGGGCCGTCTTCCCCACCATCGACGGCATGACCTGGGACCCCTTCTCGCACCAGCTGCTGCTGACCGCCGAGTCGGGCGCGCCCAACGGCGGCGTCTTCGGGGTCTCGCTCGACGGCCAGGGCGACGCCGTCGACGGCAAGGCCACCCGCCTCACCGCGCTTGGCTCGGGCGGCTACGAGGGCATCCAGAACGACGGCGACGGCAATGTCTGGCTGGTCGAGGACATCGGCGGCGCGGCGGCCGCCGGCGGCAAGGCGCCGAACTCCTACGTCTACCGCTTCCGCCCGGCCGACCGCACCGACCTCACGGCCGGCGGGACCCTGCAGGCGCTGCAGATCCAGCGCGCCGACGGCACGCCGGTGCTGGCGTCGCAGCTGCAGGCCGACCCGTCGGATGCCTTCATCGCGTCGCTGCACACCCAGGGGACCTCGTTCCGCACCCGCTGGGTCGACGTCTCCACCGGCACCTCGTCGGTGGCCGCCACCGCCGGGGCCGCGGCCGCCGGGGCCACCCCGCTGAAGCGCCCCGAGAACGGCGTCTTCCGGCCCGGCACCGACTTCCGCGAGTTCTACTTCACCGAGACCGGCGACACCAGCACCTCGAGCACGCTGCCCGGCGCCTACGGCGGGGTGTTCCGCATCGCCCAGAAGAGCGCCGGCGCCGAGACCGGCACGATCTCGCTGGTGACCGGTGGCGACCAGGAGCACACCGGCTTCGACAACATCACCTTCGCGGCCCGGGACTCGCTGCTGGTGGTCGAGGACGCGGGCGACGGGCTGCACCAGCAGCGCAACGCCCTCGACTCCGGCTACGTGATCGACCTCGGCCGGGGCGAGCGGCGCGGCGCCGCCCCCTCGGTCGTGCGCTTCCTCGCCGAGGGGCGCGACGCGTCGGCCACCTTCGACGCGGCGGGCGGCCCGAAGTACAACGACGGCGACAACGAGATCACCGGCATCCACGTGTCCGACGGCGACCCGACCCCGGCCGGCATCCTCGGCGCCAAGCTGCCGAACGTCCGCTCGCAGGCCTGGCGGACCTTCTGGACCCAGCAGCACGGCGACAACGTCACCTGGGAGATCACCTGGGACCTGCGCGCCGGGCACGACGACTGACCCAGCCCGACCACCGGCGCCGGGCCGTCCACCGCGTGGTGGACGGCCCGGCGTCGTGCTGAACGTACGCGCCGCGGGCTCGGGGAAGCGGCGGTCAGGCCCCCGAGGGGACCCGCACCGGGTGCGTCTCACGGCCGCGCAGCCACGGCAGGACCGCCAGCAGCGTGATCACCCCGGTGGCCGCGAACGCCAGGCCGAAGCTGCCGCGGTCGACGAGCAGCCCCGCCACGACCGGCCCGATGATGGCGCCGGTGTCGGCGGACATCTGGAAGGCCGCCAGGGCGGGGCCGCCGTTGCGCTCGCGCCCGACCACATCGGCCAGGGTGGCCTGCTGTGCGGGGTTGAGGGTGCCGGCCCCGATGCCGGCGACGACGGAGAGGGCCAGCAGCATCGGCAGGTTCGTGGCGAGCCCGGTGGCCGCGGTGGCCAGGCCCGAGACGACCAGGCCGCCGATGATGTAGGGCTTGCGCCCCACCCGGTCGGAGGTGCGGCCGGTGAAGGTGATGCCCAGCGCGTTGCCGGCCGCGAACACGGCGAGCGCGAAGCCGGCCACCCGCGGGTCGTCGGCGATGACGGCCACCGCGAACAGCGGCAGGATGGCGTTGCGCACCCCGAAGTTGGCCCAGCCGTTGGCGAAGCCCGACGCCACGGCGGCGCGGTAGGCGCTGTCGCCCCAGCCGTCGCGCACCCGCATGACCGGCAGCGTCGGCGCCCCCTCCTTCGGCCGCAGCGAGGCGCTCTGCAGGAAGAAGAAGACGATGGCGGCGGCGAGCACCAGGGCCGCGGCGTAGGCGAGGAACGGCACCCGCAGCCCGAGGCCACCGAGCAGACCGCCGACCACCGGGCCGCCGACGCCGCCGATGAGGAACGCCGAGGCGTAGGCCGACGACACCCGCGCCCGGATGGCGGGGGGCGCGAGCCGCACGATGAGGGCGACCGCCGACACGGTGAACATGACCGAGCCGATGCCACCGAGGCCGCGGTAGACCAGCAGCTGCCAGTAGGAGTGTGCGAAGGCGGTGCCGGCGCTGGAGGCCGCGACGATCAGCAGGCCCGCCAGGTAGATCGGCCGCTCCCCGACCCGGGCGATGAGCCGGCCGCCCGCGGGGGCGAAGACGAGGCGGAAGAACGCGAAGGCGCTGACCACGATGCTGCTGGCGGTGGCACCCACCCCGAAGCTCTGCGCGAACTGCGGCAGGACCGGGGTGATGAGCCCGAACCCGAGGGCGATCACGAAGGCCGCGGCGATGAGGACCCAGATCTCGCGGGGGATGCGGACCCGCACGGCGGGCGTGGTCACGGAGGCGGCAGACACGAACGACCAGTATGCCTGCCGTCAGCGCACGGTCGTGGCGACGACGAGCGGGAGCGCGGCCAGGGCCACCAGCACGGTGTCGCGGAGACGCCAGGGGGCCGGAGCCCACCAGGTGCGGCGCTGCGCGGTGGCGAAGCCGCGGGCGTCCATGGCCACCGCCAGCTCGGCGGCGGCGCGCAGGGTGCGTACCAGCAGACCCATCGTGAGGGCCGAGACGTGGGCCACGACCGTGGCCGGGCGGCGGGCCGAGACCCCGAGGGCGCGGACCCGTCGGGCCCGGCCGATCTCGCTCCAGACGGCACCGAAAGTGTGCACCCGCTGGAGGGCGGCCGCGACGGCCACCACCGGCCGGTCGGGCAGCCCGAGCCGCTGGGCGAGATGGTCGCCGAGGCGGTCGGGGTCGACCCAGGGCACCAGGACGGCCGACGGCACCACGATCACCAGGACGCGGAGCGCGACGGTGAGAGCGGCGTCCACGTCGTGCCCCGCCAGCCACCAGGTCGACCAGCCGACCGACAGGGCCGCCAGCAGACCGGGCGCGGTGCGCAGCGCGACCGTGCGCAGCCGCCCGCCCGGGGCGTGGCCGTTGCCCGGCGCGCTGAGGCCGACGACCGCGAGGGCGACCTGCACGGCCAGGACGGCCAGGCTCGTGCCCCAGTGCGGTGAGAGCACCCCGGCCGGGATGCCGAGCAGCGCGCCGGCGAGGAGCGCCAGCGGCCCGCAGCGCGCCACCAGCGGGGCCCGCGCGGGCGGGGGCGCGGCGGGGCGTGCGGGGGCCGTCACCCGGTGCACGACTTCGGCGCGGGCGACGACGGCCGCGTCGTGGGTGGCCGCGACGACGGCTCCCCCGGCTCGCCGGTAGGCGGCGACGAGCCCGACGACGGCGGCCCAGGTGTGGCGGTCCTGGCCGACGGTCGGCTCGTCGGCCAGGAGGACGGGGGGGCCGTGGTGGAGGGCCGCGGCCACCGCGAGGCGGCGCTGCTCGCCCCCGGAGAGCTCGCGGGGGTCGGCGCGCTCGAGGTGCGACAGCCCCAGAGCGGCGAGCAGCGCCCGGGCGCGGGGCACCTCGGCCGCGTCGTCGCGGCCGAGGGCACGTGCCGTGACCAGCACCTCGTCGAGGACGGTGCGGGCCACGAGGGTCGAGCTCGCCCACTGGGGCACCCAGGCGAGGGTGCCGGCGAGGGCGCGCGCGTCCAGGGAGGCCGGGTCGGCCGCACCGGGGCCGACCCGCACGGCATCCGCGGGGGTGGGGGTGAGGAAGCCGGCCAGGGCCGACAGCAGGGTCGACTTGCCCGCGCCGCTGGGGCCCACGAGGGCCGTGAGGGTGCCGGGCCGCGCGTCGAGGGCGTCGTCGAGGGCGGCGGCGCGCACGGTGCGGGCGGTGCCGTCGAGCAGCCGGGTGGTGCGCTCGACCGAGAACGGCGCGGCCACCATCCCCGACCGCGTCGGGTCCAGGAGCATGGGGTCCAGGAGCGCGGGGTCGACCGTCAGGGGCTCGGGTGCCGGGGCGCCGGGCACCCAGAGCCCCATCCCCAGCAGCTCCTCGCGGCGCTCGGCCAGCACGTCGTGCACCGGCCCGTCGGCCACGACCTCGCCGTCGGACGACAGCACGACGAGGCGGTCGACGAGGTCGACCCACGGGCCCAGCACGTGCTCGACGACGACGAGGGTGCGGGCGGCATCCGGGCCGGGGTCCGCGGTGAGGGCCGCGACCGCCTCGCGCACCTCGGCCGCGCAGCCGGGGTCGAGCATCGCGGTCGGCTCGTCGAGCAGGACGACCGCGGGGTCGAGCGCCAGGGTGCCGGCCAGCGCCAGGCGCTGCGTCTGCCCGCCCGAGAGCGCCGACGTGGGGGTGTCGAGGGGCAGGTCGCCGAGCCCGACGGCGCGCAGGGCCGCCGCGACCCGTGCGGGCATCGCCGACCGCTCGACGCCGGTGTTCTCGAGGCCGAACGCGACGTCACGCCCGACCGTGGCGGCCACCACCCCGGCGCCCGGTTCCTGGAGCACCAGACCGACTGCTCCGGGACGTGAGCCGGGGGCGGTGCCGTCGAGGGTCACCGCTCCGCTGAGCTCGCCGGCCTCGACCGAGCCCAGCAGCCCGGTGAGCGCCCGCAGGAGGGTGGACTTGCCCGACCCCGAGGGCCCGACGAGCAGCACGCGCTCGCCGGGCTCCAGGGTGAGGTCGACGCCCCGCAGGACGGGCTCGCGACGGCCGAACGGCCGCCAGGTGAGGCCGCTGACCTCGACCCGCCCGCGGGTGCCGACCGCGACGTCGTCAGACAGCGTGACTCTCCCGCAGCTCCTGGCCGGGGGGGAACGCCGACAGCGCGCCCGCACGGGCCAGGGCCCGGGTGAGCAGCCAGCCGAGGACGCCGGCCAGCACCACCCCGCTGACCGCCATCGTCGCGAGGTAGGCGAGCTTGTCGCCCACGCCCCACTCGGCGTACCAGCCGCCGCCGTCGGCGAGGATGCCGAGGACCGGGCGACCCGACCAGGACGCCGGGAACTTCACCGTCTCGAACAGCCACTCCAGCGGCGTCGAGAGCACGCCCGCCAGCGCGGCCGCGCCGACCCCGAAGAACCGGTAGCCCAGGAGGGCGAAGGCGATCTCGGCGCCGAGGCCCTGGGCGATGCCCGAGACCAGGACGGTCGCACCCCACTCGGTGCCGGGGAGCATCGAGACCAGAGCGGCGACGACCTCGCAGAACAGGGCCGCGCCGGGACGACGGACGACGAGGCCGCCGACCACGCCGGCGAGCAGCCAGGGCCCGGTGAACAGGCCCATCAGCGGGGCGTAGCCGATCTTCAGCGCGGTGATCGGGCCGTTGTAGAAGATCCCCCAGCCCCAGAACGCGACGCCGAAGGCCGCGCCGAGGAAGGCGATGGTGAGGATGTCGACGGTGCGCCAGCCCAGGAGCGGGCGGGTCGCGGTGATGCTGCGCCGGGTGGGCGGCGCCTCGGTGGTGCTCGTAGCCATGTTCTGCTTCTCCCGTGGTCGTGGGTGACCTCGGGGAGGCGTGCGCCACCACCACCCGCCCCGGGGGAGCGCATGACGGTGGAGCACACCTGAGATTCCCGACTCCCTTCGCCGGTGCTAACCGGATCAGGTTCGAGGGTCTGCGGCGAACCGCACTCTCAGCGCTAGGGCGCTCCCCTGTCGTTGGACTCCCCGAGCATAACCCCGCCGCGGTTAGAGTGGCCAGGACCGGTCGGGCGGCCCGCCTGACCTGCGCACTTCGGAAGGACCGCCCATGGGAACCGCCGCCTGGAAGCTGCTCGGCACGGGGGGCGCCATCCTCGCCGGCGTCCTCGCCACCAAGGTGGTCAACCTGGTGTGGGCCAAGACCGGGCACGACGAGATCAACCCCAAGAACCCCGACGCCCCCCTCGCCAAGGCCCTCGCCTACGCCGCCGTCACCGGCCTGGCCGTCGGGGCCGCCCGCACCTTCACCGAGCGCAAGGCCGCGCAGTACTACCGCAGCTCCGCCGGGCACCTGCCCAAGGAGATCAAGGACCAGCCCGTCAGCTGAGGGCGCGGGCCAGCGGCATCCCCGGCCGGTAGGCCAGGTGCTCGTACGACGGGGCCTCGAGGACGGCCAGGTCGGCCCGGGCGCCGACCGCCACCCGCCCCACGTCGGTGCGGCGCAGAGCCCGGGCGCCCCCCACGGTCGCCGCCACCAGCGCCTCGGCCCCGGTCATCCGCAGCTCGCGCACGGCGAGCGCGATGACGAACGGCATCGCCGCGGTGTTGCAGGTGCCGGGGTTGCAGTCGGAGGCCAGCGCCACCGAGGCCCCGGCCGCGAGCAGCCGGCGCGCGTCGGGGTAGGGCATCCGGGTCGAGAACTCCACTCCGGGCAGCAGCGTCGCCACCGTGGTGTCGGACGCCGCCGCCAGCGCGTCCACGTCGGCGTCGTCGAGGAAGGTGCAGTGGTCGACCGAGGCCGCCCCGAGCTCGACGGCCAGGCGCACCCCCGGCCCGGGCCCGAGCTGGTTGCCGTGCACCCGCAGGCCGAGCCCGGCCGCGCGCCCGGCCAGCAGCACCCGCCGGGCCTCCTCGGCGGTGAAGGCGTGCGGGCTGCGCGGCTCGCAGAACACGTCGACCCAGTGGGCGTGCGGGGCGCAGGCGGCCAGCATCGGGCCGGTCACGAGGTCGAGGTAGCCGCCGCGGTCGTCGCGCCACTCGGCCGGGACGACGTGTGCCCCGAGGAAGGTCGTCTCGTCGGTGACCTCGGCCGCGAGCCGCAGCGCGCGCGCCTCGTCCTCGACGGTGAGGCCGTAGCCACTCTTGACCTCGAGGGTGGTCGTCCCGAGCGCCCGCGCCTCGGCCACGCGGGCGGCCAGCAGGGCCCGCAGCTCGTCGTCGGAGGCCGCGCGGGTGGCCGCCACCGACACGCCGATGCCACCGCCGTCGTAGGGCGTTCCCGCCATCCGGGCGGCGAACTCCGCGGCCCGGTCACCGGCCGAGACCAGGTGCGCGTGGCTGTCGACGAACCCGGGGACGACGGCGCGGCCCTGGAGGTCGACGCGGTCGTCGGCGGCCGGGGCCTGTGCCGCCGGGCCCACCCAGGCGACCCATCCGTCCTCGACCACGACCGCGGCGCCCTCGACCACCCCGAGCCGGGTCGCGGCGTCGAGCGAGCGGTCGCCCACGGGCACGTCGCCGCCGGGGCCGGCGCAGGTGACGAGTGCCCCGATGCCGGTGACCAGGCGGGCGGTCACCCGCGCACCCGCCCGATGGCCTCCGCCAGCAGCCGGCCGACGTCGCCCAGCCGGTGCCGCCCGTCCGCCACCACGTGCTCGCCGGCGACCACGACGTCGGTGACGTCGGCCGAGGTAGCGGCGTACAGGATCTGGTCGACCGCACACCCGGCGGTGCGGACGCTGTCGGTGCGCACCGCCACCAGGTCGGCCACGTGGTGGTGGGCGAGGATGCCGCCGTCGTCCCAGCCGAGCGAGCGGTACCCCTCGTAGGTCCCCATGGCGAGCAGGTCGACCGGCGAGAAGCGCCCGCGCTCGAGGCTCTCGAGCCGCTCGTGCATCTCGACCCCCCGCACCTCCTCGAACGGGTCGACCACGGCCTGCTGGTCGGAGCCGACGGCGAGGCGCGCCCCGGCGTCGGCCAGCGCCCGGGCCGGCCCGATGCCGTCGGCCAGGTCGCGCTCGGTGGTCGGGCACAGCACCGCGCAGGCGCCGGCGCCCCCGAGCAGGGCGATGTCGTCGTCGCCGAGGTGCGTGGCGTGCACCAGCGAGGCGGCGGGCGTCAGCATCCCCTCGTCGGCCAGCAGCCGGGTGGGGCTGCAGCCGTAGAAGGACTCACAGGCGAGGTTCTCGCCGGGCTGCTCGGACAGGTGGGCGTGCACCGGCCAGCGCGCCGCGCCCGCGGCGTCGGCCAGCACCGACAGGTCGGCACGGGGAACGGCCCGCACCGAGTGCACGGCCGCGGCCACCCGCCATCTTTCGGTCGGGCGCAGGGCCCCGACACGTTCGGCCCAGGCCGCGGCGGAGCAGTCGGAGAAGCGCTCCTGCACGGCGTCGAGCGGGACGTGACCGCCGCCGGTGAGCCCCCCGGCGAGGTAGAGGGTGTCGATGAGGGTGAGCCGGATACCGGCGTCGGCGGCCGCGGCCATGAGCGCCTCGCCCATCGCGTTCGGGTCGTCGTAGGGGCGACCGCCGGCGCGGTGGTGCAGGTAGTGGAACTCGCCGACGACGGTGTAGCCCGCCAGGACCATCTCGGCGAAGACGGCGGTCGCGAGCGCCCGGTAGGTGTCGGGGTCGAGGTGCTCGGTGACGCGGTACATCGCGTCGCGCCAGGTCCAGAAGTTGCCGCCGTCGGCGTGGGTCCGGCCGCGCAGGGCCCGGTGGAAGGCGTGGCTGTGCGCGTTCGCGAACCCCGGCAGGACCAGCCCGGCCAGGACCGTGTCGCCGGGTTCCATCGGCTCGTCGGCGACGACCTCGACGATGCGCCCGCGTTCGGTCCGGAGCCGCACGTGCCGGCGGACGCCACCGGGGAGCACCGCGAGCTCGCACCAGTACGTGCTCATGCAGGCGTCGGATCCACCCGGTCGCCGGGGTGCTCGCTCACGAGGTCGGTGACCACGGCGGTCAGGGCCGCGACACCGGCCAGGCAGTCGTCGGCCGTGGCCCACTCGTCGGGCGAGTGGCTGACACCGGTGGGGTTGCGCACGAACAGCATCGCGGTCGGCACTCCGGCGGTGGCCAGCACGCCCGCGTCGTGGCCGGCCCCGGTGCCGATGACCGGCACGTCGCCGAGCAGGGCGGCGATCCGGCGGGCGAGTCGCTCGTCGAACGGGGTGGCGTCGGTCCAGGACTCCTCGGTGACCAGGCCCTCGAACTCGTCGACGACCTCGCGGACCTGCGCCACGACCCGCCGCACGGCCTGCCCGTCGCGCCCCCTCGCGTCGAGCCACCCCGTGGCGCAGCCCGCGATGGCGTTGACCCCACCCGGGACGACCGAGACCTTGCCGACGGTGGCGAGGCAGCCCTGCTCCTCGGCGGCCCGGCGGGCGGCGATGATGGTGGCGGCCAGGCCCAGCACGGCGTCCTCGCGGTCGTCGAGCGCGGTCGTGCCGGCGTGGTTCGCCATCCCGGGGATGTCGACGCGCCAGCGCCCGTGCGGCCAGATGTCGCTCCCGACGCCCACCGCGTGGCCGAGGTGGTCGAGGGTGCGGCCCTGCTCGACGTGCAGCTCGACGAAGGTGCCGACGCGGGCCAGGGTCTCGTCGTCGCGCCCGAGGTGGGCGGGGTCGCCGCCGGCGCGCGTGATGGCCTCCGCCATGGTCAGCCCGTCGCTGTCGCGCAGGCCGCGGGCCCGGTCGGGCGACATCGCGCCGGTGATGACGCGGGAGCCGGTGCACGCGACCCCGAAGCGCGCGCCCTCCTCGTCGGCGAAGCTCACGAGCCCCACGGGACGACTCGGGGTGAGGCCGCTCTCGCGCAGGGCGTCGAGGGCGGCGAGCGCGCTGACCACGCCGAGCGGGCCGTCGAAGGCGCCGCCGTCGGGGACCGAGTCCAGGTGCGAGCCCATGACCACGCCCGGGGTGCCGGCGGCCACCGCGGCGTCGGGGTCGCCCCACCAGGCCCACTGGTTGCCCATCCGGTCGGTCGTCACGTCGAGCCCGCGGTCACCGCACGCGCCGGCGAACCACTCGCGCAGGTCGTGGTCGGTGCGGGTCCAGGCGAACCGGCGGTAGCCGCCGGTGCCGGCGTCGAGACCCATCGGCTCGAGCTCGCTCCACATCCGCCGGAAGGCGAGGGTCGACCCCTCGGACGCCACCGTGCTGGACATGCCGACCATTGCACCAACTCGCGCGGCCCCGCGGGGCCGGAGGGACGCGGGGATTGTCCCCGTGGAAGGAGGGCGGACGCCGGGGCGCACCGCAATTACGCTGGGCGGATGGACGACGGCGCCGAGCGCGCCCGCCGGGCCCTCGCGGCCGCGGGCCTGGCCTACCACATCACCGAGCACGGCCGGGTGGGGTCGCTGGCCGAGGCGGCGCGGGTGCGCGGCGTCGAGCCCGGCGGCATCATCAAGACCCTCGTGGTGCGGCGCGGTGCCGACGACCACCTCTTCGTCCTGGTGCCCGGTGACCGCGAGATCTCGTGGCCCAAGCTGGGCGCCCATCTGGGGGTCAACCGCATCTCGATGCCCGACGCCGCCACCGCGCGCGAGGTGACCGGGTACGAGCGCGGCACCATCACGCCCTTCGGGTCGCTGCAGCGGCTGCCGGTGGTGGCCGACGCCACCGTCACCGGTCGCACGGTCTCCATCGGCGCGGGGGCCCACGGGGTCGCCGCCACCGTGGGGGCCGATGCGCTGGTGGCGGTGCTCGACGCCGACGTCGCCGACGTCACCGACCCGGTCGACCCGGTCGAGCCGGTCGACCGGCGCTGACCCCGAGGTCACGACTCGCGCATCGGGATGCGCACGCCCTGCTCGGCCGCGGTGCGCTCGGCGATGTCGTAGCCCGCGTCGACGTGCCGGATGACGCCCATCGCCGGGTCGTTGGTGAGCACCCGGTGCAGCTTCTGCGCGGCCAGGTCGGTGCCGTCGGCGAGCGAGACCTGCCCGGCGTGCAGCGAGCGGCCGATGCCGACGCCCCCGCCGTGGTGGATCGAGACCCAGCTCGCGCCCGAGGCGGTGTTGACCAGGGCGTTGAGCAGCGGCCAGTCGGCGATGGCGTCGGACCCGTCGAGCATCGACTCGGTCTCGCGGTACGGGCTGGCGACCGAGCCGGTGTCGAGGTGGTCGCGCCCGATGACGATGGGGGCGCTGACCTCGCCGCGGCGGACCAGGTCGTTGAAGGCCGCACCGGCCCGGTCGCGCTCGCCCTGGCCCAGCCAGCAGATCCGCGCCGGCAGCCCCTGGAACGCGATGCGGTCCTGGGCCCCGCGGATCCAGTGGTGCAGCTTCGCGTCGTCGGGGAAGAGGTCGAGCACCGCGCGGTCGGTGGCGGCGATGTCCTTCGGGTCTCCGGACAGCGCCACCCAGCGGAACGGGCCCTTGCCCTCACAGAACAGCGGGCGGATGTAGGCCGGCACGAACCCGGGGAACTCGAACGCCCGCTCGTAGCCGCCCTGGCGCGCCTCGTCGCGGATGCTGTTGCCGTAGTCGAAGACCTCGGCGCCGGCGTCCTGGAACTCGACCATCGCCTGCACGTGCCTGGCCATCGAGGCCCGGGCCCGGTCGGTGAACTCCTCCGGCTTCTTCTCGGCGTACTCGGCCCAGTCCTCGAGCGCGATCCCCTCGGGCAGGTACGAGAGCGGGTCGTGGGCGCTGGTCTGGTCGGTGACGACGTCGACCGGCACCCCCCGGCGCAGCAGCTCGGGGAAGACCTCGGCCGCGTTGCCGACGACGCCGATGGACCAGGCCCGGCGCTCGGCCTTGGCGCGCAGGGCGATCTCGACGGCCGCGTCCAGGCTGTCGGCGACCTCGTCGAGGTAGCGGTGCTCGACCCTTCGATGCAGCCGCGCCGGGTCGACGTCGACGACGAGGCACACACCGCCGTTCATCGTCACGGCCAGCGGCTGGGCCCCACCCATCCCGCCGCAGCCGGCGGTGAGCGTCAGGGTGCCGGCGAGGGTGCCGCCGAAGCGCTTCTCGGCGACGGCGGCGAAGGTCTCGTAGGTGCCCTGGACGATGCCCTGGGTGCCGATGTAGATCCACGAGCCGGCCGTCATCTGGCCGTACATCGTCAGGCCGAGGTGCTCGAGCCGGCGGAACTCGGGCCAGGTGGCCCAGTCGCCCACGAGGTTGGAGTTGGCGATGAGCACGCGCGGCGCCCACTCGTGGGTCTGCATGACCCCGACCGGGCGCCCGCTCTGCACGAGCATCGTCTCGTCGGCCCTGAGCGTGGTGAGGGTGCGCACCATGGCGTCGAACGAGCGCCAGTCGCGTGCCGCCCGGCCGGTGCCCCCGTAGACCACGAGGTCGTCGGGGCGCTCGGCGACCTCGGGGTCGAGGTTGTTCATCAGCATCCGCAACGGCGCCTCGGTCGACCACTGGCGGGCGGTCAGGGTGGTGCCGCGGGGGCTGCGCACGGGGCGGGCGCCCTCCATGTCGGTCTCCTTCGTCTGGTGCCTCCACTGTCCTGGCGGCACGGGCCGCGGTGAAGGGCCGGGCGGGCGTCTGCGTCTGGGATGCGAGACGCGGGGCTGTGCCGGATCGGCACCGCGATGCCGCGCACGCGGGCCCCGCGGAGCAGACTTCTCGCATGACGACGCACGACGCCCCCGACGGCCACCGGCACGAGCACGGCATCCCCCTGCGCGACGACGAGAGCGTGTGGGACGCGCGCTACTCCGAGCTCGACCGCGTGTGGAGCGGCGACCCGAACCACGCCCTCACCCTGGAGGTCGCGGGGATGGCGCCCGGCCGCGCGCTCGACGTCGGCTGCGGCGAGGGGGCCGATGCCGTGTGGCTGGCGCAGCAGGGCTGGCGGGTGACGGCGCTCGACCCGTCGGGGGTGGCGCTGGAGCGGGCCCGGTCGGCCGCCGACGCGGCGGGGGTCGAGGTCGACTGGCGCCACGGCGGCCTCGCCGGGCTCGACCTGCCGGAGGGCGGCTTCGACCTGGTGTCGGTGTTCTACCCGACGCTCGCCCTCGAGGAGGCGCCGGCCGAGCGGCTGGCGTCGCTGGTGGCGCCCGGCGGCACGGTGGTCTTCGTCCACCACGCCGAGGTCGACCGGCAGCGGGCGCTCGAGCGCGGCTTCGACCCCGACCTGCTGCTCTCGCCGCCCCAGATGGCCGAGGCGCTGCGTGGACGCGAGGGCTGGACCGTCTCGGGCCCGGAGTCACGCCACCGGTCGGTGCGCGGCGGCTCCGGGGCGCACCACCACGACGACCTCGTGGTGCGGGCCCTCCGGAAGCCCTGACCTCCACCCCTGCTTCCCCGAACGTGTGTGAAGAGCGTCGGCATGTCGACGTTCTTCACACACGTTCGGGGAAGCAGGGGGGCGGGGGGCTCAGGCCAGGGGGCCGGTGACCGCCTCGACGACGCGCCGCACCGTGCCGTCGGTGACGAGCCGGTGGGCGACCTCGATCTCGGGCGCGAGGAACCGGTCCGGCCCCGGCTGTGAGGCACCCGCCTCGACCAGGGCCGCGACCACCGCGGCAGTGGCCGGCGCCGGGGTCAGTGGCGCGCGCAGCTGGAGGCCGCGGGCGGCGGTCAGCACCTCGACGGCCAGCACCCGCGAGAGCCCGTCGACCGAGCGGCGCAGCTTGCGGGCGGCCGACCAGCCCATCGAGACGTGGTCCTCCTGCATGGCGCTGCTGGGGATGGAGTCCACCGAGGCCGGCGCGGCCAGGCGCTTCAGCTCCGAGACGATGGCGGCCTGGGTGTACTGGGCGATCATGTGGCCGCTGTCGACGCCGGGGTCGTCGGCGAGGAACGGCGGCAGCCCGTTGCTGCGCGAGACGTCGAGGAAGCGGTCGGTGCGGCGCTCGCTCATCGACGCGACGTCGGCCGCCACGATCGCCAGGAAGTCGAGCACGTAGGCGACCGGCGCCCCGTGGAAGTTGCCGTTGCTCTCCACCCGGCCGTCCAGCGTCACGACCGGGTTGTCGACGGCCGACGCGAGCTCCCAGCCGGCGACCCGGGCGGCGTGGTCGACGGTGTCGCGGGCCGCGCCGGCGACGACGGGCGCGCACCGCAGCGAGTACGCGTCCTGCACGCGGGTGCACTCCTCGGTGCGGTGTGACGCGCGGATCGGGCTGTCGGCCATCACTTTTCGGATGTTGTGGGCCGAGGTCGCCTGGCCCGGCTGCGGCCGCAGGGCCTGCAGGTCCGCGGCGAACACGTCGTCCGTGCCGAGCAGCCCCTCGACCGACATCGCCGCCGCCACGTCGGCCACCACGAGCAGGCCGCGCAGGTCGTGCAGCGCGAGGCACAGCATCCCGAGCATCCCGTCGGTGCCGTTGACCAGCGCCAGCCCCTCCTTCTCCTCGAGCTCGACGGGGGTCAGCCCGGCGGCAGCGAGCGCGGCGGCGGCCGGCATCCGCTCGCCGGCGGCGTCGTGCACGTCGCCCTCCCCCATCAGGGCCAGCGCGCAGTGCGACAGCGGCGCGAGGTCACCCGAGCAGCCGAGCGAGCCGTACTCGTGCACCACCGGCGTGATGCCGGCATCGAGCATCCCGGCGTAGGCGCGCAGCGTCTCCTCGCGGATGCCGGTGCGCCCGGTGGCGAGCGTGGCGACCCGCAGCAGCATCAGGGCCCGCACCACCTCGCGCTCGACCTCGGGGCCCGAGCCGGCCGCGTGCGAGCGGATCAGCGAGCGCTGCAGCCGGTGCCGCAGGTCGACGGGGATGTGCCGGGTGGCCAGCGCCCCGAACCCGGTCGAGACGCCGTAGTGCGGGCGGGTGTCGCCGGCCAGGCCGCGGACGATCTCGCGGGTGCGGCGCACCTCGGCCACCGCGGCGGGGTCGAGAGAGACGCGGGCGCCGTGGCGGGCGACGGCCACCACGTCGTCGACGGTGAGCGGGCCGGCGCCGACCACGACGGGCGCGGGCGGTGCGGGGACGACGGCGGGGGTGGGGCTCATGCCTCCCATTGGAGGGCGCGGCGCGGGCCGCGGCGGAGGCCGCGAAGCGCATCCTGTCTCACACCCGAGACGGCACGTCCTCGGCGGCGGCGACGAGGCCGGCATAGCGCCCCCCGAGCGCGAGCAGCTCGTCGTGGGTGCCGGCCTCGACCAGGCGCCCCTCATGCAGGACGGCGATCCGGTCCGCCCGGCGCACGGTCGAGAGCCGGTGGGCGACGGTGACCGTGGTGCGGCCGCGGGCCAGCTCGTCGAGAGCCCCCTGGAGGGCCCGCTCGGTGGCGGTGTCGAGGGCCGAGGTCGCCTCATCGAGGACCAGCATCGGCGGGTCGCGCAGGATGGTGCGCGCCACCGCCAGCCGTTGCTGCTCGCCGCCGCTGAACCGGTGGCCCCGGGCCCCCACCACGGTCTCGAGCCCCTCGGGGAGGGAGGCGACCAGGTCGGCGACCTGGGCCGCGGCCAGCGCCCGCCAGAGCTCGGCCTCGGTGGCCTCGGGCCGGGCCAGCAGCAGGTTGTCGCGCACCGAGGCGTGCACCAGGTAGCTCTCCTGCGACACGGTGCCGACCACCGCGGCCAGCACGTCGAGGTCGAGGTCGCGCACGTCGACGCCGTCGATGCTCACCCGCCCGGTGCCGGGGTCGAGCAGGCGGGCCAGCAGGGCGGCCACGGTCGACTTGCCCGAGCCGGTGGGGCCGACGATGGCCAGCGTGGAGCCGGCCGGCACGTCGAGCGTCACGCCCGCGACGGCGTCGCGGTCGCTGCCGGGGTAGCGGACGGTGACACCCTCGACCCGCACGTGGCCGGCGACCCGGGTGGGGTCGAGCGGCACCGGGTGCTCGGGCGCGGCGACGTCGGGGACGAGGTCGAGGTACTCGAAGACCCGCGAGAACAGGGCCATCGAGGCCACCCACTGGGCCGTGACGTTGAGCAGCCCCATGAGCGGACGGAAGATCGCGCCCTGCAGCGCGGTGAACGCGACCAGGGTGCCGATGGTCATGCTGCCGGAGGTGGCCGGCAGGCCCGCGGCCAGGTAGACCAGGGCCGGGATGACCGCGAAGACGATCTGCATCGTCGCCATCCGCCAGCGGCCGGCCAGCTGAGAGCGCAGCTCGAGACCTACGAGCTCCTCGGAGGTCTCGGCGAAGCGCTGGGCCGAGCGGGCCGAGGTGCCGAGGGTCTTGGCGAGGCGGACGCCGCTGACCGAGAGGCCCTCCTCGATCTGGGCGTTGAGGTCGGCCAGGCGGCGCTGCTGCTGGGTGGTGACCTCACGGCGCAGGAGGGCGACCCGGCGGGTCAGCCACAGCGCCGGCGGGACGACCAGCAGGGAGAGCAGCGACAGGCGCCACGAGAGGGCCACCATGGCGGCGGCGGTGGCGGCGGCCGTGGTGACGTTCGATGCGATGGACGTGGCGGTGGAGGTGACCACGCCCTGCATCCCGCCCACGTCGTTGACCAGGCGCGACTGCATTTCGCCGCCGCGGGTGCGGGTGAAGAAGCCGAGCGACTGGCGCTGGAGGTGGCCGAAGACGCGCGTGCGCAGACCGTGCATGACCTGCTGCCCGACCTGGGTCGAGAGCCAGGTCTGTACGACGCCGAGGAGCTGGGTGACGGCGGCGATGGCGACCATCGCGCCGACGACGAGGAGGAGCAGGCGCACGTCGCGCTGCGGGATGGCGACGTCGACGACCTCGCGGACGAGGAAGGGCTGGGCGAGGCCGACGACGCTGGTGACGACGATCATCGCCACCACGACGCCGATGCGGGCGCGGTGGGGACGGAAGAGCGCGAGGACGCGCGAGAGGGGGACCGGCGCCTCGGCCAGGCGGGCCCGGTCGCGGGGGTCGACGGTCATGGCGCCGCGGGCGCCGCCGCCGTGGGTGGTGGTCGGACGGGGGGAGGTCGTGGTCGGGGCCGCTGTCATGGGCACCTCTCCTTGTGGGTCGAGGGGAAGAATATAATGAGGTTACCTCACAATGAGGCAAACGCACCAGCTCCCGGTAGCATTCCCGTCGTGCTGCCCCACCGCGACGACACCCCCGCCGACCTCGACCTCGGCGACCTCGTGATGCGGGTGGCCCGCGACCTGCGCCGCAGCGGGATGGCGGCCTTCGAGCCCTACGACCTCGCGCCCCACCACGTGCGGGCGCTGCGGGTGGTGGCGCACCAGGGCACGATGCGGCTGGGCGAGCTGGCCCAGCACCTGCGGGTCGCCCCGCGATCGGTCACCGACGTCGTCGACGCCCTCGAGAGCCGCGGCCTGGCCCGGCGCTCCCCCGACCCCGACGACCGCCGGGCCCAGGTGGTCGAGCTCACCGACGACGCGCGGGCCCTGGTCGGCCGCATCGACGAGGCCCGCCGCGCCGGCGCCGAGGCGTACTTCGCGCGGCTGCCGGCCGGTGAGCGCGAGACGCTGCGCCGGATCCTGCTGCGCCTCGACGCCGACGCCTGACCGGGGGTGATGACGGCCACCTGGCGGATCGACGTCGACGGGCGGGAACGCGCGGGATGGGGGTGAGCACCCACCCGACCCCGACCCGCCGGAGGCGGCATCAGGGTGGCCACCGGACCCACGCCGGCTCAGCCGCGGGTGACCAGCACCCCGTCCTCGTCGGCCCAGAGGGTGGCGCCGGGCACGAACTCGACCCCGCCGAACGACACCGCCACGTCACGTTCCCCCACGCCCTCCTTGGCCGACTTGCGCGGGTTCGAGCCCAGCGCCAGCACCCCGAGCGGCAGCGCGCCGAGGGCCAGCACGTCGCGCACCGCGCCGTGGAGGACGACCCCCGCCCAGCCGCGCTCGACGGCCGAGGCGGCGATGAGGTCGCCCAACAGCGCCGACTCCAGCGAGCCGCCGCCGTCGACGACCAGCACCCGCCCCTCCCCGGGCTCGGCCAGCGCCGCCTTGACCAGGGCGTTGTCGCGGTGGCAGTGCACCGTGCTCACGACCCCGGTGAACTGCGTCCGGCCGCCGTAATGGCGCAGCGGCAGGGACACCGACTGGAGCGCGTCGCCGTGCTCGTCGTAGAGGTCGGCGGTCGCGACCGCCACCGGCGCGACCGGGCCCGGCGACCCGCTCATCGCGCCGCCGCCTTCACCGCGAGCACCGGGCACGGGGCGTCGAGCAGCACCCGCTGCGCGACCGACCCGAGGATGAGCTTGCCCACCGCCGAGCGGTGGCGCAGGCCGATGACCAGGACCGACGCCGACCGCTCGGAGGCGGCGGCCACGATCGCGGCGGCGGGGTCACCGCCCTCCTCGACCTGCACCACCTCGGCGTCGACCCCCAGGTCGGCGACGTCGCGCTGCACCCGCGCCAGGTCGTCGGCCGGGGCGCGGCGGGCGTCGACCAGCACGTCGTCGCGCGACATGTTGAGCACCACCAGCCGTTCGCCCCGGCGTCGGGCCTCCTCGACGCCGGCGGCCAGCGCCGCCTCACCGAGCGGGCTGGGCACGTAGCCCACGAGCACGGTCATCGGGTGGCTCCTTCCGAGGCGACGGGGCGGCTGTCCTCGGCGGCGGCGGGCGAGGGCCGGTCGCCGTCGCCGCCGCCGCGGTGGTCGTCGTCGCCCCCGGAGCCCCGGCGCAGCAGCCGCGCGAAGAGCGGCCACAGGAGGACGACGGCGATGAACGCGTAGCAGACCCACGCGACGGGTCCCCCGACCAGCCCGGAGGCGTCGCCGCCGGTGAGCTGCAACGCCTGGCGGGCCTTGCGCTCGACCAGCGGCCCGAGGATCGCCCCCACGATGAGCGGCAGGACCGGGACCCCGAACCGCCGCATCGCGAACCCGATCCCGCCGAGCACCAGGAGCAGGAACAGGTCGAACGGCTGCGCGTTGACCGCGTACGCGCCCATCGACGCGAAGAAGAGGATGCCCGCGTAGAGGTAGGGCCGCGGGATGCGCAGCAGCTTGGCCCACGCCGGCGCGAGGGGCAGGTTCAGCACCAGGAGCAGGACGTTGCCGATGAACAGGCTCGCGATGAGCATCCACACCAGGTCCGGCTGCTTGACGAGCAGCAGCGGGCCGGGCTCGATGCCGTAGGACGTGATCGCGGCGATGATGATGGCCGCGGTCGCGTTGGTCGGGAGGCCGAGTGCGAGCAGCGGCACCATCGTCCCGGCCGCCGAGGCGTTGTTGGCCGCCTCCGGGCCGGCGACGCCCTCGATGGCGCCGTGGCCGAACTCCTCGGGATGCTTGGTCAGCCTGCGCTCGGTGAGGTAGCTGAGGAAGGTCGGGATCTCGGCCCCGCCCGCCGGGATCGCCCCGAACGGGAAGCCGAGGGCCGTGCCCCGCAGCCAGGGCTTCCACGAGCGGCCCCAGTCCTCCTTCGACATCCACGGGCGGCCGACGGGGATGACCGTCCCCGCCTTGCGGCGCAGGTGCGCGGCGACCCACAGGGCCTCCCCGACCGCGAAGATGCCGACCGCGATGACGACGACGTCGATGTTGTCGGCCAGGAACGGCGACCCGAAGGTCAGCCGCTGCTGGCCCGTGACGAAGTCGGTGCCGACCAGCCCGAGCGCGAGCCCGACGAGCAGGGCGGCGAAGCCCCGGACCCGCGAGGACCCGAGGATCATCGACGTCCCGACGAAGGCGACGAGGATGATCGCGAGGAACTCGGGCGCCCCGAGGGTGACCGCGAACGACGCGACCTCGGGCATCACGAACACCAGGAGCGCGGTCGCGATGGTGCCGGCGACGAACGAGCCGATGGCCGACGTCGCGCGCGCCTGGGCGGCCCGCCCCGACTTGGCCATCTTGTTGCCCTCGAGGGCGGTGACGACCGACGAGGACTCGCCGGGCGTGTTGAGCAGGATCGAGGTCGTCGAGCCGCCGTACATCCCGCCGTAGAAGATGCCGCCGAACAGGATGAGCGACTGCTCGACGGGCAGCCCGTAGGTGACCGGCAGCAGCAGCGCGACGGTCATCGCCGGGCCGATGCCCGGCAGGACGCCGACCGCGGTCCCGACCGTGACCCCGAGCAGGGCGATGAGCAGGTTCATCGGGGTGATGACGTCGGCGAACCCGCCGAGCAGGGCGTTGAGGTTGTCCATCAGAGGATCCCCTGGAGGACGCCGGCGGGCAGGTTGACCCCGAGCCCGATGGCGAAGGCGTAGAAGGTGGCGAGGCTCATCGCGATCCCGACGGCCAGGCCGCGGACGTGGTGCCGGTTGCCGAGCGCGAAGGCCGAGAGCGCGAAGAGCAGGGCGCCGCTGATGACCCAACCGAGCGGCTCGATGAGCAGCGCGTTGAGGACGAAGGCACCGGCGAGGATGGCGACGGTCCTCCAGTCGGCCGCCTGGCCGAGCTCGACGTCCTCGCCCTCCTCCGCCTCGCCCACCCCGCCGCGCAGGACGTCGACGGTGTACAGGACCGAGACCAGGAGGAGGAGCCCGCCGACCAGGAAGGGCATCGCCTTCGGGCCGATCGGGTCGTTGCTGCTCGTGACCGGGCCGAGGCGGCTCGCGTCGACGATGACGACGACCCCGGCCACGGCCAGGGCCGCGCACAGCCCGAGCTGCGCGCGGTCCCGGACCCGGCCGAGGGGACCCGCCCCCGAGGGCGTGCTGCCCTCGGGGACGGTCGTGGCCTGGGTCGTCATGTCAGGCCAGGCCGAGCGTGGTCAGGATGTCGGCGACCTTCTTGTCCTGCTCCTCGATGAAGGCACCGAACTCGTCGCCGGTCTCGAAGGCGTCGACCCAGCCGCGCTTCTTCAGCTCGTCCTTCCAGGCCTGGGAGTCGTGCATCTTCGTGAAGGCGTCGACCCAGACGGCCTTGTCGGCAGCGGAGATGCCGGGGGGTGCCACGACGCCGCGCCAGTTGGTGAACTTGAGGTCGATGCCGCTCTCCTTGAGCGTCGGCACGTCGGGGAGGGCGCTGACCCGCTCGGCGCTGGTGACGGCCAGGATGCGGACGTCGCCGGCCTCGACCTGGTCGAGGAACTCGCCGAACCCGCTGGCGCCGAACGCGATCTTCTTGCCGAGGATCGCCGGCAGGAGCTCGCCGCCACCGTCGTAGCTGACGTAGCTGACCTGCTGGGGGTCGATGCCCACGGTCTGGGCGAGCTGCATCGGCAGCAGGTGGTCGGGGCCGCCCGGCGAGGAGCCGCCGCCGACCGCGAGGCCCTTCGGGTTCGCCTTCCAGGCCGCGACGAGGGCGTTGATGTCCTGGTACGGGGAGTCCTTCGGGACGACGATCGCCCCGGCCTCCTCGATGAGCTTGGCGACGGGGGTGGTCTCGCTGAGCTTGGCCTTCGACTTCTGCGTGTAGGCGGCGCCGACGACGCCGAGCCCCATCTGCATGGCGAGCTTGCCGTTGCCCTTCTCGTTGACGACCCGCTGGAGGCCGACCGTGCCGCCGGCGCCGGGCAGGTTGAAGACCTGGACGCTGCCGGTGATCTTCTCCTTCTCCATCACCTGGGCCGCGGTGCGGGCGGTGGTGTCGTACCCGCCTCCGGGGCTGTTGGGGACCATGTACTGCAGGCCGGTGGCGGGCGCAGCATCCGCGGAGGCCGTGGCACCGCCGGTCCCCTGGTCCTTCGTGGCGCCGCAGCCGGTGAGGGCCAGCGAGGCCGCGACGAGGGCGCCGAGCGCGATGCGGTGGAGTCTCATCGTCGAGATCCCTTTCCTGTGGTGGAGTGGAACGCGATGATCGTGGTGGAGCCGGGCCAGGGTTGTCGCGCTTCTGTCCGCAGTGGAGGTTGAGTACATAGTGGTCACGCTCAGGCGCCGTCGGGCGACCCTCGCAGGGCAGCTCTTCGCGCTCCAGCTGGCGATCATCGTGGTGGTGCTCGTCGCCGTGGCCGCGGTCTCGCTGGCGCAGTCGGAGGCCACCTTCGAGCGCACCGAGGGGCGCCGGGTGGCCGCCCTCGGCGAGCAGCTGGCCGCCAACCCCCTCGTGCGGGTGAGCCTGACGATGCCCGAGACGCGCACCGGGCTGGCGACCCTCGGACAGAGCGTCGTGACCCAGGCCGGCGTCTCCTCGGTGTCGTTCGCCGACCGCGACCTCGACGTGCGTGTCTCGACCGACCCCTCCCTCGACGAGCAGCCGCTCCCGCTGGGCGACCCGCGGGTGGCCGCCGGCGGCAGCTGGTCAGGGATGATCACCCTCGACGGGCGCGACCACCTCGCCTCGCAGGTGCCGGTGCTCGGCGGCGACGACGACGACAAGGACCCCGCCACCCCCTCGCGCGCCGGCCAGCTGCTCGGCACGGTGATGGTCGCCGAGGTCACCCCATCCACGTGGGAGCGCCTGCAGGGCACCTCGTCCTACCTGCTCACCTACCTCGGCATCGCGCTGGCCGTCGGGCTGGGCGGGTCGTGGCTGCTGTCGCGGCGGATCAAGCGCCAGACCCGCGGGATGGAGCCGCGCGAGATCGCCGGCCTGGCCGAGCACCGCGAGGCGATGCTGCGGGGCATCGCCGAGGGCGTCATCGCGCTCGACACCCAGCAGCGCATCACCCTGGTCAACGAGGTCGCCCGCCAGCTGCTCGACCTGCCCGAGCACGCCATCGGCACGTCGGTCTCGGACCTGCGGATCGAGGGCCGGCTGCGCGAGGTCCTGGTGGGCGAGAACCCCCGGGGCGCCGCCGACCCCGCCGACCACGTCACCGCCGCGCGCGACGAGGTGGTCATCCGGCGCGGGCGGGTGCTGGTGATGAGCACCATGCGCGTCGTCAGCGGCGGCCGCGTGCTCGGCACGGTCACCACCCTGCGCGACCGCACCGCGCTGGCCGACCTCGAGCGCGAGATCGGCTCGTTCCGCTCGACCGCCCACGTGCTGCGCGCCCAGGCCCACGAGTTCGCCAACCAGCTGCACACCATCAGCGGCCTCATCCAGATCGGCGAGCTCGACGAGGTGGTGCGCTACGTCGACACCCTCAGCGAACGCCGCCACGCGCTCGACCTCGTGGTCAACACCCTCGTGCAGGACCCCACCATCGCGGCCCTGCTCATGGCCAAGGCCGCCACCGCCAACGAGCGGCGCATCGACCTGACCATCACCGAGGAGTCGCGCCTCGAGCGGCTCGAGACCCACGACGCCGCCGACGTCGCCACGGTGCTCGGCAACCTCGTCGACAACGCCTTCGAGCACGCACCGCGGGGCCCGCTGACGCCGCCGTTCGTGCGGGTGCGGGTGCGCCAGGACGCGAGCACGGTCGAGATCGTCGTCACCGACTCGGGCCCGGGCGTGCCGGACGCGTTGCGCGCCAGCCTGTTCGAGCACGGCGTCACCACCAAGCGGGTCGACCCGATGGAGCACGGCGTGGGGCTGGCCCTGACCCGGCTGGTCTGCCGCCGGCGTGGGGGCGAGATCGAGGTCGACCGCGTCGACGGGACGACCCGGTTCGTGGCGCGCCTCGGGGTGTCGACCTTCGTCGACCCCGACGCGCCGGCCCGGCCGGCCGTCGCCGAGGGGATGGCCCGATGATCCGGGTGCTCGTGGTCGACGACGACTTCATGGTGGCGCGCATCCACGTGGGGTTCGTCGAGAAGGTGGACGGCTTCGCGGTCGTGGGGGTCGCACACTCGGGGGCGGAGACGGTCGAGGCGGTCGAGCGGCTGCGCCCCGACCTGCTGCTGCTCGACCTCTACCTCCCCGACCGTTTCGGGCTCGACCTGCTGGCCGAGGTGCGCACCGGGCCCCACCCGTGCGACGCCATCGTCATCACCGCGGCCAAGGAGAGCGAGTCGGTGCGGGCGGCCGTGCGGCTCGGGGTGGCCGACTACCTGCTCAAGCCCTTCGGGTTCCCCGACCTCGAGGAGCGGCTCCGGCGCTACGCGGGGCAGCGCTCGCTGCTCGCCCGCGCCGAGGTCACCGGGCAGGAGGACGTCGACCGGGTGTTCCTGCGGGTCGGGGGCGCCGCACCGCCGCTGCCCAAGGGGCTCAGCCCCGAGACGGCGCGGCTGGTCGAGGACGCCCTCGGGGCGGCCTCCGCGCCGGTCTCGGCCACCGAGATCGCCGAGACCGTCGGGATGTCGCGGGTCAGCGCGCGCCGCTACCTCGAGCACTTCGCGCAGATGGGTCGGGCCGACGTGCGGCTGCGGTACGGCAGCACCGGGCGCCCCGAGCGGCAGTACCGCTGGGTCGGCTGATGGCCAACGCCCCCGCGGCCGGGCACGCCCTCGACGTCCTCGGCCTCATCGCCCGCCGCGGGGAGCCGGTGCCGGCCGCGGCCATCGCGCGCGACCTGGGGCTGCCCCGCTCCAGCGTCTACCACCTGCTGGCCGTGCTCGTGGAGCGCGGCTACGTGCGCCACCTGCCCGAGGAGCGGCGCTACGGGCTGGGGCTGGCCGCGTACGAGCTCGGCTCGGCGTACCAACGGCAGGCGCCCCTGGAGCGGATGGCCCGGGGCCTGATGGACCGGCTCGTCGACGGCTGCGGCCACAACGCGCATCTGGCGGTGCTGCACGGGGGCGACGTGCTCTACGTGGTCGAGCACCGGGCGCCGGGTCGGCCGCTGCTGGTCACCGACGTGGGGGTGCGGCTGCCGGCGCCCCTGACCGCCACCGGGCTGGCGATGCTGGCGGCCCTGCCGGCCGCCCAGGTGCGGGCGCTCTACCCCGACCGGGCCGCCCTGGTGCGGCGCGACGGGCGCGGGCCGGCGTCCACGACCCAGCTGCGCTCCTGGCTGCAGGCGGTGCGCCAGCGCGGGTACGCGGTCGAGGACGGGCTGGTCACGCCGGGCCTGGGTTCGGTCGCGGTCGCCGTGCTCGACGCGAACGACTACCCGGTGGCCGCGGTGGCCGTCACCTACCCGCAGGCCGACGTCGACGACGCCGGCCGCGAGCGCCTCGTCGCCGCCGTGGGGCGGACGGCCGGGGCGCTCGCGGCGCGGGTCGGGCGGGTGCGCTGAGCGCGCCCCGGCGCTCGCGTCCGGCCGGTCAGGCGTCGATCGAGGACATGTCGCCGTAGCGGGGGCCGGCCACGGCGTCGCGCGGGACGGCGGCGTCGAGGGCCGCGAGGTCGTCGGCCGTGAGCTCGACCTCCAGCGCGCCGACGTTCTCCTCCAGGTACTTGACCCGCTTGGTGCCGGGGATCGGGGCGACGTCGTCACCCTGCGCCAGCACCCAGGCGAGCGCGAGCTGGCCCGGCGTGCAGCCCTTCTCCTCGGCGATGGCGCGCACCTTGGCGACCAGGCCGAGGTTGGTCTCGAGCGCCTCGCCCTGGAAGCGCGGGAAGTACGCCGTGCGGCGCGAGTCGTTGGCCTCGAGCTGCTCCTCCGAGGTGATGGCGCCGGTCAGGATGCCGCGCCCCAGCGGCGAGTAGGGCACCAGGCCGATGCCGAGCTCGCGGATCGTGGGGAGGATCTCGTCCTCGAGGTCGCGGGTGAAGAGGCTGTACTCGGTCTGGAGCGCGGTGATCGGGTGCACCGCGTGGGCCCGGCGGATGGTCTCGGCCGAAGCCTCCGACAGGCCGAGGTGGCGCACCTTGCCGGCCTCGACGAGCCCCTTCATCGCGCCGACGGTCTCCTCGATGGGGACGGCCTTGTCGACGCGGTGCTGGTAGTAGAGGTCGATGTGGTCGACGCCGAGGCGCTGGAGGCTGGCGTCGCACGCGGCGCGGACGTACTCGGGGCTGCCGTCGATGCCGAGGCGCGCGCCGTCCTCCCCGCGCTTGTTGCCGAACTTGGTGGCCAGCTGCACCTCGTCGCGGCGGCCGGCGATGGCCTTGCCGACGAGCCGCTCGTTGGTGAAGGGGCCGTACATGTCGGCGGTGTCGAGGAAGCTGACGCCGAAGTCGAGGGCGCGGCGGATGGTGTCGATGCCGGTCTGCTCGTCGCCGGTGCCGTAGAACTCCGACATCCCCATGCAGCCGAGGCCGAGGGCCGAGACGGTGAGGGCGGAGGTGGTGCCGAGGGTGCGGTGCTGTGTCGTCATGTCCCCCAGCCAACTCCTTGGAGCGCGCTCCAGGTCAAGCCCGGGCGGCCTCCGACTCCTGACGGGCCACGACGTCCTCGTAGATGCCGATCTTCTGGTCGATCGCCCCGAGGTGCTCGGTGACCTCGGCCAGCTGGTCGAGGACGACCCGACGGTGCGCGCGCAGGAGCTCGAGCCGGTCGGCCTCGGTGCCACTGCCGGCGCGGACGAGGTCGGCGTAGCGGCGGACGTCGCGGATCGGCATCCCGGTGGCGCGCAGCCGGCTCAGCAACCCGATCCAGCGCAGGTCGGCCTCGGTGTAGCGCCGGTGGCCACTGCTGGAGCGGCCCACGGCGCGCAGCAGCAGGCCGTCCTTCTCGTAGTAGCGCAGGGTGTCGGTCGTCAGACCGGTGCGCTCGGCGGCCTCGGCGATCGAGAGGCCGGCGGGGGGTGCGGTGACGGCGGTCGCGGTGCTCACGGCCGCCATCCTCGCGCCTGGAGCCCACTCCAGGTCAAGCCGGGCGTCCGAGGGGCACGCCGGCCACCGTAGGGTCGGGGGATGCCGAGTGCCCCCGTCAGCGTCGTCGTCCTCGCCGGAGGCCGGTCGAGCCGGTTCGGGGCCGACAAGCTGGCCGCCCCGCTGCGCGGCACCACCGTGCTCGACCACCTGCTCGACGCCCTGCCCACCGCGTGGCCCGTCGTGGTGGTGGGTCAGGAGCGGGCGACCCGCCGCCCCGTGACGTGGGCCCGCGAGGACCCGCCCGGCGGTGGCCCGCTGGCGGCGGTGCTGGCCGGGGTCGCGGTGGCGCGGGCCGATCTGGTGGCGGTCGTGGCGGGCGACATGCCGGAGGCGGCGCCGGCGCTGGAGCGGTTGGTGGCGGTGCTCACGGCGGCGGGCCCCGAGGTGGAGGCGGCCGTGGGGGTCGACGACGAGGGGGTCCCCAACCCCCTGCTGGCGGCCTACCGGCGCGCGGCGGTCGCGGCCCGGGCGGCGCTGCCGACCGCGGGCGTCCCGGCCCGCTCGCTGCTGTCGCTGGTGCACGTCGAGGTGCCGGTGCCCGGGCGGGAGGCGCACGACGTCGACACCCGGGCCGACCTCGATTCCTTCGGCCCGCGGGCATAGCCTCGGGGGATGCAGGCGATCACGATCCCCGAGCCCGGCGGGCCCGACGCCCTCGTCCTCTCCGACGTCGAGACACCGGCACCAGAGGCGGGCGAGGTGCTGGTGCGCGTCGCGGCCGCGGGCGTCAACCGGGCCGACACCATGCAGCGCCAGGGCCACTACCCGCCGCCGCCCGGCGAGTCCGAGGTCCCGGGGCTCGAGGTGAGCGGCACCGTCGAGGCGCTCGGTGACGGCGTCGACGGCTGGGCGGTCGGCGACGAGGTGTGCGCGCTGCTGGCCGGCGGTGGGTACGCCGAGCTGGTGCGGGTGCCCGCGGGGCAGCTGCTGCCGGTGCCGAGCGGGGTGTCGCTCGCCGACGCCGCCGCGCTGCCTGAGGTGGCCTGCACGGTCTGGTCCAACGTCTTCCTCACCGCCAACCTGCAGCCCGGCGAGACCCTGCTGGTGCACGGCGGGTCGTCGGGGATCGGCACCATGGCCATCCAGCTCGCGAAGGCGGTCGGCGCCACGGTCGCGGTCACCGCGGGGAGCGCCGAGAAGCTCGAGGCCTGCCGCGCCCTCGGCGCCGACATCCTGGTCAACTACCGCGACGAGGACTTCGTCGAGCGGGTGCGCGCGGCGACCGGCGGCCGCGGCGCCGACGTGGTGCTCGACAACATGGGGGCCAAGTACCTGGGGCGCAACGTCGACGTGCTGGCCCCCAACGGGCGGCTGGTCGTCATCGGGCTCCAGGGCGGGCGCGTGGGGCAGCTCGACCTCGGCGCCCTGCTGGTCAAGCGGGCCGCCGTGATCGCGACGTCGCTGCGGGCCCGTCCTCGCGACGAGAAGGCGGCGATCGTGGCCGCCGTGCGCGAGCACGTGTGGCCGCTGGTGGCCGACGGCGTGGTGCGCCCGATCATCCACTCGCGCCACCCGCTCGCCGAGGCGGCCGCCGCGCACCGCGAGATGGAGGAGAGCGGCCACATCGGCAAGATCCTGCTCACCATCGGCTGACGGGCGGGCGCGGACGCCGTCCGCCCTTCGCGGCCGGTACATGTGTCCGCGCCGTCCTCTCGGATGCTCCCGGTCCGGGAGCGGACCCCCGGGGGAGGGGCGGATCGTGACCTCTCGGATGCTCCCCATGCGGGAGCGCTCCCCGACCGGCGCCCCACGCACGTCTGACTCACGACCGGGAGCAACCGAGAGTCAGGCAGCACCACACCGCGGTTCGGGGCGGCGGGCCACCACCGGGAGCAACCGAGAGGGCGCCGGCGACCGTCAACCTCTGGGGCCCGGCGAACTCGGCACCGGCACGGCACCGGCACGGCACCGGCACCGGCACCGTCACTCAGTTGACCTGGCGGTCCCGCCCTTCCCAGTACGGCGCACGCAGCTTGAACTTCTGCAGCTTCCCGGTCGCGGTGCGGGCCAGCTCGGAGCGGAACTCCACCGACGTCGGCGCCTTGTAACCGGCCGCGCGCTCCTTGCACCAAGCGATGATCTCGGCCTCGGTGACCTGCTCCTCGCCGCCGACCACCACGAGCGCCTTGATCGTCTCGCCCCACTTCTCGTCGGGCACGCCGATCACCGCCACCTCGGTGACGGCCGGGTGGCTGAAGATGACGTCCTCGACCTCGACCGACGACACGTTCTCGCCGCCGGTGATGATGACGTCCTTCTTGCGGTCGGAGATGGTCAGGTAGCCGTCGTCGCCGATGGTGCCGCCGTCGCCGGTGTGGAACCAGCCGCCCTCGAGCGCGCGTGCCGACTCCTCGGGCTGCTCCCAGTACCCCTCGAGCACCACGTTCGAGCGCGCGAGCACCTCGTTCTCGGGCGACAACGAGAGCGACACCCCGAGGGCGGGGGCCCCCGCTCGCACCAGCAACGAGGCGCGCTCATCCGCGGGCAGGTCGTCCCACTCGGCGCGGCGGCGGTTGATGGTCAGCAGCGGCGAGGTCTCGGTGAGCCCGTAGATCTGGATGAACTCCCAGCCCAGCTCGGCCTCCACCCGCGCCACCGTCTTCGTGGGCGGCGGCGCCCCGGCCACGATGATGCGCACCCGGTCGCGCCCGGGGATCTCGCCCTCCCACGTCTGGGCCGCCTCGAGCACCGCGTTGACCACGGCCGGCGCCGCACACATGAAGGTCACCCCGTGCCGCTCCACCCGGCGCAGGATCTCGGCGCCGTCGACCTTGCGCAGCACGATCTGCGGCACCCCGAGACCGGTGGTGGCGAACGGCATCCCCCACCCGTTGGCGTGGAACATCGGCAGCGTGTGCAGGTACACGTCGCGGTCGGTGACCCCGGCGTGCAACGCGAAGGTGAGCGCGTTGGTCCAGATGTTGCGGTGGGTGATCTGCACGCCCTTGGGCCGCGCCGTGGTGCCCGAGGTGTAGTTGATGGTGGCCGTCGCGTTCTCGTCGGGCTCCCAGGCGCGCGGCTCGACCCCCTCGGCCGCGAAGATCGCGTCGTCGTCACCGATGACGAAGCGGTGCTCGGCCCCGACCGACGCCAGCGCCTCGTCGACCTCGGGGTCGACCAGCAGCACGCGTGACCCCGAGTGCTCGACGATGTAGCGGATCTCGTCGGGGCGCAGCCGGAAGTTGACCGGCACCAGCACCCGCCCCGACCCGCACACCCCGAAGAACGCCACCAGCATCCGGGCCGCGTTGTGCGACACGATCGCGACCCGCTCGCCCACCCCGATACCGAGCTCGTCGAGCCGGGCCGCCTGCCGCTTCGCCAGGGCCGCGACCTCGGCGTAGGTGAGGTCGGGCAGGGGGTCGGCCACCTGGCTGGGCTCGTCGACGACGCCCACGCGGTCGCCGTAGACCGTGCGGGCACGGTCGATGAAGTCGGACACGGTCATCGGGACCAGCATCGGTCTGCCTCTCCGTCGAAGGGACCTGCACCGGACATCCTGCGTCGTCCCGGCCGCGCGCGCCAGCACCCGTTCGGCAGGAGGGACGATCCCGGCGGCGAGCGGGCGGCGAGCTCGTCGTGGGGCCTGAGCGGGGGGCGCGAGCCGGTAGCATCGGGGGCGCACAGGGTCCTGGTGCGTCGTTGGAGGCGGGTTCGGCGCACGCTCGCTCCGCCCTCCCCGGGCGCAGGACCCAGGAAGCCCACACCCGATGTCTCCCCTCGCCAGCTACCGGCGGCTGTTCTCGCTCGCCGGCCCGCGCTACGTCCTCGTCGCCTTCGTCGGGAGGTTGCCGCTCGCGATGAGCCAGATGGGGACGCTGCTCCTCGTCGCCGGCACCACCGGCTCGTACGCCCTGGGCGGTGGGGCCGCCGGTGCCCTGGCCGTCGCCAACGCCGTGGGTGCCCCGGTCGCCGGGTCACTGGCCGACCGCATCGGGCAGCGGCCCGTCGTCCTCGTGCAGTCCCTGGCCGGTGGGGCGGCCCTGCTGGCGCTCGTGGCCCTCGCCGTGTCGGGGCGGTCGCCGGCCGTCGTCATCACCGCGGCCGCGGTGGCCGGCGCGGCGATGCCGCAGATCGGGCCGCTGGCCCGGGTGCGCTGGCGGCCGCTGACGCGCGGCCAGGGCGCCGCCCAGCCCCGCCTGATGGAGACGGCCTTCTCGTACGAGGGCGCGGCCGACGAAGCCTCGTTCGTGCTCGGCCCGGCCCTCATCGGGGTGCTGGTGGTGCTGGTCAGCCCGGCGCTGGCGGTGTCGGTGGCGGCGGTGCTGCTGCTGGCCTTCGGCACGGCCTTCGCGCTGCACCCGACCGCGACCCTGGCGCACGCGCACCGCTCGACGGCCGCGGCGACCGGCCGGCTGCTCACCGCGGCC
Organism: Phycicoccus duodecadis; assembly: GCF_002846495.1. NCBI lineage: Bacteria > Bacillati > Actinomycetota > Actinomycetes > Micrococcales > Intrasporangiaceae > Phycicoccus > Phycicoccus duodecadis. The sequence continues at coordinate 2,750,097 of NZ_PJNE01000001.1, forward strand.
TTCGGGGTGCTCCTGGGCGCGCAGCTGCTCATCGGGGTGCTGTTCGGCTCCATCCAGACCGGGACGACCGTGCTCACGACCGCGGCCGGGCAGCCCGGGATCGCCGGGCTGGTGCACGCGTCCCTCGGGGTGGGCTCGGTGCTCGCGGGCCTCGCGGTGGCCGGCCTGCCGGTGCGCTTCGGCTTCCCGTCGCGGGTGCTGGTGGCGGCGCTGGGGCTCGCCGTGCTGACCACGCCGCTGCTCGTGACCGACTCGGTCCCGCGGCTGTTCGCGGTCGTCCTGGTGCTGGGCTTCGTGATCGCGCCCTACATGATCAGCGTGTTCGTCCTCGGCGAGCGGGTGGTGCCGGCCTCGCGGGTCGGGACGGCGATGACCCTGCTCGCGGCGGTGACCGGCGTGGGGTACGCCCTGGGGTCGGCCGTGGCGGGTCGGCTGGCGGACGCACACGGCCATCCCGGGGCGTTCGCGGTGACGGTGGCGGCCGGGTCGCTGGCCGCGCTGCTGGCACTGGCCGCGCAGCCGCTGCTGCGCCGCGTCTCGGCAACCGGCCGGATGTCGGGCGACGACGCCGGTGCCGTCGAGGGCGCCCCCGCCTGACCGGAGCGGGCTGGGGCAGGATGAGGGGATGAGCGACCAGCCGAGCCAGCAGGACGAGCAGGGCCGGGGCCAGGGCCCGGACCACGGCGACGACGAGCAGCGCGTGGTGCCCGCGACCGTGGTCGGCGACGAGGACCGCATCGTCGTCGTGACCCCCGACGGGATGGGCGTGGCACCGCGCGAGGCTCAGGCCACGACGCCCGACGACGAGGGCTCGACCCCGGCCCGCCGGCGGCCCACCAACCCGGCCGACCTCGTCGAGCAGCCCGCCAAGGTCATGCGCATCGGCGCCATGGTCAAGCAGCTCCTCGAGGAGGTGCGCAGCGCGCCGCTCGACGAGCAGGGCCGGGCCCGCCTCGCCGACGTGCACGAGCGCTCGATCGCCGAGCTCAAGGACGGCCTGGCCCCCGAGCTGGTCGAGGAGCTCGAGCGCATCGCCCTGCCCTTCAGCGACGAGGCGCCCAGCGATGCCGAGCTCCGCATCGCCCAGGCGCAGCTGGTCGGCTGGCTCGAGGGCCTGTTCCACGGCATCCAGACCGCCCTGGTCGCGCAGCAGATGGCGGCCCAGGCGCAGCTGCAGCAGATGCGCCAGCTCCCGCCCGGCACCCACCCCGGGATGCCGCACCCGGGCGGGGGGATGCCGGGCATGCCCGGGCCGCCGTCCGAGCCGGGGCACGCCGAGGGCACCGGCCAGTACCTCTAGACGGGCGTCGCCCGGGAGGCGCGGCGAGGCAGTCCGAGCGCGAGCCACAGGCCCGGCGGGCCGGCGAGGCCGATGACCATGAGTGCCAGCCGCGGCGAGCCCACGAACGGCTGCACCGCGAGGACCAGCACGACCCCGCCGAGGTTGCCGGCCAACAGCAGGACCGCCGTGGCCGTGCCCGAACGGGCCGCACCGACGTGCGCCTCGGACCAGTCCAGTGCCACCGGCAGCCCCGCCAGGAGGACGACGCCGAGCACCGCGAGCAGTGCCCCGGCCGCCAGCGGCGCGTTGACCACGGTGAGCACGAGCATCACGCCGGCGGTGAGCGCGGTCGCGACGAGCAGCAGCGCGCGACGGGCGTCGCGAGCGGCCGCCGGGCCGGGCAGCACCGCGGCCCCGACGATCCCCGCCACCGTCATCACCCCGATCAGGCCGCCCGCGACACCCGGGTGCCCCAGCCCGGCCATGATCGGGTCGAGCCAGGTGGCCAGCGCGTTGAAGACGCCGACCCCCACCAGCAGCAGGCCCGCCAGCCGCCAGAGAAGCGGGTCGTGGCGCAACCAGGCCCAGCCGGCGCCGCCCGCGGCACGGACCTCGGGCGGGGCGACGACGACGACACGGAGCAGGGCCAGGACCGCGACACCGGCCACGACCGCCAGGGCGGCGTGGGCGGCCAGGAGTGGCGCGAGGCCGTCGTGGCCCACGAGCAGCGGCCCACCCAGGGCGCCGGCGAGGACCCCCACGAACTGGGCCGCGCTGCCGACCGCGATGGCGAGGGTGCGCTGTGCGGGCGGGAAGCAGCGGGCGGCCAGTGCGGTGGTGGCCGTGAGCACGAGCGGCTGGGCCACCGACGCCAGCAGCTGGCCCGACAGCTGCCATCCGTAGGAGGCGGGGTCGACCAGCCGGACCAGGGCCCCGCCCATCGTGAAGGCGGCGCCGGCCGCCAGTGTGGGGCGGAAGGCGCGGTCGACGAAGCGCCCGGCCGGCAGCGCGAGCAGCACGAACAGCAGCGGGTTGACGACGGCCAGGTCGCCGACGAGGCCCTCGGAGACCCCGAGCGCGCGGGCGCTCTCGCGGGTGACCGGGGCGAAGGTCAGCCACAGCACCTGGGTGGTGGCCACGAGCAGCGAGAAGGCGGCCAGCATCCACCACCGCGACGCCGTGGGCCCGACGTCGACGGCCAGGGAGGCGGCCCGCCGGGTGCTCACACCGGCACCGGGACGTCGACGCGGCGCAGCGAGCGCAGCGGCGAGAGCCAGCCGAAGGCCGCCGCCACCAGCCCGACCGAGACCACGGCCACCATCGCGCCCCGCACCCCCAGCAGCTCGGCCACCGCGCTGGCCCCCAGGGCGCCGGTGGTCCAGCCGACGCCGAACGACAGCATCCGGCCCGCGGTGTTGACCCGCCCGAGGAGCGGCTCGGGGGTGACCTGCTGGCGGTAGGTCATCGAGTTCAGCACGACGGTCTGGTAGAACACGCCCCACACCACCATGGCCACGACCGCCACCGGCCAGGCCGAGGCGGTGGCCACCACCAGGCCGGCGACGGCCGACGGGCCGAGCGCCACCAGCGTGACCCGGGCCGGCGGCATCCGGCGCAGCAGCCACGGCGTGAGGGCGGCGGCCGTGACACCCCCCATGCCCCAGGCCGCGAAGACGAGGCCGAAGCGCCAGCCGCTGGTGCCGACGCCGAGCAGCCGGTCGGCGTAGGGCACCGAGAGGGCCATGAACCCGGCGCCGGAGAGCGACATCAGGAAGCCGATGACGGTCTGCGCGCGCACGCCCGCGTGGGCCCACAGGAAGCGCAGCCCGACCAGCACCTCGGCTCCCAGCACCCGGGGCCGCAGCGGCGGCAGGTCGCGGCGCCCCGAGAGCCGCACCCGGATGCGCGCCACGAGCACCGCCGAGAGCACGAAACTGACGGCGTCGACCCCGAGCAGCACGGCCGGATGCGCCAGGGCCAGGAGCACGCCGGTGAGCATCGGCACCCCGAGGTCGAGCAGCGAGCCCACCCCCCAGACGGCGGCGTTGGCCTCGCCGAGCCGGGCGCGGCCGACGATGGCCGGGAGGGCCCCGAAGGCCGCGCCGTCGAAGAACACGAAGCAGGTCTGCGTGACGAACCCGGCGAGCAGGGCGTGGGTGACCGTGAGCGCGTCGAGCGCGTAGGCCACCGGGACCGACCCGATGGCACAGGCGCTGAGCAGGTCGGCCGCGACCATGACCCGGCGGCGGTCGAGCCGGTCGGACAGGGCGCCCGAGACCAGCCCGAAGAACAGGTACGGCAGGCCCTCGACCAGGGTGACCAGGGCGGTGAGCGCGGGGCTGCCGCTGAGCCGGTAGACCAGCACGGGGAGCGCGACGGCGGTGACGAGCGTGCCCAGGATGGACACGATGCGCGCGCTCCAGAAGGCCCGGAAGTCGGGGTCGGCCCGCAGCGGGGTGAGCGGCGCGTCCACCGGCGCTCTCCTCCCCTGCGGTCCGTCGGTCCTCGGTACGGGCAGAGCGTACCGACGCCCACCGTCGGGCACGGGCGCGTCCGGGACGCCGCGGCGACTACCGTGCGCAGGAGGCCCACGCCGGGCCGCGAACCCCAGGAGGCACCATGCGCGCAGTGGTCTACGACCGTCCCCGGTCGTTCGCCGTGCAGGAGGTCGAGCGCCCGAGCGCCGGCCCGGGCCAGGTGGTGGTCGACGTCGACCGCGCCGGGGTCTGCGGCACCGACCTGCACCTGCACGAGGGCGGCTTCTTCGCCGCCTTCCCGCTGACGCCGGGGCACGAGTCGACCGGTGTCGTGCGCGAGGTGGGCGACGGGGTCGGGCACGTGCGGGTCGGGCAGCGGGTGGCCGTCGACAACGCCTCGGCCTGCGGACACTGCCCCGAGTGCTCGCGCGGCAACCACCTGTTCTGCGAGGACTTCCTGTCCCTCGGGGTCAACGCGCCCGGCGGGTTCGCCGAGTCGCTCGTCAGCCCGGCGCACAAGGTCTACCCCGCCGACGACCTGGCCGCCGAGGTCGCCGTGTTCGCCGAGCCGCTCGCGTGCGCGGTGCACGGGATGGACGTGCTGGGCCTGCGCCCCGGAGCCGACGTGCTGGTGGTGGGGGCCGGCACGACCGGGCTCCTGCTGGCCCAGCTGCTGCTGCACGGCGGCGCCGGCCGGGTGACGATGGCGGCGCCGACGGCGTTCAAGCTCGCGCTGGCCGAGTCCTTCGGCGTCGACCGGGTGGTGCCGGTGACCCGCGACGCCGAGGCCACCGCGCGCACCCTGGCCGCGCTGCAGCCCGGCGGGTTCGACGTGACCGTCGACGTCACCGGGGCGGCGGCGGTGGTCGCCACCCTGCCGGCGCTGACCGCGACCAACGGCACCGTGTTCGTCTACGGGATGTGCGACGAGGACGCCCGCATCCCGCTCAGCCCGTACGACGTGTTCCGGCGGCAGCTGACCGTCAGAGGCTCGTTCGCCCAGGTCGACTGCATGGACCGGTCGCTGGCCTGGCTGCGCTCGGGGCGCATCCGCACCGACGGGCTCGTCACGCACCGGTTCCCGCTCGCCGAGTACGGCACCGCGCTCGAGACGCTGCGCAGCGACCCGACCAGCCTCAAGGTCCTCGTCGACCCCACCGCCTGAGGCCGCTCAGAACAGCACCCCGAGAAACCGGCGCCCCGACCCCGGTTTCCCCCGGGTGAAGGTCCTGCGCGCAGATCGCTGGGTCAGGACGCGAACTCCATCGTGACCACCGCGGCCGGGTCGATGGTCGTGATCAACGTCGTGTAGACGGTCTTCGCCTGGTCCTTCAGGACGCCCTGGTTCGAGTCGAGGTACTTCTGCTGGGCCTTCTTGTCGAGGATCTCGTTCACCATCTTGAGCGTGTCGGGCTTCGGTGCCGTCCAGCTCAGGAAGTCGCCGTCCTCCGTGGCGACCTCGAACGTCGGCTCGTCATAACCGATGAAGACGAACTCGGGCACGGTGACCCGGTAGGCGCTCTGCCCGACCGTCGCCACCTTCACCGCGGCCCCGTCGATCCCGAGCTTCCCCTTGAAGGTGTACTGGAGGAACACACTGCTGCTCGATCCGGGGATGGTCCTCCCGAACAGGGTGGCGTTCGTCTTCTGCGACGTGATGCCCTGGATGCTGAGGCTGACCAGCGAGACCTCCTGCGTGCGCTCGATCGCCTGGATGACCTGGGAGTCCCGGCTTTCGCTTCGACTCCCGAAGGGGAGGGACCAACCCTGCGTGGTCGCCACGACGAGTCCCCCGATCAGGAGGATCGCCACGACGACGCCCCCCGCCACCACCTTCACCACCGACTTGATCATCGTTCCAGAGCTCCCTACGTGTCGGCCGTAGCCCGCCTCGGGCTGGGCCGCCCGGCGTGGAGCCATCCGGACCCCCGGGCGGAACAGTAGCGGGCTGCGGCGACACGGGAGGTCAACCCCACGAATGAGGCGGCTGTCCCGCCACGACACTCCCGCACGTGCCGGGTTGTTGCGCGCGGGGGGCTGCTCCCACCGCAACAACCCCGCACGTGCTGGGTTCTGGCGCGCGCCGACGCCCGGTCAGAGCGCGGCGGCGGCTGCCCGCCCGGCCTCACGCCCCGTGAACAGGCATCCCCCCACGAAGGTGCCCTCGAGGGCCCGGTACCCGTGCACGCCGCCGCCGCCGAACCCGGCGACCTCACCCGCCGCGTACAACCCCGGCACCGGCGAGCCGGCCGCGTCGAGCACCCGCCCCGAGAGGTCGGTGTGCAGGCCACCCAGGGTCTTGCGCGAGAGGACCCGCAGCCGCACCGCCACGAGCGGTCCGTGCTTGGGGTCGAGGATGCGGTGCGGCGGGAACGCGCGCTTGGTGAGACGGTCGCCGCGATACCGCCGGGCCACCCGGATCGCCGCGACCTGCGCGTCCTTGGTGAACTCGTTGTCGACCTGCCGGTCGCGCTCGACGACCTGCCGCGTCAGGTGCCCGGCGTCGATCGGATGGTCGGGTTCGAGCGCGTTCATCCGCGCCACCAGCTGGTCAAGGGTGTCGGCGGTGAGCCAGTCCTCGCCGTGGTCGAGGAACGCCTGCACCGAGGGCTGGACCTTGGTGAACGGCCGGCGCAGCACGTCGCGGTAGCGGCGCTCGGTGAGGTCGAGGTTCTGCTCCGACCCCGAGAGCGTGAACTCCTTGCCGACGATCGAGCGGTTGAGCACGAACCACGAGTGGTCGGCGCCGGTGCGCCGCAGGTGCTGGAGCGTCCCGAGGGTGTCGAACCCCGGCAGGAACGGGCTCGGCAGCCGGTCGCCGTGGGCGTCGAACCAGAGCGAGCTCGGGCCGGGCAGGATGCGGATGCCGTGCCCCGGCCAGATGGGGTCCCAGTTGCGCACGCCCTCGGTGTAGTGCCACATCCGGTCGCGGTTCACGACCACGCCGCCCGCCGCCTCGGTGATCGCGAGCATCCGGCCGTCGACATGGGCCGGCACCCCGGTGAGCAGGTCGCGAGGTGCCTCCCCCAGGCGCGACGGCCAGTTGGGGCGCACCAGCGAGTGGTCGCCGCCGATGCCGCCCGAGGTCACCAGCACGACCTCGGCGCCGTACTCGAAGCCGCCGGTGACGTCGCGGTTGGTGGCCACCCCGCGCGGTGACGCGTCGGGTGCCAGCACCGACCCGCGCACCCCGGTGACGGCACCCCCGCTGGTCACCAGCTCGTCGACCCGGTGCCGCGGCCGGTAGACGATCCGGCCGCCGGCCATGTGCTCGCGGACCCGCTTCTCGAACGGTGCGACCAGCCCGGTGCCCGTCCCCCACGGGATGTGGAAGCGCGGCACCGAGTTGCCGTGGCCGCCGCTGGTGCCGTCGCCGCGCTCGGCCCAGCCGACCACCGGGAAGAACGACACGCCGCGCTCGCGCAGCCAGGCGCGCTTCTCGCCCGCGGCCCACTCGACGTACGAGCGCGCCCACTCGCGCCCCCAGTGGTCGGGGCCCGGGCTGCCGTCGGGTGCGACCAGGCGGTCCCACCCCGCACTGCCCTGCCAGTCCTGCCACGCCAGCTCGAGCGAGTCGCGGACGCCCATCCGCCGCTGCTCGGGGCTGTCGACGAGGAACAGGCCACCGAAGCTCCACCACGCCTGGCCCCCGAGGTTGGCCTCGGACTCCTGGTCGAGCAGCACCACCGAGCGGTCGGCATCGGCGAGCTCGCACGCCGCGACCAGGCCGGCGAGCCCGGCTCCCACGACGACGGCGTCGGCATCCACGGCCCGACCCTATGCCTGCACGCCCACCACGCGGACCCCTCGCCCCACACCCTCGACGACCAGCGCCGCGAGGTCGCGCACGACGAGGTCGGCCTCGGGCTCGAGCTCGGCCCGCTCCATGGTGTTCTCCACCGCGACGAGCCCCCCGCAGCCGGCCGCCCGTGCCGCACGCAGCCCGGCCACGGCGTCCTCGACCACCAGGCAGTCGGCGGGGGCGAGCCCGAGCCGCTCGGCGCCCAGCAGCCAGGGGTCGGGCCAGGGCTTGCCGCGCTCGACGTGGTCGGCGGTGACGACGACGTCCGGGCGCGCCAGCCCGGTGGCGCGCAGCCGCGCCTCGGCCAGCGGGTCGCTCGAGGACGTGACGATGGCCGTGGGCACGCCGGCCGCGTGCAGCAGCGCCAGCAGCTCGGCCGCGCCGGGCAGCACGGTGATGCCGTCGACGTCGGCCACCTCGAGCTCGACGATCCGCTCGTACGCGGCCTCGCGCCGCGCCTCGGGCAGCAGCTCGGCGATGAGGTTGCGCGCGGTGACGCCGTGGAAGCCCACGAGCCGCCGCGGGTCGACCCCGTGCTCCTCGCACCACCGCAGCCAGGACCGCTCGACCGCCCCGATGGAGTCGATGAGGGTGCCGTCCATGTCGAGCAGCACCCCCGCGAAGGGCCGGGCCAGGGCGGGTGGGACCGCGGAGTCGGGCATGCCGGCCAGCCTAGGGTCCGGCGCCGACCGGCCGGTGTCCGCCCGGTCCGGCCCGGCCACCCAGGCGGCCGACCTAGTGTGGGCGTCATGTCCCGACCCGCCGGCGCTCCGCGCACCGCGGTCGCGAGCGCCACCGTCGCGGTCGTGGCCCTGGTGGGGGGATGGAGCTGGGCCGCCGACCTGGTCGGGAGCGGCTTCGACCCGCGCACCGAGTCGATCAGCGCGCTGGCCTCGCTCGCGACGCCCCATCGCTGGGTGATGACGGCCGCCCTCGTGGTGACCGGGCTCGCGCACTGCGTCACGGCCGCCGCGCTCGGGGCCGCCCGCCGCCCCGGCCGCATCGCGCTCGCGCTCGGCGGCCTGGCGACCCTCGCCGTCGCCGCCGCACCCCTGCCGTCGCGTACCGAGTCCTCGTCGCTGCACACCACCGTCGCCACGCTGTCCTTCGTCCTGCTCGGGCTCTGGCCGGTGCTGGGCGCCCGCCGCGACGGGCCGCTGGTCCTGCGCCGCAGGGTGGCGTGGCCGGCCGGCGCCGTCCTGCTGCTGGCCGTGGCCTCGCTCGGGGTGGGGCTGGGCGGGGGGTCGTTCGGCCTCCACGAGCGCCTGGTCGCGGCGCTCACCGTGCTGTGGCCGCTGGTCACGGCGGTCGGCGTCTGGTGGTCGGCCGGGCACCGGGTGGGGTCGCGCCGGGTCCTGCACGTGCTGACCGCGCTCGGGCTGACCGCCGGCTGCGTGGTCGCCGGCGTCGCGGCCACCTCGCTGGCGCCGGTGACCGCCCAGACCCGCACCTACCAGGCCACGGTGACCCTCGACGGCGACCCCCGCCGGGCGGGTGAGCTGCTGGCCGAGACCACCTTCGGCGACGTGCAGGTGACCTTCTCCGGCCTGGCGCCCGGCATCCGCGCCGTCCCCCAGGTCAAGGCCAGCATCGCCGACCTCCTCTCGCGCCCGAAGGTGAGCCTGAGCAGCCTGCGCCCCGGCCCCCAGGAGCTCGACACCGCCATCCGCGACGCCGGGGTGGCCGTGCTCCTGCGCTTCGCCCTCGGCGCCGCCCTGCTGGCGCTGGTCGTCGTCGGTGCCTGGGCCCTCGGCCGCCGGCGCCGTCCGCCACCCTGGCTGGTGGCCGCCTCGGTCGCGGCCTGGACGGTCGCCACCGTGGGCACGGCCGCCAGCGTCTACACCACCTACCAGCCGAGCCGGCAGGGCACCTTCACCGCCACCGAGGTCCTCGGCACCCTGCAGCGCAACCAGGGCCTGCTCGGCGACGTCGAGACCCGCGCCACCCAGGCGGTCCCCTACCTGCGCAACCTCCTGGCCCTCTCGACCGCGCTCCAGCAGAAGTACGCCGCCGGGTCCCTCGAGTTCGACCCCGCGCTGCGGGTGCTGCTGGTCAGCGACATCCACGGCGGTCTCCAGTACCCCCTGATGCGCACCATCGTCGAGCAGGAGAGCATCGACGTCGTCGTCGATGCCGGCGACCTCGTCAACTTCGGCACCGTCACCGAGGCCACGGCGGCCGGCATGTTCGAGGGCATCGCCTCGCTGGGCGTCCCCTACCTGTTCGTCCGCGGCAACCACGACGCCACGAGCGCCACCGACACCGCCCTGCTGACCCGGCTCGAGGACGTCCCCAACGTGGTCCTCCTCCAGGCTCCGAACGGCGACTACGACGAGGTCACCGTGGGCGGCATACGGATCGCGGGCTTCAACGACCCCCGCTGGTTCGGCGACTCGGGCAGGGGCTCGCCCGCGAAGCAGCGCCCTGCCCGCGAGGCCTTCCAGCGCGCGTTCGCCGGCCGACCCGCCCCCGACGTGGTCGTCTCGCACGAACCGTGGGCCCTCGACGGGGTGGAGGGCGGGGTCCTGCTCAACGGTCACATGCACTCGAGCGACCTCGAGGGCAACCGGATCCAGGTGGGCACGTTCACCGGCGGCGGCCCGTTCGTGCACTTCGTCGCGCAGGAGTCGCCCGACGGCGGCGAGGAGCTCGAGGGACAGCCGTCGGCGTTCGACATCCTCACCTTCGGGCCCCGGTGCCGCCTCTCGTCGCTGACGCGCTACCGGTTCCACGACATCATCGAGGGCCGGCCGGCCTACGACGACGTCTCGATCATCAACGGCGACCGGATCGACACCCGCCCGAACGACGCCGAGCGCACCTGCAGCGCCGACGAGCCGCTCACCCGCACGACCATCGCGGCAGGGGTCGGCGCCGGCTGAGGCGCATCGCCGCCCGGTCGGGGCGGTCAGGCGGGCAGCGAGAGGGTGGTGCGGTAGGCCACGTGCGGCTTGGGCCCGGCGCCGCAGCTCAGCGGCGCCTCGGGCAGCTCCTCGCGCACGATGTCGACGACCACGAGCTCGGGGACCGGGCCGTGGCCGAGGACCTCGACCCGGGTCGGCATCCCGGCCCGACCCGGCGTGACGAGCCCGGCCTCGGCGTCGGTGCTGCCGGTGGGGCCGTACTCGCGCAGCACCGCGGCCACCGCCGCCTGGACCTCGGGCTCGTACCGGGTGAGGCCGCGCAGGTGGCTGGCGGTGACGCGGCCCGCCAGGTGGCCGCTGACTACCTCGGCCGCGTCGTCGGTGTCGAGCATCCCGTAGCAGGCGCCGTCGGGCAGGACCAGGAGCGTGCCGGAGAAGCGGTGCCCGCCCAGGTGGGTGCACTCCCAGACGTCGCCGGGCCGCTCGCGGGCGAGCCGCGCCGCGATGGGCCGGCCCCGCACGGCGCAGCAGGCGTCGCGGGTGCCGTGGGTGCAGACCAGCACCATCGGGTCGGCGTCCTCGTCGCTGACGCTCAGCGCCGGCCCGAGCGCGTGGGCGGCGGCGAGGAGGTCCTCGGCGGTGCGCCAGGTGCCGCGGACCCAGGTGCCGCGCACGGTGTCGACGGCGTACCAGGCGGGGTCACCGCCATCGGCCTGGCGCCGTCCCTGACGGCGGATGAGCAGCACCTTGCCGCCGTAGGACGCGCTGACGGCCTCGATCTCCTGACCCACCCGCCCGGCCATCGGCGGGGTGTCGAGGGGGGCCTTGGCCCACGGGCCGGGGTGCTCGACGAGCAGCCAACGCGCGGCCACGGGAGCGGAGCCGGCGAGCGGGTCGCCCCGGTGGCGGGCCGCGGCCGAGCAGCGGGAGAGGTCGGTCAGCGCCATTCCGGCGATGCTACGCGGGCCCGGGACGGCCGACGGAGCCCGGCCCCCAAGGAGGGCGGGCCCCGTCGAGACCTGCTGCGGGTCAGGCGCGCCCGTGGGCGGCGCGGCTGCGGCGGCTGAGGCTGTCGATGACGACGGCCAGCAGCAGCACCGCGCCGGTGACGACGAAGCGCACGTCGGAGGAGACCGACAGCAGCGCCAGCCCGTTGCTGATCGAGAAGATCACGACGATGCCGAGCAGGGCCGAGTAGGCCGAGCCGCGACCACCGAAGAGCGAGGTGCCGCCGATGACCGCCGCTGCGATGGCGTTGAGGTTGGTGTCGGCGCCGCCGCTGCTCTGGTTGGCCGAGGCCAGCCGAGCGGCCGCCAGGATGCCGCCGAGGGCCGCGAAGGTGGAGCACAGGGTGAACACCGTGAGGTAGATGCGCTTGACGTTGATGCCGGCGCGGCGCGCCGCCTCGACGTTGCCGCCGATGGCCAGGACCGAGCGTCCCCAGGTGGTGCGGCGGATGAGGAGGTCCATCACCACGACGAGCGCGATGAACAGCACGACCATGTAGGAGACGCCCCGGTCGCGGTTGAGCACGTAGGCCGCGACCAGCAGCAGGAGGGCGAGCAGCCCGGCCCGCAGCGCGAGCGCCGACAGCGGGGCCGCCGACAGGCCGGCGCCGGATCGGCGCTGGTTGGTGCGCAGCCGCGAGAGCAGGTAGACCGCCGGGACGACGACCGCCAGGACGTAGGCGAGCACGTCGGGGAGGAACTGCTGCGAGGCGAACTGCACCACGCCCGACTCGAACGGCAGGTTGATGGTGCCGTCCTTGCCGAGGGTTCGGATCTGGAGCCCGAGGAGCACCAGCAACCCCGCCAGGGTGATGACGAAGCTCGGGACCCCGAAGCGGTTGAACAGCATCCCGTAGACGAGACCGGTCACGACCCCGGCGGCCAGCGCAGCCAGGATGGCCAGCCACACGCTGACGCCGTGGTTGACGAACAGGACCGCCAGGACCGCCCCGGACAGGCCCGACATCGAGCCCACCGACAGGTCGATCTCGCCGAGCAGGAGCACCAGCACCACCCCGATGGCGATGGTGCCGATCGGCACCATCTGCACGGTGAGGTTCACGAGGTTGCGGCTCGAGAGGAAGAGCGGGTTGAGGGCGTAGAAGACGCCCCAGATGAGGACGAGGCCGACGACGACGGGAAGCGAGCCGAGGTCACCCGACTTCACGCGCTGCCAGGTGGCCCCGGCCCAGCCGCCGATGCCCCGGCTGGCGATGAGGCGCTCGTCCTGGAGGTCGGCGGGGAGGGCGGCCGCGGTGGGGTCGGCCGGCGGCGGGGTCTGCGAGGTGGTCACGACTGCTCCTCCTGCGGGGCCCGGCGGGCGGCGCGGGCGGTGACGGCGTTGGTCGTCGCGCCGGTGATGGCGGCGATGATCTCCTGACTGGTGGTGTCGGCGACGCGGAAGTCGCCGTTGTTGCGGCCGAGGCGGAGCACGGCCACGCGGTCGGCGACGGCCATCACGTCGGACATGTTGTGGCTGATGAGGATGACCCCGAGACCCTTCTCGCGCAGCCGCTCGACGAGGTTGAGCACCTCCGCGGTCTGGGCCACGCCGAGCGCGGCCGTGGGCTCGTCGAGCATCACGACCTTGGGCGCGCCGAGCAGCGAGCGGGCGATGGCCACGGTCTGGCGCTGTCCGCCCGAGAGGCTCGCGACGGGGATGCGAACGCTGGGGATCTTGGCGCTGAGCTCGCGCAGCAGCCGCCAGGACTCCTGCTCCATCGTGACCTCGTCGAGGGCGCGGCCGCGCAGCACCTCGTTGCCGAGGAAGAGGTTGCCGACGACGTCGAGGTTGTCGCACAGGGCGAGGTCCTGGAAGACGGTCGCGATGCCCAGGGCCTGTGCCTCCGACGGCGAGTGGATGGTCACCGGCGAGCCGTCGAAGACGACCTCGCCGCCGTCGGGCGAGTAGACGCCCGCGATGGTCTTGACCAGCGTCGACTTGCCGGCGCCGTTGTCGCCGACGAGGGCGACCACCTCCCCCGCGGCCACGTCGAAGTCGATGTCCTTGAGGGCCTGCACCGCGCCGAAGCGCTTGGACACCCCGGTCATCGACAGCACGGGCGCCAGGGTCGTGGTGGTGCTCACGGGTGGCTCACTCCTTCGTGAGGGGGAGGTGGTGAGTCCCCGGGCCGGCCTCGCGGCCGGCCCGGGGACGGGGGTGGTGCTCAGCTGATGCCGAGGGCGGTGCACGCCGTGGCGTACTCGGCGGTGCAGATGTCGGAGGCCTTGTAGAAGCCGTCGGCGATGATCGTGTCCTTGATGTTCTTCTTGGTCACGACCACGGGCTCGAGCAGGGTGGCGGGCACGCCCTCCTTGTCGGCCGCCGCGGCCGGCTTCTGCTTGTTGGCCAGGGCGATCGCGTTCTTGGCGGCGTCCTCGGCCTGGGGCTTGATGGCCTTGTAGATGGTCAGCGCCTGGTCGCCCGAGATGATCCGCTGGATGGCGGCGAGCTCGGCGTCCTGGCCGGTGACCGGCGGGAGCGGGTTGACGCCGCCGCCCTTGAGCGCCGCGATGGCGCCACCGGCGGTGCCGTCGTTGGCCGCGTACACCCCGACGAGGTTGCCCTTGACGGTGCCGACCTGGCCCTCCATCCACGCCTGGGCCTTGTCGGGGCTCCAGTCGGGGGTGTCGTACTCGGCCTTGATGGTGTACCCGCTGGCGTCGAGGACGCTGTGCGCGCCCTTCTTGAAGTCGGCGGCGTTGGCGTCGGTGGGCGAGCCGTTGATCATCACGATGTCGCCGCTGGTCTTGCCGTTGGCCTTCATCGCGTCGACCAGGCCCTGCCCCTGCAGCTGGCCGACCTTCTGGTTGTCGAACGAGACGTAGTAGTCGGAGCCGGCCACGAAGCGGTCGTAGGCGATGACGGGGATGCCCTGCGACTTGGCGTTGTTGACGATGGTCGCGGCCGACTTGCCGTCGACGGCGTCGAGGACCAGGACGTTGGCGCCCTGGGTGATGGCGGCCTCGGCCTGCTGCTGCTGCTTGGCGGCGTCCTGCTCGGCGTTGCTGTAGAGGACCTCGCAGTCGGCGCAGGCGGCCTTGACGGCGGCCTCGAACATCGGCTTGTCGAAGGCCTCGTAGCGGGCGGTCTTGTTCTCGGGGAGGAGCAGGGCGATCTTCTGCGCACCGCCACCGCCCGAGCCGGAGGCCGCGCCGGAGCTCGACCCCCCGGAGGACGAGTCGCTGCCACAGGCCGCCAGGCCCGTCGCGGTGAGGCCGAGCGCGACGACGGCGCCGGCGATCCGGGTGAACCGAGTGGTCATGTGTCTCTCCTGGGTCATGACGTCCGCAGCCACTCTGGTGCGGTCGGTGCAGTCAACTCCGTTCACGGCTTGACGTCAAGCCTTGAATACAAGGAGTTGAGACAACGATTCGATCACGACGCTCACTGGAGGGTCAGCGACGCCCGGTCGGCGTCCTCGCGCAGCTGGTCGGCCAGGGTGAGGGCGCCGCGCACGTCGGCCTCCTCGGGTGCCAGCGCGCCGACCCGCACCTCGACCGACGCCGCCGCGCTCGGGATGGCGCAGCGCTCGATGGCCTCGCGCATGGGGCCCAGCACGAGCTCGCCGACGCGGGCGACCTGCCCGCCCAGGGCGACGACCTCGGGGTTGAGCAGGTTGACCACTCCGGCCAGCGCGACCCCGAGGTGGCGGCCCGAGTCCTCGAGCACCCGGCGGCATCCGGGGTCGCCGTCGAGGGCACGCGAGATGACGTCCCGGAAGGTGAGCGTGCCATGGGTCGGACGCAGCGCCGCGAGCACGGCCCGGGCCCCCACGAAGGTGTCGAGACAGCCGCGGTTGCCGCACCGGCAGACCGGCCCGTTCTCGTCGATGGTGACGTGGCCGATCTCGCCGGCGGTGCCCGCACTCCCCCGGAACAGCTCGCCGCCGATGATGAGGCCGGCCCCGACCCCGTACGACACCTTGAGGAAGACCCCGGTCGAGACTCCCTGCAACGCACCGAGTCTCGCTTCGCCGAGGGCGGCCAGGTTGGCGGTGTTCTCGAGGCGCACCGGCACCTGCACCGCATCCTCCATGGCGGCGGCCACCGCGATGCCCTGCCACCCGGGCAGGATCCCCTCGGAGCCCACCTGACCCGAGACGGTGTCGATCGGGGCGGGCAGCCCGACCACGAGCGAGCGCAGGCCCCCCATCCCCTGCCCGGTGGCCTCGACGAGCTCCTGGACCAGGCGCGCAGCGCGGGACATCCCCTCGTCGGCGGCATGGTCGGCCGGGAGGGGCATCCGGCGCTGGCTCACGATGTCGCCCGGCCCGGTGGCCACGGCGACCCGGATGTCGCGGTCGCCGAACACCGCGGCCGCCAGCAGCCCCTCGCTGGTGGCGGCCGAGACCTGGGTGGCGCGGCGGCCGTTGCGGATGCTCGGGCGCAGGTCGACCATCCCGGCGACGTCGAGCTCCTTGACGAGGTTGGAGACGGTGGCGGCGGACAGGCCGGTGACGCCGGCGATCTCGACCTGGGTGAGCGCCCCGTGCTCGCGCACGGCGTCGAGGACCCGCAGGCGGTTCATCTCCCGGAGGGACGCCTGCGAGCCCGGCGCCGCACTCGTTGGGTTCACGCGCCAAAGATAAGGGAGCCGGGCCCCTGGCGGAAGCACCACGGCCGCGCGCGCTGCGGTCACAGCGGGGGGGCGCGCCGTTCGACGGGCGGAACGGGCCGCCCCGCCCTAGCGTGTGGCCACCCAGACCCCCTGCTCTGAGAGGTTCCCATGCCCCGACGCCGTGCCATGGCCGCCGCCGCCCTCGGGTCGGCCGCCGCGCTCGTCCTCCCGCTCGCCCCCGCGCAGGCCGCGGCGCCGTCCTACGTGGCGTTGGGCGACAGCTACTCGTCGGGGACCGGGACCCGCGACTACCTCGCCGACGGCACGTCGTGCCTGCGCTCGGCCTACGCCTACCCCTCGCTGGTGGCGGCGGCCCGGGGCTACGCCCTGAACCTGCGGGCCTGCTCGGGGGCGAAGGTCGCCGACGTCACGACGACCCAGCTGGCGGCGCTCTCGGCCTCGACCGCGTACGTCTCGATCTCGGTGGGCGGCAACGACGCCGGGTTCGCGGACGTGCTGACCGAGTGCGCGCAGCCGGGCTGGATGAGCGACTGCAACGGCGCGGTCGACGACGCCCAGTCGTTCATCCGGTCGACCCTGCCGAGCCGGCTGGCGACGCTGTACTCGAGCATCCGCGCCAAGGCGCCGAACGCGCGCGTCACCGTCGTGGGGTACCCGCGGATCTTCGACGGTGAGGACTGCAACGCCTTCACGTGGTTCTCCCCCACGGAGGAGAGCCGGCTGAACGCGACCGCCGACCTCGTGAACTCGGTGACGGCCCAGCGCGCGGCGGCCGCGGGCTTCTCGTTCGCCAACCCGACTGCGCGCTTCGTCGGCCACGCGGTCTGCGACAGCCCCGAGTGGATCAACGGCCTCTCGAACCCGATCGTCGAGTCCTACCACCCCAAGAAGGAGGGCCACGCGTACGGCTACGCGCCCACCGTGTCGCCCTACCTCACCGGGGCGACCCTGCGCGTCACAGCCGGAGTGCTGCGCACCGCGGCCGCCGACACGGACCGGCTGACCACCCAGCAGCGGGGCTACGCGGCGCTCGACCGCCGCATCCGGCCCGAGACCGTCGCGGTGCCCGACCTGCACAGCGCGCGCGCCCTCGCGGCGGCCGCGCGCATCGGCCTCGACGTCGACGACCGGGCCGCGGTCGACGCCGCCGACCGCACGGCCTCGGCGCGCCAGGCCGCCGAGCACCGGGCCCGCGCGGGGGCGGCCGGCTGACCCCGCCGTGGCGGGCGGCCGGGGCTCAGGCCCCGGCCGCGCGCAGCAGCTGCTGGGCCAGCGACCGGTCGGTGACGAGCGTGGCCACCCAGCCCCCCAGCAGGAAGGCCCGGGTGACCGCGAGCTTCTCGACGCCGGTGGCCAGCGCGATGACCTCGCGCGGGGCGCGCAGCTCGTCGGCGGTGACGGTCAGCATCCGACGCGTCAGCCCGGTCTCGACGGCCGCACCGTCGGCGTCGACGAACACCCCGAGGGCCTCACCGACCGCGCCGGCGGCAGCGACCTCGGCGCGCACGGGCTCGGGCACCACGTCGTGGATGGTCGAGTGGCCGGCCCGCCAGGCCCCGAGGCTCACGACCGCCACCGTGACCCGCGCGACCTCGGCCTGGGCGGCCGCCACGGCGGGCTGGCGGCGCATGGTGACCGCGCTCTCGGCGTCGTCCAGCACGAACGGCGCGTAGTACAGGTGGGCCGGCACGCCGGTGAGGGCCGCGGCGGCGCGCACGACGTCGACGGGCGTGTGCTCGCCGTCGATGACCATGGACCCGCTCAGCTGCACGACCGGCACCGGCGGGAGGGAGGGCAGCGCCTGCACCATCGCGCTGACCGTGCGCGCCCACGGCAGGCCGAGGACGTCGCCCTCGCCCACGACGTCGAGCAGCAGCTCCGCCGCCGCAGCGCCCACCCGGGCGCGGCGCAGGCCGGGCTCGTCGGGGCAGTCGACCACCACGCAGCGCCGCAGCCCGTAGGCATCGCGCAGCCGCGCCGAGAGCTCGCTGTCGACCCCGCTCCGGTCGACGATCTCGATCCGCACGATGCCGCTGGTGCGGGCGGCCTCGAGCAGCCGGGCCACCTTGAAGCGGCTCATGCCGAGCGCGCCCGCGATGTCGACCTTGCTCTCGCCCGCCAGGTAGTGCCGGCGCGCGACCTCCGCGGCCA
The DNA here is from genome assembly GCF_002846495.1 of Phycicoccus duodecadis. Classification (NCBI taxonomy): domain Bacteria; kingdom Bacillati; phylum Actinomycetota; class Actinomycetes; order Micrococcales; family Intrasporangiaceae; genus Phycicoccus; species Phycicoccus duodecadis. Next base: position 2,768,262 of record NZ_PJNE01000001.1, read on the forward strand.
GCACGGCGTCCGGGGCGCGCAGGGTGTCGCTCACGGCGTCCGTCCTCTCACCGGACCCGGTGCGAGAGAGGCACCCGACGCGGGGTGCGGGTCGCGAGGCGCGGCCGGGTCCGGGCCGCGCATCACCTGAGCGGATTGTCCCTCTTCCGAGCGGACGAGGGCAACGTCGTCCCGGAAGGACTGACAGGATGACCGTGGCAGTGCCGCCCACACCCGAAGGACCTCCGATGACCGACCGCCCCCTCGTCGCCGGCGTCGACACCTCCACCCAGTCGTGCAAGGTGGTGGTGTGCGACGCCACGACCGGGGAGGTCGTGCGCACCGGCCGTGGCACCCACCCCGACGCCACCGAGGTCGAGCCCGCGCGCTGGTGGGATGCGTGGCAGGCGGCCACGGCCGGGGGGCTGCTCGACGGCGTCGGGGCGCTGGCGGTCGGCGGTCAGCAGCACGGGATGGTCCTGCTGGACGAGAGGGACGAGGTGGTCCGCCCCGCCCTGCTGTGGAACGACACCCGCTCGGCCGGTACCGCCCGCGACCTGGTCGACGAGCTCGGCGGCCCCCAGGCCTGGGCCGACGCGGTGGGCATCGTGCCGCTGGCGGCCATCACCGCCGCCAAGGTGCGCTGGGTGCGTGACACCGAGCCCGCCTCGATGGAGCGCGCCACCCGGGTGGTCCTCCCCCACGACTGGCTGACCGGCCGCATCCTCACCGACGGCGGGGGCTTCGAGGGCTGGACGACCGACGCCGGCGACGCGTCGGGCACCGGCTGGTTCGATGCCGCCACCCGCGAGTACCGCCCCGACCTGCTGCGACTGGCCGCCGGGCGCGACCTGGGGCTCCCCCGGGTCGCCGGCCCGGCCGAGGTGGTGGGCCGCACCCGCGACGGGATGGCCCTCGCCCCCGGCACCGGCGACAACATGGGCGCCGCGCTCGGCCTCGGGCTGGGGCGCGGCGACGTCGTGGTCTCGCTCGGCACCAGCGGCACGGCCTTCGCCCGCCACGACCGGCCGACCGCCGACCCCAGCGGCTTCGTGCAGTCCTTCGCGGATGCCGAGGGCGGCTTCCTGCCCCTGGTCTGCACCCTCAACGCCGCGCGGGTGCTGACCTCGGGCGCGGCGATGCTCGGGGTCGACCTCGCCGGGCTCGACGACCTGGCCCTCGCGGCCGACCCGGGGGCCGGTGGGCTCACCCTGCTGCCGTTCCTCGACGGCGAGCGCACGCCCAACCTGCCCGACGCCACCGGCTCCCTGCACGGCCTCACCCGCGCCAACGCCACCCCCGAGAACCTGGCCCGCGCCGTGGTCGAGGGGATGCTGCTGGGGCTGGCGAGCGCCGTCGACGCCGTGCGCGACCGCGCCGGCTGCCCGGTCGAGCGGGTCCTGCTCATCGGCGGTGCGGCCGCGTCGCGGGCCGTGCGAACCGTCGCGCCCGACGTCCTCGGGGCGCCGGTGGCGGTGCCGGAACCCGGTGAGTACGTCGCGGTCGGGGCCGCGCGCCAGGCCGCCTGGGCACTGGCCGGTGGTGACGCTCCCCCGGCGTGGCCCGTCGCGGTCGAGGCCACCGTCGAGCCGCGCGAGCCCGAGCGCGGCGCCGAGCTGAGGGCCCGCTACGCCGACGTCCTGCGCGCCGCCCATCCCTGAGCCGCGGGGGTCGCGGCGCCACTAGGTTGGTCCGATGACCGACGCGCCTCGCGAGCTCGACATCGTCCTCTTCGGAGCCACCGGCTTCGTGGGTCGCCTCACCGCCGCCCACCTGGCCGAGCAGGCACCGGCCGGGATGCGCATCGGCCTGGCCGGGCGCTCCCGCGAGCGCCTCGAGACCGTCCGCACCGAGCTGGGCTGGGCGGCCGCCGACTGGCCGGTCATCGTCCTCGACGCCCTCGACCAGGACGCGGTGGCCGACCTCGCCGCCCGGGCCCGGGTCGTGGTGACCACGGTCGGCCCCTACGCCCGGCTGGGCCTCCCCCTGGCCGCCGCCTGCGCCGCCGCGGGCACGCACTACTGCGACCTCACCGGCGAGGTGCTCTTCGTGCACCGCAGCGTCGCGGCCCACCACGAGCCCGCGATGCTCAGCGGCGCCAAGGTCGTACACGCCTGCGGCTTCGACTCGGTGCCGAGCGACCTCGGGGTGCTGCTGTGCGCCGACGCCGCCCGGGCCGACGGCGCCGAGCTGGGGTCGACCCGGCTGGCGGTGCGCTCGATGAAGGGCGGCTTCAGCGGCGGCACCATCGACTCGGCGCGCACCCAGGCCATCGAGATGCGGGCCGACCCCACCACCCGCCGTATCGCCGGCGACCCGTGGGCGCTTGCCGAGGGCGGCCGGCCGCCACGGCCGCCCCGCGGGTCCGCCCCCCGGCGCCGTGGCGTCGCGGCCCTGGCCGGCCGGGTCACCCAGGCCTCGCCGGTGCGCCGCGACCCCGACAACGCGCACTTCACCGGGCCGTTCGTGATGGCCGCCTTCAACACGCGCGTGGTCGCCCGGTCGGCCTCGCTGCTGGGCTACGGCAGCGGCTTCCGTTACACCGAGTACTCCGACTACGGCCCGGGGGCCAAGGGCGCCGTGACCGCCGGCGTGGTCTCGGCCGGGTTGCTCGCCGGCGTCGCCGGGATGGCGTTCCGTCCCACCCGGGCGGTGCTCGACCGCCTCCTGCCGGCCCCCGGCGAGGGCCCGAGCGAGGACGCCATGCGCGCGGGGCGCTTCCGGATGGTCGTCACGGCGGCCGCCAGCAACGGCTCGCGCTACCGCGCCACCGTCGCGGCGCCCTACGACCCCGGGTACTCGGGCACCGCCATCATGCTCGGCCAGTCGGCGCTGGCCCTGGCACAGGACGACGCCGGGCTGCCCGCCGCCACCGGCGTCCTGACGCCGGCGACGGCCCTCGGGATGCCGTTGGTGCACCGGCTGCGGGCCCACGGCTTCACCCTCGAGGTCGAGCGCCTCCCCGCGACGAGCTGATCGCGGCGGCGATGCGCTCGGCGTCGATCCGCAGCTCGCGCAGCATGCCCGAGATCGGGTTGGTGAAGCCGGTGAACCACAGGCCGGGGCGGGCTTCGGGGCGGGCCGAACCGCGCACCGTGGGCAGCCCCCGCTCGCCGAGCACCCCGAGGTGGCCGACCAGCGGCTCGAGGCCCGCCCGGTAGCCGGTGGCCGTGACCACCAGCGCCGGCCGCAGGCGGGTGCCGTCGGCCAGCACGACCTCGTCGCCGTCGAAGGCCTCGAGGGCCGCGACCGGCTCGACGCGCCGCGCCCGGATGGCGCTGACGATGCCGACGTCCTGCACGGGGACCCGGCCGTCGAGGGTGCGGCTGTAGAGGTCGGCGGCGGCGCGCGGCATCCCGAACTCGGTGAGGTCGGCCTCCTGCACCCGGGCCAGGACACCCGAGACGCGGTCGACCACACGCGGGGGCAGGCGGCGCACGGCGATGCCGGTGGCCTGGGCCGGCACGCCCATCCGGTCACGGGCCAGGATGTGCGGTGGGGTGCGGACCGACAGCCAGACCCGGGTCGCCCCGTGCTCGGCGAGGTCGGTGGCGATCTCGGTGCCGGTGTTGCCAGTGCCCACGACGAGGACGTCGCGCCCGGCCCAGCGGCGGCCGTTGCGGTAGTCGCGGGCGTGCAGGACCTCGCCGGTGAAGCCGTCGCTGCCGGGCCAGGACGGCGTCACCGGGGTGTGGTTGTAGCCGGTGGCGACCACGACGTCGCGGGCCACCACGGTCGTGCCGTCGGCCAGGTGCACCTCCCACCGGGCGTCGCCGGAGCCGGGGTCGATGCGCTCGACGGCGGCGCCGGTGCGCAGTCGCAGCCGGTGGTGGGCGGCGTACTCCTCGAGATAGCGCACCACGTCGTCGCGGGCCACCCAGCGGCCGAACCGGCGCGGGATGCGGTAGCCGGGCAGGGCCGACCAGCCGCGCGGAGTGTGCAGGTGCAGGCGCTCGTAGTGGGTGCGCCACCGCTCGCCGACGTGGGGCCCCGCGTCGAGCACCAGCGGGTCAGACCCCCGCATCCGCAGTGCCCCGGCGACGGCCAGGCCGCCCGGGCCCGCCCCCACGACGACCACGTCCTCGACCCCGCGCCCGTCGACCATGGCCGCACGCTACTCCCGGCCCTGCGCCGCTCCCCGGACCCGGGGACGTTGGTCCCTTGGACGCCGGCCCGCCCGACAACCACACTTCGTAGTACAGCGCCGTTCCGACGCCCCGAGCCGAAGGAGCCCGCCATGCCCGCGCCGTCCGTCCCCCCGCCGTCGGTCTCCGACCCGGCGGTCCGCGTCCTGTCCGCCGACGAGACCTGGGAGATGCTGCGCCGCCACGAGCTGGGCCGGCTGGCGTTCCACCTGAGCGACGAGGTGCACCTCGTACCGGTCAACTACGGCGTCGACCACCAGGACCGGGTCGTGTTCCGCACCGCCGAGGGCGACAAGCTCCTCGGTGTCCGCTTCGACGCCGACGTCGCCTTCGAGATCGACGAGCTCGACGGCTTCCGCGCCCGCAGCGTGGTGCTGCGCGGGCGGGCCCGGGTGCTCAAGGGTGACGAGGCGGAGGCCGCCGACCGGCTGCCTCGCCGGCCCTGGGTGCCGGGGATGCGCGAGGAGGTCGTCGCCGTCACGGTCGACGAGCTGAGCGGGCGCGAGTTCGTCCTACGCCCGCCTACGCTGCGGGAGTGACCGCGCCCGTCCCGATGCCGCGCGCTGGCCGGGTCGTCGTCGCGAGCGACTCCTTCAAGGGCTCGCTGACGTCCGCGCAGGTCGGGGCGGCGGTGCGAGCGGGCATCCTCGACGTCGTCCCCGACGCCGTCGTCACGGTCGTGCCCGTGGCCGACGGTGGCGAGGGCACGGTCGCGGCCGCCCTGGCCACGGGGTACGAGCCGGTGGCGGCCACCGTCCACGGCCCGACCGGCGAGCTCCACACCACGACGCTCGCCTGGCATCAGGGCGCGGGCACCGCGGTGGTCGAGCTGGCCGACGCGTGCGGGCTCGGACGCCTGGCCGGTGGCGTTGCGGCCCCGCTCACCGCCTCGAGCCGGGGGCTGGGCGACGCGCTGCGGGCGGCCCTCGGGCTGGGGCCTCGCCTGCTGGTGGTCGGGGTGGGGGGCTCGGCGAGCACCGACGGCGGGGCCGGGATGCTGAGCGCGCTGGGCGCCCGGGTGCTCGATGACGCGGGGGCGGAGGTGCCCGACGGGGGCGCGGCACTGGAGCGGGTGGCGCGCCTCGACCCCTCGGCGCTCGACCCGAGGCTGCGTGCCGTCGACCTCGTCCTCGCCGCCGACGTCACCAACCCGCTGCTGGGGCCGCGGGGCGCCGCCGCCGTGTTCGGCCCGCAGAAGGGGGCCGGGCCGGGCGACGTGCGCCGGCTCGAGGCCGGGTTGGCGACGTGGGCCGAGGTCGTCGGCGGCGGCTGGGCCGAGCAGCCCGGGGCGGGGGCCGCCGGGGGCGTGGGCTTCGCGCTGATGGCGGTGCTCGGGGCGCAGCGCCGCCCGGGGGTCGACGTGGTGCTCGACCTGGCGAGCGCCGACGACCTGCTGGCGGGAGCCGACCTCGTGGTGACCGGCGAGGGGTCGCTCGACGGGCAGACGGCATCCGGCAAGGCGGTCGCGGGGGTCGCCCGCCGGGCCCGCGCGGCGGGGGTACCTGTGGTGGCCGTCTGCGGGCGGAACCGCCTGTCCGACAGTGAGACGCACGGTCTCGGGCTCGACGTCGCCTACGCGTTGAGCGATCTCGAGCCCGACCCGGCCCGCTCGATGGCCGACGCCGCCGCCCTGCTGCGGCTCGTCGGTGCCCGCATCGCCCGCGAGGGCCTCAGCCGCGCACCGGGGTGAGGGGGTCGCGCCCGGCCAGCACCGCCAGCACGTTGTCGGCGGCGAGGTCGGCCATGGCGGTGCGCGTATCGATGGTCGCCGAGCCGACGTGCGGCAGCAGCACCACGTCGTCGCGCGTCAGCAGCCCCGGGTGCACGTGGGGCTCGTCCTCGTAGACGTCGAGCCCGGCCCCGGCGATCGTGCCGGCCTCGAGCGCGGCCACCAGGGCGGCCTCGTCGACCACGGGCCCGCGGGCCGTGTTGACCAGGTAGGCCGTGGGCTTCATCCGGGCGAGCGCGTCGGCGTCGACCAGGTGTCGGGTCTGCGGGCCGAGCGGTGCGTGCACCGAGACGACGTCGGACTCGGCCAGGAGGGTGTCGAGGTCGACGACGCGTGCCCCCAGCTCGGCGACGACGCCCGGGTCGGGGGCCGAGCGCCCCGAGAGCAGGACGTCCATGCCGAAGGCCCGGGCCCGGCGTGCGGTCGCCAGCCCGATGGCGCCGGAGCCGATGATGCCGATCGTCCTGCCCTGCACCGAGACGCCGATGAGGTGGAAGATCCCCCACGTCCAGGGGCGCCCGGTACGGACCTCGCGCTCGGCCTCGCCCAGGCGCCGCGTGGCCATCAGCACCAGCGCGAAGGCGATGTCGGCGGTGGCGTCGGTGAGCACGCCGGGGGTGTTCGTGACCACCACGCCCCGCTCGCGGCAGGCGGCGACGTCGACGTTGTCGTAGCCGACCGCGACGTTGGCCACGACCTTCAGCTGGGGGCCGACGGCGTCGAGGAAGGTTTCGTCGACCCGCTGGCTCAGGGTGACGACGACGGCGTCGGCCCCGGCGAGCAGCATCGGCAGCTCCCCGGGCGGCACCGAGGAGTCCTCGTCGCGGTACCGCACGTCGTGCTCGGCGCGCAGCCGCTCGACGGCGTCCCCGGGCAGGGTGCTGAGCACCACGACCCCGGCCCGGCCGGTGGCGGCGGGGCTCATCGGGTGAGCTCGCTCGGGTCGGCGCCGGCCCGGCGGGCGAGCTTGTCGGCCTGGCCGTTCATCATCCGGTCGTAGAGGGGGCGGGCGAAGCGCTTGCCGAAGTACGCCTGGCGCCCCATCCGGTCGGTCAGGATGATCGGCTTCCTCCGGTCGATGCCGTCGAGGACGATGCGGGCGACGTCGTCGGCGCCGACCCCCGCCTGCGTGATGAGGCGGACCCCGGCCTCCTGCATGGCGGTGTCCTTGCCGGCGAACGACTGGTGCAGGTTGGTGCGGAAGAACGCGGGGCAGACGACCGAGACGTCGATGCCCCACGGCTTCAGCTCGAAGCCGAGGGTCTCGCTGAGGGCGACCACCCCGGCCTTGGTGGCGTTGTAGCTCGACATGCCGGGGCCGTGGACCAGGCCGGCGAGCGAGGCGACGTTGACGATGTGGCCGCTGCGCTGCTCCTTGAGCAGGGGCGTGAAGGTGTGGCAGCCGCGGGCCGGGCCGAGCAGGTTGATGTCGACCACCCGCTCCCAGTCGGCCATCGCCTCGATCTCGATGCGCCCCCCGGTGGCCACGCCGGCGTTGTTGACGAGCAGGTCGAGGCCGCCCCAGGTCTCGCGGACGTGGGCCAGGGCGGCGTCCCAGTCCTGCTGGCTGCGCACGTCGAGGGTCAGGTAGTCGGCGCCGGCCGGGATGCTGTCGGGCCGCTCGGGGGCCAGGTCGGCGGCGATGACCCGGTCACCGCGCGCGACGAGCAGGGCGACGAGGGCGCGCCCGAGGCCGGAGGCGCCACCGGTGACGAGCGCCCGACGGGGGCCGGGGGGAGGGGTCATGGACCGACCCTAGCCGCGGGGACCCGTCAGGCCGGCGGCGCTGTCGGAGTGGCTTCGGGCACCGGCTCGTGCACCGGCTCGAGCACTGGCTCCAGGGTCACCGGCACGCCGTTGAGGACCGCGTTGCCCGAGAGCGGCTCGGTGACGGACGGGTCGGTGAGGTCGTTCATCGACACCCCGGGGACCGCGGTGGCCCGGCGCAGCCGCACCCCGTCGCGTCGGTGCCCGTAGCCGTGCGGCAGCGAGACGACCCCGCGCATCAGGTCCTCCGACGCGGCCACCTCGACCTCGACCGCCCCGACGGCCGAGCGCACCCGCACGGTGGCGCCGTCGGTGATGCCGCGCACGGCCAGGTCGTCGGGATGCGCCAGCAGGGCGTGCCGGGCCCGGCCCTTCGTGAGCAGCGCCGAGTTGTGCAGCCAGGAGTTGTTGTCGCGCTGGTGGCGACGGCCGACCAGCAGCAGCTCGTCGGCGTCGCGCTCGCGTTCGGCCGAGGCCAGGACACGCGGCAGGTCGTCGAGCACCAGCGGCACGGCGAGGTCGACCCGGCGGTCGCGCGTCGCGAGCCGCTCGGGGAGACGCGGCCGCAGCGGCCCGAGGTCGAGACCGCCCGGGCCGGCCTGCTTCAGCTTCCGGACCGACAGGCCCGCACCGCTGGTGCGCAGGAGCAGGTCGAGCTGGCGGGTCGGCGAGGTGCGCAGCCGGGCGGTCGCCTCCAGGGCCGAGCGCGACCAGCGTCCGAACAGGCTGCGGCTGCGCACCGCGAGGTAGGCGGCCCCGAGGTCGCGTGCGATCTCCCAGTCGTGCCGCCCGCCAGGGTCCTTGGGCAACAGCGCCGGCGAGAAGCGGGCGGTGTCGCGCACCGCCAACAGGTGGAACACGAGGTCGTAGTGGTCGCGCTCCAGCGGCCCGCTGGGGGGCAGGACGACGTCGGCGTGCCGGGTCGTCTCGTTGAGGTAGTAGTCGATGCACACGACCGCGTCGAGCGCGGCGATCGCCGCATCCAGGTGCTGGCCCCCGGGCGTCGACGACACCGGGTTGCCGGCGATCGTCAGCAGAGCGTGTACCTGACCCTTGCCGGGCGTCGTGATCTCCTCGGCCAGCGCCGACACCGGCAGCTCGCCGCCGAAGCCGGGGAGCCCGCGCACCCGCGTCCTCCGGCGCGAGAACCCACCCGGGCCGAGCAGCCCGCGGCCGACGAGGTCGACGGCCGGCGTCGCGAACATCGCCCCGCCCGGCCGGTCGAGGTTGCCGGTGAGGATGTTCAGCACGTGCACGGCCCACTGGCACACGACGCCGGCGCCCTGCGTCGACACCCCCATCCGGCCGTGGACCGCCGCCGAGGGCGCGTCGAGCAGGGCCACGGCCAGCCCGCGCACCGCTCCGGCCGGCATCCCGCTGACGGTCTCGGCGAGCTCGGGGGTGAAGGGCTCGACGGCGGCTCGGACCGATTCGACGCCGTCGACCCAGGCGGCGGGCCGGGCGCGGCCGGAGGCCAGCACCTCACGCACCAGGGCCAGCAGGACGAAGGCGTCCGAGCCAGGGCGCACGAAGTGGTGCTCGTCGGCGATGCGAGCGGTCTCGGTGCGGCGCGGGTCGAGGACCACGAGCCGGCCTCCGCGGGAGGCGAGCTCGCGGCGGCGCTGCGGGAAGTCGGGGACGGTCCAGAGCGAGCCGTTGGAGGCCATCGGGTTGTGGCCGACGAGCACGAGGAGGTCGGTGCGGTCGATGTCGGGGACCGGTAGCAGGAACTGGTGGCCGTAGAGGGCCCAGGCCACGACGTGGTGGGGCAGCTGGTCGACCGAGGTGGCGGAGTAGCGGTTCCGCGTGCGCAGCAGGCGGACCAGGGTCGGATGGTGGGTGAGCGCGCCGAGGCTGTGGACGTTGGGGTTGCCGAGGTAGATCGCCAGGGCGTCGTCGCCGTGTTCGGCCTGCACATCGCCGAGGAGCTCGGCCGCCTTGGTGATGGCGGCGTCCCACGAGGTCTCGTGCAGCTCGCCGTCGGCGCCGCGGACGAGGGGGCGGCGGAGGCGGTCCGGGTCGTCCTGGAGCTCGGGGAGGGCGAAGGCCTTGGGGCACAGGTGCCCTCGTGAGAGCGGGTCGCCGTCGTGGCCGCGGATGCTGCCCACCGTCCCGTCGGCGGCGAGCGTCACCTCGAGCCCGCACATCGCCTCACACAGGGTGCACGAGGTGTGCCGGACCCGCCCGGCCGGGGCGCTCATCGGGCCCTCGGGCCGAACGACGGCGTCTCACGGCGCAGGGCGGCCTCACGGGCGGCCCGGGTGTTGCCACGACGCAGCAGCAGAGCCTGCTCGAGCCGCTCACCGGCGAAGGTGCGGCGTGGGCCGGAGGTCCAGGTGCGCTCGAACAGCCGCTTGGTCGCCGCCACCGCGTCGGGCGAGCGGGTGGCGACCTCCTCGATGAACCGGGTGGCGGCGACGAACGGCTCCTCGTGGACCTCGCTCGCCAGCCCGAGCTCGACGGCCCGCTCGCCACTGACGACCTCGCCGGTCATCGTGAGCCGCTTGGCGACGTCCATCCGCACCTGCTGGCTCAGCGCCTGCATCCCGCTCATGTCGGGGACCAGCCCCCACTTCGCCTCGAGCACCGACCAGCGGGCGTCGGGGGTGGTCATCCGCAGGTCGGCCGCCAGCGCGATCTGCAGGCCGCCGCCGTAGCAGTGGCCGTGCACCGCGGCGACGACCGGGACCGGCAGCCGGCGCCAGGCCCAGCACGCCTCCTGGAAGAGGTTGGTGCCACGCCAGGGCCGCGGGACGAAGGCACGCGCGACCCGGCGCGGTTGCGCCATCACGGTCGCGAAGTCCAGCCCCGCGCAGAACGAGTCGCCGCTGCCCCCCAGCACGACCCCCCGCAGGGTCCGGTCGCGGCGCAGCCGGCCGGCGGTCTCGACCAGCGCCTCGAGGGTGTCGAGGGTCAGGGCGTTGAGCTTCTCGGGCCGGTCGAGGCGGACCTGGGCGATGCCGCCCTCGACGCTGCAGGTGACGGGGGCTGACATGCCGCCAGCCTACGAGCAGTGTCGAGAGGGGCGCGTGGGCGCGGCCGGTGGCTTCCGCTGGGTGTCAGGGCGGTGGGCCGCGGGCCGGCCGGATGACCTCGGCCGGGTCCCGCGGATGACCTCGGCCGGGTCCCGCGGATGACCTCGGCCGGGTCCCGCGGTGAGCCTCGAGCGCGTGGGCCGCACCTTCACAGGCGGCCTGGATGGCGGGCTCCGCGGTCGCTCCTCCCCGCGGCCCGGCGCCTTCTCCTGCGGTCGTCACATCCGCCCCTTCCGTTGCGCTTCTGGCGGGAAAAACGTTGCCAGAAAGTTCGATTGGTGCCCTCGAACGCTTGTTCGTGTCACCTCTTCCGGGTAGGATCGTGGGTACAGGGGAGGGGGGTTTCCGATGGCAGTGACGACCGGTCCGCAGGACGTTCTGAGTGCCGCACGTTCAGCGCGTCAGATGTTGACGGACGCTCTGTCCCCGGGTGAGGTGCGGGGGTCGCAGGAGGAGTGGGCGCAGGCTCTCGGTGAGCTGCAGGCCGTGATCGACACCGCGACCGCCGCGCAGGATGCCGCGATCGTGCGGCTGGCGGCGATCGAGCCGGAGGTCCTGGACGACGGGGAGGTCATCGACACCCCCCGGGCGCTCGGCCACGTGGCGTTGGACGCTTCGGCGATCGTGTCCGGGGTGCTGGCCGTGACCGCCGTGCACGCCGAGCGGCGGGTGCGGGCGGCGGTCCGTCTCGCCGCGGACGGTCCGGAAGGCACCGCGACCGAGACCGGGCTTCGTGGGTTGCACGAGGCGATGGGCGCCGGACGCCTGGACGCCTACCGGGCGTCGGTGGTGGCGACCGAGCTCGAGGAGGCACCGGCCGAGGTCGCCGCGTCCGTGATCGCCGGTCTGCACGAGTACTTCGGCAGCGAGGACGGGCCGCGGTTGCGGCGCCGGGTCCGGCGGATGCTGGCCCGGATCTCGCCCGACCTGCTCCGCCAGCGCGCGGTGCGGGCCCGGTCGGAGTGCCGCCTCGAGCGGTGGGTCGGTGAGCCCGGGGTCGACACCTGGCACGGCACCTTCCCCTCCGAAGAAGCCGCCCAGGCCTGGGCCGCGATCGACGCCCTCGCCCAGCAGTACGTCACCGACGGCGTGTGCGAGCCGGTCGACCGGGCCCGCGCCAAGGCCCTGACCGACCTCGTCGCGGGCAACGCGACCATCGACGTCCAGGTCGTCCACACCATCGCAGCCGATGCGCCCACAGGTCCTACGCCCGCGAGCGAGGCTGGGGCGAGCGAGGGAGCTCCGGGCGACCTGGTCGAGGTCACCGGCCTCCGCCCCGGCGAACCCACGCTGGTCTCCCGTGCGTGGCTCGACCGTGCCAGCGCTCCGCTGCTGCCTACAGACACGACCCCCACTCGCGCCGGCCGGGCCGCACCGCGACCGCGGGGCAAACCGGCGAAGAGTCCCGCCCCGTGTGACCCGCTCACCGGCGCGCTGCTCGACCTCGCCGGCGCCCTCACCACCGACGCCTACCGCCCCGGCAAGGCCCTGGTCGCGCTGGTCAAGGCCCGCGACGGGCACTGCCGCTTCCCCGGCTGCCACGTCGCCGCCCGCTTCTGTGACCTCGACCACGTCACCCCCTGGCCCACCGGCCCGACATCAGCGGCCAACCTGGTCTGCCTCTGCCGCCGACACCACCGCATCAAACAACGCCCCGGCTGGCGCGCGGTTCTCCACCCCGACGCCACCCTCACCTGGACCGACCCCACCGGCCGGAACCGCACCACCCACCCCGTCGACCACCTCCACCGCGCCGTCCTGCCCGACACCGGCACCGACCCCGCCCCCGTGATCTCCAAACCCCGCCTCGTCACCCCCGACGGACCCCACAGCACCCTCGAGTACCACCTCGAACACACCCTCGGCCCACCACCAGCAAGACCCCACCCCCGCTGCCGCATCGACCACCACCACCCGACAGCCGCCGGCGCCCACCTCACCTACACCGCAACCGCTCCACCCTGTCGGGCACCGTCCCCGACAGCGGAGCCCGACCCGCCCTTCTGACCCGGGACCACCCGAAGGGCGTCACCCGTCCCACGAGCGGGAGCTCAGGGTTCGACACCGACGGGGGAATGACTCACGCCTCGGCATGTTGAACCCTCAACGACATCGACGCCCGCTCCGGCCCCATCCCTGGGGGTCGGGCGGCGGGCCTCCCGCACAGAACGGTGAGACATGACAGACCTGTTCACCCCCCTGCCCACCCCCCTCGGCGAGCTGCCGCACCGCATCGTGCTGGCGCCGCTCACGCGCAACCGCGCCGACGAGAACGGCGTCCCCACCGACCTCCAGGTCGAGTACTACCGCCAGCGGGCCTCCGCCGCGCTCATCGTCACCGAGGGCACCCAGCCCAGCGCCGTCGGCCAGGGCTACCTCAACACCCCCGGCATCCACAGCGCCGAGCAGGTCGCCGGTTGGCGCCGAGTGGCCGACGCCGTCCACGGTGAGGGCGGCCGCATCGTCGTCCAGCTGATGCACGTCGGCCGCGTCGCGCACCCCGACAACAAGCACGGCCTCGAGACCGTCGCCCCCAGCGCCCTCGCGGCCCCCGGCGAGATGTTCACCGCCGGCGGCCCCAAGCCCCACCCGGTGCCCCGTGCCCTCACCGAGGACGAGATCCCCTCCGTGGTCCAGGAGTACGTCGACGCCGCCCGCAACGCCATCGAGGCCGGGCTCGACGGCGTCGAGGTCCACGGCGCCAACGGCTACCTCATCCACCAGTTCCTCGCGCCGGGCTCCAACGAGCGCACCGACGGCTACGGCGGCTCCCCCGCCGCCCGCGCGCGCTTCGGCGTCGAGGTCGTCCGGGCCGTCGTCGACGCCATCGGCGCCGACCGGGTGGGCCTGCGCCTCTCGCCGGCCCACAACATCCAGGGTGCCACCGAGGAGGACGAGGCCGACACCCAGGCCACGTACACCGCCTTCCTCGAGGGCATCGCCGACCTCGGCATCGCCTACGTGTCGGTGCTCGCCGACCCCCGCGGCGAGCTGGCCGCGACCATCCGCTCGCTGCACCACGGCGTCCTGCTGGTCAACGACGGCTTCGCCTCGGTGACGACCCGTGACGCGGCCGAGAAGCTCGTCCAGGAAGGCCTCGGCGACGCCGTGGTCGTCGGCCGGCTCTTCCTGGCCAACCCCGACCTGCCGCGCCGCTGGCACGAGGGCGCCGAGCTCAACGAGCCGAACCCCGACACCTTCTACGGTGGCGGCGCCGAGGGTTACGTCGACTACCCCACGCTGGACGAGCTGCGCGAGAGCGCCTGAGCGACAGCACGACGGGACCCCGGGCGGTCGGCACGCGACCCCCGGGTGTCCCGTCGGTGCAGCCGCACCGACAGCGCGAGCACGCCGAGGCCCAGCACGGCGAGCCCCACCCCCACCCACGAGGGCGCCGTGTAGGCGTAGCCGGCCGCGATGACGACGCCGCCCAGCCACGCCCCCAGCGCGTTGGCCGCGTTGAGCGCGGCGTGGTTGCCGGCCGCGGCCAGGGTCTGGGCCGCGCCCGCCACCTGCATCAGCCGCAGCTGGAGGTTGATGACGAGCACCGACGCCAGCATCGAGACCAGCGCCAGCACCACCAGAGCGGCCACGGCGTAGGGGGCCGCGAGGGCGAAGAGCGCCAGCCCGACACCGAGCCCCACCATCCCGATGACGACCGAGCGCAGCACCGACCAGTCGCCCATCCGGCCCGCCACCAGGTTGCCGACGAAGCCGGCGGCCCCGAAGACCAGCAGGAAGACGGGCACCGCCGACTCCGACAGCCCCGTCACCTCGGTCACGGTGGGCGCGATGTAGGAGTACATGGCGAACATCCCGCCGAAGCCGATGGCGGCCACCGCCAGGGTCAGCATCACCTGCAGGCTCTTCAGTGCGCTGAGCTCGGCCCGCACGGTCCGCGTGGGGTCGGCCGCCAGCCGGGGCACACCCAGCGCCACCAGCGCCACGGTGGCCGCCCCGAGGACCGCCACCAGCCAGTAGGCCGACCGCCACCCCGCGTGCTGCCCGAGCCAGGTGGCGCCCGGCACGCCGAGGACGTTCGCGATCGGGATGCCGAGCATCACCGTGCCGACGGCCCGCCCGGCCCGCCCGTTGGGTGCGAGGTCGACGGCGACCAGCGCGGCCACCCCGAAGAACGCGCCGTGCGGCAGCCCCGACAGGAAGCGCGCGGCGACCAGCAGCTCGTAGCTCGGCGCCAGCGCACTGAGCACGTTCCCGACCGCGAAGGCGGCCATCAGCGACAGCAGCAGCCCCTTGCGCGGGCGCGTCGCGCCGAGGGCGGCGATGAGCGGCGCACCGGACACGACCCCCGCCGCGTAGGCCGAGATGGTGTGCCCCGCCACCGGGATGCTGACCTGCACCCCGTCGGCGATGCGCGGCAGCAGCCCCATCGTCACGAACTCGGTCGTCCCGATGGCGACGCCGCCGAGGATGAGGGCGGCGGTCGCGAGGGCTGGGTGTCGGGGCGCGGGCACGCAGGTGCAAGGAACCCGACCCCGTGGGGCATTCCCGCGCAGGGCCATCCGGCCCGGATGTCGCACGGACCTCCTCCGAACGGCCCGCTGCCTAGGATCGGGGGATGCGCGCAGCCCAGGTGACCCGGCTCGACGGACCCGAGGCCGTCGAGGTCGTCGACCTCCCCGACGCGGCCGAGGGGGCCGACCCCGCGACCACGGTCGTCGTCGACGTCGCGGCCGCCGGAATCTGCTTCCCCGACGTGCTGCTGACCCGCGGCCAGTACCAGATGAAGCCCGACCCGCCCTTCGTCCCGGGCTCGGAGGTGGCCGGGGTGGTCCGCAGCGCCCCGCCCGGGAGCGAGCTCTCCCCGGGCGACCGGGTGGCCGCGTTCTGCGTGCTCGGCGGCTTCGCCGAGGCGGTCGCCGTCGACCCCGCCATGGTCTTCCCGCTGCCGCAGGACACCCCCTGGGCCGCCGGCGCGGCGCTGCCGATGAACTACCTGACCTGCCACTTCGCGCTGCGCGAGCGCGGTCGCCTCCAGCCCGGCGAGACCGTGCTGGTGCACGGCGCGGCCGGCGGCGTCGGCACCGCGGCCGTCCAGCTGGCCAAGGCCTGGGGCGCCCGGGTCGTCGCCGTCGTCTCCACCGACGCCAAGGGTGCGGTGGCGCGGGCCGCCGGCGCCGACGAGGTGGTCCCGGCCGACGGCTTCAAGGACGCCGTCGCCGACCTCACCTCCGGGCGCGGCGTCGACCTGGTCGTCGACCCCGTGGGGGGCGACCGCCTCACCGACTCGCTGCGCTCGCTGGCCCCCGGCGGTCGGCACCTCGTCATCGGGTTCACCGCCGGCTCCATCCCCGAGGTGAGGGTCAACCGGCTCCTGCTCAACAACGTCTCGGTCGTCGGGGTGGGCTGGGGCGCGTGGTGGACCCACCGCCAGGGCCCCGGCCCCGGGTACCTGCGCACCCAGTGGGACGAGCTGGTCCCCCTGCTCGAGTCCGGCGCCGTGGACCCCGTCATCGGCGAGGTGCGCGACCTCGACGAGGTGGTCGCCGCCCTGGTCGCCGTCGACGAGCGCCGCGCCACCGGCAAGGTGCTGCTGACCCCCTGACCTGCGGCATTCGGCACCCCACTCCTTCGGACGTCGTCCGCAAGTCATAGCCTCCGCACAGGTTCTGAGGATGCCCGCGGGCCGCCGACAGGGCAGGGTTACCCCTGAGTCCCGCGGCCCCGGCCGCCCGTCATCTCTCGGAGGTCCGCTTGTTCGACACCGTCTTCGGCATCCCCGTGCACGCCCTGGTCGTGCACGCCGTGGTCGTCCTCTCCCCCCTCACGGTCCTGATGCTGCTGGCCTTCTCGGTCAGCGAGCGGTTCCGCGCCTGGAGCGGCTGGCTGACCACCGCGGTGGGCGCGCTGACGACCCTCTTCTCCTTCGTCGCGAGCTCGTCGGGTGAGTCACTCCAGCGCCGGGTGGGCCGCACCGACCTCGTCCGGGAGCACGCCGAGCTCGGCGACCTGCTGCCCTGGGTCGTCCTCGGCGCCACCATCGTCGCCGGCGTCCTCTGGTACCTCTGGCGCTCCGGCCGCCGGGCCGCCGTCGACGGCGAGGGCCCCGCGCGCCCGTCGAGCCTGTTCCGCATCCTGACCGTCGTGGGCGTCCTCGCCGCCGTCGGCCTCGCGGTCGACGTGACCCTGGTGGGCCACTCCGGCGCCAAGGCCGTCTGGAGCGAGGTCGGGTCCAAGACCGTCCAGGGCGGCGGCGGGGACGACGAGGGCTGAGCGCCGGCGCGCACCCCTAGGCTGACGGCATGGAGTTCCGGAACGTCTACGCCCAGGGGTTCGCCCGGGTCGCGGCGTGCACCCTCCCCGTCGCCCTGGCCGACCCGGCCGAGAACGCCCGGCGCATCGTCGAACAGGTCCGTGCCCACCACGACGACGGGGTGGCCGTGGCGCTGTTCCCCGAGCTGTCGCTGTCGGGCTACGCCATCGACGACCTGCTGCTGCAGGACGTCCTGCTCGACGCCGTCGAGGCCGGCATCGTGGCCGTCGCCGAGGCGACTGCCGGCCTCACCCCGCTCGTCGTCGTCGGCGCCCCCCTGCGCCACGGGCACCGCCTCTACAACTGCGCCGTCGTCATCCACCGCGGCGAGGTCCTCGGCGTCGCGCCCAAGTCGTACCTGCCCAACTACCGCGAGTTCTACGAGAAGCGCTGGTTCGCCGCCGGCACCGGCCAGGAGGGCCAGTTCCTCGTCCGCCCCGCGTGGCCCGGCAGCGACGCCGACGGCGAGATCCCGTTCGGGCCCGACCTGCTGTTCTCGGCCGACGACGTGCCGGGCCTCGTCGTGCACGCCGAGGTCTGCGAGGACATGTGGGTCCCGGTGCCGCCCAGCCACGAGGCGGCCCTCGCCGGCGCCAGCGTGCTGCTGAACCTGTCGGCCTCGCCCATCACCGTCGGCCGCGCGCAGGACCGCCACCTGCTGGCCCGCTCGGCCAGCGCCCGCTGCAACGCGGCCTACCTCTACGCCGCCGCGAGCCAGGGCGAGTCGAGCACCGACCTGTCGTGGGACGGGATGACGATGGTCTACGAGGCGGGCGACCTGCTCGGCGAGTCCGACCGCTTCCCCGACGGCCCGCGTGCCACCGTCGTCGACGTCGACCTCGACCGGCTGCGCCAGGAGCGCCTGCGCCAGGGCAGCTTCGACGACAACGCCGGCGCCTACTCCGCCGACGACGCCGGTTTCCGGGTGGTGCCGTTCCGGCTGCGCCCGCCCCCCGGCGACCTCGGCCTGCGCCGCTCGCTCGACCGCTTCCCGTTCGTCCCCGACGACCCCACCCGCCTGGCCCTCGACTGCTACGAGGCCTACAACATCCAGGTCAGCGGCCTCGAGCAGCGGCTGCGGGCCATCGGCGGCGGTGACCCGGCACGGATGCCGCGCATCGTCATCGGCGTCTCCGGCGGCCTCGACTCCACCCACGCCCTGATCGTCGCGGTCAAGGCCTGCGACCGGCTCGGGCTGCCCCGCACCCACGTCCTCGGCATCACGATGCCCGGCTTCGCCACCAGCGCCGGCACCAAGAGCAACGCCGTGCGGCTGATGGAGGCGCTCGGCATCCAGTGGGAGGAGGTCGACATCCGACCGCTGGCCACCCAGATGCTGCGCGACCTGGGCCACCCTGCGGGCGACGGCGACGAGGTCTACGACGTCACGTTCGAGAACGTGCAGGCCGGGCTGCGCACCGACCTGCTGTTCCGCGCGGCCAACCAGCGCGGGGGCATCGTCCTGGGGACCGGTGACCTCTCGGAGCTCGCGCTCGGGTGGTGCACCTACGGCGTGGGGGACCAGATGTCGCACTACGGCGTCAACGCCGGGGTGCCCAAGACCCTCATCCAGCACCTCATCCGCTGGGTCGTCTCGTCCGGCGAGCTCGGCGACGAGAAGGCCGACGAGACGCTGCTCGCCATCCTGGCCACCGAGATCAGCCCCGAGCTGGTGCCGGCCCGCGACGGCGAGAAGATCCAGTCGACCCAGGACACCATCGGGCCGTACGCCCTGCACGACTTCACGCTCTTCCACCTGCTGCGGCGCGGCTACCGGCCCAGCAAGGTCGCGTTCCTGGCCGAGCACGCGTGGCGCGACGTCGAGGCCGGCGCGTGGCCTTCGGGCTACCCCGAGGCCGACCGCACCGCCTACGACCTGGCCGCGGTCCGGCACTGGATGCAGGTGTTCCTGCGCCGCTTCTTCCAGAACCAGTTCAAGCGGTCGGCGCTGCCCAACGGCCCCAAGGTCGTCGCGGGCGGTTCGCTCTCACCGCGCGGCGACTGGCGGATGCCGTCGGACGCCGCCGCCGCCGCCTGGCTCGCCGAGCTCGAGGCGAACGTCCCGGAGGCGTGACGACGGCGGCTCGCCGCTGACGCCTACGCGCCGCCCGTGGCTCCGGCCAGCGCGGCCAGCGCGTCGCCGTCGAGCCGGTAGGTCGTCCACTCGCTCTGCGGCTGCGCGCCGAGCGACTCGTAGAAGCCGATGCTGGGGGTGTTCCAGTTCAGGACCCACCACTCCAGGCGCCGGTAGCCCCGGTCACGGCACACCTGGGCGAGCGCACGCAGCAGGCCGTGGCCCAGCCCCGACCCCCGGTGCGCGGGGTCGACGTAGAGGTCCTCGAGCCAGATGCCGCTGGTCCCGGTCCAGGTCGAGAACGACAGGAACCACACCGCCATCCCCACGACCTGGCCGTCGACCTCGGCCACGTGGGCGAAGGTCGAGGTCGCCCCGTCCTCCGGGAACAGCGCCGCCCGCAGGTGCTCCTCGGTGGCCTCGACCTCGTGGCGGGCCTTCTCGTACTCGGCCAGGTCCTCGACGAGGCGCAGGATGGCGGGGACGTCGGCGAGGGTCGCGGGACGGATGCTCGTGCTCACCCCGCGACCCTACGACGGCCAGGCCTCCGCGCCGGTCACTCCCCGGCCACCGCGTGCGGGGCCATCCCCCTCGTGGCACCGTGTCCCCGTGACCGACTCCCTCTTCCACGTCGCCGACGCCTCCGAGTGGGAGGCCGCCCGCGCCCTCGGACGGTACGAACGCTCCACCCGTGGGCTCTCGTTGGCCGAGGTCGGGTTCATCCACCTCTCCACCGCCGAGCAGTGGCCGGGGGTGCTCGAGCGCTACTACGCCGACCACCACGGCGACCTGGTGCTGCTGACCATCGACCCCAGCCGGGTCGGGCCCGAGATCCGCTGGGAGCCCGCCCAGCCCGAGGCGGACGAGCTCTTCCCCCACCTCTACGGCGGGCTCGACGCCGGCGCCGTCACCGACGCGCGGCCCCTCAGCCGCTGACGACCGCGCTGCTCGGGAGGTCGAACCAGCGCAGGTGCTCGAAGTCGTCCGACAGCCCGGCGGCCGCGGCCTCAAGGTCGGGTGGGACGGCCGCGGCCAGCACCGTGGCGGCCTCGCGCAGGTGCTCGGCCAGCATCTCCTCGCCCCCCACGCGGGCCGCGCTCGGCACGGTCAGCGTCCCGTCGTCCTCGTAGCGGATGTCGGTGAGCCGCACCGGAGGCTCGACGAGCCCGCGGCGGTGCCGCCACAGCCCGGTGAGCGGGTCGAAGGTGTAGTCGCCGATCAGCCGCCAGCCGTCGCGCGCGACCATCCGCACGGCCTCCACCACGTAGTCGGCCACGGCGTCGGAGATGAAGTAGTTGAAGTTCACCCGGACCCAGCCGGGCTTGATGCCCTCGCAGCCCCCGGTGATCTCGCGCTCGAAGGCGTGGCTGCGCTCGAGGTCGATGCCGAGCAGCCGGTGGCCGTAGGGGCCGGCGCACGAGCAGCCACCGCGGGCCTGGATGCCGAACAGGTCGTTGAGCATCGCGACCACGAGGTTGTGGTGCAGGTAGCGGCCGCTGGGCGCGCGCACCACGAACGAGACGATCGAGAGCCGGGGGGCGTCGAGGTTGCCGAGGATCTCGAGGCCGGGCTCGTCGCGCCAGGCCGTGACCGCGCGCGCCAGGAAGCGCTCCTCGCGGGCCCGGATGGTGTCGACGCCGACCGCCTCCTTCAGCTGGAACACCAGCCCGGCCCGGATGGACTCGATGATCGCCGGCGTCCCGCCCTCCTCGCGGTGCTCGACGTCGGCCAGGTAGGCGTGGTCCTCGGGGTTGACGTAGGCCACCGTGCCGCCACCGGGCACCACCGGCACCCGGTTGGCGAACAGCTCGCGCCGCGCCACCAGCACCCCCGGCGTCGACGGGCCGCCGATGAACTTGTGCGGGCTGAGGAAGAGGGCGTCCTTGTACGCCAACGGGTCCCCGCCCTCCGGTGCCTGCATCTCGATCTCCACGTACGGGCCGGCGGCCGCGAAGTCCCAGAACGCCAGCGCCCCGTGCCGGTGCAGCCGCGCCGAGATGCCGTGGGTGTCGCTGACGATCCCGGTCACGTTGCTGGCGGCGCTGAACGACCCGATGAGCAGCGGCCGACCGGCGTACTCGGTGAGGCGCGCCTCGAGGTCGGCGGCGTCGATCAGCCCGTCGGCGTCCTCGCGGATGGTGACGACGTCGGCGATCGTCTCGCGCCAGGGGAGCTCGTTGCTGTGGTGCTCGTAGGGCCCGATGAACACCACCGGCCGCTGGTCGGCGGCGATGTGCCGGGACAGGTCGTAGCGGTCCTCGAGGGCCGAGGGGAGGCGCAGGCCCAGCACCCCGATGATCTTGTCGATGGCGCCGGTGCAGCCCGAGCCCGCGAACAGCACGACGGTGCCGTCGTCGCCCCCCACGGCGTCGCGGATGAGGCGCCGGGCGTCCTCGCGCAGCCGGGTCGTCTGCAGGCCGGTGCCGCTGGACTCGGTGTGCGTGTTGGCGTACGCCGGCAGCACCTCGTCGCGGATGACGTCCTCGATGAACGAGAGGGCCCGGCCGCTCGCGGTGTAGTCGGCGTAGGTGACCCGACGCCGCCCGTACGGCGTCTCCATGACGTGGTCCTCGCCGATGACCGACTCCCGGATGCGGCGCAGCAGCGCCTCGGCACGGGGGTCCTGTGCGGTGTCATCGACCATGCCCGACAGGGTCCCACGCCCCGAGGGGTCACTCGCAGACGATGCCGTCGCTGTCGGCGTCGCGGTACCAGTCGTACTCGGCGTCCCGCCCGCGGTAGTACGGCCCGTAGCCGGCAGCCTTCGCGGCCTTGCAGGTGTCGAAGTGCGGGTCGGTGCCGCCGGGCGGGGGCGGGCTCACGACCCGCGGCGCCGTGGTCGTGGGCGCCGGTGCGCTGACCACGCGCCCGCCACCCAGGGCGACCGCGCCGGCGGTGGGGAGCTTCTGCCCCGGGCAGGTCAGCAGGATGCGCTCGACGGCGTCGTGCTCGGCGGCCGTCATCCACAGGTGGTACCGGACCTTCACCGCGACCTGGCGGGCCACGTACGCGCAGCGGTAGGCCTTGCGCGGCGGCAGCCAGGTGGCGGCATCCCCGTCGCTCTTGGCCTGGTTCACCGCGCCCTCGACGGCGAGCAGGTTCAGCGGGTCGTTCGCGAAGGCGGTGCGGGTGCCGGCGTCGAGCTGCTGCGCCCCCTTCTGCCAGGCGTCCGACAGGGCCACGACGTGGTCGATCTGCACCGCCGACGACGTGCCCTGGCCGCGCACGAAGGCCTTGGTCGCGCCCGTGTAGGGGCTCTTCAGCGTCCCGGACAGCACGAGGCAGCCGTGGGTCCCGGCCTTGAGGGTGAACGGGCGCAGGTCACGGCGCAGGATGTCGTTGCGGGTGTCACAGCCGTTGCGGTCGACGTCCTTCCAGGCGGTGCCGAACTGCGCCCGGTCGTAGCCCGTCTTGGGGGCCCGGCCCTTGACCGCCACGGTGGCCAGCGCGGCCAGGGCGGTGCCGCGGGCCGGGGCGGCCTTCGTGGGGGTGGGGCTCGGGGTGGGGGTGACGGTGGGCGTCGACGGCGGGCTCGGGGTGGGGGTCGGGACCGGCGTGGGGACGGCGGACGCGGATGCCGCACCCGTGGGCGCGGCGGCCGTGGGTCCGGCGAGCTCGAGGCCGGTCGACCCCTCGACGGGGGAGGCGGTGGCCCCGCCGATGCCGGTGATGACGACCGCGGCGGCGAGTGCCACCCCGGCCGTGGCGCGCCCGCGCAGGCGGGCCCAGCCGACGTGCCCACGCACCAGCCCGACGACGGCCACCACCAGCACGTAGGCGCCGGCCAGCGAGAAGAAGCCGCTGACGCCCGAGCTCAGCCCGCCGAGGAACGCGACCGCCACCAGGCCGCCCCAGCCGAACCAGTGCGCGGGCCCGGGGCCCCGCCCGGCGGGCGTCGCAGCCGTCCGAGGCGTCGGAGCAGCAGTCGCCGGACGCGGCGCCACGTGCTCGGTCCAGCGGGAGCCGTCCCAGTAGCGCAGGCCGTCGCCGTCGGGGTACCAGCCGGCCGGTGTCGTCATCCTGCGTTCCCCTGCTCCCCCACGTCGTCCCTCACGCCTCCGGCACCGTACGTCGCGCGCCGAGTCCCCTGACAGGGCCGGGCGCCAGAACGGCCCGAACGGCCGAGGCGCTCCCGACCTGCCCGCCTCGGGCGACCCCCTGGGCCCGGGCGCCGGAGTAGCGTCGTCCGTGCCAGGTCAGCGCCCCATCAGCCCCCTGAGGAGGAGTCCGTGCCACCAGAGACGCCCGACGAGGGGTCGGGCCGGCGCTCGGGCGAAGGCGAGAACAGGGTGCCGCCCGCGCTGGCCGTGGCGGTCGCCGTCGTCACCTACACGCTGTTGCCCGACTCGCTGCTCATCGGCCCGCGGCTGGCCATCCCGGCCGTCGAGGTGCTGCTGCTCGTCAGCCTGGTGGCGGTCAACCCCGTCCGGCTCGTGCGCCAGACCCGCTGGTCGCGCTACGTCTCGATCACCCTGGCGCTGGTGGTCATCGGCGCCAACCTCGGGGGCCTCGCGATGCTGGTGAACACGCTGGGCGCCCCCAAGGAGGGCGCCAAGGGCCTCCTGATGGGGGGCGTGCAGGTGTGGCTCACCAACGTCATCGGCTACGCGCTCCTGTACTGGGAGCTCGACCGCGGCGGGCCGGTGTCGCGACACCGCGAGCGCCGCGACCGCCTGCCCCCCGCCGACTGGCGGTTCTCGCAGGACGAGAACGCCGACACCGTCCGTGAGGTGGCGGTGGGCTCGAGCGAGCGCAGCGGCTGGGTCCCGGTGTTCGTCGACTACCTCTACATGTCGATCACGAACTCCAGCGCGTTCAGCCCCACCGACACGATGCCACTCAGCTCGCGGGCCAAGCTGCTGATGGCGAGCCAGGCCACGGCAGCGCTGGCGGTGTCGCTGCTGATCGTCGCCCGCGCCGTGGGGTCGCTGGGCGGATGACCGCGGGCCTCGACAGCGTGGCCGCCGAGCTGTACGCCCTGCCGCCGGAGGAGTTCACCGCCGCGCGCAACGCCCGCTCGAGCGCGGCCAAGGAGGCGGGCGACCGCGACCTGGCCGCCGCCGTCAAGGCGCTCCGCCGACCCACCGCGGGCGCTTGGCTCCTCAACCGGCTGGTGCGGGAGCATCCCGCCGAGGTCGACGACGTGCTGGCCCTCGGCGGCCGGCTGCGCGCCGCCCAGGGCACTCTCGGCGCTGCCGAGCTGCGTGCCCTCGACACCCAGCGCCGCGCGCTGACGCGGGCCGTCGCCCAACGGGCAGCGGCCCTGGCTCGCGACGACGGCCGCACCGTGACGCCGGCCGTGCTCGCGGCCGTCGAGGAGAC
Organism: Phycicoccus duodecadis; assembly: GCF_002846495.1. Taxonomy (NCBI): domain Bacteria; kingdom Bacillati; phylum Actinomycetota; class Actinomycetes; order Micrococcales; family Intrasporangiaceae; genus Phycicoccus; species Phycicoccus duodecadis. The sequence continues at coordinate 2,792,587 of NZ_PJNE01000001.1, forward strand.
GCTGCGCTCGGCCATGGTCGACCCCGGCGCCGGGGCCGCCCTGGCCACCGGGATGCTGGTCGACACCTTCAGCGCGTCCGGGCTCGACCCGGTCGACCTGTCGTCCGCGGTGGCCCTGGGCGGCACGGGCCCTCGTCGCGCGGCCTCTCGGGCCACCCCGGCGCGTTCCGGCGCACGAGCCGGCGCGGGGGCCGTCCGTGCCGAACGGGAGGAGCAGGCCCTGGCCGAGGCACGCCGCGCCCACGACGGCGCGCGGGCCGCGCTGGCGGAGGCGACCGCCAGGGCGGATGCCGCCCGTCAGGCCGCGACCGCGGCCCGACGCCGGCGCGAGGAGCTGCAGGCCGACCTGGACGAGGCTCGCGGCCGGGTGGCCGGCCTCGAGGCGCAGGTCGGCGACGCCACCGAGGCCGAGGCGGGTGCCCGGCGCTCCCAGCTGGCCGCCACCCGCGACGAGCGCGCCGCCCACGACGCTGCGGCCGGTGCGCGACGGGCGCTCGACCGGCTCCCGTCGCCCGGGGTCTCCTGACGGACGGCGGGACGCCCGGCATCCCGCGGTCAGTCGGTGCCGGGGCCCTCGCCCGTCGCCCCGAGCCGCTGGGCACACTCGAGCAGCAACGCGTGCACGAACCCCTGGGGCAGGTTGCCCCGGAGCTGGCGCTCGCGCACGTCGAACTCCTCGGACAGCAGCCCGGCCGGCCCGCAGCTCGCGCGCTGCCGCTCGAACCACCGGAACGCCTCGACCCGGTCCCCGGCCGCGAGGTGCGCCAGGCTCATCCCGAAGCCGCACAGCAGGAAGGCCCCCTCGGCCTCCCCGAGGGGCCGGTCGTCGGGCTGGTAGCGGTACACGTAGCCGTCCTCGACCAGGTCACGGCTCACGGCCGCGAGGGTGGCGAGGCTGCGGGGGTCGGCCGGCGACAGCGCCCCTCGCACCGGCGGCAGCAGGAGGGAGGCGTCCACCCCGGTGAGGCCCGGCGCCCGCTGCCAGGCGCCGTCGGGCCCCAGGCAGCGGCGGGAGGTCTCGGCCATGACGGCATCGGCGAGGGACACGAGGCGCCCCGCCTGCGGGCCGGAGAGCTGGGCGGCGGCAGCCCGCAGGCCCGCCACGCAGGCCAGCCGGGACTGGGTCCACCACTGGTCGTCGAGCTCCCAGACGCCGGCGTCCGGCTCGTCCCAGCGCTGCTCGATGATGTCGACGACCTGGGTCAGGGCGCGCACGTCGTCGACGGTGAGGTGGTCGTGCCGGGCCGAGGTGGCGTAGAGCTGGAGCAGCTCCCCGCAGACGTCGAGCTGGAACTGCCCACGGACCCAGTTCCCCGCGACGACCTTGCCGCCCGGGTAGCCGGGGAGGTCGAGGTCGCGCTCGCGGGGCGGGAGCCGGCCGTCGAGCCGGTACGCCGGCGCGAGGTCGGGCCCGTGCTCGAGGACCCGGGCGGTGCTGAGCGCCACCGCCTCGTCCATGAGCGGGTCCGGCTGGTCCACCGACACGGCCAGCCCGGCGTAGGCCTGGTCGCGCAGCCACACGTAGCGGTAGTCGTAGTTGCGCCCGGCCTCGACGCGCTCGGGCATCCCGAGGGTGGCCGCGGCCACCATGCCTCCGCCTCCGGGTGAGGTGAGCCCACGCAGCACGGCGTAGGCGTGCCGGGCGTCCCGGGGGGCCGCCGACGACTCGAACGCGGGCACCGTGTCGTGCCAGTAGCTCTCCGTGGTGGCCCAGAGCCGGGCGGGGTCCGGCAGCTCGGGGAGCGCGCGGTCGCTGATCTCGAGGACCAGGTCGTGGTGCTCACCGGCCGCCACGTCCAGGTGGAGGCGCAGGACGCCGTCCCGGTCGAGGCGGGCGTCCCCGGCGCCGGTCCAGCGGGCCCGGCGGGTGCCCGACTCCAGGACCCAGGCGCCGCTGTCGTCGCGCCGGGCGCTCAGCGGCGAGCGCTCGAACCCGTCGGCCACCTGGAGGACGATGTCGACGCTGCAGGGCCCGTACAGCGGACGGATCCGTCGCAGCAGGACCAGGCGGTGGGGGTCGGACGGGCACGCGAGCGCCTCACGGCACTCGAGCCGCGCCTGCGCGGTGGTCCACCGGCTGCGCCAGATGAGGCTGCCCGGCTCGTAGGAGCCGCCCCAGACGAACGGGTCGTGGGGCGTCACCGCGTAGACCCCGTCGCCGCCGATCAGCCGAGCGAGCGCCGGCGGGCTGTCCCAGGTGGGCGCGCACAGCCATCCGACATCGCCGCGGGGGCCGATGAGGGCGCCCCGGTAGCCGTCACCGAGGAAGGCGTACTCGCGCACCACCTGTGGGGGATACGAGAGGTCGGCGGGGGCCCGGGAGGAGCCGGTCACCTGCGGGCTCCTCGCCCCGCCCGGCCGGCGGCCACCGTGGTCGCGGCGCTGGCCAGGGCCACCGCCGTCGTCAGTGCACCCGCCCGCCGCCGGCGCCCGGGGCGCAGCGCGAGCGGCAGCATGGTGGCCGCGTGGAGCAGGTCGACCGTCACGTACACCGCGCGCAGGTGGGTGGGAGCCGCGACCTGGGCCGCGCCCTGGACGAGATGGCGTACCCCCAGTGCCCGGGCCGCCAGCACATCGGTCTCGTGCGGCCCGCTCCCGGTGACCGCGCGCCACAGCGGCTCGGGGCGGGCGAGGAGCGCCACTCCCCAGGCCACCCCGAGCGCACCGGCGGCCCACACCGGGGTGGTGGCGGCGTTCACCGGCGCCGGCTCACGGCCCAGGCGGCGCCGGTCAGCGCGCCGACGGCCGCGCCGACGGCCGCGACCTGCGGGTAGCGGTGGGCGACCCACTGCTGGGGGCTGCGCGCGGTGGCCTTGCCGTCGAACGCGCCGTGGGCCCCGAAGTCGTGGCCCTCGGGACCGTCGGCGGGCTCCCAGAGGTTGGCCGGCTGGTCGGCCGGCTTGGGCTCGTCGGTCTGCTGCGAGGAGAACCCGGTGCGCCCCAGGTAGCGGTCGAGCAGGCCCGGCACCACCGCGTTGGCCAGGAGCGTCCCGACCGTGCTGGCGCCCACCCAGTACTCGCGCCGCTGCGGGTGGTCGGCCGCGAAGACCACGGCGCGGGCCGCGACCTCGGGCTGGTAGATGGGCGGCACCGGCTGCGCGTGGTTGGGCAGACGGGAGAGCACCCAGGAGAACTGCGGGGTGTTGACCGCCGGCATCTGCACCATCGTGACGTGCACGTTGCTGTGCTCGTGCAGGAGCTCGCAGCGCACGGACTCGTGGAAGCCCTGGATGGCGTGCTTGGCCCCGCAGTAGGCGCTCTGCAGCGGGATGCCCCGGTAGGCGAGCGCCGACCCGACGTGGACGATGGCCCCGCGGTCGCGCTGCTTCATCCGCGGCAGGATGGCCATGGTGGCGTAGACGTACCCGAGGTAGCTGACCTCGGTGACGCGACGGAACTCCGCCGGTTCGATGTCGTCGAAGCGCGCGAACACCGAGGTGAAGGCGACGTTCACCCAGACGTCGACCGGGCCCAGCTCGTCCTCGACGGTCGCCACAGCGCGCTCGACGGCATCGGCGTCGGCCATGTCGACCGGCACGACGAGCGCCCGGACGCCCATGGCCCGCGCCTCCTCGGCCGCGGCCTCGAGGCCGGCCTCGCCGCGGGCCAGGAGCGCCACGTCGTCCCCGCGCCGGGCGAACTCCCGGACACAGGCGCGCCCGATCCCTCCACTTGCCCCCGTGACCACCGTGACTCCTGCCATGACGAACCCGTCCTTCCCTCGTGCGGTCGATTTCTTGTACAATAGCAACTGTTGCACAACATCAACTAATTGAGGTCCGACCATCCGATCGTTCGACACGACGCCCGACGACGAGTCCCCGCAGGTCATCGCGACCATGCGGGCGTCCCGGGCCTTCTCGGCGATCATCGCCGCGTCGGTCGCGGAGGCCGGCGATGCCGTCAGCCCGCCCCAGCTGAGGGCGCTGGTGCTCATCGCGACCTGGCCCGAGGTCAACGCGGTCACGATCGCCTCGGCCCTCGGCCTGCACCCCTCGAGCGCGACGCGGCTGTGCGACCGCCTGGTGGAGTCGGGGCTGGTCGAGCGGGCGGAGTCGCCCAGCGACCGGCGGCGGGTCGTGCTGACCCTCACCGACGACGGGGTCGCCCTCGTCGGCTCGGTCATGGGCCACCGCCGCGCGGCCCTGGTCGACATCCTCGGCCGGATGTCCGCGAGCGACGTCGAGATGCTCACCGCCGCCCTGACCGCGTTCACCGACGCCGCCGAGGAGCCGCACGAGGGGGTCTCGGTCGCTCCCTGGTGACGCCACCCGGCCCGCGACCCCGGAACGACGTGACCAGCCCGACGCCGCTCGGCTACCGGATGAGGCGCCGGAGCGCGTACCGTTGTGGCGTGGTGCGCCGAACGGCAGCACACGGCAGCGAACCGGGGGCCCGGACCAGGTCCATGCCGCGCGTTCGCTCCGGCCCGACCAGCGCCTGACGACGCGTGGGGGGACCTCCGCCCCGTCGGGGTGTACCGGGCGCCCACACGAGCATCACCTCACGCCCATTCGCCCATCCGGGAGATGACGAACCGCTTGACACCGCGATCCCCGCGTCGTGCCGGCGCGCGGCGCACCGCCCCGCGCTCGCACCAGCCTGCCCGCGCGCCGCAGGACGAGTCCCTCATCCCGGCCCTGACCCGCACCGCCCGCCGGGTCGAGGCCGAGGCCAACCGCGGCCGTATCCGGCCCGCCAGCCGCACGGCCTACCAGGTCGTGGCCCTGCTGGTGCGCCAGGAGCGCGCCCGGCTCCAGAGCGAGGCCTCGGTGGGCGAGCCCGGGCGCGCGGCCGGCCTGGCCCAGCTCGAGGGGGTCGCCACCATCCTGGCCAAGACGGCGGCCCGCGACACCTCGCTGCTGTCGTTGCTGGCCGACGGTGCGGTCGTGTCGCACGACGCCGCCGACCTGAAGAACCGGATGCTGCGGGCGGCCGGGCGCGAGCCCGACCCCGAGCCCACCCGCGCGCCGGAGCCCGCCACCGACCTCGCGCCCCCGTCCCGCCGGGTCGTGCCGCAGACCGTCATCGCGCGCCAGCTGGCGAGCCCGTTCCTGGCCCCGGACTTCTCGGCCGTGCCGGCCCGCCGCCCCACCACCAACCGGCTGGGCAGCTGGGAGCTGCTGTCGCCGCTGTTCCGGGCCTTCGAGTCCGGCGGCGACTCCTCGTGCATGCCTCTGCCCGAGCCCGACCGCGCCGTGCCCGGCCTGCGCGGCCGGGTCCTGATGCACCACCAGGCCCAGGTCGTCGCCGCCGCCGCGGGCGGCCATCGCACCTTCCTCCTCGCCGACGAGCCGGGCCTGGGCAAGACCGCGCAGGCGCTGCTGGCGGCGGATGCCGCCGACGCGTTCCCCCTGCTCGTCGTCGTGCCCAACGTCGTCAAGGCCAACTGGGCCCACGAGGCAGGGCTCTGGACGCCGAGGCGCACGGCCACCGTCATCCACGGTGACGGCGAGACTCTCGACGGCTTCGCCGACATCGTCATCGTCAACTACGACATCCTCGACCGGCACGCCGGCTGGCTGGCCCACCACGGCTTCCGAGGGATGGTCGTCGACGAGGCGCACTTCATCAAGAACCGCACGTCGCAGCGCTCGCGCCACGTGCTCGAGCTCTCGGCCCGCATCCGCGACCGGCGCGCCGACGCGCTGCTGATGGCGCTCACCGGTACCCCCCTGATCAACGACATCGAGGACTTCCGGGCCATCTGGCAGTTCCTCGGTTGGATCGACGACACCAAGCCCCGGGGCGCCCTGATGGCCGCGCTCGAGGAGACCGGCCTGACCCCGGCCGACCCGGGGTTCGCCGCCGCCGCCCGGGCGGCCGTCATCGGGATGGGGATCGTGCGCCGCCGCAAGGTCGACGTCGCCGCTGACATCCCCGCCCGGCGCGTCGCCGACCTGCCCATCGAGCTCGACGACGAGGCGGGGCGCTCGGTGCGCGCCGCCGAGCAGGAGCTCGCGCGGCGCCTCGTGGCGCGGTACGAGAAGGCGCTCGCGTCCCGGCCGGTCGTGGTCGACGGCGAGGGGATCGACGAGGCCCTGGTCCGCAAGGTGGCCTCCGCCGAACGCAAGAACACCGGGGCCAAGGCCACCGGGGACAACGTCTTCACCGTCATGCGCCGCATCGGGCAGGCCAAGGCCGCCCCGGCCGCCGACTACGCCGCGCAGCTGGCGCGAAGCGTCGGCAAGGTCGTCCTCTTCGCCAAGCACATCGACGTGATGGACGCCGCCGAGCAGACCTTCGCCAAGCGCGGCATCGGCTACGCGTCGGTCCGCGGCGAGCAGACCGCGAAGGTGCGCAAGGCCAACATCGAGGCCTTCCTCACCGACCCCGAGGTCTCGGTGATCGTCTGCTCGCTCAGTGCGGCCGGGGTCGGCCTGAACCTCCAGGTCGCCTCCAACGTCGTGCTGGCCGAGCTGTCGTGGACCTCGGCCGAGCAGACCCAGGCCATCGACCGCGTGCACCGCATCGGCCAGACCGAGCCCGTCACGGCCTGGCGCATCATCGCCGCCCAGACCATCGACTCGCGGCTGGCCGAGATCGTCGACGACAAGGCCGGCCTGGCGGCGCGCGCGCTCGACGGCTCCGACGAGGAGGTCGGCTCCTCGGCCGACATCCAGCTCGAGGCCCTGGTGTCGCTGCTCACCGACGCGCTGGAGGCCCGCGTCTCCTAGTCGCGGACCTGGGCGACGAGCTCGGCCCGGCCGGTGGCCAGCAGGCGCACCGCGTCACCGCTGATCTGACCGACGCCGGGGCCCAGGGCGTCGAGGGCCGAGACCAGGGCCTGGACCGACACCCCGCGGGGGGCGAGCACGCGGGCCAGCCACGCCAGGTAGTCCAGGAACACCGAGTCGTCGTCGACCAGGGCGGACGCGGCGAGCGAGCTCACGGTGTGAGCGAGGTACTCCTGGCGCCGGGCCATGCGTACGGGGTCGCCACCCTTCCTGGCCGGCACCCACCGGGGGAGGACCTCCATGGCATCGGCGGCCAGGCGATCCGCGGAGTCGAAGAGCAGGCGGACGGCCGGGTCGATCAGCACCGGTTCCGGGTTCGGGACAGGAGGAGCCGAGCGCCAGCCGTCGAGGATGACGGCCGCCTCGACCGCGGACGGGGCCCAGGCATCAGCGCCGAGCCGGTGTGCACGCCGCGCGTTCGCGCCCAACGCCCGACCACCGACGATGACCGGGACGCCCAGGCTGTGGACGAGGTTGACGAGCTTGACCACCCCGGGGAAGAACGCCGGCAGGGTGCACGAGACGGCCAGGGCGTCGCAGGTCGAACGACGGAGGAACTCCGCCACGGCCTCGCCCGGCGCGGAGGCCCCGATGACCTGGGTGCCGATCCCCTCCGCCCGCAGCGAGGTGGCGAACATCTCGGCGGCGAGGGAGTGCCAGTCACCCTCGGGACAGGCGACCAGCGTCAGCCCGTGGACGTCCTCGCTGCTCTCGCCCGCGAGGGCGTCCAGCACCGCGGTGGTGACGCCGGTGGCCAGGTGCTCGTGCACGGCGGTGATCTCGTTGCGCTCCCACCGTTCGCCGATCTGCTGCTGGGCCGTGGCGAGCAGCTCGACCACGCTGCGGTCGGAGCTCATGTGGCGGTCCAGGAGGTCGAGCACGAGCCGGACCCCGCCGGGGCGGTCACCGCTGAGGGCCGACGCGAGGTAGGGCTCCATCAGGTCGGCGGGCGCCCGCGCCGGAGTGGTCTGGACCGCCGGAGGTGCCCACACCCACCGGTCGCGCCCGGAACGTTTGGCCTCGTAGAGCGCCGCGTCGGCCCGCTTCATCGCCTCCGCGGGGTCGTTCGAGGACAGGGCGACGCCGGCGGAGAACGTCACGGGATGGGGTCGCACGTCCGCCCAACTGGTCTGCAGTCGCGACAGGAAGGCATCGGCGTCGCCGCCGGCGGGCAGGACCACCACGAACTCCTCACCCCCGTACCGGCCGACGGTGTCGCTCCCGCGGATGGATTCGGCGAGCAGCGCGCCGAAGGCGGCGAGCACCTCGTCGCCGGCGGCGTGCCCGAGCCCGTCGTTGACCGCCTTGAAGTGGTCGAGGTCGAGCACGATGACCACCTCGGAGGGCATGGTCCTGGCCAGCGAGCGGTCCAGCGTCGCGCGGTTCGGCAGCCCGGTCAGGCCGTCGACCGAGGCCGACCGCGCGAGTCGCTCCACCCGTCCACCGAGCTCGAGCACCCGTCGGACGTCACGGACGAACGGCGGCAGGTACGTGTCGAGCAGGGCCCGTGCCGCCGTCCCCGGCCGGGCCGACGCGACCATAGGGGGACCGTCGTTGAACGAGAGCTCCAGCGGGATCCTGGCCTCGTCGAACACCTCGGCCGACACGAGCTCGCCACCCAGGCTGTGCACCAGGTCGGCGACCAGGCGCCTGGCCTCCGCCGGACCCTCCATCCACAACAGGCCGCGGGTGGCCTCCAGCAGGGCGCGCGGGACGACGCCGCGGGTCTCGCACACTCCGGTCGGTCCGGTGGCGGGGCGCTCCGTCCCCAGGGTCGCGCAGTCGGCCATCTGAGCGATGGTGTGGGCCGAGCCCTCTCCGTCCAACACTGCGTGCTCCTCGATCCGGTTGGCCAACGTGCGAAAGCGCGTCCTCGCGGAACAGACGGAGGGGCCGCGAGGCGTCCGGCGGTCGGCGGGTGCCGACCCTGCGTGACCGGCCGCGCGGGCGCGGTCACCTCATGCCCCCGAGGGTACTCGGGGGGGTGCGCGGCCGGGCCGTCGTCGAGGAAACAGCGACGAACGGCCGATGGGCGGACCCTCCGACGCCGCTCAGCGTCGCGGGCGGACGGCCAGGTACACGGTGTTGGTCGACTCCCCGCCGGTCAGCGGGTTGGGGAACGGCACGACGTGGGCGTCAGCCTGCTCGAACGCCCCCGCCATCCGCCGGACGACCTCGGGCTCGGGCGGCTCGTCGGACCAGAGCGCGAAGACGCCGTCGTCGGTGAGCATCCGGCCCAGCCGCGCGAACCCCTCGACGGTGTAGAGGTCGCCGTGGTCCTCGCGCAGCAGCCAGTCGGGCGCGTGGTCGATGTCGACCAGCACGGCGTCGTAGGTGCGGTCGGCACGACCGGCGCGCACCAGCTCGAAGAAGTCGTCGCGGACGAGGCGGACCCGCTGGTCGGCGGCCAGCCCGCGGGTGTCGGGCAGCAGGTCGCGCCGGTGCCAGGAGACCACCTGCTCCAGTGCCTCGACCACGGTGAGCTCGGCGACGCGGTCGTCCTCGAGGGCGGCGACAGCCGTGTAGCCCAGGCCCAGGCCGCCGACCAGGACCGTCAGCCGGGTGCCCGTCGCCGCCCGCAGCCCGATGCGTGAGAGCTCCTGCTCCCCTTGGACGAACTGGCTCGACATCAGGTAGTCGTCGCCGAGCTTGACCTCGTAGACGTCGCGGTCGGTGACGGGGTCACGGCGCCGGCGGAGGCTGATCTCACCCCACGGCGTCTCGGCCCAGTCGAGCTCCTCGATCCTCACCCACCGAGACTAGTGCCGGCGATCCCGGCCGGCTCCTCGGCGGCCGCAGCCGGGTCTGCGGCACGGCGTCCCGGACTCCTCGGGGCCGGCGTCGCTCGCGCTCCTGGCCGGGCGTGGGTGCTGCTGGAGACTTCACCCCCGGTCCCTTCCGTATGTCGTTGACAGACCGTCGAGGTGACGCCCCAGGCGTGGCGCGGTACGTGGCCCGTGGCGCGGAAGCTTCCGCGTCATCGGCGAACGTCCGCGCCGTCACAGTGATGACGCGGAAGCTCCTCGCCTCCTCGCGGCTCGACGACCAGCCGGCGCCCGCCCGACGCTGACGACCGGGTGCGGTGCTCCGGCGGCCCGCGAGAGTACCGCCACGACGCCGCGCCGGCGGCACGCAGAAGTTCTGGTCGCACGCAGCGATTGCTGCGTGCCGCCCGAACTTCTGCGTCAGCGAACGGTCGCCCTCTGGGAAAGGGTCAGGCGGCGTCGAGCTTGGCCACGAGCTTCGTCAGCATCGTGACGTTGCGGCTGGTGCTGCTCAAGGGGCCGAGGATCCGATCCCAGTGGCGCTTCACCAGCAGGGAGTCGGTCGACGTGCCGGGCATGTGCCAGTGCACCTCGGCGCCGGAGACCACGAGGGTGTCGAACTCGTTCGAGAGGGCCTGGAGTGCCTTGGCGTCGCTCGCCGACGGGGCCTGCTTGAGGAACGTCACGAAGTGCGTGTCGCCGGGGTGCATCGGGAAGGGCGTCGCGTCGACGATGGTGCGCAGCTCGGGCGCGGTCCGGACGAAAGTCGTGCACTCGAAACCGAACTCGTTCTCGAACGCCTGCTCCATCGCGCTCTCGACCGCCGCGCGCGAGCCGGGAGCGTCGACCACGACGTTGCCGCTGTTGACATAGGTCCACACGTCGGCGTACCCGAGGCCTTCGCAGACCGTCACCAACCGGCTCATCGGCACCCGCCGCCTGCCGACGTTGACCGCGCGCAGGAACCCGACCCGGACGCTCATGCGCGCCACTGTAGGCCCGCGCACGGACACGAGCCCGGCGTCGACTCGCTAGACAGACCGCCCGCGATGGGTCGAAACCCCGACAGGGCCGAGGTCCCACCTCTACCCTCTCTTCATGGCCGGGGGACCTGATGAGAAGCGGATGCAGCTGCGCTACGCCGGAACGTGTCGCGTGTGCGCGGCCGCGCTGCCCGCGCAGGCCGAGGCGATCTACGAACGCTCCACGAAAACGGTTCGCTGCGTGGCTCATCCGACGGATGCCGGCGCCTCCTCCACTGTCGAGCCGGTTGCCGCCCCGACGGAAATGCCGCCCTCCTCGGCCCCCGCGACGGTCGAAACGGCACCGGCACCGGCCGAGCTCGTCGAGGCCGGGCAGCCCGGGGCATCGGCGCGGCGCGAGTTCGAGCGGCGAAAGGCCAAGCGCGAGGAGCGCATCCGCACCCAACACCCGAAGCTCGGGGGCCTGATCCTCGCCATCTCCGACGAGCCCCAGTCGACCACGGCCTGGGCCGTCGGGGCGCGCGGCGAGGAGATGCTCGGCAAGGGACTCGACCGCCTCGCCTCCGACACCGTCCGCGTGCTGCACGACCGTCGCATCCCCCGGACTCGCGCCAACATCGACCATCTCGCCGTCACGGCCGGCGGCGTGTTCGTCATCGACGCCAAGCGGTACAAGGGGCGGCCGCACCTGCGCGTCGACGGCGGCTTCCTGCGGCCTCGCGTGGAGCGGCTGTTCATCGGGTCGCGCGACGGCACGAAGCTCGTCGACGGCGTCCTGAAACAGATGGACGTCGTGCGCGGCATCGTCGGCGACGAGGTGCCGGTGCGCGGCGTCCTCTGCTTCCTGGATGCCGACTGGCCGCTGTTGGGTGGCAGCTTCACCACCCGCGAGGTCGAGTCACTCTGGCCGAAGAAGCTCTACGGACATCTTCGCGCGGAGGGTCCGCTCGAGGCCGCCGCCATCGACACGCTGCACCGATCCCTGGCTGCGCACCTCCCCGCGTCCTGAGCAGAGAGGCCTCGTCGAGACACCTCCGAGCCCGGCCTACGCGCGACGGTGCTCCGAGCGCAGGATGCCCATCCGCACGATGTCCTCGTACCCGCCTCTGACCCAGGCGTGCTGGCGCTGGCGGCCTTCGACGACGAAGCCGGCCTTCTCGTAGGCGCGGATCGCCGCGGTGTTCGACGCGATCGCCTGGAGGTGCAGCCGGCGCAGGTTGAGCCGCACGAAGCCGAACTCGACGAGCAGGACGATCGCGGCCGTGCCGATCCCCCGACCGCGGAAGCTCCGTTCGAGGGTGATCCCGACCTCGGCGTGACGTGCCAGATGGTCGACGTCCAACAGGGTCACGATGCCGGTGGCGGCCCCGTCGACGTCCACGACGAAGGACACCGCGTCGCTCCCGTGCTCCACGGTCACCTGCGCGAGGCGCGCCTCGTACGCCTCTCGCGTCATCGGGCGTGGCGGCCGGGCGCTGCGCTCCTCCCAGGTGTCGAGCTCGGTGGAGAGCCGGAACAGGACGTCCAGGTCCTCCGGCGTGCGCGAGCGCAGCGTGACGGTGGGTTCGGGCGCCATACCGGGACGCTACGGCCCGCCCACGACGGTCGCCACCCACATTCGCCGGCCGTGGCGGGACGGACCTGCGTTCACCGGTGACCGGGCCAGGAGTTGCGGATCAGGCCCGGGCCGGGTCGACCGCCAGCGGGGCGGTCGCCACCGCGCCGGGCACAGACCGACGCCGCAGGAGGGCGGCCGTGGCCGCCACCCAGCCGATGAGTCCCACGACGCCGGCAGCCATCCCGGGGCTGTTGCCGGCGACGACGTCCACGAGGGCCGCCAACAGGGCCCACACCGGCACCAGCCGCGCCCGCCAGAGCCCGAACCAGAGCACCAGCTGCCCGAGCATCAGGCCGAGCACGAACAGAAGGATGAAGCCGATCAGGAAGGGGGTGTTCTCCGTGGCGGTGGCGACCGCGGACACCTGCGCGGCATCGAGGCCGGCCCGGGCCAGCGCGGCGTAGGAGCCGAAGTACGCGACCGCGTGGCCGACACTGGCGATCAGGCCGAGCCCGAACAGTGCGCTCCCGACCGCCACCGGTACGCGGCCGCGCCCCATGGCCCGGTCGGGGAGGGACAGCACCGCCGGCAGCATCAGCACCGTCGCCAGCACGGACAGTGCTCCGGCGGCGAGCCAGGTGATCGGGTGCTGCTGCACGGCGGCCACGATCGCGTTCGGAGAGCCGGCACCGGTGTCGACCGAGCGCCGGAGGAGATCACCGACACCGAACGCGGCGGCGCCGGCGACGAGACCAACGGGTCCTGCCGTGCGCGGCGAAGGGGAGAGGAAGGACGTGGACATCGGGGCCTCCTTCGGCCTGGAGAAGATGACGCCTCCGAGCCTGGGGTTCGGGCGCCCCGCGCAGCATCCGGACTGGGGGCGATCCGGGTCCGCCGCAGGGATGACCGCCCCCGTCCTCGGGACGGACCCGCCAGGATCCACCGTGGACCTACGATCCGTGCATGGACGAGCAGGTGAGGCGGCCGCGACATCGGTGGGCCGGCCCCGGCCAGGTCGCGGGCGCCCCCGTCGTGGACGTCGTCCTCGCCGCCGCGCTGCTGCTCTACACCCTCGGCGCGATCCTGACGGGGGCGGTGCACGAGGGACCGGTGTGGGTGAGCGTGCCGGTCGCGGTGCTGATGTGTGGCTCGCTGCTCGCCCGCAGCCGGTGGCCCGTCGCCGCCACGATCGTGGCGGTGGCAGCGGGGGCCGCCCAGGCCGTGGTCGGCCACTCGCCCAGCACGCTGAGCAGCCTGGTCATCTATCTCGTCCTGGCCTTCACGGTCGGGGCGGAGCGTGAAGAGGGGCCGGCGGTGCTCGGCCTCGTGGCCCTCGTGGGCGGGGTCTGGGTCCAGGAGTGGCTCGACCACGGCAGCGACTACCTGTTCATCCTGCTGGTGTACGGCGCGGCGTGGTTGGGCGGGCGGGCCCTGCGGGGATGGCGGTCCCGGGCGACGTACGCCGAACAGCACCAGCGCGACCTCGCGCGGCTCGCCGTCGCGGAGGAGCGCGTCCGGATCGCGCGCGAGCTCCACGACGTCGTCGCCAACGGGCTGAGCGTGATCGCGGTACAGGCCGACGCCGCCGAGGCCGCTCTCGCCAAGGACCCGGCGCGCGCCGCAGAACCACTGCGGATGATCCGTGCCGCCTCGCGGGCCGCCCTGCAGGACATGCGTCAGATGCTGGGCGTCCTGCGCCCGGCCGGCGACGATGGACTCGGGCCCGAGGACCTTCGCCCTGCTCGTGGCCTGGCTGACCTGCCTGGGCTGGTCGCGCTGATGCGGGGCGCCGGGCTGCCCCTGACCGCCTCGCTCCCCGACCCCTCCGCCTCGTGTCCCGCGGCCGTGGGCCTGGCGTCGTACCGGATCGCGCAGGAGGGTCTGACGAACGTGCTCAAGCACGCGGGACCGGTCGCGACGACCCTGGCGGTGCGGGTCACCGACGAGTGGGTCGAGGTGTGCGTCCACAACATCGCGGCCGCGGCGCCCGTGCCCACGGTCGCGCGCGGCGGGACCGGACTCATGGGCGTCCGCGAACGGGTCCACGCGGCGGGCGGCCGGCTCGAGCACGGCCCCGACCCGGCCGGCGGCTTCCGGTTGTGGGCACGGCTGCCCGGGACACCACGGTGACGGACGTGCTGCGGGTCCTCCTGTGCGACGACCAGGAGATGGTGCGCGCCGGCTTCCGGCTGATCCTCGACCTCGAGGACGACCTCGAGGTGGTCGGGGAGGCCCCCGACGGCAGCCGCGCTCTCGACCTCGTCGCCCACACCTCTCCCGACGTCGTCCTGATGGACGTCCAGATGCCCGTACTCGACGGCATCGAGGCCACCCGCCGCATCGTCGCCGCAGGCTCGGCCGCCCGGGTCCTGGTCCTCACCACCTTCGACCTCGACGCCTACGTCTACGCGGCGATGAAGGCCGGCGCCAGTGGTTTCCTGCTCAAGGACGCTCCCCGCGAACAGCTCGTCGCCGCCGTGCGGATGGTGGCCCGCGGCGACGCGCTGCTCGCGCCGGCGGTCACCCGACGGCTGATCGAGGCCTACGTCAGACAGCCCCCGCCGGAGACCGGCGTGCCGGCGGCGCTGGAGTGCCTCAGCGAGCGCGAACGCGAGGTCCTGCGGCACGTCGCGCGCGGTCAGTCCAACGCGGAGATCGCCGCGGACCTCTTCCTGGGCGAGGCGACCGTGAAGACGCACGTGGCGCGGGTGCTCGCCAAGCTCGGCCTCCGTGACCGGGTCCAGGCCGCCGTCCTGGCCTACGAGACGGGGTTCGTCCGCCCCGGCTGACCGCGGCCCGTGATCTTCGACATGCATGGTGGTGCAGATTTGCACTGGTGTGCATCTACGTCCTACCCTCGATGCCATGAGCCGCCGCCCGAGCTGCGTGGTCCCCACGCTGCGTGACCGCAAGCGCGAGGAGACCCGCCGCGCCATCGCCGGGGCCGCCTACGCGATCGTGCGCGACGCCGGCGTCGCCGCCGTCACCGCCGACGCCGTGGCCGAGCGCGCCGGCGTCTCGCGCCGCACCTTCTTCAACTACTTCCCCTCGGTCGAGTCGGTGCTCACCGCCAGCGTCACCGACTTCTTCGCCGCCCTGAGCGAGCGGCTCGACCAGCGCCCCCCCGACGAGGACGTCCTCGACAGCGTCATCTCCGTCGTCGACGACCCGGGCGACCTCTCCCTCGTCGAGCGGATCGGCGTCCTCGCCGCGGCCGGCGAGACGTCCGCGCACGCCAAGGGCCTGATCCTGGCCGAGTTCCACACCTGGCTCGACTGGTTCGAGGAGTGGCTGCGCGGCCGCGTCGGCCCCGGGATCAGCGAGGTCCACCTCGCCACCCTGGCCGCGGCCATCCTCGGCAGCGGCGAGGCCGCCATCCGCGTCTGGTCCCGCGCCGTGGTCGCCGGCCAGCGCCCGCCCGCGTTTCCCGCCGTCCTCGCCGAGTCGCTGGGGCACCTGCGCACCGGCCTGCTCGACGGTACCCCCACCCGTAGCTCCTGACCCCACCCTCCGGAAGGTCCCCTCCATGTCCACCGCCCTGTACCGCCTCGGCCGCTGGTGCGCCGCCCACGCGTGGCCCGTCATCGCCGCGTGGCTCGTCGTGCTGGCCGCCGCCGGCACTCTCGCCGGCACCGTCGGCAAGCCCCTGACCAACGAGATCACGATGCCGGGGACCGCGTTCGAGAAGGTCCTCACGCAGCTCGGCGACGAGATCCCCGCCGCGGCCGGCGGCTTCGGCCGCGTCGTGCTCCGCAGCGACTCCGGCGCGTTCACCGAGCAGCAGAAGGCCGCGGTGGCCGAGGTGCTGAAGACGTGGGGCACCCTCCCCCACGTCGAGAGCACCGTCGACCCCTTCGCCGCACAGCAGCGGATCGACGCCTCCGCCTCGTCGCTGGCCGCCTCGAAGGCCCAGCTCGAGCAGGGACGCACCCAGCTCGCCGCCGGTCGCCAGCAGCTCGAGGCCGCCCGGTCCCAGCTCAGTGCCGGCGAGGCCTCCCTCGCGCAGCTGAAGGCCGCCGCCCCGTCCGACCCCCGCATCCCGGCCATCGAGGCGCAGGTGGCGCAGGGCCGCGCCCAGGTCTCCGCCGGGGAGCAGAAGCTCGCACAGTCCCAGGCGCGCCTGGACGCCGGGCAGGCCCAGTACGAGGACGGGCTGGCCGTCGCCGAGGCCTCGAAGGGCACCCGCCTGGTCAGCGAGGACGGTCGCTACGCCGTCGTGCAGGTCCAGTTCGACACCAACGCCCAGTCCGTGCCCACCGACGACCGCGCCCGCATCCCCGCGACCGGCGACCCCGTCCTGAAGGCCGCCGGCATCACCCCCTCGTACAGCGTCGAGATCACCCAGGACATCGCCCTGGTCGGCCCCGGCGAGATCCTCGGCCTCTCCGTCGCCGTCCTCGTGCTGGTCGTCGTGCTCGGCAGCCTGATCGCGGCCGGCCTCCCGCTGCTCGTCGCGCTGCTCGGCGTCGGCGTCGGGCTGGGCGGGGCGATGGCGATGACCTCGCTGGTCGAGCTCAACAACACCACGCCCGCCCTCGCGCTCATGCTCGGCCTGGCCGTCGGCATCGACTACGCGCTGTTCATCGTCAACCGGCACCGCGCCAACATCCTCGGCGGCATGCCCCTGCGCGACTCCATCCCCCGCGCGGTCGCCACGGCGGGCAGCGCGGTCACCTTCGCCGGCACGACGGTCGTCATCGCCCTGGCCGCGCTGGTGCTGTCGGGCATCCCGATCCTGGCGCAGATGGGGCTGGTCGCGGCCGCCACGGTGGCCGTCACCGTCCTCGTCGCCGTCACCATCTCGCCGGCCGTGCTGCGGCTGATGGGCACCCGCGTCGTCTCGCGTCGTGGCTGGCGCCGGGCCGGCTTCGCGACGCCGGGCGACGTCTCAGGCCGCACCACCTCGGGGCACGCCGCCACCGAGGAGCACGGAGGGTGGCACGTCGCCGCAGTCACCCGGCACCCGTGGCTCACCCTGCTCGGGGTCGTCGGCATCGTGGCGGTCGTCGCGCTGCCCACCCGCTCGATGTTCCTCGGCCTGCCCGACGGCGGCAGCGAGCCCAGCGGCTCGTCCGCCTACACCGCGTACACGACCATCGCCGACGAGTTCGGGCCGGGGATGAACGGGCCGGTCGTGGCCGTGGCCACCCTGCCGGACGCGTCGGGCCCCCGTACCGACGCCGAGGTGCTGCACGCCCAGGCGGTCGTCGCGACCGCGTTCAGCGACCTGCCGTCGGTGAGCAGCGTCGTCCCGTTCGGCGTCAGCAAGGACACCAGCACGCTGGCGTTCCAGATCGTGCCCACCAGTGGCCCGGCCTCGGAGGAGACCCGCACCACCCTCGACGACATCCGCTCCACCGCCGACCGGCTCGACCGCCAGGAGGGCATCTCGGTCGGCCTCACCGGCCAGACGGTGGCCAACATCGAGATCTCCGACCGGCTGGCGGGGGCCCTGCCGGGCTACCTCGCGGTCGTGGTCGGGATGTCGCTGGTCATCCTGCTGCTGGTCTTCCGGTCGGTGGTCGTGCCGCTGATCGCCACCGGCGGGTTCCTGCTGTCGGTCGCCGCGGCCTTCGGCGCCACCGTGGCCGTGCACCAGTGGGGCTGGCTCGGCGAGTACCTCGGGGTGAGCCAGCCCGGGCCGCTGCTGTCGTTCATGCCGATCATCCTCATCGGGGTGCTCTTCGGCCTGGCCATGGACTACCAGATGTTCCTCGTCTCCGGCATGCATGAGGCCCGCGCCCACGGCGAGGACTCGCGCAGCGCCGTGCGCACCGGGTTCGTCCACGGGGCCCGGGTGGTCTCGGCGGCGGCGGTCATCATGACGTCGGTGTTCCTCGGCTTCGCCTACAGCCACCTCGTGATGGTGCGGCCGATCGGCTTCGGGCTCGCGGTCGGCGTGCTGGTCGACGCCTTCCTGGTGCGGATGACGCTGACGCCGGCCGTGATGCACCTGCTCGGCGACCGGGCCTGGTGGATCCCGCGCTGGCTCGACCGGCTGCTGCCCGACCTCGACGTGGAGGGGCTGAAGCTGACCGAGCGGCTCGAGGCCGGGCACTTCGACGGGCCCGAGCACGCTGCGGGCGCCGACCACGGTTCCGACGGTTCTTCCCGCACCGCGCCCGACCCCGCGCCCGTCAGCGGCGGCGCGCGCTCGGGTGGGCGATGAGGTCCTGGAGCAGCTGCACCGCCCGCTCCGCCGGGGCGGTCGACGCCCCCAGCTGACGCACGACCGCGGCGAGGTGGCGCACCGGGGCCGGCGGGGCGATGGCGAGTCGTACCACCGAGCCCGGCAGCCCGCGCGCGGCCAGCCCCGGCATCACCGAGATGCCGACCCCCGCGGCCACGAACCCGATGGCGGTGTGGTGGTCCTGGGCCTGCACGCTGAACCGGGGGCGCAGCCCGACGGCGGCGCAGGCGGCGACCACGATGCGGTGGCAGACGGCCCCCGGCAGGTCGTTGCTCACCCAGGTCTCACCGCGCAGGTCGGTGAGCGCGACCTCGCCCGCGCCGGCCAGCGGGTGGTCGCGCGGCACGACGACGACGAACGGGTCCTCGGTGAGGCGGACGCGGCGGTGCCCGGCCGGCGGCGGGGTGTCGGGCGGGTCGATGACGAGGTCGATGTCGGGTCGCGGGCCGCGCTGCTCGAACTCGTTGAGCACCAGCTCGAGCACCAGGTCGGGGTACTCCGACGAGAGGCGGCGCACCAGCGTGGGCATCCAGGCGGAGCCGGCCGAGGCGAAGTAGCCGATGGTCAGGCGCCCCGACCGGCCGTCGCGCAGGTCGCCGACCACCTGGTCGAGGCGGCTCCACTCGCCGAGCGGGGCGTCGCTCTGCGCATCCAGGACCAGGGCCGCCTCGGTGGGGACGATGCCCCGCCCGGCTCGCTGGAAGAGGGTCAGCCCGGTCTCGCGCTGGAGGGCGGCGAGGTGCTGGCTGACGGCCGAGGAGGTCATCCCGAGGTTGTCGGCTGCGGCCTGGACGCCGCCGCTCGCGACCACGGAGCGGAAGACGGTGAGACGGTGCGGATCGAGCATGCACCAAGCATAAGCACCACTACGAGATCTCGTAGTGGAGCCACGTTGTGCTGAACAGTTGAGAGCGGGATCATTCTTCGTATGAACGCCGCATCGCTCTCCGTCCAGAAGGCCCGTGCCCTCGCCGCCAACCTCCGCACCGTCCGTCGCGCCGGCCGCGGCTGGGACACCGAGGTCGACCGTGACCTCGTCCGCGAGACCAACGAGCTGTACTACCTCGCCCAGACCTCCGCGCCCCGCGTGATCTGAGCCCGTCCGCGCCCTTCGGCGCGATCCTGACCGACCCTCCGCCCGCCGTGGCCGGGGGTCGTCGTCGTCCCTCGGGGCCTAGGCCGAGCCCCGCACGACGAGCCGGGTGGGGAGCACGGTCTGGGTGGGCACCTCGTCGCCGGCGATGCGGGCCAGAAGCACGTCGGCCATGACCCGCCCCATCCGGGCCACGGGCTGGTGCACGCTGGTGAGCTCGGGGTCGGTGTGGCGGCACACGGGCGAGTCGTCGAACCCGACCAGCCCGACGTCGTGGGGCGCGCTCAGCCCGGCGTCGCGCAGCGCCCGGAGGGCGCCCACGGCCATCAGGTCGGAGGCCGCGAACACCCCGTCGGGGGACGGCCCGGCCGCCAGCACCTCGGCCATGGCGCGACGCCCGCTCTCCTCCGAGTAGTCACCGTAGGCCAGCGCCACGGCGTGGCGGGGATGGCCCGCCTCGGCCGCGGCGTCGAGCGCACCGGCCAGGCGGTCGCGCCCCGAGGACATGTCCTGCGGCCCGGCCAGCACGGCCAGCCGCCGGCGGCCGGTGGCGACCAGGTGCTGCACGGCGCTGCGCCCCCCGCCCAGGTTGTCGGCGTCCACCACGGTGCGCGGGCGGGTGGTGGCCGGGCTGCCGCCGCAGACCGTGGGGACGCCACGCGCCTCGAGGAGCTCGGGCAGTGGGTCGTCGGCATGCAGCGACAGCAGGAGGACACCGTCCACGTGCCGGTCGGTCAGGAAGGACTGTGCCGTCTGCGCCGCCCCCTCGTCGCCCCCCGGGCGCGCCATCACCAGCACCAGCTGGAAGCCGGCCTCCCCCAGCCGTGCCCCGATGCCGCGCACCGCGGCGGCGAAGTAGGGCTCGCCGAAGACGCGCTCGTCGGACTCGGTGACGACCAGCGCGACGGCGTCGGTGCGGCGGCGGACCAGGGCCCGGGCCGCGGCGTTCGGGACGTAGGAGAGGTCGCGCACCGAGGCCAGGACGGCGCTGCGGGCGGCGAGGCTCACGTGCGGTGAGCCGTTGAGCACGCGGGAGGCGGTGCCCCGCCCCACCCCGGCGGCCCGCGCCACGTCGTCGAGGGTGGGCGGCCGTCCGGTCCCCGTGCCGGGGCCGGGTTCCCGGTCGGCCCCGGCACGGGTCCCGGACGGGTGGCGCCGGGTGCTCCCGCGGCTCGTGTCGCTCGTCGTGGGAGCGCTCCCATCCGTCACCCCAGCAGCATCAGGGGCGTGGGCGGCCCGCGTCAACGACGCGTCCACGACGTGTCCGAACCGTGACCTGGGCCGGCCGTCCCGAACGTGTGTGAAGAACCCGCGGATCCCCCGGAGTTTTCACACACGTTCGAGGGACAGGAGGCGGCGGCACGGGCCGGCCCGCCCCTGGCAGGCTGGGGCCCGTGCGAGCCCTCGTCTACGACGCCTTCGGCGCGACGCCCCACGTGACCCAGCGGCCCGACCCGGTGGCCGGCCCCGGCGACGCCGTGGTGCGGGTCGTACGGACCGGGCTGTGCCGCAGCGACTGGCACGGCTGGATGGGCCACGACCCCGACATCGCGACCTTCCCGCACGTGCCGGGCCACGAGCTGGCGGGGGTCGTCGAGTCCGTGGGCGCCGGGGTGGACGCGGGATGGGTCGGCCGCGCGGTCACGGCCCCCTTCGTCTTCGCGTGCGGCGCCTGCCCCACCTGCGCCGCGGGCGACGGCCAGGTGTGCCCCCACCAGCGCCAGCCCGGGTTCACCGACCCCGGCAGCTTCGCCGAGCTCGTCGCGGTGCGGGCCGCCGGCACCAACCTGGTCGCCCTCCCCGACAGCGTGCCCCCTGCCACCGCCGCCGGGCTCGGCTGCCGCGTGGCCACCGCCCACCGGGCGGTCGTGGCCCGCGGGCGGGTCGGCGCCGGCGAGTGCGTCCTGGTGCTCGGGTGTGGTGGCGTGGGGCTGGCCGCCGTGCAGGTGGCCGCGGCCCGCGGGGCACGGGTGTGCGCCGTCGACGTCGACGCCACCTCACGCGAGCACGCGCTCGCGGCCGGCGCCGAGACGACGCTCGACGGCTCCGTCCGCGAGGACGACCTCGTGGCCGCCGTGGCCGACTGGTCGGGCGGCGGGGCGCACCTCGCGGTCGACGCCGTGGGCTCCCCCGCCACCGCGCGCGCCGGCATCCTCGCGCTGCGGCGCCGCGGGCGGCACGTGCAGGTGGGGCTGCTGCCCCCGAGCGCCGGGCGGGCGGACATCCCGATGGAGCGCGTCATCGGCTGGGAGCTCGACGTCCTGGGCAGCCACGGGATGGCCGCGGCCGACTACCCCGCACTGTTGGCCGACGTCGCGGCCGGCCACCTCGACCTGGGGCGCCTGACGGCGGCCGGTGAGCCGGTGGGGCTGGAGGAGGCCGGGCGGCTGCTCACCACGCTGGGGACGACGGCCTCCCGCGGGATGGTGCTGGTCGACCCGACCCGCTGACGGGCGGGCGGTCCTCAGGCGAGCGACAGGAAGAGCTTCTCCATCTGCTCGACGTCCATCGTG
Source organism: Phycicoccus duodecadis (assembly GCF_002846495.1). Lineage (NCBI taxonomy): Bacteria > Bacillati > Actinomycetota > Actinomycetes > Micrococcales > Intrasporangiaceae > Phycicoccus > Phycicoccus duodecadis. The sequence goes on from NZ_PJNE01000001.1 coordinate 2,814,426, forward strand.
CCGGCGGTCTCGGGGTCGGAGAGGCACTGGCGCAGCCCGAGCGCGATGACGGCGAACCCGGCCCGGTCGACGGCCTTGGAGACCGCCGCCAGCTGGGTGACGACGTCCTGGCACTCGCGGCCGTCCTCGATCATCTTGAGGATGCCGCCGATCTGGCCCTGGGCCCGGCGCAGCCGCTTGACCACGGCCTGCATCTCGGTGGGGTCGAGCTCCATACAAGGCCCTCCTGGCCTGCGGGACGGCACGCGCCGTCCGGGGGGATCGGTGCTCAGCCGGCCGAGCGTGCGGCGACCTTGGCGTGGACCTCGTCCATGTCGAGGTCCTTGATCCCCTGCACGACCTGCTCGAGCGCGGCCGGCGGCAGCGCACCGGCCTGGTGGAACACCAGGATGCCGTCGCGGAAGCCCATGAGGGTCGGGATCGAGGTGATCTGCAGCATCGTGGCGAGCGCCTGCTCGGCCTCGGTGTCGACCTTGGCGTGCACGACGTCGTCGTGCTTCTCGCTGGAGGCGTCGAACGTGGGGGCGAACTGGCGGCACGGGCCGCACCAGGACGCCCAGAAGTCGACGAGGACGATGCCCTGGTCGGTGACGGTCTTCTCGAAGGTCTCGGCCGTGAGGTCGGTCGTTGCCATGGCGGTGCTCCTCCTGGAGGTGTGCGGGAGGCGGCAGTGGTGGTCGGGCCCCTCCCCGGGGCCCGGGCACTCCGCCCGGATCTGAGGGCACAACGCCACCGGGGGCGGGATTCATCCCGGCCGAACCGCTCGTGGCCCGTTCCGTGCTCCCCGCCGGGCCGGGCGCGCGGCAGGATGGGCCCGTGCCGCACCCCCTGACCGACGCCCTCGGGGCCGCCCTCGCCGACGCCGACACCGGCGCGCTGCGCCGGGCCACCGCCCGGCTGGTCGAGGTGTACCGCTCGGGGGCTCCGCCCTCCACGCAGGTGCTGGCCGACCCGGTCGCGGCGATGGCCTACGCGGCCTACCGGATGCCTGCCACCCATGCGGCGCTGACCCGCGCGCTGGGCGAAGCCGGCGGGCTGGGCGCCCTGGCGGGCATCCGCTCGCTGCTCGACGTCGGGGGCGGCACCGGTGCGGCGCTGTGGGCGGTGGCGGAGGCCGTGCCGGAGCTCGAGCGGGCCACCGTGCTCGACGGGTCGGCCGACGCCCTGGCGCTGGGCCGGCGCCTCGCCGGGTACGGGCCGCCGGTGGTGGCCGCGGCCGGGTGGGCCCCGGTCGAGCTGGCGACCCGCCCCACCCTGCCCGCGGCCGACCTGGCCGTCGTGTCGTACGTCCTGGGCGAGCTGGCCGAGGAGCGGCGCGCCGACATCGTCGACGCGGTGGCCGACGCCGCCGGGCGGGTCCTCGTGGTCGAGCCCGGCACGCCGCGCGGATTCGCCGCGGTGCTGGCCGCGCGCGACCGGCTGGCGGCCGCCGGGTGGCACCTCGTGGCGCCGTGCCCTCAGCCGGGTCCCTGCCCGGTGGCGGCGCGCTCGGGCGACTGGTGCCACTTCACCGCCCGCCTCGAACGCAGCGCGCTGCACCGCCGCCTCAAGGGTGGGGCGCTCGGGCACGAGGACGAGAAGTTCTCGTACGTCCTGGCGTCGCGGGAGCCCCTGCCGCACAGCGACGCCCGCGTGCTGCGGCATCCCGGCTTCCGCAAGGGGATGGTCACCCTCGAGCTCTGCCGCAGCGACGGCAGCGCCGGGCCGCAGATCGTCACCAAGCGCGACCGGGAGGCCTACCGCCGGGCCCGCGACGTCGACTGGGGGGACGCCTGGGGCGAGCCCGGGGGCCCGGACGCCGCACACCCCCGCTGACGTGCGGATCCGCGCCACGCCGAGGCCCCCGAGGGTGCCCTGCACGAGCGGGGCCCCGGTCCTTGCTAGGTTCAGCAGGAAAGCCAGACGCCACGAAGGAGCATCAGCATGACCAAGAAGGAACTCGCCCAGGCCCTCGCCGGCAAGACCGACCTGTCCGCCAGCGCGGCCGAGGACGTCGTCAACGCCGCCCTGGACATCATCAGCGACTCGCTCGCCAAGGGTGAGGACGTCAAGCTCGCCGGGTTCGGCAACTTCGAGACCCGCGAGCGCGCGGCCCGCACCGGCCGCAACCCGCAGACGGGCGCCGAGATCCAGATCGCCGCGTCGACCTCGGTCGGCTTCAAGGCCGCGGCGCAGCTCAAGCGCGCCGTCAACGGCTGAGACACCCCCGCACGCCCGAACGGGGCGCCGACCACCCGGTCGGCGCCCCGTTCGCGTCCCCGGCGCAATAAGACGGGCCGGGTCGGGGTTGGACCCAGGGACACCCCCCGATGCGAAGGAGCAACGGCATGAGCCTGGACCGACCGGTCGCCCCGAACCCCTACGACCTGCTGCCCGCAGTGCCCTCGTTCACCGTGACCAGCGACGACGTCACCGACGGCGCCCCGCTGAAGGACGACCAGGTGGCCGACCGCGGCAACACCTCGCCGCAGGTGTCGTGGAGCGGCGCCCCCGAGGGGACGCAGTCCTACGTCGTCACCGTGTTCGACCCGGACGCCCCCACGCCCTCCGGCTTCTGGCACTGGGTGCTGGTCGACGTGCCCGCCGACGTCACCTCGCTCGACGCCGGCGCTGCCGCTGGAGAGCTGCCCGGGAAGGCCTTCCACGTCCGCAACGACACCGGGGAGGCCGGCTTCACCGGCGCCGCCCCGCCGCCGGGCGACATGCCGCACCGCTACTTCCTGGCCGTGCACGCCGTGTCGGAGCCGACCCTCGGGGTCGACGCCGACGCGTCCCCGGCCGTGGTCTCGTTCAACCTGGCCTTCAAGACGCTGGGTCGCGCCGTCATCCACGGGACCTTCCAGCACTGAGCGCGACATCGCCGGGAGCCCCCGGCGACGGAATCCGTCGTCTCACCGCGCCCCTGCTGCCCTTTCCGGCAGCGGGGGCGCCCCCGTATGCTCGCGACCATGCACCAGTACATCGATGGCGCACGCCGCGCGGCGACGTCGGGGGAGTCCTTCGACGTCCTGGACCCGAGCACCGACGAGACCCTCGAGACGCTGACCCTGGCCGGCCCGGCCGACGTCGACGCCGCGGTGGCCTCGGCGAAGGCCGCCTTCGGCGAGTGGTCGCGCGCCACCCCCGCCGAGCGCGCCGCCGTGCTCACCCGGGCCGCCGCCGTCCTCGACGAGCGCGCCGAGGAGCTCGCGCAGCTCGAGTCCCGCCAGGCCGGTAAGCCCATCCGCCTGGCCCGCGAGTTCGACGTGCCCGGCACCGTCGACAACACCGCCTTCTTCGGCGCCGCCGCGCGGCGCCTCGACGGGATGGCCAGCGGCGAGTACTCGGCCGACCACACCTCCAGCATCCGGCGCGAGCCCCTCGGCGTCGTCGGGTCCATCGCCCCGTGGAACTACCCCCTGCAGATGGCCGCCTGGAAGGTGCTGCCGGCGGTGGCTGCGGGCAACACCATCGTGCTCAAGCCGGCCGAGATCACCCCGCTCACGGCGCTGGTGTTCGCGGAGGCCTTCACCGCCGCCGGCGCCCCGCCCGGGGTCTTCAACGTGGTCACCGGCACCGGGGCGGTGGCGGGGCAGCATCTCGTGGGCCACCCGGACGTCGTCATGACCTCGTTCACCGGCTCCACCGCCGTCGGCCGGCAGGTGATGGCCACCGCCGCTCTCACCGGCAAGCGGGTGCACCTCGAGCTCGGCGGCAAGGCGCCGTTCGTGGTCTTCGACGACGCCGACCTCGAGGCCGCGGTGCACGGGGCCGTGGCCGCCTCGCTCATCAACACCGGTCAGGACTGCACGGCCGCCACCCGCGCCATCGTGCACCGCTCGCTGTACGACGCGTTCGTGCGCGGCGTCGCCGACCTGATGGCGGCGGTGCGGATGGGCCCCACGCCCGACCCCGCCACCGACCTGGGCCCGCTCAGCTCGCGGCGCCACCTCGAGAAGGTGGCCGGCATGGTCGAGCGCGCCCGCGGCTACGCGCGGGTCGTCACCGGCGGCGCCGCCCCCACGGGCGACCTGGCCCGCGGCTGCTACTACGCGCCGACGCTGGTGGCCGACGTGCCCATCGGGTCCGAGCTGTGGACCGACGAGGTGTTCGGGCCGGTGCTGGCCGTGGTGCCGTTCGACACCGACGACGAGGCCATCGCGCTGGCCAACGACACCGCGTACGGCCTGGCCGCCTCGGCGTGGACCCGGGACACCTACCGGGCCGGCCGGGCCGCACGCGAGATCGCGGCCGGTTGTGTCTGGGTGAACGACCACATCCCGATCATCAGCGAGATGCCCCATGGTGGGTACAAGCACTCCGGCTTCGGCAAGGACATGTCGGCGTACTCGTTCGAGGAGTACACGCAGGTCAAGCACGTCATGCACGACCTCACCGGCCAGGCGCACAAGCCCTGGCACCGCACCATCTTCACCCTGCCGGGCTGACCCGGACCGACCGAGAGGACCCCGACGATGACCGAGTTCGCCGCCCCGACCATCACCCCCGACCCCGCGAAGGGCGCCCGGGTGGCGCAGGAGGACCGGGCGCACGTGTTCCATTCGTGGTCGGCGCAGGCTCAGATCAGTCCGTTGCCGATCGCGGGGGCGTCGGGGAGTCATTTCTGGGACTTCGAGGGGAAGCGGTACCTGGACTTCTCGAGCCAGCTGGTGAACGTCAACATCGGCTACCAGCATCCGAAGCTGGTCGCGGCGATCCAGGAGGCCGCGGCCCGGCAGTGCACCATCGCGCCGAGCTTCGCGGACGAGTCGCGTTCGGAGGCGGCGCGGATGATCGCCGAGCGCGCGCCGGGAAGCCTGGACAAGGTGTTCTTCACCAACGGCGGCGCCGAGGCCACCGAGAACGCGATGCGGATGGCGAAGCTGCACACCGGGCGGAACAAGGTGCTGACCACGTACCGCAGCTACCACGGCGCCACCGCGGGCTCGATCGCCGCGACGGGTGACCCGCGCCGCTGGGCCAACGAGCCGGGGGTGGCGGGGATCGTGCACTTCTGGGGCCCGTACCCGTACCGGTCGCCGTTCCACTCCGCCGACGCCGCGCAGGAGTGCGAGCGGGCGTTGCAGCACCTGCGCGAGACGATCATGGTCGAGGGCGCGCACACGATCGCGGCGATCATGCTCGAGACCGTCGTCGGGACCAACGGGATCCTGGTGCCGCCGGAGGGGTACCTGGCCGGGGTCCGCGAGATCTGTGACGAGCACGGCATCGTGTACATCGCCGACGAGGTGATGGCCGGGTTCGGGCGGTGCGGTGAGTGGTTCGCGGTCGACCACTGGGGGGTGGTGCCGGACCTGATCTGCTTCGCCAAGGGCGTGAACTCCGGGTACGTGCCGCTCGGTGGGGTGGTGATCTCGGCCGAGATCGCGGCCACGTTCGACGAGCGGGTCTTCCCGGGCGGGCTGACGTACTCGGGGCACCCGTTGGCGTGCGCGTCGGCGGTGGCCTCGATGCGGATCTTCGACGAGGAGGGCATCCTGGAGAACGTCCGCAAGGTCGCCGACACCGTCATCGCACCCCGCCTGGCCGAGATCGCCGACAAGCACCCCAGTGTGGGCGAGGTGCGCGGGCTGGGGTTCTTCTGGGCGCTGGACCTGGTGCGCGACCCCGAGACCCGCGAGCCGCTGGTGCCCTACAACGCCTCCGGGCCCGCCGCGGCCCCGATGACCGAGCTCGCCGCCGCCTGCAAGGCCGAAGGGCTCTGGCCGTTCACCCACTTCAACCGCACCCACGTGGTCCCCCCGTGCACGACCACCGCCGAGGAGATGGCCGAAGGCCTCGACATCCTCGACCGCGCCCTCGACGTCACCGACCGCCACGTCACCGGCTGAGACCCCACTTTCTCGCCCGGTGCGGGAACCTTCAGCGAGGCACCGCAACGGTAGGGGTGCCTCGCTGAAGGTCCCGGTGCCCGGTGCGAACGAGCGGGCCGAACCGCGCGCTCAGGTGGCCGGCGACCCGGCGGCCTTCCGCTCCGGAAGGGTGACGCCGCAGGTCTTCGCAGCGGCCTCGAGGTCGGCGCGCACCTGCTGACGCTGCTCCTTCGTCATCGGGCCCCACGGGCGGTTCACCCCGGCGGTCTTGAGGCAGGTGCGCTGGGTGTCGGTCAGGCCGCCCCAGAACGCGCGCCCCTTCGCGACCGGCAGCGTGACGTCGCAGCTCGCGGCGGCCGCCTCGACCTTCGCCCTCAGGGCGGCCCGCTCGGCGTCGTCGAGGGGGCCGACGGGGCGGGTGATCTTCGCGTCCGTCAGGCAGGTGCGCTCGGCGTCGGTGAGGTCCTTCCACCACTGGCGGGCCGGCCGGATGCGGGGAAGGCCGGCGCCGTCGGACGGGATGCTCTCCCCCGCCTGGAGCGCGCTGACGGCGGCGAGCGGCGCGGGGGCCGCGGAGGCGGAGGGGGTCGTGACGACGACCCCGGCGGCGACGGCGGCGGCGGCGCTCCCGGCGACGAGGGTGACGAGGGCGGTGCGCAGGACGGGCATCGGAGCTCCTGGGGGGGTGGTCGGGGATGACGGTCCCGACTCTGGTGCGCGCACCTCGCGGCCACCCCGGGCGAGGCTCGTGACTTCCTGGAGATGCGCCCCGGGCGCCGCCACCATCCCCAGGAAACCCCGAGGAACCCTCCAGACAGCCACCCGGCCCGCGTGGGAGCGTGGGACCGTGCCCGCGCCCGCCGCCCCGAGCGTCCTGGTCGTCGACGACGAGGAGAACATCGCCTACCTGGTGTCGTCGGCGCTGCGCCTGGCCGGGATGAGGGTGACCACCGCGGCCGGCGGTGACGAGGCGCTGGAGGCCGCCGCCCGCCTGCACCCCGACGCCGTGGTCCTCGACGTGATGCTCCCCGACCTCGACGGTTTCGAGGTGCTGCGGCGGCTGCGGGCCGGCGGCATCCACGCGCCCGTGCTGTTCCTGACCGCCCGCACCGACACCGCCGACCGGGTGCGCGGGCTCACCAGCGGCGGCGACGACTACATCACCAAGCCCTTCGCCCTCGAGGAGCTGGTGGCCCGGGTGCACGTGGCCCTGCGCCGCGCCGGCACCGCCGCCGCGCCCAGTGCCCGGCACCGCGTCCACGACCTCGAGCTCGACGAGGACCAGCACCGCGTCTGGCGGGGCGAGACCGAGGTGCACCTGACGGCCACCGAGTTCAGCCTGCTGCGGCTGCTGCTGGTCAACGCCGGCCGGGTCGTCACGCGCGCGCAGATCCTCGACCACGTGTGGCAGTACGACTTCGCGGGCGAGACGGCGATCATCGAGTCGTTCGTGTCGACGCTGCGCAAGAAGGTCGACGCCACCGGGCCCAAGCTGGTGCACACGGTCCGGGGCGTGGGCTACACCGTGCGGGAGCCCGGATGACGCTGCGCCGCCGGCTGGTCGTGGCGGTCTCGGTGCTCGCGGTGCTGGCCGTCACCGCCGGGGTGACCGTGGTCCTCATCCAGCGCGCCTACCTGGTGGCCCGTCTCGACACCGAGATCGCGACGCTGGCGGGTAACCCCCGGGCCCTGCTCCTGGCCTCGCAGCGGTCCCCGGACACCGTGTCGGCCGCCGGGCTGGGCGACGTCTACGTCGGCCGGATGACCGCCGACGGGCGGCTGGTCACGGTGCTGGCCCCCGAGAGTGACCCCACGCTGACGCCCGCGCTGGCGGCCGGGGAGACCGTCACCACCCCCGAGGGGCGGCCCGCGCCATCCGGCCACGCCCCGCGGGTGCGCGTCCTCACGGTCCCCCTGCCCAACGGCCGCGCGCAGGCGGTCATCGCGGTGCCCACCACCTCGGCCGACGTCACCACGCGGCGGCTGGCCCTGACGCTGCTGCTCACCGGCCTGGTGGTGGCCGGGTTCGTGGGGCTGCTGCTGTGGTGGGTCGACCGGCTCGGGCTACGGCCCATCGCCGCCATGACCGCCGCGGCCGACGCCGTCACCGCGGGCGACACGTCGCGGCGCGTCCCTCCGGGGCCGCCCGGCACCGAGGCCGCCCGGCTCGGCGAGGCCCTCAACACGATGATCGACCGCTCGGCCGCGACCAACGAGCGGATGCGGCGCTTCGTCGCCGACGCCTCCCACGAGCTGCGCACACCCCTGACCACGCTCGGCGGGTACGCCGCCCTGCACGCCGCCCGGCCGCCGGGCCCCCTCGACGCGGACGGGCGGGCCGAGGTCGACGACGGGATGCGCCGCATCGGCGACGAGGCGGCGCGGATGCGGCGCCTGGTCGACGGGCTGCTCGACCTGGCCGGGCTCGAGTCGCCCGACGCGCTGCGCCGCGAGCCGGTCGACCTCGGGCCCCTGCTGCGCGACGTCGCCTCCGACCTGCGGGTGGTCGCGCCCGACCGCGAGGTCAGCCTCGAGGCGCCGGAGTCCCTCGTGCTGCACGCCGACCGCGACCGCATCACCCAGGCGGTGGTCGGGCTGACGTCGAACGCCGTCCGGCACACCCCGGCCGGGACGCCCGTGGCCCTGCGGCTGGTGCCCGGGGCCGGCGCGGTGCGCATCGAGGTCTCGGACGCCGGCCCCGGCATCCCCCCGGAGCACCTGCGGCACCTGTTCGAGCGCTTCTACCGGGTCGACCGCTCGCGCTCGTCGGGCAGCGGTGGGTCGGGGCTCGGGCTGGCCGTCGTCGACGCCGTGGCCCGCGGGCACGGGGGCTCGGTAGGGGTGGCGTCCGAGGTGGGGCGGGGCTCGACGTTCACCATCACCCTGCCCGCCTGAGCGCGGCGCTCGCCGCCGGCGCGGCGCACCGGGCCGGCCGGTGACCCTGTGGAGGAGTTCCACGGATGTCGTCGCGGCGACGTACGCTCGGGTGTTCGGGGTCGCCGGTACCGGGCCGGCGCCAGGTCCCTGCGAGGAGGTCCGCGATGGCACGTGCCGTCGGCGTCGACCGCCTCGCCGCGCTCACCAACCGCACCCTCGGCGAGCTCTGCGGCACCGTCACGGTCGCGCGCGGGCTGGCCTACGCCAAGGAGGGGCGCGTCGTCGACGTCGAGGTCTCCCCCGACGGCACCGACGCCACCGGCTGGGTCGGCGGCAGCACCGGCCAGACCTACACCACCCAGGTCACGCTGCGCCCCACCGAGGAGACCTCCGTCAGCCGGCCGCTGCGCCGCTGGTACAGCCAGTGCTCGTGCCCGGTCGGCAGCGACTGCAAGCACGCCGTCGCCGTCGCCGTCGCCGTCCGCCAGCGCGAGCCCGCGGTGTCGGACGCCGCCAGGGCGGCCGCCGGCGGCCCACCGCCCCCGCCCACCTGGGAGCAGGCGCTCGGCGGCCTCCTCGACGACGACCGTGCGCTCGACACCACCCCCGTGGGGCTGCTCATCGAGCCCGCCCGGCCCGCCGGCGGCCGCCCGCGCCTGGCCGACGACACCGGCCGGGCCCAGCTGCGGCTGCGCCCGGTGGTGCCCGGCGTGCGCGGCACCTGGATCCGCAGCGGAGTGTCCTGGGAGACGTTCGCCGGCGGCTACTACGGCTTCGGGAAGGTGACCTTCCCCGACGAGCACCGTGACGCCCTCACCGCCGTCGCCGACGCCCACCGCCGCTCGGTGCGCGCGTTCGGGTACGGCCGGATGCCCGACGCCATCCTGCTCGACCATCTCGGGGCGGGGTGGGTCGCCCTGCTGCGCGCCGCCGACCGGGCGGGCGTCCGCCTGCTGGCCGACCTCACCGGCGAGGGCCGCGTCGCGTTCGCCCCCGAGCCGGCCGAGCTCGTCGTCGACATCGACCGCACCGACGACGGCGCCGCCCTGCACCCCCACCTCGACCTGCCCGTCACGCCCGGCACCACCACCCACCTGGTCGGCTCGCCGGCCACCGGGTTCTGGCTGCGTGACGACGACACCCTGGTGCTGGGGGCGCTGGCCGAGCCGCTCGACGCCACCCGTCAGCGCCTCCTCGACCTCGGCACCATCGAGGTCCCCGAGGCCGACTGGGCGCGCTTCACCGTCACCCACCTGCCCGGGCTGCGCCGCAAGGCGCACGTGCGCAGCCTCTCGCCGGGGCTCGACCTGCCCGAGGCGGTCCCGCCGCGCCTCGACCTCACCGTCACCGCCGAGCCCGGGCACCGCACCCACCTGCGCTGGGGCTTCCGCTACGGCGGCCCGTCCGGGGTGCACGTGCCGCTGGGCTCCGACGACCCCGACCCGATGCGCGACCGCGGCGCCGAGCGGCGGCTGGTCGAGGGCCTGCGCGAGGTGCCCGAGGTCGCCGGGTTCGCCGCGCTCTGGCAGGTCGTGGGGCAGCAGCCGCGCCTGGTGCCCGAGACCCGCCTGCACGGCTTCACGACCGTGGGGTTCAGCCACGTGCTGCCGGTGCTCCAGGAGCTGCCCGACCTCGACGTCACCGTCGTGGGCGAGGTCGCCGACTACAGCGAGACCGACGAGGCGCCCCTCATCCAGGTCTCCGCCACCGAGTCGCGCGGGGGTTCGGGCTCCACCGACTGGTTCGACCTCGGCATCTCGGTCACCGTCGGGGGCGAGGACGTGCCCCTGGCGCCGCTCATCGAGGCCTTGGCCCGCCGGCACCCCCACCTCATCCTCGACTCCGGCACCTGGTTCTCACTGGAGCGCCCCGAGCTCGAGTCGCTGCGCCGGCTGGTCGAGGAGGCGCGCTCGCTGCAGGACAAGCCCACTGACCCGCTGCGCATCTCGGCGGTGCACGTCGGGCTGTGGGAGGAGCTCGCGAACCTCGGGGTGGTCGACGAGCAGAGCGAGCGCTGGCAGGCCACCGTGGGCCGGCTGGTCGACGGCACCGGGGTCGAGCCCGCCGAGGTGCCCGCGAGCCTCGACGCCACACTCCGGCCGTACCAGGTCGACGGCTTCCGCTGGCTCTCGCTGCTCTGGGACACCGGGCTCGGCGGGGTGCTGGCCGACGACATGGGCCTGGGCAAGACCGTGCAGATGCTGGCCATGGTGCTGCGGGCCCAGGAGCGCGGCGAGCTCGAGCACCCGGTGCTGGTGGTGGCCCCGACCTCGGTGCTCTCGACCTGGGCCGGCGAGGCCGCCCGGTTCGCGCCCAGCCTGACGACCGCGGTGGTCGAGCGGACCCGCGGCAAGGACGGGCGCTCGCTCGAGGCCGCCATCGCCGGGGCGCAGCTGGTCATCACGTCCTACACCGTGGCGCGCATCGACGAGGCCGCGTGGCGCTCGCGGCCGTGGGCGGCCGTCGTCCTCGACGAAGCGCAGTTCGTGAAGAACCACCAGGCCAAGACCTACCAGGCGGTGCGCCGGCTCAGCGCCCGGGGCAAGTTCGCGATCACCGGCACCCCGCTCGAGAACTCGCTGATGGACCTCTGGTCGCTGCTCTCGATCGTCGCGCCCGGGCTGCACCCGCGACCCGGGGCGTTCAAGGAGCAGTGGGCCAACCCCATCGAGCGCGACGGCGACGGCGAGCGGCTGGCCACGCTGCGCCGCCGCATCCGGCCGCTGATGCTGCGCCGCACCAAGGAGGCGGTGGCCACCGAGCTGCCACCCAAGCAGGAGCAGATCCTCACCGTCGACCTGCACCCGCGCCACCGGGCGGTCTACGACCGGCATCTCCAGCGCGAGCGGCAGCGGCTGCTGGGGCTCATCGACGACCTCGACGGCAACCGGATGGCGGTCCTGCGCGCGCTCACGGCGCTGCGGCAGATGGCGCTCGACCCGGCGCTGGTCGACCCCGAGTACGCGGGGCTGGCGACCTCGGCCAAGGTCGACGCGCTGGTCGAGCACGTGACCGAGCTCGCCGGCGAGGGGCACCGGGCCCTGGTGTTCTCGCAGTTCACCGGCTTCCTGGGCGTCGTCCGCGAGCGGTTGGCGGCCGAGGGCATCGCCTACGAGTACCTCGACGGCCGCACCCGCGACCGCGCCGACCGGATCGCCGCCTTCCGCGACGGCGACGCCCCGGTGTTCCTCATCTCGCTCAAGGCGGGCGGCTTCGGGCTCACCCTCACCGAGGCCGACTACGTGTTCGTGCTCGACCCCTGGTGGAACCCCGCCGCCGAGGCCCAGGCCATCGACCGCGCGCACCGCATCGGGCAGACCCGGCCGGTCAACGTCTACCGGCTGGTGGCGCGCGACACCGTCGAGGAGAAGGTCATCGCGCTGCAGGAGCGCAAGCGCGACCTGTTCGCCCGGGTGGTCGACGAGGGCGCGGCGATGAGCACGGCCCTGACCGCCGACGACCTGCGCGGCCTCCTCTCCGGCTGAACACTCCCGAATGTGTGTGAAGAACATCGGGATGCCGCCGTTCTTCACACACGTTCGGGGCGGTGAGCGAGGGCGTTAGAGGATCAGTCGGAGTGGGTCATGGCCTCGGGGTCGACCCAGCGGTCGTAGTCGGCGTCCGACACCGCGCCCGACGCCACCGCGGCCTCGCGCAGCGTCGAGCCGTCGCGGTGCGCCTGCTTGGCGATGGCCGCCGCCCGGTCGTACCCGATGTGCGGGGCCAGCGCCGTGACGAGCATCAGGTCGGCGTCGAGGTGATCGGCGATGCGCTCGCGGTCGGCCTCGAGCCCCACGACGCAGTGCTCGGTGAACGACCGGCAGGCATCCGCCAGCAGCCGCACCGACTCGAGCACCGCGTGCGCCATCACCGGCGTGAACACGTTGAGCTGGAAGTTGCCCTGCGTCCCCGCGAACCCGACCGTCGCGTCGTTGCCGAACACCCGCGTGACGACCATCGTCATCGCCTCGCTCTGGGTGGGGTTGACCTTCCCCGGCATGATCGAGCTGCCGGGCTCGTTCTCGGGGATGCGCAGCTCGCCGATGCCGGTGCGCGGCCCGGACGCCAGCCAGCGCACGTCGTTGGCCAGCTTCATCAGCCCCCCGGCCAGGGTGCGCAGCGACGACGACACCGCCACCAGCCCGTCGTGCGCCGCGAGCTGCACGAACAGGTTGTCGGCCTGCCGGAACGCCAGGCCGGTCTCGGCCGCGAGGTGATCGGCCACCGCCGGCCCGAACGCCGCGGGGGCGTTGAGCCCGGTGCCCACCGCGGTGCCCCCGATGGCGAGCGCGAGCACCTTCTCACCGGCGTACCGCACGTCGGCCTGCGCCTCGCGCAGCTGCCCGGCCCAGGCGCCGATCTCCTGCCCGAGGGTGACCGGCGTGGCGTCCTGGAGGTGGGTGCGCCCGACCTTCACGACATCGCCCAGCTCGGCCGCCTTGGCGTCGAGGGCCGCGACGAGCCTGTCGACGGCCGGATGCAGCCGCTCGGCCAGCTCGAGCGCCACCGCCACGTGCACCGCCGTGGGGAAGGTGTCGTTGCTCGACTGGCTCCGGTTGACGTGGTCGTTGGGGTGCACCGGGTCCTTCGAGCCGAGCACCCCGCCCAGGATCTCGATGGCGCGGTTGGCCACGACCTCGTTGGCGTTCATGTTCGACTGCGTCCCCGACCCGGTCTGGAACACCACCAGCGGGAAGTGGTCGTCCAGCCCCCCGCGCGCTACCTCGTCGGCCGCCGCGACCACCGCGCGCGCCACGTCATCGGGCAGCAGCCCCAACCCGGCGTTGGCCAGCGCGGCCGACTTCTTCAGCAGTCCGAGACCCCGGATGACAGGCCGCCCCCACACGAAGGTGTCTCGCCCGATGTCGAAGTGCTCGAGGCTGCGCTGGGTCTGGGCCCCCCAGTAGCGGTCGGCCGGCACCTCGACCGCGCCCATGGTGTCGCGTTCGGTGCGGGTCGCGCCGGGCGCCGCACCCGCGGCGTCGGGGGTGGTCGGGGAGGCCGGGTCGTCGTGACGCGTCGTCATCCCTCCACGGTAGGCCCGTCCGCCGGATGCCGAACGGCCCCGTGCGGACCCGTCCACAACGGGCCTCGTTCTGCGACACTGCTCGTCTGCCCTCGCAGCGTCGCGACCCCGGGGAGGTCGTCGCGCCGCCCGTCCCCCGGAAGGAGCGACCGATGACCACGGCCCCCGCGCCCGTCGCCGCCGCTCCCGGGAGCACCGACCCTCCGGACGCGCCGAGCGCCCCGCTGGCCCCCACCCTGTGGGCCACCTCGCGCGAGTGGCGCACCGCGCTCGACCTCGCCGCCACCGCCGTGCGCACCCGCGACCTCACCGGCTGGCCTCCCGGAGACGGCCACCCCGTGCTCGTCATCCCCGGCTTCCTGGCCGGCCCCGAGTCGACGCTCTTCCTGCGCCAGCACCTGCGCCGCCTGGGCTACCGCACCCACGACTGGCGACAGGGCCGCAACCTCGGGGCCAGCGCCGCCCTGGCCGCCGACCTCGAGGAGCTGCTCCTCGAGCTGTACGACCGCTACGGGCGCCGGGTCAGCGTCGTCGGCTGGAGCGCCGGCGGCATCTACGCCCGCGAGCTGGCGCGCGCGCTGCCGCACTACACGCGCTCGGTCATCACGCTGGGCAGCCCGTTCGCCGGCCACCCGGCCTCGACCCGCGCCTGGGCCATGTACCGGCTGCTCAACCGGGGCCAGTACACCGGCGAGCTCTTCACCCAGGAGGCCATCGCGGCCCGGGCCGGCGCCCTGGAGGTGCCGACGACCAGCATCTACTCGCGCGACGACGGCATCGTGGCCTGGCAGTGCTGTGTGGCCGAGGAGGCGCCGCAGACCGAGAACATCGAGGTCGGCGCCACCCACCTGGGGTACGGCCACCACCTCGAGACGCTCCGGGTGCTGTGCGACCGGCTGGCCCAGCCCGAGGGCGCCTGGGCGCCCTGGCAGGCGCCCGCCCCCATCCCCGCGGACGCCCACGAACAGGCCGGATGACCGCGTGGCGCACGCGCGCTGGGCCTCCCCCCTGGATGCGGTCTTCCTCGTGGCGGAGTCGCCCGAGACCCTGATGCACGTCGGGGCGCTGCTGCACTTCAGCCACCCCGAGGGCGAGGAGGACACCTTCCTGCGCGACCTCGCGGCCGACCTCCGGTCCGCCCCGGTGCACCCCCCGTGGTCGCTGCGCCTGCAGACCCGGCGCCTGATGCGCCAGCCGGTGCACCGCTTCGTCGAGGACGCCCGCGTCGACATGGGCTACCACGTGCGGCACTCGGCCCTCCCGGCCCCGGGCGGCGAGCGCGAGCTCGGCATCCTGGTCTCCCGGCTGCACTCGAACCAGATCGACTTCCGCCGCCCGCCCTGGGAGATCCACCTCATCGAGGGCGTGGGGCCAGGGCGGTTCGCGGTCTACGTGAAGATCCACCACAGCCTGGTCGACGGCTTCACCGCCATGCGCTTCCTCCAGCGGGGCCTCGCCGCCACGCCCGACGACCGCAGCCACCCGCACTTCTTCAGCCTCGACCGCCGCCCGCGCACCGAGGAGACCCGCCCCGAGCCGGTGGGCGACGTCGCCTCCATCCTGCGCAGTGTGTCGTCCGCGCTCACGTCCCTGCCCGCGGTCGCCCGGACGCTGGCCGAGACCCAGCTGCGCCGCGGCCAGACCTCGACGCGGGCTGTCACCTCGTACCAGGCGCCGATGTCGGTGCTCAACGGCCGCACTGGCCGTTCGCGCCGCTTCGCGACCCAGCAGTACGACCTCGAGCGGCTGCGCGCGGTGGCCCGGACCCGTGGCGTGACCCTCAACGACGTGCTGATGGCGATCTGCGCGGGCGGGCTGCGGCGCTTCCTGGGCGAGCTCGACGAGCTGCCCGACCGCCCGCTCATCGGCTTCATCCCGGTGAACGTGCGGGCCGCGTCGAGCGACGGTGGCGGCAACTACGTCGGCGCGACCCTGGTCTCGCTCGCCACCGACATCGACGACCCGGTGGCCCGGCTGGCCGCCATCGCCTCGTCGTCACGGGCGGCCAAGGCCCGGATGCGCGGGATGGACGGGGACGCGGTGATCGCCTACAGCGCCATGCTGCTGGCGCCCGCCGGGCTGCAGATCACCCGGGCCATGAGCGGCCTGCCGCTGCCCGGGCCGCTGACCCTGAACGTCTGCATCTCGAACGTGCCCGGCCCGACCAAGCACCTCTACTGGCGCGGGGCCCGGCTCGAGGCCGCCTTCCCGGTCTCGATCCCGGGGCACTCGATGGCGCTGAACATCACGGCCCAGTCCTACGCCGGCACCCTCGACATCGGCTTCATCGGCGACCGCGAGGCGCTGCCACACCTGCAGCACCTGGCGGTGCACACCGGCGAGGCGCTGGCCGAGCTCGAGGCCGCACGCCCCTGACCGGTGGCCGGCGGCTCAGGCCTCGACCTCGGCGCGGTCCTTCGACCACTCGGTGTGGAAGGTGCCCTCGCGGTCGACGCGCTCGTAGGTGTGCGCCCCGAAGTAGTCGCGCAGCCCCTGCACCAGGGCGGCCGGCAGGCGCTCGGCCCGCAGCGCGTCGACGTAGGCGAGCACCGCCGAGAAGACCGGCGCCGGTGTCCCGGAGGCCACCGCCGCGGTGACGACCCGGCGCAGCGCCGGCAGCCGGTCGGCCACGGCGGCCGCGAACGTGGGCGTGGCGAGCAGGCTCGGGGCGTCGGGGTGCTCCTCGACCGCCTGGGTGATGTCGCCGAGCAGTCGGGCCCGGATGATGCAGCCGTCGCGCCAGATCCGCGAGAGGTCGGCCGGGTCGATGTCCCAGTCGTTCTCGCGCGAGCCCTCGCGGACCATGTCGAGCCCCTGGGCGTACGAGACGACCTTGGCCGCGTAGAGGGCGGCGCGCAGGTCGTCGACGGAGAGGTCGACGGCGGCGGCATCCGAGCCCCCCTCGTCCCCGTCGTCCACGGGCTCGAGGGCCTCGCGGACCGCGGCGCGGCGCTCGGTGTCGCCGGAGACCGCGCGCGCCATCGTGGCCTCGGCGATGCCGGTGACCGGCACCCCGAGGTCGAGGGCGGTCTGCACGGTCCAGCGCCCGGTGCCCTTCTGCTCGGCGGCGTCGCGCACGACGTCGACGAACGGGCGCCCGGTGTCGGCATCGGTGTGCGCCAGCACCTCGGCGGTGATCTGCACCAGGTAGGACTCCAGCTCGGTGTCGTTCCACGCGCGGAAGGTGTCGGCGACGGCATCCACGGGGAGACCCAGCGGCCCGCGCAGCAGGTCGTAGGTCTCGGCGATGAGCTGCATGTCGGAGTACTCGATGCCGTTGTGCACCATCTTCACGAAGTGGCCCGAGCCGTCGGGGCCGATGAGGGTGCAGCACGGCTCGTCGTCGACGTGGGCCGAGATGATCTCGAGGAAGGGACCCAGCTCGCCGTAGGTGTCGGCGTCGCAGCCCGGCATGATCGACGGTCCCTCGAGCGCGCCGACCTCGCCGCCCGAGACCCCGACCCCGGCGAAGCGGATGCCCTTGTCGGCCAGCGCGGCGTGGCGGCGCACGGTGTCGCGCCAGTGCGCGTTGCCGGCGTCGGCCACGATGTCGCCCTCGTCGAGCAGCGGCACGAGCTCGTCGAGCACGGCGTCGGTCGCCTCGCCGGCCTTGACCATCACGATGATGCGGCGGGGCCGCTCGAGTGCGGCCACGAGCTCCTCGGCGGTGCGGGCCAGGGTGAAGTCGCCCTCGTGGCCGAACTCCTCGACCAGCGCCTCGGCCCTGCTGGTCGTGCGGTTGTGCACGGCGACGCGGAAGCCGTTGCGGGCCAGGTTGCGCGCGAGGTTGCGGCCCATGACGGCGAGCCCGGTCACGGCCACCTGCGCCGTCCCCTGCTGGTGGCGGTCGGTGGCGGGGGTCGCGGTGGTGGGGGTGCTCGCGGACACGTGCTCTCCTGTCGTCGCTGCTCGGATGCCGTCGTCGGGGCCAACGCCGGGGCCCCCCGCGGCAGTCCCGGGCTGTCGAACGTTGGGGCCGGGCCGCGGGGGCTCGCGACGGGTTGGGCACCGGAACCTTCGGGTTCGCACCCCCACCGTTGCGGGCCGGGGTGAAGGTTCCCGCAGGGGGCGAAAAAGTTGGGCTCAGAGGCGGGCGAGGACGGCGCGGCCGCGCGCCAGCAGCTCGTCGCGCCGGCCCTGGTCCATCCCGTCCCACGAGCGCGTCGCCATCCGGGCCCGCACGTTGCCCTCGAACACCTCGCGGTGGTCGGCGACGAAGGTCCAGTAGAGGGCGTCCCAGTCGTCACGCCACTCCCCGGTGCCGAAGTCCGTCATCTTCCTGAGGTAGTTGCTGCCCGAGACGTAGGGCTTGGTCGTGATGCCGGTGCCGGCGGCGAACTGCGACATCGCGTACACGTTGGGCACCATGACCCAGTCGTAGGCGTCGACGAAGAACGCCATGAACCACGCGTAGACCTCGTCGGGGTCGGTGCGCAGCAGGCACATCGCGTTGCCCAGCACCATGAGGCGCTCGATGTGGTGGGCGTACCCGCGCTCCAGCGCCCCCCGCACGACGTGGTCGACGGGGTCGAGGCCGGTGGTGGCGTCCCACCAGCCCGGCGCCAGCGACCGGGTGTGCCCCAGGTGGTTCGCCGTGCGCATCCGCCGCCCGTAGAGGTGGTAGGTGGCCCGCATGTACTCGCGCCAGCCGATGAGCTGACGCACGAACCCCTCGAGCGAGGGCAGGTCGACGTCGTGCTCCTCGGCCGCGGCCAGCACGGTCTCGAGCACCTCGCGGGGGTCCAGCAGCCCGCAGTTCAGGGCCGGGCTGATGGCCGCGTGGAAGACGAACGGATGCGCAGTGGCGACGGCGTCCTCGTAGGGCCCGAACTGCGAGAGCCGCTCGTCGACGAACTCCCGCAGCCGGGCCCGGGCCTGCTGGTGCGTCACCGGCCAGTCGAAGGTGTCGGCCCGGCCGGGCGCGTCGGGGAACGCCTCGCCCACCCAGGCCACGGCCTCGTCGACCTCGGGCCGCCGCTCGAGCGGGCGGCGCGACGGCACCCGGTGCCCCTTCGGCAGCTTCTTGCGGTTCTCGGGGTCGTAGGACCACTGGCCGCCCACCGGCCGGTCGTGCTCGGGGCCCTCGACGAGCACGTCGAACCGGCACCGCTGCCACTGGTAGAAGGACTGCATCCGGGCCCGGTGCTCCCCGAACCACGCGGCCAGCTCGGGCCGGGTGCAGAAGAAGTTCGGTGTCTCGTCGACGTCCTCGGGCGCGAGCTCGACCCCGGCGGCGGCCAGGGCGGCCCGGGTGTCGCGCAGCAGCCAGTCGTCGACCACGTCGTACAGCCGCACCTCGGCCGGCGCGAGCGCCGCCACCAGGGCGGTCAGCCGTTCGCCGGTGGGCGCGGCGGCGTCGGTCTCGACGACGTCGACCGCGAAGCCCGCCTCCCGCAGCCGCGCCGCGAACAGGCGCATCGAGGCCCGGTGCAGCACCAGCTTCTGCGCGTGCACGGGCTGGAGGCGGAACAGCAGGTCGTCCTCGACCAGCACGAACCGGGTCCCGGCGGGCTCGTCGAGCAGCGCCTCGAACAGCTGGTGGGGGAAGACCAGGCGCAGCCGCGGGCCGCTCACGCCGCGCCCAGGTCGCCGAGCACCACGCCGGCCACCCGGTGCCCCGAGACCAGCGCCCCCTGGATGCTGGCGGTGTCGCGGTGGTCGCCCGCCACGTAGACCCCGGCCGCGACGCGAGCGGGCGAGGTGACCCGCAGCGGGGCCGGCTGGGCGGGCAGGGCGTCGAAGACGTCGTCGCGGCGGATGGTGCGCCAGGCGGTGGTCGGGCGGCCGAACACCTCGGCGGCCTGGCGGCGCACGTCGTCCTCGGAGGGGTCGGCGCCGTCGCCCAGTAGCGTGGTGACCTGCACCAGGTGCTCGCCCGGCGGGGCGTAGGACGGGACGGCGTTGCTGACGACGGCCGCGTTGACCATCGGCCCGCGCCGCCGCCCGTCGACCACGACGAGGTCGGAGTCGGTCGGGGCCTCGGGGGCCGCGAACCACCAGGTCCGCAGGCCCCGCGTCTGCGGCGCGGGCACGTCGACGAGCCCGGCGACGGCCTCCGGCCCGACCGCCACGACGACCGCACGCGCCGTCAGGCTCGTCCCGTCGAGGCACTCCACACCGGGCTCGGCCCCGGCCCGGACGCCCACCACCCCGGCCGAGAGCCGCACCTCTGGGGCCTGCGCGCGGCGGGTCATCCGGTCGGCCATCCAGGCCGGCAGGGCCCCGATGCCGCGGGCCGGCAGCCCCGGCACGCCGAGCGCGAACATCCGCACCAGCAGTCGCACGTACGCCTCGGAGGTCTCGCCCCGGTCCTCGGCCACGACGCCGGCCAGGAACGGCTCGAGCACCTCGTGGCGCAGCGGCCCGGTGACGCCGGCCGCATCGAGCCCCTCGCGCACGGCGCGGTCGGGCCCGCTGATGACGGCACGCGGGCGGGCGAGGGCAGGGGCGGCCCAGCGGGCCAGGGCCCCCAGCTCGCGGGGACGCAGCAGCCCGCTGCGCAGCGTGGCCGGCACCCCCGCGGGCGAGCGCAGCGGATGGGTCAGCGCGACCAGGCCCCGGGCGCGCCGCACCAGCAGCCCGGCCCCGAAGGGCCGCAGCGCCAGGTCGTCGACGTCGACCCAGCGCTGGACGGCCGGGTAGACGGGGTTGAGCACCTGGAAGCCGCGGTCCAGCAGGAAGCCGTTGACCTCGTCGGTGCGCTGGCGACCCCCCACGACCTCGTCGCGCTCGAGCAGGATGACCCGCCGCCCGGCCTCGGCCAGCCGGTCGGCGCACCGCAGCCCCGCGAGCCCGGCCCCGACGACGACGACGTCCGCATCCACGCTGGCACCGTAGTACGCGGGTGTCGGACGCCGGTGCGCCGACCGCAGCCGCCGTCTAGGGTTGGGCTGCCTCGTCTCCGCGTCGCGTCGTGCCGATGGTTGAATCGAGGACGCCGGACCGACCGGCGTCCGGACGACGTACAGCGTGAGATCGGGATGAGGCGACGAGGCGGACCGTGGCATGAGCACCGAGCCCGACACCGTGTCCCTCGACGCCCTGCGCGGGGGTGAGCACTCCGCCCTCCTGCTCGACGACGTCGACGCCCTGCTCGAGGACGTCATCGGCCAGCTCCGCGGCATCCTCGTCGAGGTCGGCGACCTGCCGCCCTGCGGCTCGCCCGGCCCTCTCGGCCTCGACCTGGTCGGCGAGCTCGCGGCCCGCGTGCGCCACCACGGCAAGCGGCTGCGCCCCATCCTGGCCGGCTGGGGCTGGGAGGTCGCCGGGGGCGGCCCCGGGTCGCGCGAGGCGCTGGTGCGGGTCGCCGCGGCCCTCGAGCTGCTCCAGCTGTTCGCGCTGGTGCAGGACGACGTCATGGACCGCTCCGCCGAGCGGCGCGGCCGCCCGAGCCTGCACGTCGTGGCGGCCGAACGGCACCGGGCCAGCGCCGGGCTGGGCGACCCCGCCCTGTTCGGCGACAGCGTGGCGGTCCTGGTGGCCGACCTCGCCCTCAGCGAGGCCACCCTGCTGGCGGCCGAGGCCGGGCCCGACCTGGCGCGGGCCTGGCGCCGGATGGCCACCGAGCTCGTCGAGGGCCAGCTGCTCGACGTCACCCACACCGCGGGCCGGCGCCGCGACCTCGCGGCCTCCCGCCGCATCGCGCGCCTGAAGAGCGGCCGCTACACCATCACCCGCCCCCTCGAGCTCGGCGCGCTCGTGGGCGGCGCCGAGCCGGGGCTGGTCCATCGCCTGATGACCTGGGGCGACCTCGTCGGCGACGCCTTCGCGCTGCGCGATGACATCCTCGGCGTCTGGGGCGACCCGGCCGTCACCGGCAAGCCCGCCGGCGACGACCTGCGCTCGGGCAAGCCCACCGTGCTGCTGGTCTGGGCCGAGGAGATGCTGCCCGAGTCGGGCCTGTCGCTGCTGGCCGCCTGCGACGAAGGGGCGCTCGACGACACCGGGGTCCACGCCCTGCAGCGGGCCATGGAGCGCGCCGGCGTGCTGGCCCGCGCCGAGGAGAGCGTCGACGACCTCGTCCAGCGCTCGCACGAGGCGCTCGAGGACCTCGGCGCCGACCGCGGCACCGCCGAGTCGCTGCGGGCCGTCGCGCACGCCGTCGCCTGGCGGACCCGATGAGGGTCGTCGTCGTCGGCGCGGGCCTGTCGGGGCTCGCCGCCGCCTGCCACCTCACCGCGGCCGGGCACGACGTCACCGTGCTCGAGCGCGAGGACATCGTCGGTGGCCGCGCGGGGCTGCTCCACCTCGGCGGTTTCCGGTTCGAGACCGGCCCGGTCGTGATGACGATGCCCGAGCTGGTGCACGCGCCCATCCGGGCCGTGGGCGGCGACCCCGAGCGCCTGGTGCCGATGCACCGCCTCGACCCCGCCTACCGCGCCCGCTACGCCGACGGCTCCGAGCTCTCGGTGCGGGCCGACATGGCGGACCTGCGCGAGGAGGTGCGCCGGCTCTCGGGTGAGCGCGACGCCGCCGGGTTCGACCGCTTCCTCGACTGGCTCGAGCAGATGTACCAGGTCGAGTTCGACACCTTCATCGACCACAACTTCGACAGCCCGCTCGACCTGCTGCAGCACCCGCTCACGGCCGCGAAGCTGCTGCGGCTCGGCGGCCTCGGGGCGCTCGGCCCCAAGGTGGCCTCGTTCTTCGACGACGAGCGGCTGCACCGCATCTTCGGGTTCCAGGCGCTGTACGCCGGGGTGGCCCCGGCCGCCGCCCGCGCCGTGTTCGCCGTCATCACCTACATGGACACCGTGCGCGGGGTGTTCCACCCCGAGGGCGGGATGAACGCGGTGCCGGTGGGGATGGCGACCGCGCTCACCGAGGCCGGCGCGACCCTGCACCTCGGGGTCGAGGTGGCCGAGGTGCTGCGCCGCGGCGACGGCGCCGTGGCCGGGGTCGCCACCGCCGACGGCACCCGCATCGCCGCCGACGCCGTGGTCTGCACCGTCGACCTGCCGGTGGTCTACGAACGGCTCCTGCCCGGGGTCACCGCGCCCCGGGTCGTGCGGCGCGGCTCGTTCTCGCCGTCGGCCGTCGTGTGGCACGTCGGGGTGCGCGGGGTGCCGGGGCCCGGGGTCGCCCACCACAACATCCACTTCGGGCACGAGTGGGACACCGCCTTCGAGGCCCTCATCGACCGCGGCGAGCTGATGCCCGACCCCAGCCGCCTGGTCACCGTCCCCACCGTCTCGGACCCCACGGCCGCGCCCGAGGGCTGCTCGACGCTGTACGTGCTCGAGCCGGTGCCGCACACCGGCTCCGGGATCGACTGGGCGCGCGAGGCGGGGCCGATGCGCGAGCGCCTGCACGCGTTCCTCGGGACCAACGGCTACCCCACCGACGTGGTGCAGGAGCGCCTCGTGACCCCCGACGACTGGGCCGCGCAGGGGATGCACCTGGGCACGCCGTTCGCGCTGGCGCACACCTTCACCCAGTCGGGGCCGTTCCGGGCGTCGAACATCGACCGGCGCGTGCCGGGGCTGGTGTTCGCCGGCTCGGGCACCACGCCCGGTGTGGGCATCCCGATGGTCCTGATCAGCGGCAAGCTCGCGGCCGAGCGCGTCGACGCCTACGCCGGGCGCGCCCGCCCGGCGCGCCGGGTGACCCCCGCCGTGGCGCGATGAGCGATCCCGCCCTGCTGGCGCGCGGCTACGCCGAGTGCGCCGACGTCACCCGGCGCTACGGCACCACCTACTGGTGGGGCGCCCGGCTGCTGCCGGCCGCGCGCCGCCGCCACGTGCACGCGATCTACACCCTGGCCCGCCGGGCCGACGACATCGTCGACCTCGCGGGGCCCGAGCCGGGCGCGGCCACCGGGGCCGCGCTCGACGCGTTCGAGGCCTCCTTCTGGTCGGCGCTGGCCGACGGCGGCTCCACCGACCCGGTGATGGCGGCCGTGGCCGAGACCGTGCGGGCCTGCGGCATCCCCGACGAGTGCTTCGCGCGCTTCTTCGGCGCCATGCGCACCGACCTCAGCCGCACCACGTACGAGACCTGGGACGACCTGCTCGGCTACATGGACGGCAGCGCCGCGGTCATCGGCGAGATGATGCTGCCGGTGCTCGAGCCCGGCGCCGACGCCCGCACCCCGGCCCGTGCCCTGGGCCTGGCCTTCCAGCTGACCAACTTCCTGCGCGACGTCGGCGAGGACCTCGACCGCGGCCGGGTCTACGTCCCCCAGGAGGACCTGCGCCGCTTCGGGGCCGACCCGTGGGCGCGCCGGGTCACCCCCGAGTGGCGGGCCCTGATGGCGTTCGAGGTCGCGCGCAACCGGCGGCTCTACCGCGAGGCCGACGAGGGCATCCCCACCCTGCCGCCGGCCTCGCGCCGCTGCGTGGCCACCGCGCGCGTCCTCTACGCCCGCATCCTCGAGCGGATCGAGGCCGCCGACGCCGACGTCTTCTCCGCCCGGCGGCGCGTCCCCACCCGCGAGAAGCTGGCGCTGTCGGCCCGGATGGTGACGGCCCGCGAGCCGATGCGCCTCGTGCGCGCCGACCGCGCCGCGGCGGCCCCCGCGCTGGGCTGGGTGGCCGACCAGCCCGTCGTGCTCGTCGACGACGCCGGCCGGGCCCTCGGCACCGCCCCCAAGTCGCAGGTGCACCACGACGACACCCCGCTGCACCTGGCCTTCTCCTGCTACGTGCTCGACCCCGCCGGGCGTCTGCTGGTCACCACCCGCGCGGCCAGCAAGCCCAGCTTCCCCGGGGTCGTGACCAACACCGTGTGCGGGCACCCGCTGCCGGGCGAGGACCTCGAGGACGCCGTGCGGCGCCGCGCCCGCGACGAGCTGGGCGTCGAGGTCGGCGAGCTGCGCCTCGTGCTGCCGCGCTTCCGGTACCGCGCCGCGATGGGGCAGGTCGTCGAGCACGAGCTGTGCCCGGTGTTCGTGGCGCGGGTCGAGGATGCGGCCCTGGCGCCCGACCCGGCCGAGGTCGACGACGCCGCGTGGGTGCCGTGGGGCGAGTTCAGCGCCGACGTGCTGGCCGGGCGGCGCGCCGTCTCGCCGTGGTGCGCCGAGCAGGTGCCGCTGCTGGCGGCCCTCGGCCCCGACCCGCTCGCGTGGCCCACGGCCGGGCGCGCCGAGCTCCCGGAGGCGGCGCGGGCCGTGCCGGCCGGGATGGTCTGAGCGGTGGACCGCTACCAGTACCTGCTGCTCATGGCGGGGTGCCTCCTCATCACCCTTCCCCTGGAGCTCGTCCTCCGGGCGCGCGTCTACCGCCGCCCGGTGCGGCTGCTGGTGGCGCTGCTGCCGGTGGTCGCGCTGTTCGTGGCCTGGGACGTCCTGGGCATCGAGCGCGGGCACTGGACCTACAGCGCGCGGTACACCACCGGCATCCTGCTGCCGCTGCGGGTGCCGCTCGAGGAGCTGGTGTTCTTCGTCGTCATCCCGATCTGCGGGCTGCTGACCTACGAGGCCGTGGGCACCATGCTCGGGCTGCTGCGCCGCCGCGCGCCGCGGCGGGAGGGCCGCGATGCCTGAGTACACGGCGCTGGCCGTGCTGTCGGTGCTGCTCACGGTGGCGGTCGAGGTGTTCTGGCTGCGCACCGGGCTGTTCGGTCGCCTCCAGTACTGGCTGTCGATGGCGATCGTGTTCGCCTTCCAGGTGCTGGTCGACGGCTGGCTCACCAAGCTCTCGGCGCCGGTCGTCATCTACGACGAGTCGCAGACGGTCGGTGTGCGCTTCCCCTGGGACATCCCCGTCGAGGACTACCTCTTCGGGTTCAGCATGGTGACCCTCACGATCCTGCTCTGGGTCCGCTGGGGTCGACGACACGAGGAGGTGGCGGGATGACCGGCCGCGAGTGGGTGCTGGCCGACGCGTTCGACCGCGCCGCCCCGACGTACGACGCGATGGTCGCCCTGTCGCCGGGCTACCACGACCAGCTGCGCACGGCGGCCGAGGCGCTGGTGGCCCGGATGCCGTCGGGCGCGGGGTCGGCGCGGGTGCTCGACCTCGGCTGCGGGTCGGGCGCCTCGACCCAGGCCCTGCTCGACGCGTGGGCCGCGGCCGGGCGCTCGCCGGCCGGGCTGTCCGCCACCGGCGTCGACGCCTCCGAGGGGATGGTGGCGCAGGCCCGGGCCAAGGCCTGGCGCCCGGGCGTCGAGCTGGTGGTCGCCGATGCCGTGGCCTACCTGCGCGAGCAGCCCGACGCCTCGGTCGACGGGGTGCTCGGGGCCTACCTGCTGCGCAACGTACCCGACCGCGGGGCCCTGGTGGCCGAGGTGGCGCGGGTGCTGCGGCCCGGCGGCGCGTTCGTCATCCACGACTACTCGGTGGCCGGCAGCGCTGTGGCACAGGCGATCTGGGCCGCGGTGTGCCACGGCATCATCATCCCGCTGGCCGTGGTCAAGCGCTCCGACGTGCCGCTGCACCGCTACCTCTACACCAGCGTGCGCGACTTCGACTCGGTGGCGCGGATCTGCCGGCGGCTCCAGGAGGTGGGGCTCGTCGACGTCCGGCACCGCACGTACCCCGGGTGGCAGAGTGGCGTCGTGCACACCGTCGTGGGGAGCTCGCCGTCGTGACGCCCCCGCCCTGGATGCCGTGGCCCGGGACGCCGCGGTTCGTGCCGGGGCGCGACCGGCGGGCCGTCTTCCACCCGCCGCCGGCTCCGGCGACCCAGGACGGGCCCGCGGAGCAGCGGCACGTGGTGGTGGTCGGGGGCGGCATCGCCGGGCTCACGGCGGCCCTGGGCCTGGCCGAGCGCGGGGTGCGGGTCACCCTGCTCGAGCGCGGCGAGCGCCTCGGCGGGCGGGTGGCCTCGTGGCCGGTGACGCTGCCCGACGGCAGCCCCTCGCAGATGAGCCGCGGCTTCCATGCGTTCTTCCGGCAGTACTACAACCTGCGTGCGGTGCTGCGGCGCACCGACCCCACCCTGGCCCGGCTGCGGCCGCTGGCCGACTACCCGCTGGTGCGCGAGGGCGGGGCGTCCGACTCGTTCGCCGGCATCCCCCGCACGCCCCCGCTGAACCTGGCCGCCTTCGTGGCGCGCAGCCCCAGCTTCGGCCTCGCCGGGCTGCGCGGCGTCGACGTCGAGCAGGCCCTGGGGATGCTCGACGTCGACTTCCCGGCGACGTTCGCGGCGCTCGACGGGGTGAGCGCGGCCGAGGTGCTCGACCGGCTGCACTTCCCCGAGGAGGCGCGGCACCTGGCCCTGGAGGTCTTCGCCCGCAGCTTCTTCGCGGCGCCCGAGGAGTTCTCGGGGGCCGAGCTGCTGGCGATGCTCCACCTGTACTTCGTGGGGTCGGCCGAGGGGCTGCTGTTCGACGTGCCGCGCGACGACTACGACACGACGCTGTGGGGGCCGCTGGGCCGGCACCTGCACGGGCTCGGGGTCGAGGTGGCCGTGGGGCGCGAGGTCACGGCGGTGCTCGAGAGCGCCGGCGGGAGGCTGGCGGTGCACCACCGCGCGGCCGCGGGGGGCGACCCGGGGCGCGGGGTCGACGCCGACGCCGTGGTGCTGGCGCTCGACCCGGTCGGGCTGCGCGAGGTGGTGGCGGGCTCACCGCGGCTGGGTGGCACCGACGACGCCGGGCTCGGCTGGCGCGAGCGGGTGGCCGGGGTGCGGTCGGCGCCGGCCTTCGCGGTGTGGCGGCTCTGGCTCGACGGGCGGGTGGGCGCCGACCGGCCGCCGTTCCTGGGCACCAGCGGCTACGGGCCGCTCGACAACGTCTCGGTGCTGGAGCGGTTCGAGGACCACGCGGCGGCCTGGGCCGACGCCCACCACGGGTCGGTCGTCGAGCTGCACGCCTACGCGGTGCCCGACGGCACGACCGAGGACGACCTGCGGGCGCGGCTGCTCGACGCGCTGCACCGGGTCTACCCCGAGACGGCCGCCCTCACGGCGGTGCACGACGAGTGGCTGGTCGAGCGTGACTGCGTGCTCGTCGGGCTCGAGCCGTGGGCGTCCCGGCCCGGCGTGGTCACGCCCGACCCGCGGCTGGTGCTCGCCGGCGACGCGGTGCGCTGCGACCTGCCGGTGGCCCTGATGGAGCGCGCCGCGACCACCGGCTGGCTCGCGGCCGACGCCCTGCTCACCGGGTGGGGCCTGCCCGGGCACGGCGTGTGGTCGGTGCCCACCGGCCCCCGGCTCGGGCGCCTGCCCGCGCTGGCGCGCCACGGCATCCGCCGCTACCGGGCCGCCCGCCCCGCCTGACCCCCCGGCAACTTTTTCGCCCCCTGCGGGAACCTTCACCCTCGCACCGCTTCGGTAGAGGTGCGACCCCCAAGGTCCCGGTGCCTACCCCTCCCCGAGGATGCCGGCCAGCCGCTCGACCTCCCGCGCGATCGCGGCGTCGGGCCTCGGCCGGTCGTCGAGCCAGGCCACCGTGACCTCGTCCCCGCGCCGGGTCCAGGTCCCCCGCACCACGCCGCCCTCGAGCACCGGGTTGGCCTTGCGGGTCATCGCCTCGCGCCGCGCCGGGGGCACGACGTGCTCGTCCCCGGTCCCCGGCCCCATCACCCAGGCATCGTGCCCCGGCAGCAGGCGCACGGCATCCGACGGCTCGGTCGCCAGCAGGTCGTCCACGTCGTCGCGCAGCAGGAGTGCGGGCGTGCCCTCGACGTCGACCTCGACCACGCGGTCGGCCAGCCCGGCCAGCCAGCCGTGGATGCGCCGGGTCCCGGCGCTGAGCCCGTCGGCCAGCCAGTGGTGGAGGTTCTCGCGGGGAGCGGGGCCGTAGGCGCGCAGGTACGCCTCGACCGCCCGCGGCCCGGCCTCCTCCAGCGGCGGGATGCCGCGCCAGTGCGGGTTCGTGTCGAGGCGCCGGAACGTCGGCCGCCCGTCACGGGGCGCGCCGAACCCCATGTCGCCCTGCCAGGTGAGCGGCTTCACCAGGGTGCCGGCGCCCGCGTCGAACACCGGCAGCAGGTGCCGGTACTCGGGGTGCGCCGCCAGCGCCTCGCCCAGCTCGCCGACCGTCAGCGGGCCGGCGGTCAGCGCCTCGCGCACGGCCGCGCGGAAGTCGGGCCAGGCGTGCGGCGTCAGCCCGTAGTACTCGACCCAGCTGGTGCGCTCCCACTGGCGCCCGGCCGCACGCAGGGCGAGGTACATCCCGCCGTCCTCGGCCGAGAGGTAGTGCACCGCGCCCCGGAAGGCGAACACCTTCACGACGGCCCCGGCCGCCAGCGCTGCCGCCAGCTCGCCGGGGCGCGACCTGGTGCAGCGGGTCCGCACCGCCAGCTCGGCCAGGGACTCGTCCATCGAGGGAACCGCTCCCAGCCGGCGCACCACGTCGGCCGCCGACGCGGACCCCACCGGGTCGAGCAGCTGCCGCCCGAGCCGCCACGCCAGCGCCCGCTCCCACGCGACGGACACCTCGGCGGCTGCGCTCATCCCGCCACCCTGGCACGGGCTGCGGACGGAACGCGTCCGGATTGCGCTCGTCAGCGGGCGGCCGGCGCCTTCGGCTCGCGCAGGATCGAGGTCATCCGCTTGCCGCGCGCGAGCTCGTCGACGAGCTTGTCCATCCAGCGGATCTGCTGCATCAGCGGGTCCTGGATCTCCTCGACGCGGATGCCGCAGACGACGCCGGTGATGAGGCCGGTGTTCGGGTTCATCGCCGGCGCCTGCGCGAAGAACGTCTGCAGGTCGGTGCCGTCGGCCAGCACCCGCTCGAGACCCTCCTGGTCGTACCCGGTGAGCCACCGGAGGACCTCGTCGACCTCCGCCCGGGTGTGCCCTTGCGCTCGACCTTGGCCACGTAGAGCGCGTGGATGTCGGCGAGGCTCGTGGTGAAGATGCGGTGTCCGGCCATGCCGCCAGGGTAGGAGCCCCGCCCGCGTCCGGCCAGTGCCGCGTCAGCCGACGGCGCCCCGCCGCAGCGCGTAGCGCCGCTCGGCGTACATCAGGTCGTCGGCCCACAGCTGCACGGCCGAGGCCCGCATCCCCACCTTCACCAGCGACGCCACCCGCCGGGCGACCCCGAAGCCGACCCGGTCGGAGGTCGCGACGATCGCCTCGGTCATCACGGTGCGGGCGGGATGGGCGCCGGGTGCGGTCAGCGGCGTCGCGTGCGTCTCGACGACGCTGCCGGTGCCCTCGCCGCCGGTGATGGTCATGACGATGGTGTGCGAGTCGGGGCAGGTGAACTCGGCCCGCACCGGCACCGCGAAGGTGCGCCCCAGCCGGTAGGCGACGTCCAGCACGAGCCGGTCGTCGCTGGAGGCGGCGTCGTCGACCCGCAGATCGCTGAAGGCGTAGGGATGCAGCCACGCGCCGTGCCAGGGGTCGAGGCGGTTGGCCACGATGTCGCGCGGCTCGCAGGTGGCGGCCAGCGAGATCACCGACGCGATGGCGCCGTCCGGGGCGGGACGGGCGGCCAGGACGGGCCGGTCGGTGGGCTCGGCACCCTCCTCGACCGGGCCGAGGCGCACCCAGACCAGCACGCCGTCGTCGTACGCGGCATAGGTGGCCCAGGGCGGCTCGGAGTCGCGGCCCAGCGGCATCCCGTGCCAGCGGCACAGCACCGTGCCGTCGACCACGTCGCAGTCGTGCAGGCGCGCCCCGAGGTGCGGGCAGGCGCCGGGCCCGGCGAGGAGCGCGCCCCCGGCATCCCGCCAGAGCACGACCTCGCGGCCGGCGACGGTGCGCACCACCGAGCGCCGGGCCGGGACCTCGCCCGAGGCGCCGGCCACCAGCCAGCCGTGGGTGGGGCGGCGCTGCGCCGCGGCCAGGGCGGCGTCGATCCGGGCGGGCCGGGCCTCGCGCCAGGTCCCGCGCAGGTGGTCGGGCGTGGTCTGCGGGAGGTAGCGGACCGGCACCCGGCCGCGGACCTCCGCGCGCCAGGAGCGGTCGGTCCGGAGGAGGCTCACGCCCGCCACGCTAGTCCCGCCCCGCCCGGGGCGGCGACCCCGCCACCACGAGGTTCGACGGTGCGCCACCATGGGCTCGTGGACCTTCCCTCGCTCGCCCTCGGCAGTCTGCGCATCCAGGCCACCGGCCCGCTCGGCCCCGAGCACGCGTGGGCGCGCTACACCGAGCCGCGGCGCTGGTCGGAGTGGGCGCCGCAGATCCGCGAGGTCGACTACCCGCACGCCGTCATCCGCCCCGGCAGCACCGGTCGGGTCACGGGGCCGGCGGGAGTGGTGGCGGTCTTCCGCATCGACGCCGTCGACCACGAGGCGCGGGTCTGGGCCTGGAGCGTGCGGTCGGGGCCGTTGCGGCTGCGCTTCGAGCACGGGGTCGAGGCCGCCGGTGGGGGGAGCACGGGATGGGCGCGGGTGCACTCGCTGTGGCCTGTCGTGGTGGCCTACGCGCCGATCGCCCGCTGGGCCCTCGGACGGCTCGTGGCGGACGAGCGCCCCCGATGAGGCGGATCTCGCCAGGACCCGCTACGCTCGTAACCAGTTGTTGAGCTTTCCGTTGTGACGTAGTAGCAGCATGGCCCCGCCGGGGCCCGAGGCACTTTCCGATCAGAGGTACGCAGCAAGCATCACCAACGCCGGGCGACTCCGACACGCGGAGCGCCCACCCGGAAAGAAGGCCAACATGGCTACTGGCACCGTGAAGTGGTTCAACGCCGAGAAGGGCTTCGGCTTCATCGCCCCCGACGACGGCTCCGCCGACGTCTTCGCCCACTACTCGGCCATCAACTCCAGCGGGTACCGCTCGCTCGACGAGAACGCCAAGGTCGAGTACGAGACCCAGCAGGGCCCCAAGGGTCCCCAGGCCGCGAACATCACCGTTCTCTGACCTGAGCCCCACCGCGCCCTCGGGCGCACCCCATGACCGCCGTCCGGCCTCGCCGGGCGGCGGTCGTGCGTCCCGCCTCCCGGAGCCCTCCCGGCTTTTCGGGGTGACCCCGAAAAGTGCACCGGACAAGACCTGGCAGCCGGGGTCCCGTGCAGGAGCTCTTGTCTCGGGCCTCAGGCGCCGGCGGGCTCAGGCTCGGGCGCGACGGTGAGCACGATGCCGGCCCGCGCCGCCCGCCGGATGCCGACGCGCGAGGTCACCGCGTCGACCAGGTCCGAGAAGCGCGCCGGCAGCCCGTACTTGGCGACCATCGCCGCTCGGACAGCCGCCACCCCGGCGGCATCCCGTACCACGACGCCCTCGCCGCGGTAGGTCGGCGCCCCCTCGGCCACCCGCCCACGCATGTCGCACGCGCGCAGCTCCACGCGCGACGTGTGCCCCAGCCGCTTGGTCTTGCCCGTCCGGTCCACGGTGATGACGACCAGGCGCTCCGAGCCGTCGCCCGCCGGCGCGACCCACACCGGCGTCGCGACGGGGGTGCCGTCGCGCCGGAAGGTCGTCAGCTGCACGTACTTCGCGGCGGCCAGGGGGTGGAGGAGGGCGTCCATGTCCCCAGGCTAGGCCGGGCCGGCCGTGACCCAGGCCCGGTAGCGTCGGCGAGGTGAGCCTCGTCATCGACCTCAACGCCGACCTCGGCGAGTCCTTCGGCACCTGGGTGCTGGGCGACGACGACGCGATGCTCGGGGTCGTCACGAGCGCCAACGTCGCGTGCGGCTTCCACGCCGGCGACCCGACCACGTTGCGGCGCACCGTCGCCCGCGCGGCCGAGCGCGGCGTGGTCGTCGGCGCCCAGGTCGGCTACCGCGACCTCGCGGGCTTCGGCCGGCGCCGGATGGACGTCGCGCCCGAGGACCTCACCGCCGACGTGCTCTACCAGCTGGGCGCCCTCGAGGCGATGTGCCGGGTCGCCGGCACCCGCGTCGCCTACGTGAAGCCGCACGGCGCGCTGTACACGACGGCCGCCGTCGACGAGAGCCAGGCCCGGGCGGTGGTGGATGCCGTCGCCGCCTACGACGCGACCCTGCCCCTGCTCGGGCTGCCGGGCTCGGTGCTGCTGCGGGTGGCCGGCGAGCGGGGGTTGACCCCGGTCGGCGAGGCGTTCGCCGACCGGGGGTACGACGCCGACGGCCGGCTCGTCGCGCGGTCGGCCCCGGGCGCCCTGCTGCACGACCCCGCCGAGGTCGCCGCACGGGTCGTGCGGATGGCGCGCGAGGGGGTCGTCAAGGCGGTCGACGGTACCGAGGTCGCGGTCGACGCCCGCTCGGTCTGCGTGCACGGCGACACCCCGGGCGCGGTGGGGCTGGCGGCGGCGGTGCGCACGGCCCTGGCCGACGCCGGGGTCGCGCTCGAGGCCTTCGCCCGGCCGTGACCGGCATCCTGGTGCGGCTGCTGCCCGCCGGCGAGCGCGCGCTGCTCGTCGAGGTCGCCGCGCCCGAGGTCGGCCGGGCCGATGGCGAGGGGGACGGCGCGTCGGAGATCGGCGCCGTGCTCGCCCTCGACGCCACCTTCCGCGCCTGCGCCGCCGCCGGTGCGGGCCCCTGGGCCGCGGTGCGCGACGTCGTCCCGGCCGCCCGGACGGTGCTGCTCCACGTCACGGAGGGCGGCCGCCTCGACGCCCTCGCGGCCGACGTGCGCCGGCTGGCCGCCGGGCTCGAGCCGTCGCCGGGTGCGCTCGCCGCCGGCTCCCCCGGGCGACCGGTGCTCGAGATCGCCGTCCGCTACGACGGCCCGGACCTCGACGAGGTCGCCCACCTCACCGGGATGGCGGCCGAGGAGGTGGTGGCCGCCCACACGGGCTCCCCGTGGCGGGTGGCCTTCGGCGGCTTCGCCCCGGGCTTCGCCTACCTCGTGGGCGGCGACCCCCGGCTGGCCGTGCCCCGCCGGGGCGCACCCCGCCCGTCGGTCCCGGCCGGGGCGGTGGGCCTGGCCGGTGGCTACTCCGGGGTCTACCCGCGCGCCTCGCCGGGTGGCTGGCAGCTGATCGGCACGACCGACGCGGCGCTCTGGGACGAGCGGCGTGACCCCCCGGCCCTGCTGCGCCCGGGCGCCGTCGTCCGGTTCACGGCGGCCGGTCCAGAGCGGGCGCGACCGTGACGCCCGCGCTCGAGGTCGTGCGCACCGGCCCGCTCACCCTCGTGCAGGACGCCGGGCGGCCGGGCTACGCCGCCGTGGGTGTCGGTCGCGCGGGCGCGGCCGACCGGGGCGCGTACCGCCTGGGCGCGCGCCTGGTGGGCCACGGTGAGGACCTGGCCGCTCTGGAGGTCACCCTGGGTGGACTGACGGTCCGGGCTCGCGGGCGGATCATGGTGGCGCTCACCGGAGCCCCGGCACCCGCGACCCTCGACGGCCGGCCGGTGGCCCACCACGCCCTCATCGACGTGCCCCACGGCGGGCTGCTCTCCCTGGCGCCCCCGCCGGTCGGGCTGCGCACCTACCTCGCCGTCCGCGGCGGCATCGACGTCGAGCCGGTCCTCGGGTCGCGTTCCACCGACACCCTCTCGGGGGTGGGGCCGCCCCGCGTGGCACCCGGCGACGTCCTGCCGGTCGGGCGTGCCCCCTCGACCTTCCCGCAGGTGGATGCCGTCGCGCACCGGCCGCCGTCCCCCGGGCCGGTCCGCCTCGCGGTCCTTCCCGGACCACGCACCGCCTGGGTCGGCGGCCTCGGACCTCTCGTCGCTCCGGCCTGGGTCGTCGGGACCGACAGCAACCGGATCGGCCTGCGGCTCAGCGATCCCCGCGGAGCCGGCGTCGCGCGTGTCGACCGATGGCGTGACGCCGAGCTGGCCAGCGAGGGGATGGTCCGCGGCGCCGTGCAGCTGCCGCCCGGCGGTGAGCCCGTGATCTTCCTGGCCGACCACCCGGTCACCGGCGGCTATCCCGTCGTGGCGGTGCTCACCGAGGCCGCCTCCGACCGCGCGGCCCAGCTGCGCCCGGGCGACACCGTCCGCCTGGTCGTGGCGCCGACCGCTGGCTGACGAGGCGTCCCCCGGTCACGCGCGCCCGAGGTGGGCCAGCAGCAACGAGGCCGGGTCGGTGGCCGAGGGCGTGACCGGCGGGGCGAAGCGCCCTCCGCGGCCGACCCGCGGCACCCGTCGCACGGCCACCGGCAGCAGGGCCGCCGCCAGCAGTGGGGGGAGCGGCGTCGCCAGCCCACGCGCGCGGGCCACGTCCCAGCCGTGCACCGCGATCTCGAGGGCCGACACCTCCACCGCCACCTCCGGCTCGATGCGTCCCTCCCCGACGGCCAACGGCCCCGGCGGCGGCCCGCGCAGCCAGCCCTCCAGCAGCGCGCAGCCGAGCACCGAGAGGTGGTCGGCCAGCACCGACGGGCGGGTGGACGCCGGAGACGGCCCGACCCGCGCCATCCTCCCGAGCGACAGCTCGGTCACCACCTCGAGGGTGTCGACCATGTGCACCAGCAGGTCGGTGAGCACCCAGCCGGCGCAGGGCGTCGGCCGGCCGGCCTCGTCGTCGGCGACGCCGGCCAGCGCACCCCGGGTCCAGCCCACGGCACGCTCGAGCAGCTCGACGTCGACCCGGGGCCGGAGGCCGGCGGGCCGCCCGTTCACGACCCCGGCCGGGCCGGGACGTCCTGGGGGCCGAGCTCGGCGGGGAGCCCGGCCAGCGCGAAGTAGGTCTCGTCGAAGAACACGGTGGCGTGCCTGACCGCCGAGCCCTCGAGGTCGAGGACGTGCAGCTGGAACGGCAGGTAGCGGTCGCCGTCGGGACCGTCCTCGCGCATGTACAGCCCGAACGACGGCTGGCCGTTGCAGTCGGTGGGGACCAGGGGCATGTCGTAACGGCCGCCCGGGCACTGGGTGTCGACCAGCTCGGCGATGGTGCGCGGGCCCCGGTACCAGCCCGCGAAGGGCGGCATCTCCCAGACGGCGTCATCGGTGAACAGGGCGGCGATGGCATCGACGTCCTTGCGCCAGAACGCGTCGACGTAGCGGTCGAGGAGGGCCCGCTGCTCGTCGCTGAGGTCGGGGCGCGACGGCGCGTCCGGCGAGGGTGCGACAGCCGCCAGGGTGGCGCGGGCCCGCTGCAGCGCGCTGTTGACCGACGCCACGCTGCTCCCGGTGGCCTCGGCGACCTCGGCCGCGCTCCAGCGGAGCACCTCGCGCAGCACCAGCACGGCCCGCTGCCGCGGGGGCAGGTGCTGCAGGGCCGCCACGAACGCGATGCGGAGGGTGTCACGCTCGGCCACGATGTCGGCCGGGTCGGCGGTGCCGGTGAGCGCGGCATCCGGCATCGGCCCGAGCCACGGCACCTCGACGCGCTCGTCGAGCGGGTCGGCGCCGGAGGACGACGGGGCGCCGAGCCCGGTGGGCAGGGTGCGCCGCTCCTTGCCCTCGAGGGCGCTGAGGCAGACGTTGGTGGCGATGCGGTGCAGCCAGGTACGCAGCGACGAGCGACCTTCGAACGAGCCGTAGGCGCGCCAGGCCCGCAGGTAGACCTCCTGCACGAGGTCCTCGGCCTCGGTGGGCGAGCCCGTCATCCGGTAGCAGTGCGCGAGCAGCTCTCGCCGGTAACGGATGACGGCGTCGTCGAACGCGGGGTCGCTCGGGGCCGGTGCCGGCCGGGTCGCGGTGGTCGTGCCCGTCGAGCCGGTCGAGCCGGGCGAGCCGTCGGGGGTGGTCGCGTCGCTGGGGCTGGTCGTCATCTGGGGCCTCCTCGGGGCACCGGACGGCGCCGTACCTGTACCGACCGTACGGAACCCGCGGACTCATCGGGCCCGGGAGATCCGTCGCGGCCCCGATGAGTTTCCCCGTACCGCCCGGTCGATCCCACCATGACGACCGTCGACCCCGCCACCCACACCGCATCGCCGGCGGCGTCGGCCACCCCGGGCGAGCGCGCGACCTACCCCGTGCTGCGCTGGCTCGTGGCGGCGACGTTCACGGTGATCCTCAACGAGACGGTCATGGTCAACGCCATCCCCCGGCTGATGGCTCAGTTCGAGGTCGACGCCCGCTCGGCCCAGTGGCTCTCGACGGCGTTCATGCTGAGCCTCGCGGTCGTCATCCCGGTCACCGGCTGGTTCCTGCAGCGCGTCACCACGCGCACGGCCTTCGCCGTCGCCATGTCGGTCTTCTCGGTCGGCACGCTGGTGTGCGCCCTGGCCCCGGTCTTCCTCGTGCTCGTGGCGGGCCGGGTCGTCCAGGCGGCCGGCACCGCCGTGATGATGCCGCTGCTCATGACGACCCTGATGACGGTGGTCGCCGAGCGCGACCGTGGCCGGGTCATGGGCAACGTCACCCTCGCCATCTCGGTGGCTCCCGCCCTCGGCCCGGCGCTGTCCGGCGTCGTGCTGGGCTTCGCCGGCTGGCGCTGGCTGTTCGGGCTGGTGCTGCCGGTGGTGGCGCTGGTGTCGGTGGCCGGGATGCGGCGCCTCACCGACGTGGGCGAGCCGCGCGTCAGCAGCATCGACGGGTTCTCGGTCGTGCTCTCGGCCCTGGGCTTCGGCGGGCTCGTGTTCGGGCTGAGCCGCATCGGCGAGCAGCACGCGGGCGCGGTCCCCGCCGGGGTCTACGTCGCGTGCGGCCTGGCGCTGGTGGGCGTCTTCGTGCTGCGCCAGCGCTCCCTGACCCGTCGCTCGAAGCCGCTGCTCGACCTGCGCACCCTGACCCATCGCACCTACGCGCTGTCGGTCGCGATGCAGTCGCTGGCCTTCCTGGCGATGCTCGGCGCGATGATCCTGCTGCCGCTCTACCTCCAGGACCTGCGTGGTCTCAGCCCCCTGCAGACCGGCCTGCTGGTGGCCCCAGGTGGGTTGGCGATGGGGCTCCTGGGGCCGGTGGTCGGGCGCGTCTTCGACCGCGTCGGGGCCCGGCCGTTGATGGTGCCGGGCGCGCTCGGGGTGCTGGCCGCGCTGGTGGGCCTCAGCCGGCTCACCGAGAGCACGCCGTACGCGCTCATCCTCGGCATCCAGGTGGTGCTGATGGTCGGGCTGGCCGCGCTGTTCACGCCGGCCTTCACGCTGGCGCTGGGGGCCCTGCCGCCGCACCTGTACTCGCACGGCAGCTCCCTGCTGGCGACCGCCCAGCAGGTCGCGGCGGCGGTCGGCACGGCGCTCACCGTGACGGTCCTGTCGTGGCGCTCGGCGCAGCTGGCGAGGGGTGGTGCCACCGAGGCCGCGGCCTACGTCGGTGGGGTGCGGGCGGCCTTCGGGGTCGCGGCCGTGCTCGCCATCGGGGTCGTGGTGCTCGCCGCGCTGCTGCCGAACCGGGCCCCGTCGCCCGACACCGACACCGACGCCGAGCCCGCGCCCGCGCCCGGCGACACCTGAGAGCATCCGGAAGCCGGCTCGCAGCTCGGCACCGGAACCTTGGGGTCCGCACCCCTTCGGTTCCGGTGCCGGGCTGACGGTTGCCGCATCGGGCGAAAAGTTGCCCGGCGGGGTCAGCTGAGGTGGTGGGGCTCGACCTCGCTGCGGTGGGACCGGTCGCTGCCCGACGACACCCGCGAGGGCTCGCTGCCGCTGTGCGCGTCGCAGGACCCGTGCGGCGCGAAGCGCACCACCACGGCCTTGGACACCGGGCAGTTGCTGCCCTCCGCGGTGTGGTCGAGCGGCACCAGCACGTTGCACTCGGGGTAGTACGCGGCGGCACACCCGCGCGACGTCGGGTACGACACGACGCGGTAGCCGTGGACCACGCGCTCCGAGCCGTCGGTCCACACCGACACCACGTCGTAGAGCTCACCGTCGGTGAGCCCCAGCTCGCGGATGTCGTCGGGGTGCACCATCACGACCTGCCGGCCACCGGCGAGCCCGCGGTAGCGGTCGTCGTGCCCGTAGATGGTGGTGTTGAACTGGTCGTGGCTGCGCAGGGTCTGCAGCAGCAGGTGCCCCTCGGGTGCCTCGAGCACCGCGATCGGGTTGACGGCGATCTCGGCCTTGCCCGACGGGGTCTCGAAGATGCGGCCGTCGCGCGGGGGGTGCGGCAGGGTGAAGCCGCCGGGTCGCGAGACCTTCTCCTCGTACGCGTCGCAGCCGGGCACCACGTTGGCGATGTGGCGGCGGATGGCGCGGTAGTCCTGCGCCATCGCGGCCCAGTCGATGCTCGCGCTCTCGGGGCGGTCGCCGATCGCGGCCTCGGCCATCTTCGCGATGATCCACGGCTCGCCGTGCAGCATCGGGCCGGCCGGCTCGTTGCGGCCGACCGACAGGTGCACGTCGGACATCGAGTCCTCGACCGTCAGGCCCTGCCAGCCGGCCTCGGTGATGTCCTTCTCGGTGCGCCCGAGGCACGGCAGGATGAGCATCTGCTTGCCGGGGATCACGTGGGTGCGGTTGGGCTTGGTCGAGATCTGGACGCCGAGGTCGACCGAGCGCAGCGCCTCGAAGACGGCGTCGGTGTCGGGGGTGGCCGAGGCGAAGTTGCCGCCGAGGCCCACCAGCACCTTGACCTTGCCCTCCTGCATGGCCCGGATGGTGTTGACGACGTCGTGGCCACGCTCGGTGGGCGGGTCGAAGCCGAACTCCTGGCGCAGCGCGTCGGAGAAGTGGGCGGGGAGCTTCTCCCAGACGCCCATCGTGCGGTCGCCCTGCACGTTGGAGTGGCCGCGCACGGGGCACAGGCCGGCACCGGGCTTGCCGATGTTGCCCTGCAGCAGAGCGACGTTGGTGATCTCCTTGATGGCGGCGACGGCGTGCTTCTGCTGCGTCACACCCATCGCCCAGCAGAACACCGTCTTGTTCGAGGCGGCCAGCATGTCGGCCAGGTTCTCGATCTGGGCCCGCGGCAGGCCGGTGGCCTTCAGCACCTCGTCCCAGTCCAGGTCGGCGACGTGGGCACGGTAGGACTCGTACCCCGTGGTGTGCCCGTCGACGAAGTCGTGGTCGACGGCGCCGCGCTCGATGAGCAGGGCACCCAGCGCCTGGAAGAGCGCGAGGTCGCCGCCGAGCCGGATGGGCAGGAACTCGGTGGCAAGGTCGGTGCCGAGGCCCACGAGGCCCTTGACCTTCTGGGGGTTGTCGAACTTGATCAGCCCCGTCTCGGGGAGCGGGTTGACCGCCACGATCCTGCCGCCGCCCTGCACGCACTTCTCGAGCGCGCTGAGCATCCGGGGGTGGTTCGTGCCCGGGTTCTGGCCGGCGATGATGATGAGCTCGGCCTCGTGGATGTCCTGGAGGCTCACCGAGCCCTTGCCGATGCCGATCGACTCGGCGAGCGCGACCGAGGTCGACTCGTGGCACATGTTCGAGCAGTCGGGCAGGTTGTTGGTGCCGTAGGCGCGGACGAAGAGCTGGTAGACGAAGGCGGCCTCGTTGGACGCGCGGCCGCTGGTGTAGAACACGGCCTCGTCAGGGTTGTCGAGCCCGCGCAGCGCGTCGGCGACGACCGCGAACGCCTCGTCCCACGACACCGGCTCGTAGTGCGTGCCGCCCTCGCGCAGCAGCATGGGCTCGGTGATGCGCCCGGCGCGCCCGAGCTGGAAGTCGCTCCAGGTCGCGAGCTCGGCCACCGAGTGCTGCGCGAAGAAGGCCGGGTCGGCGCGCTGCTTGGTGGCCTCCTCGGCGACGGCCTTGGCGCCGTTCTCGCAGAACTCCGCGAAGCTGCGGTGCTCGGGATCGGGGTCGGGCCAGGCGCAGCCCATGCAGTCGAAGCCCTCGGTCTGGTTCAGCCGGCGCAGCGTGTTGAGGGTGCGCAGCGGTCCCATCTGCCCGATGCCGCGGTTCATCGAGACGGCGACCGCCTCGAGGCCGGCGGCGGCCTTGCGCCGGTGGTGGACGTCGACGTCGGTGGGGTCGACATCGGCCTCGGGCGCACCGCGCCAGGGCTCGAGCATGCGGGTGACACGGTTGTTCTCGGGCATGCCCCCACTCTCGCATCCCGGGCGGGCCCGATGGCCCGCGGGTTCCTGAGAGAACACCGCGTCGTCACAGGTGGGAGGCCTGCCGAGGGCCTTCCCAGGCGTAGACGACCTCCGGCCGGCCCGCACCGGAGTACCGGTTGCCGCGGCGCGCGCGGCCGGAGTCGACCAGGTGCTCGGCGTACCGGCGGGCCGTCACCCGGCTCACCCCGAGCACCGCGGCCAGCTCGGCCGCCGAGATGCCGTCGGCCGAGACCGCCTCGCGCACCGCCACGGCGGCCCGCCCCAGCAGCTCCTCGGTCATCCCCTTCGGCACGCTCGACGACGTGACCGGGCGCAGCCGCGTGAACAGGGTGTCGACCTCGGCCTGGGTGTCGGCCTCCCCCGCCTCGCGCCGGTACTCCGCGTAGGCGAGCAGGCGGTCACGCAGGGTCGCGAAGACGAACGGCTTGAGCACGTACTGCACGACCCCGAGCGACACCGCCGCGCGCACCAGTGCCAGGTCGCGGGCCGAGGTGACCGCCATGACGTCCGCCCGGTGCCCGTGGGACCGCATCGCGCGCACGACGTCCAGCCCGGGCAGGTCGGGCAGGCCCATGTCGAGCAGCACCAGGTCGACGCGCTCGGTGCCGAGGTGGCGCAGCGCGTCGCGCGCGGTGTGCACGACGCCGGAGACCACGAAGCCCTCGACACGGCCGACGTAGGTGGCGTGCGCGCGGGCCGCCACCGGCTCGTCCTCGACGACCAGCACGGCGATGGCACCGCTGACCCCGTCGACGCGGCCGACCCCGTCACCCGTGGTGTCCGTGGCCCCGCTCACGGCGCCTCCCCTACCACCGGCAGCACCACGGTCACGGTCGCCCCCGGCGGGTCGTCGATGACCAGGCTGCCGCCCAGGCGCTCGACGGTCTCCCGCACCAGGGCCAGCCCGATGCCGCGCCCCGCCCCGGACCCGCCACCGGCCTTGGTCGAGAACCCCCGCTCGAGCACGCGCTCGCGCACCTCGGCCGGGATGCCGGGGCCGGTGTCGGCGACGACGAGCTCGACCCGGTCGCCCAGGTCACGGGCCGCCAGCTCGATCCGCCGCTCGCCGGTCTGCGGCAGCACGGCGTCGAGGGCGTTGTCGACGAGGTTGCCGACCACCGTCACGAGGTCACGGGGCGCCGCCACCCCGGCCGGCCAGCGCAACGCGGGGTCGAGCACGAGGTCGACCCCGCGCTCGTGCGCCTCGGCCGCCTTGCCCAGCAGCAGGGCCGACACCACGGGGTCGTCGACGCCCTCGACCACGCGGTCGGTCAGCGACTGGGCCCGTGCCAGCTCACCGGTCGCGAACTCGACCGCCCGCTCGGGATGGCCGAGCTCGATGAGCGAGACCATGGTGTGCAGCCGGTTGCCCGACTCGTGGGCCTGCGAGCGCAGCGCCTCGGCCAGGCTGCGGGTGGCGCCGAGCTCACCGGTGAGCTCCTCGAGGTCGGTGCGGTCGCGGATGGTCACCACCGCCCCCAGGTCCGCGCCGTCGCGGTGGGCCCGGGCCTTGTTGAGCACCAGCACCCGGGCGCCGGTCACGTGCAGGTCGTCCTCGCGCACGTCGGCATCGGTCATCGCCTCCACCAGCGCCGGCGCGAGCCCGAGGTCGGCGACCGGCCGCCCGCGCGGGTCGGCATCCAGGGAGAGCAGCCGGCGGGCCTCGTCGTTGGCCAGGCGGACGCGCCCCTCGGGGTCGACGAGCACCAGGCCCTCGGAGACCGAGTGCAGCACGGCGTCGTGGTGGTCGTGCATGGCCTGCAGCTCGGCCGCCCGCAGGCCTCGGGTCTGGCGGCGCACCCGTCGCGCGATGAGGGTGGTGCCGACCGCGGCCAGCAGCCCGGCCACCGACCCCGCGACCAGCAACGGCGGCAGCTCGCCCGTCAGGCGCGCGTTCACCGCCTCCTTGCGCAGCCCGACGGCGACCAGCCCGACGACCCGCTCGCCCTGGCGCACCGGGACGACGGCGCGGCGGCTGGGCCCGAGGGTGCCGACGTAGTCCTCGACCACCGTGCCGCCGGCCTGCGCCGCCGCGATGTGGCCCACGAAGCGCTGGCCCACCTGGGCCGGGTTGGGGTGGCTGTAGCGGATGCCGGCCGGGCTCATGATGACGACGAAGTCGGTGCCGGTGGCGGCGCGGGCCCCCTCGCCGAGGGCCTGGAGGGCACCGCCGGGGTCGCCGGCCGCGGTGCCCGCCACGACGTCGGGCTCGGCCGCCACCGACCGGGCGACGGCCAGCACCTGGGCCGTCGACTCGTCCGTCACCGCCCGCCGCGCCTGCAGGTAGGCCGCGCCGAGCCCGGCCGCGATCACCCCGAAGACCAGGGCCACCACCAGGGCCGCGGTCTGCCCCGCGACGCTGAGGCCGCGGCCTCCCTCGGCCTCGGGGCCCGCGGTGGTCGTCACGCCGGCCCGTCGCGACGGCCCGTGAACACTGCGTACACAACCGCGACCCTAGCCGCGCCGGCGAGCACGATGACCCCTGACCGCAGGACCCCTGCGTCGGACGAAGGAGTTCACGCCATGACCGCAGACGCGCCCGCCCGGCGCCACGAGGGGGAGCCCGGACCGGCCCCCCGCCGTGACCGCACCCACATCCTCTACATCGCGGTCATCGTCGCGATGCTGCTCGGCATCCTCATCGGGTTCCTCTTCCCGGAGTTCGGCAAGGAGCTCAAGCCGCTCGGGACGTTGTTCGTCAACCTCATCAAGATGATGATCAGCCCCATCATCTTCGCCACCATCGTGCTCGGCATCGGCTCGGTGCGGCGTGCGGCGCAGGTCGGCCGGGTGGGCGGTCTGGCCCTCGGCTACTTCCTCACCATGTCGACCGTCGCGCTGGCCGTGGGCCTCGTGGTCGGCAACATCGTCAAGCCCGGTGCGGGCCTGCACCTCACCGACGAGCTCGCCAAGACCGGGCAGAGCCAGGTGGGCGCCGAGGCCGAGACGACCGTCGACTTCCTGCTCGGCCTGGTGCCCGACACCCTCGTGTCGGCCCTGACCTCCGGCTCGGTGCTGCAGACCCTGCTGGTCGCGCTGCTCGTCGGCTTCGCGCTGCAGAAGATGGGCCCCGCCGGCGAGCCCATCCTGCGCGGCATCACGCACTTCCAGAAGCTGGTCTTCCGCCTCATGGCCATGATCATGTGGGTCGCACCCGTCGGTGCCTTCGGGGCCATGGCCGCGGTCGTCGGCGCGACCGGCCTCCAGGCGCTCAAGAGCCTCGGCCTGATCATGGTGGCCTTCTACATCACCTGCGCCATCTTCGTGTTCCTGATCCTGGGCACGATCCTGCGGATGGTCGCGCACATCAGCGTGTTCTCGCTGTTCCGCTACCTGGCGCGTGAGTTCCTCCTCATCCTGTCGACCTCGTCGTCGGAGTCGGCCCTGCCGCGGCTCATCGCCAAGATGGAGCACCTCGGAGTGTCGCGTCCGGTCGTCGGCATCACCGTCCCGACCGGCTACTCGTTCAACCTCGACGGCACCGCCATCTACCTGACGATGGCCTCGCTGTTCATCGCCGAGGCGCTCGACAAGCCGTTCAGCATCGGCCAGCAGATCGGCCTGCTCGTCTTCATGATCATCGCCAGCAAGGGCGCGGCCGGCGTCACCGGCGCGGGCCTGGCCACGCTGGCCGGCGGTCTGCAGTCGCACCGCCCCGACCTGGTCGACGGCGTGGGCTTCATCGTCGGCATCGACCGGCTGATGAGCGAGGCACGGGCGCTGACCAACTTCGCGGGCAACTCCATCGCCTGTGTGCTCATCGGCACCTGGGTCCACGCGGTCGACCGCGAGCAGATGGAGGCGGTCCTGGCGGGCCACCGGCCGTTCGACGAGACCACGATGATCGACGAGCACCGCGGCGACGTCGTCGAGGGCTCCCTCGTGGAGGCCGGCCCCGCCCGACCCTAGGCTGGCGCCGTGGGAGCCGACGAGGAGCAGGCCGTCGTGGCCGCCGAGGTCGTGCGGCGGCTGGCCGGCGCCGGTTTCGCCGACCAGGTCGTGGCGGCGGTGGCCGAGCTCCTCGCGGCCGCCGCGGGCGGCGGCTCCCCCGCGCCGGTCGAGCTCACCGAGCCGGTGCTGGGCGTCGACGGCTGCCCGGCCGGGTGGGTGGGGGCCCTGCTCGAACCCGGCGCCCCCCGCCCCCGGGTCGTGGTGGCCGCCACGATCGCCCAGCTCGTCGAGACGGTGCGCGAGAACGCCGCGGTGCGGGTCGTCGGCATCGACATCCCCATCGGCCTGCCCGACGACACCACGCGGCAGGCCGACGCCCTGGCGCGCCGCGCGCTGCCCGGCAAGGCGTCGTCGGTGTTCACGACCCTGACGCGGGCCGCGTACGCCGCGCCCGACCGCGCCACGGCCGACGCCGTCAACCGTGGGCTCAGCGGCCAGGGGGTCGGGGCCCAGGCGTTCGCCCTGCGCGCCAAGATCCTCGAGGTCGACGCCTGGGTGCGCTCGCACCCCACGGTCGAGGTGCTCGAGGTGCACC
This sequence comes from Phycicoccus duodecadis, assembly GCF_002846495.1. Lineage (NCBI taxonomy): Bacteria > Bacillati > Actinomycetota > Actinomycetes > Micrococcales > Intrasporangiaceae > Phycicoccus > Phycicoccus duodecadis. Next base: position 2,859,226 of record NZ_PJNE01000001.1, read on the forward strand.
CGGAGGTCTCGTTCGCGGCCATGGCCGGGGCCCCGCTGGCTCCCGGCAAGAAGACCGACGCCGGCCGGGCCGCCCGGCTGGCGTCGCTGGCCGCCGCCGGGATCGCCCGGCCGTCGGTGCTCGAGGGTCGCGGCTACGCGGCCGACGACGTCCTGGACGCCTGCGCCGTCGCCTGGACCGTCGCCCGCCGGGTGGCCGGGCGCTCGCACCGCCTGCCCGACCCGCCCGAGGTCTTCTCCGACGGCATCCCGGCCGCCATCACGGTCTGAGCCAGAACCCGGTGGCGACCGTGGGCAGGCCGGTGGCAGGCTCGCGGGCATGACCTCCCGTGTCGCGCACACGACCGTCGACTGCCACGACGCCTACGCACTCTCGCAGTGGTGGAAGGGGGTGCTCGACTACGTCGACCTCGAGGGGGACCCCAACCTGCCCGGCCACGAGGAGTGCCTGATCGTCTCGCGCGACGGCGCGCACCGGCTGCTGTTCATCGAGGTCCCCGAGGGCAAGACGGTCAAGAACCGCCTCCATCTCGACCTCGAGCCGGTCGAGGGCACCCGCGACGACGAGCTGGCGCGGCTCCTGGCCCACGGGGCCACGGAGGTGTCCGACCACCGCGGCCAGTACGGGCCGGGCACCGGCTGGGTCGTCCTGGCCGACCCCGAGGGCAACGAGCTCTGCATCCTGCGCAACGCCACCGAGAGGCAGGACGGCTGACGCCCGGCGAGGAGCGGCCGACCACCTCAGCCCTCGACCAGGACGACGTGCAGCCGTCGCGGCCCGTGCACCCCCTCGACCCGGTCGAGCTCGATGTCGCTGGTGGCGCTCGGCCCCGAGACCCAGGTCTGGGGGCGCACCGGGTCGAGCCGCGCCACGGCGTCGGTGACCCCGCGGACGACCTGACCGGCCTCCACGACACACACGTGCAGGTCGGGGACGAGGCTGAGGGCCCGCCGCCCCTGCCCCGGGCCGTGGTCCAGCACGACGGTGCCGGTCTCCGCGATGCCCAGGGTCGCTCGCGTGACGACCGCGTCGACCGCGTCGAGGGCGGTGGCCGTGAGGGCGTCGTCGGGGACCGCCCCGGGCACGTCGAGGTCGAGGCCGTCGGGCACCACCACCCGCGCGGCGCCGCCCAGCGCCTGAGCCACGGCGTCCACGAGATCGGCTGCGGTGCAACGGGTCACGGTGGCCCGGTAGTCCTCGACGCGCTCGACGAACAGGTCGACCACACCGGCACCGGCCGGCAGCGGGTCACGGCCCCGGTAGGCGCGGTCGACCTCGACCGCCGGGCGCCGCTCGGGGCCGAGGGCGGCCCGGACCGCGGCGAGCACGTCGTCGCGGGCGCTCACCGGCGGACCTCCTCGTCGCGGCCGGCCCGGCGCCACCAGGCGCGGAACGACTCGACGGGCGGCGTGGGCAGGTCGCGGGCCCCGGTCCAGCGCGACCCCGGGAACGGCAGCCACGACAGCGCGCCCCGGCCCCCTGGCATCCCCCGCCGGCGCGGCAGCCGGCCGACCAGCCCCGAGACCTTCTCGCCGAGCGCCATCCGGCCGGCCTCGCCCAGGCCCCACGCGGCCGCCCGCATCGCGAGCGCCTCGGCCTTGGGCCGGTCACCGCGGTGGGCGTCGACGACCTTGACGCGTTCGTGCACGAGGATGCCGGGGATGTCGATCGCCACCGGGCACACGTCGCCGCACGCGCCGCAGAGGGTCGAGGCGTACGGCAGGGAGTCGGTCACGGGGTCGGAGCCGACGCCCTTCAGCAGCGGGTTCAGGATCGCGCCGATCGGGCCGGGGTAGACCGACCCGTAGGCGTGCCCGCCGACCCGCTCGTACACCGGGCAGACGTTGAGGCAGGCCGAGCAGCGGATGCAGCGCAGCACCTGGCGCGCGTACTCGTCGGCCAGCGCCCGGGTGCGGCCGTTGTCGAGGAGGACGACGTGCACCTCCTGCGGGCCGTCGCCGGGGGTCACCCCGGCCCAGGTCGAGGTGTACGGGTTCATCCGCTCGCCGGTGGACGAGCGTGGCAGCAGCCGCAGGAAGAGGTCGAGGTCGGCGTAGGTGGGCACGACCTTCTCGATGCCGACCACCGAGACCAGCACCTCGGGCAGCGTCAGGCACATCCGGCCGTTGCCCTCGGACTCGACGACGACCAGCGTGCCCGTCTCGGCCACGGCGAAGTTGGCCCCCGAGACGGCCATCCGCGCCGCCAGGAACTTCTCGCGCAGGTGCAGGCGGGCCGCCCCGGCCAGCGCGGCCGGGTCGTCGGTGAGGTCGTCCGGTGCCGGGCGGCCGGCGGCCGCCATCCGGGTGCGGAAGATCTCGCGGATCTCGCTGCGGCCGCGGTGGATCGCCGGCACCAGGATGTGGCTCGGCAGGTCGTCGCCCAGCTGCACGATGAGCTCGGCCAGGTCGGTCTCCCACGCGGCGATCCCGCGAGCGGCCAGGGCCTCGTTGAGCCCGATCTCCTGGGTGGCCATCGACTTGACCTTGACCACCTCGTCGATGCCGTGGGCCCGGGCGACCTCGGCCACCACGGCGCACGCGTCGGCGGCGTCGCGGGCCCAGTGCACGATGGCGCCGCGCTCGGTGAGGGCCGCCTCGAGGGTCAGGAGGTGCTCGTCGAGGTGGGTCAGCGTCTCGTCCTTGACGGCCGCGGCCTGCCGGCGCAGGTCCTCCCAGTCGTCGAGCTCGGCCACGACCGCGGCCCGCTTGGCCCGGATGGTGGCGGTGGCGTGCCCTAGGTTGCGGCGCAGCCGGGTGTCGGCCAGGGCGGTGCGGGCGGCCTCGGGGAAGGGCGGCATCCCCACGAAGGTGGCGCCCATCAGCGCTCCCCGGCCGGGTGCTCGGCGGTCGAGGCCAGGACCTCCGCCAGGTGCATGGTGCGCACGCCGGCCCGCTGCCGCGAGAGCAGACCACCCACGTGCATCAGGCAGGAGGCGTCGCCCGCGACCAGCACCTCGGCCCCGGTCTCGCGCACGTGGCGGGCCTTGTCCGAGCCCATGGCGACCGAGGTGTCGGCGTTCTTCACCGCGAAGGTTCCGCCGAAGCCGCAGCACTCCTCGGCCCCCGGCAGGTCGACGAGGTCGATGCCGCGGACCTCGCGCAGCAGGCGCAGCGGGCGGTCGCCGACCCGCAGCATCCGCAGGGAATGGCAGGTGGGGTGGTAGGTGACCCGGTGGGTGAAGGTGGCCCCGACGTCGGTGACGCCGAGCACGTCGACCAGGAACTCGCTCAGCTCGTAGGTGCGCGGGGCCAGGCGGGCGACCCCGTCGGCCAGCGCGGCGTCACCGCTGCGCTCGGCCACCAGGCGGTGCTGGTGGCGCACCGAGCCGGCGCAGGAGCCGGACGGCACGACGACGGCCTCGTACCCCTCGAACGCCCCGACGGTGGTGCGCACGAGTGGGACGGCCTCGTCGAGATAGCCGGTGTTGACCATCGGCTGGCCACAGCACGTCTGGGCGTCGGGCACGGCGACGTCGACCCCGAGCCGGCGCAGGAGGCGCACCGTGGCCCGTGGGGCGTCGGGGAACATCGCGTCCCCGAGGCACGTGGCCATCACCGCGACCGTCATCCGGCCATCCTGCCCGATCCCGGCGCGATCCGGCCCCGGCCGGGAGCCACGGACCGCCGGGAGGGCCCGCGGCGCGGAATGGTGCGTCCGCCTCGCTCGTTCCACCGTCGGGCCACCCCGCCCATCCGCACCACGAGAGGACGCCATGAGCCGCTGGACCGCCGAGGACATCCCCGACCTCACCGGGAAGCGAGCCCTGGTCACGGGGGCCAACTCCGGCATCGGGCTCGTCGAGGCCCGCGCGCTGGCCCAGAAGGGCGCCGACGTCGTGCTGGCGGTCCGCAACACCGCCGCGGGTGAGCAGGCCGCCGAGCGCATCCGCCGCACCGGCGCCCCGGGGTCGGTCACGGTCGAGACCCTCGACCTCGCGTCGCTGGCGTCGGTCCGGGCCCTCGCCGAGCGGTTCACCGGCCCGCTGCACCTGCTGCTCAACAACGCCGGCGTGATGATGCCGCCGCGCTACCGCGAGACCGCGGACGGCTTCGAGCTGCAGTTCGGCACCAACCACCTCGGCCACTTCGCGCTCACCGGGCTGCTGCTGCCGCGGCTGCTCGAGGCCCCCACCGCGCGGGTGACCACGGTGTCGTCCATCGCGCACCAGGCCGGCGACGGCGCGGTGTGCGAGGGCAACCCGCGCCAGGGCTACGACCCGCAGACCGCGTACGGGCGCTCGAAGCTGGCCAACCTGCTGTTCGCCCAGGAGCTGCAGCGGCGCGCCTCGGCCGCCGGGGTGCCCCTGACCTCGACCGCCGCCCACCCGGGAGTCTCGGCCACCAACCTCATCGCCAGCAAGGACGGCCTCGGCGCCATCCCCGTGGTCGGCTCCCTGATGCAGCTGGCCTCCAAGGTCGTCTTCCCGGGCCCCGAGAAGGGTGCGCAGGGCCCGCTCTACGCCGCGACCGTCGCCCGGCCCGGGTCGTACTCGGGCCCCACCGGCATCGGCGAGAGCCGCGGCGCCGTCGGCGAGGCCAAGCGCTCGCAGTGGGCCCGCGACGAGACCCTGGCCCGCACGCTGTGGGACCGCTCCGAGGACCTCACCGGCGTCGTCTTCCGGTTCTGACCCCGGTCGGCGGTGCGGCCGCGTCGGTGTGAGGATGACGGCCATGCGCATCCTCGTCACGGGCGGCAGCGGCAAGGCCGGCCGCCACGTCGTCCCGTACCTGCTGGAGCACGGGCACACCGTCACCAACCTCGACCGGGCGCCGCTGGGCCTCGACGGGGTCACCGACCTCGACGTCGAGCTGACCGACCTCGGTGCGCTCGTGTCGGCGCTGCGGATGCCGGCCTCGTTCGCCGAGCTCGACGAGCCCCAGGAGCGGGCGTACGACGCCGTCGTGCACCTCGCGGCCGTGCCCCGCATCCTGCTGCGCTCGGACCACGACACGTACGTCACCAACGTGGTGTCGACGTGGAACGTGCTGGAGGCCGCGGCGCTGCTCGGCATCCGCAAGGTCGTCTTCGCGTCGTCGGAGACCACCTACGGCATCTGCTTCGCCCGCGGTGAGTGGCGGCCCGAGTACCTGCCGGTCGACGAGGAGCACCCGACGGTGCCCGAGGACGCCTACGCGATCTCGAAGGTCGCGAGCGAGGTGACGGCGCGCTCGGTGCAGCGGCGCACCGGGGCCGACGTCTACGGGCTGCGGATCAACAACGTCATCGAGCCGCACGAGTACGCCGAGCTGTTCCCGACGTTCCTCGAGAGGCCCGAGCAGCGGCGGCGGAACATCTTCGCCTACATCGACGCCCGAGACCTGGGCCAGATCATCGACCGCTGCCTGCACACCGACGGGCTGGGCTACGAGGTGTTCAACGTCGCGGCGGCCGACCACTCGGTGGCGGCGCCGACCTCGGAGCTGGTGGCGCGGTTCTACGACGGCGTCGAGGTGCGCCGCGAGCTGGGTGAGCGGGAGACGTTCTACTCGATCGAGAAGGCGCGCCGGCTGCTCGGGTACGAGCCGCAGCACTCGTGGCGCGACGTGCTCGACGACCCGCGCGCCGGCTGAGGCCCGACCGGCTTCTGCCCGACGGGCCGGCTTTCGCCCGACGGGGCGGCTTGACCCAACGGGGCCGGCTGGGGCCCGGCTGGGGCCCGGCTGTGGCACTGCGCGTGGCCTTCACAGGCGGCCTGGATGGCGGGTTCCGCGGTCGCTCCTCGCCGCGGCCCGGCGCCTTCTCCTGTGGTCGTCACATCCGCCCCTTCCGTTGCGCTGTTGGCGGGAAACTCGTTGGCCCAATTCTGAATTGGTGTCCTCGAACGCTTGTTCGTGCCACCTCCTCCGGGTAGGATCGTGGGTACAGGGGAGGGGGTTCCGATGGCAGTGACGACCGGTCCGCAGGACGTTCTGAGTGCCGCACGTTCAGCGCGTCAGATGTTGACGGACGCTCTGTCCCCGAGCGAGTTGTGCGGGTCGCAGGAGGAGTGGGCCCAGGCCCTGGGCGAGCTGCAGGCCGTGATCGACACCGCGACCGCCGCGCAGGATGCCGCGATCGTGCGGCTGGCGGCGATCGAGCCGCAGGTCCTCGACGACGGGGAGGTCATCGAGACCCATCGCGCCCTCGGCCACGTCGCGCTTGACGCACCCGCGATGGTGTCGTGGACGCTCAATCTGTCGGCGGTGCAGGCCGAGCGGCGGGTGCGGGCCGCCGTGCGGCTGGCCGCGGACGGTCCGGAAGGCACGCCCACCGAGACCGGGCTGGGTGGGTTGCACGAGGCGATGGGTGCCGGCCGCCTGGACGCCTACCGGGCGTCGGTGGTGGCGACCGAGCTGGAGGAGGCACCGGCCGAGGTCGCCGCGTCGGTGGTCGGCGGCCTGGACGAGTACTTCGGCAGCGAGGACGGGCCGAGGCTGCGGCGCCGGGTCCGGCGGATGCTCGCCCGGATCTCGCCCGACCTGCTTCGCCAGCGCGCGGTGCGGGCCCGGTCCGAGTGCCGCCTCGAGCGGTGGGTCGGTGAGCCTGGGGTCGACACCTGGCACGGGACCTTCCCCTCCGAAGAAGCAGCCCAGGCCTGGGCCGCCATCGACGCCCTCGCCCAGCAGTACGTCACCGACGGGGTCTGTGACCGGGTCGACCGGGCGAGGGCGAAGGCCCTGACCGACCTCGTCGCCGGGAACGCGACCATCGACGTCCAGGTCGTCCACGCAGTCGCGGTGGGCGCTCCCGCGAGCGAGGTCGTCCACAACGACGAACGCGCGACGGACTTCGTCGAGGTGACGGGAGTGCGCCCCGGCGAGCCGATGCTCGTGCCCCGCGAATGGCTCGACCGCGTCGGCCCGAACGCTCTACCCCCTGGCGAAGGCTCCGGCGCCGCGAGGGACGCCACCTCACGCCCGACCGAGCAGCGAGCATGCGACCCGCTCACCGGCGCCCTGCTCGACCCCGACGGCGCCCTCACCACCGACTCCTACCGGCCCGGGAAAGCCCTGGTCGCGCTGGTCAAGGCCCGCGACGGACACTGCCGCTTCCCCGGCTGCCACGTCGCCGCCCGCTTCTGCGACCTCGACCACGTCACCCCCTGGCCCACCGGCCCGACATCAGCAGCCAACCTGGCCTGCCTCTGCCGCCGACACCACCGCATCAAACAACGCCCCGGCTGGCGCGCCGTTCTCCACCCCGCCGCCACCCTCACCTGGACCGACCCCACCGGCCGGAACCGCACCACCCACCCCGTCGACCACCTCCACCGCGCCGTCCTACCCGACCGGGGAAGCGACCCCGCCCCCGTGATCTCCAACCCCCGCCTCGTCACCCCCGACGGGCCCCACAGCACCCTCGAGTACCACCTCGAACACACCCTCGGCCCACCCGAACCGAGCCGACCCCACCCCCGCTGCCGCATCGACCACCACCACCCGACAGCCGCCGGCGCCCACCTCACCGACACCGCAACCCATCCACCCCGGCACCAGCCACCCGAGCCCGAGGACCGCCCACCGTTCTGACGGGTCGTCGCGCCGCCCCTCTCGCTGTCCGTCGCCCCGCGCCGCCGGGCCGCGGCATAGGCTGGAGCCATGAGCCTGAGGTCGGCGAACATCGAGCGTATCGACGGAGGCTTCTTCGACGTCCTCGTCGTCGGAGCCGGCATCAACGGTGCCGTGTCGGCGGCCGCGCTGGCCGGTCGGGGGGCCTCCGTGGCCCTCGTCGACCGGGGCGACTTCGGCGCCTTCACGAGCCAGGAGTCCTCCAACCTGGTCTGGGGCGGCTTCAAGTACCTCGAGAACTACGAGCTCCCCCTCGTCTTCGGCCTGTGCCGCTCGCGCAACCGCCTGATGAAGGCCTACCCCGACAACATCAAGGAGATCGGCTTCCTGGCCGCGCTCTCCAAGGACGCCCCCTACGCCCCCTGGTTCGCCGGGCTCGGGGCCACCGCCTACTGGGGCATCGGGCTGTTCGGCACCAAGCGCCCGCGGCTCTTCGACGCCGAGGCCGTCAAGGACGAGGAACCCGCGATCGACACCCGCGACGTGCGTGGAGCCATCCAGTACCAGGACGCCTACCTCGTCGACAACGACTCCCGGTTCGTCTTCTCGTTCGTCCGCTCGGCGCTCGAGGCGGGCGCCGCCGTCGCCAACTACGTCGAGGTCGTCACCGCCCGGCGGGTCGGCGACCGCTGGGTCGTCACGCTGCGCGACACCGACTCCGGCGCCGAGATCACGACCAGTGCTCGGGTCCTCGTCAACGCCGCCGGTCCCTTCGCCGACGGGCTCAACGAGGCCTGGGGCGTCGACACCGAGCACCGCATCGTCTACTCCAAGGGCATCCACCTCGTCGTCCCTCGGCTGACCACGACCCGCCACGACCGCGTGCTCGCGTTCTTCGACGACACCGGCCGCCTCTTCTACGTCATCCCGATGGGGCGCCGCTCGGTCATCGGCACCACCGACACCCGTGTCGAGTCGCCGTACACGGAGGTCACCGACGAGGACCGTGAGTTCCTGCTCGAGCAGATCAACGCGCGCCTCGACCTGCCCCGCCCCCTCACCACCGACGACGTCATCGCCGAACGCTGCGGGGTGCGCCCCCTGGTCGTCACCCGCGGCACCGGGGACCAGAACGAAGCCGACTGGACGTCGCTGTCGCGCAAGCACGAGATCGAGCGCGACGACCACGAGGCCGTCGTCTCCGTCCTCGGCGGCAAGCTCACCGACTGCCTCAACGTCGGCGAGGAGGTCTGCCACGAGGTCGCGGCCCTCGGCATCCCCCTCGAGAAGGACCACGGCACCTGGTACGGCGAGCCCGCCGCCCAGACCCGCGCCGAGTTCTACCGCCAGGCCCGTCTGATGCGGCTCGACGCCCTGCGCACCAAGCCCGACACCGAGCCGCTCACCGACCGCCTGTGGCGGCGCTACGGGCGCCGGGCCTTCGACCTGCTGGAGGCCATCCGCGCCGACCCGGCGATGGGCGAGGACGTGATGGGCTCGGCCGACTACCTGCGCGCCGAGCTGTACACCGCGGCCGAGGCCGAGATGGTCGTGACGCTCGACGACTTCATGCGCCGGCGCTCCAAGATCGAGCTGGTCGTCCCCGACGACGAGATCGACGGCTCCGAAGGCCTGAACGAGGTCGCCCGCATCCTGTTCGGCGACGACGCCGAGCGCCGGCTCGCCGAGTACCGCGCCGGCAAGCAGGCCGGCCGCCGCCCCGCCCCGTCCGCCTGAGCCATTGGCGCTGAGCCACGCCGGGCGGCCCGTCGAGGTTCGACAGCCCGCCGTGAGGGTGGTCACCCCGCCGCGCGAACGCCCGCACCGGCTGGACAGACTCGACCCGTGCCGTTCGACCCTCTCCCCCCGCCACTGGTGGGTCCCCGCTCGATGAACCAGCAGTGGCTCGACATCACCTTCGTGCACTGGGCCGTCGACCCGGCCGTCGTCGCCCCCCACCTGCCGGCCGGCACCCGCCCGGACGTCCTCGACGGCGCCACCTACGTCGGCCTCATCCCGTTCCGGATGGTGGGGGCGGGCCTCGGCCGCGGACCCGCCGTCCCGTGGCTGGGCACCTTCCTGGAGACCAACGTCCGGCTCTACTCGGTCGACGACCAGGGGCGGCACGGGGTGGTCTTCGCCTCGCTCGAGGCGTCGCGGCTCCCTGTGGTCCTGGCCGCCCGGGCCCTCGTCGGGACCCCCTACACCTGGGCCCGGATGCGCGAGTCACGGCGCGGCGAGCGCCGGCAGTACGACTCGACCCGACGCTGGCCGGCGCCGCGGGGCGCCCACAGCCGGATGGTCGTGGAGGTCGGCGAGGCGGTGGCCGAGCCGACGCCGGAGGAGCACTTCGTCACCGCGCGCTTCGGCCTGCACACCCGCATCGCCGGGCGCACCTGGTGGATCCCCAACACCCACGAGCCCTGGCCCCTGCGCCGCGCCACCCTGGTCACGCTCGAGGACGAGCTGGTCGAGGCGGCCGGGTTCCCCGGGCTGGCGGCCACCCCACCGTCCAGCGTCCTGCACTCGCGCGGGACCGCGACCGAGTTCGGGATGCCCCGCCGGCTCGCCCGCCCCCGATGAGCCCCCTGGTCGCCCTGGCAGTGGTGGCGGCCGCGCACGCCGGGTTCCAGGTCACCGTGACGGCCCTCGCCTACCCGGCCCTGGCCACCGTCCCCGCCGACCGGTTCGCGGCCGCGCACGGCGCCCACTCGCGCCGCATCGTCCCCCTCGTCGGGCTCGTCTACCTCGGCGTCCTGCTGGTGGGCGGATGGGCCCTCGTGGCCGCCCCGCTCGGCGCCGCGGCGCTCACAGCCCTGGCCGCGCAGGCCGCCGTCCTCCTCGTCACCGCCGCCCAGGCCGCCCCGCTGCACGCGGCCCTCGGACGCCGGGGTGCCGAGCCGGCGCTGCTCCGCCGGCTGCTCGGGGTCGACCGGGTGCGGGCGGCCCTGACGGTCACTGGGCTGGTCGCCGCGCTCCTGGCCCTGTGAGGGCCGCCACCCGAGGCCGACCGGCGGAACAGCGACCGTCGCGCGGGGGTTGGCCCTCACATGAACGTTCTCGTGATCGGCGGCCACGGCAAGGTGGCCCGGCTCCTGCACCCCCTCCTCGCCCAGCGCTCGCACACGGTGGCCGCGGTCATCCGCAACCCCGAGCACGCCGACGACGTCGAGCGCGACGGGGCCACCCCGCTCGTCGCCGACGTCCAGCAGCTCGACACCACCGAGCTCACCGACCTCGTGCGCGGCTACGACGCCGTGGTGTGGTCGGCCGGTGCCGGGGGCGGCAGTCCGGAGCGTACCTACGCCGTCGACCGCGATGCCGCGATCCGCTCCATCGACGCCGCCGAGGCGGTCGGAGTGCAGCGGTACGTGATGGTGTCGTACTTCGGCGCCGGGCCGAACCACGGCGTGCCCCAGGATGACCCGTTCTTCGCGTACGCCGAAGCCAAGACCGCGGCCGACCAGCGGCTCCAGGAGTCGGCCCTCGCGTGGACGCTGGTCCGCCCCAGCGCCCTCACCGACGACCAGCCCACCGGCGGCATCGAGACCCCGCGCACCGGCGCCGGCAAGGGCTCGGTCCCCCGGGCCGACGTGGCCCACGTCATCGCCGACGTCCTGGACCGGCCGGCCACCGCGGGGCACGTCCTCGAGTTCAACGGCGGGGCCACGCCCGTCGCCGAGGAGCTCGACGCCCTCGCGCCGACGCCGGGTCAGTAGTCGACCGGGTCGCGCACCAGCGGGCAGGTCATGCAGTGCCCGCCACCGCGGCCCCGGCCCAGCTCGGAGCCGACGATCTCGAGGACCTCGATGCCGGCCCCCCGCAGGAGAGCGTTGGTCGTGGTGTTGCGGTCATAGGTGAAGACCACCCCCGGCTCGACGGCCACGGCGTTGTTGCCGCTGTCCCACTGCTGGCGCTCGGAGGCGTAGACGTCGCCCCCGGTCTCGATGACCCGCAGCCCGCCCAGCCCGAGCGCCTCGGCGACCACGCGGGTGACCGTCCCGGCGCCGCGGTCCTCGATCTCCACGCCGGGAGCCGTGTCGGCCGGGTGCAGCACGAAGGTGTGCACGTCGTCGACGATCCGCGGGTAGAGCGTGACGACATCGCGGTCGGCGAAGGTGAACACCGTGTCGAGGTGCATCGCGGCCCGCAGGCTCGGCATCCCGGCCACGACCACCTTGTCGGCGGCCCCCTGGGCGAAGAGCGCGGCCGCGGCCTGGGTGATGCCCTGGCGTGAGCTCCGCTCGCTCATCCCCATGAGGACCACGCCGTTGCCCACCGGCATCACGTCTCCGCCCTCGAGGGTCGCCTCGCCCCACTCGGCCTCGGGGTCGCCCCACCAGACGCGGGCGCCGCGGTAGTCGGGGTGGAAGGAGTAGAGGGCCTTGTAGAGCAGGGTCTCGTGCTCGCGGGCCGCCCAGTGCAGCGGGTTCAGCGTGACGCCGCCGTAGATCCAGGACGTCGTGTCGCGGGTGAAGAGGGTGTTGGGCAGCGGCGGCAGCAGGTACTCCCGCGCACCGGCCTGCTCGCGTGCCAGCATCGACCACGGCGACTGGAACTCCTCGGGCAGGTCGGCGATGGCGAGACCCCCGATGAGGAACTCCGCCAGCCGGTTCGCACCCAGGGTCTCGAGGAAGGCCCGGGTGCCGTCGACCAGCCCGAGCCCCACCAGGTTGGGCACGATGGTGCGGTCGAGCAGCCAGTCGCGCGCGCCGGGCACCGCCAGGGTGTCGGCCAGGAGGTCGTGCAGCTCCACCACCTCGACGCCCCGGGCCCGGAGCTGGCCGACGAAGTCGGCGTGGTCACGCTGCGCCTGCTCGACCCACATCACGTCGTCGAAGAGCAGGCCGGCCGACGTGCTGGGAGTCAGCCGGCGATGCGCCAGGCCCGGGCGGCAGACGAGCACCTCGCGCAGCCGCCCGACCTCCGAGTGGACCCCGAGACGGCCCACAGCCGGCGCCCTCAGACCCGACCGGCAGCGAAATCCTCCTGCGCCGCATCCCGCAGCCGGGCCAGCCCCTTCTCCATGTCCGGCCCGACGAGCTCCTCCATCGGCTTGACCACCGAGAAGACCCGCATCACCGCCGTCAGCTCGCCGCGCATCACCCACTCCACGTGGGTCTCCTCCTCCTGCGGGGTGAGCACGAACTCGACCTGCGAGCGCGACGCGAAGGGCTTCTCGAACGCCAGGGCCACCTCGACGCGCTCCGGCTCGGCACCGGTGATCTCCATGGTGCCGCGCCCGGCCTTCTTGTTGCCGTCCCACGCGTAGTGAGCGCCGACCCCCCGCTCGGCACCCGAGTACGTGCGCTGCATCGCGGGGTCGAGGTCCTCCCAGGGGGACCAGCGAGACCAGGAATGGAAGTCGTCGAGGAGGGCGCGCACGCGCTCCGGGGGGGCCGCGACGATGGTCTCGCGGCTCACGGTGTAGGGCTTGGCCATGGCGACAGTGTGACCGAGCCGGGCGCGTTGGTCGAGACCCGTTCTCGCCGGGGGCGGCTCACGGCATACTCCGTGCGTGACCCACGCGCCCCTCGTCCCGTCCTCCCGCCCGGCCCGCACGCTGCTCGCCCTCAACGCGGGGGTCGCCTGGCTCGGGGTCGCCCTGACCACGGTCATCTCCGCCGCCGGCGGGTATCGCGAGACCATGCCCCCCGTCGGGCTCTACGGCAGCCACCCGGACGGCGCGGCCGGGGTGCTCTCACGGGTCTCGGACACCCTGAGCTACTTCACCATCTGGTCCAACGTCGTCGTCGCCCTCTCGGCGACCCTGCTGCTGGTCCGGCCCCGCGACCAGGGCCTGGTGGCGCGGGTCCTGCGCCTGGACGCCCTGCTGATGATCACCATCACCGCCATCGTCTACCAGGTGCTCCTGGCCCCCACGGCCGACGTGCAGGGCTGGTCGCTGCTCACCGACCCGATGCTGCACAAGGTCACCCCGGTACTCACCGTGCTCGCGTGGGTCGTCGCCGGCCCTCGCGGCTGGGTGCGCGGCCGCCTGGTGCCGCTGGCGCTGGCGGTGCCGCTGCTGTGGATCGCGTGGATGCTCCTGCGCGGCGCCGTCATCGGCGCCTACCCGTACGACTTCGCCAACGTGACCGCCCTGGGCTACGGCGCCGTCGCCCGCACCCTGGCCGCGATCCTGGTCTTCGGGCTCGCCGTCGCGAGCCTGTACTGGGGTCTGGACGTGGCGCTCGAACGCATCACCCGGCGCCGGCGACGCTGACACCGACGGGCCGCTACCGGGGTGCCGGCGCGGTGAGGTCCTGGATGCCGACGACGCGTAGCAGGGCGAGGGACTCAGCTGCCGCAGAACCCGGTTCGGCCGAGTACACGATCAGCAGCTGGTCGCAGTCGGGGAGGTGGAGGGTGTCGCACTCGAGCACCAGCTCGCCCAGCGCGGGGTGCAGCACGGTCTTGGTGTGGCTGCGCCAGGCGCCGGCCTCGGCCGTCTCCCACAGGTGCCGGAACTCGGCCGACCCCGCCAGCAGGTCGGCCACGAGGCGCCGCAGGCCGGGGTCGTCGGGGTAGCGTGCGGCCGCCGAGCGCAGGCTCGCCACACTCTGGCGCGAGGTCGCCGCACGCTCCTCGGCCGAGCCGCCGACCATCGAGCGTGGCGGGTCGCTCGGGTCGGGGAGGAACCGCAGCCGCAGCTGGTTGCGGCGTTCCGGCGCGAGCGCCGACCAGTCACCGGTCAGGGCCGACGACATCGCGTTCCAGGCCAGGATGTCGCCCTTGGCGCTCTGCACCAGCGCCGGCAGGTCGGTGAAGCGCTCGATGAGGCGCAGCACGCTGGGCCGCACCCGCAGGTCGATCCGCCCGGACCGCGGCGGTTCGACCCCGGCCAGGCGGAAGACGCGGTCGCGCTCGTCGTCGCCGAGGCGCAGCGCCCGGCACAGCGCCGCGACGACCTGCTCCGACGGATGGGGGCCGCGCCCCTGCTCGAGGCGCACGACGTAGTCGACGCTCACGCCGGCGAGCAACGCGACCTCCTCCCGGCGCAGCCCCGGGACGCGCCGTCGGACCCCCGCCGGCAGGCCCGCGTCCTCGGGCCGGACCCGGGACCGGGCGCGGCGCAGCGCGGTGGCGAGCTCGTCGCGGTCACCCTTCACCTCCTCATCATGACGCGGCCCGGGCGCTCGCGGGGAGACGATCCTGGTACCGCCGGTCCCACGACGCGCCGACCCTGGCCGAGCCTCCGGGCCGGCCGCAGGGTGGACGCATGAGCACCCACGACACCCCCACCACCCGCCCCACCGACCGCACCACCGCCCTCGTCACCGGCGCCAACAAGGGCCTCGGTGCCGAGACCAGCCGCCGGCTCGCCGCCCTAGGCTGGACGGTCTGGATGGCCGCTCGCGACACCGCGGCTGCGGAGGCCGCGGCCGCCCGCATCCGCGCCGAGCAGCCCGACGCCGACCTGCGCGTCGTCGCCCTCGACGTGACCTCGGACGCCTCGGTCGCCGCGGCCGTCGAGGCCGTGACCCGCTCGGGCACCGGGCTCGACGTCCTCGTGAACAACGCGGGCATCAGCGGCGCCGGCCTCGACACCCTCTCGACCACACCGGCCGACTTCCTGCCGGTGTTCGGCGTCAACGTCCTGGGCCCGGTGCGGGTCACCCACGCGTTCCTGCCCCTGCTGACCGCCTCGTCCCGGCCCCGGCTCGTGATGGTGTCGAGCGG
Source organism: Phycicoccus duodecadis (assembly GCF_002846495.1). NCBI lineage: Bacteria > Bacillati > Actinomycetota > Actinomycetes > Micrococcales > Intrasporangiaceae > Phycicoccus > Phycicoccus duodecadis. Next base: position 2,874,399 of record NZ_PJNE01000001.1, read on the forward strand.
GCTGGGCCGGCTCGAGCACGTCAACGACCCCTCGCGGACGGAGTTCGGCGTGCCCGGGATGGTCTACCAGTCGTCCAAGGCGGCCCTGACCATGATCGGGAACCAGTACGGCAAGGCGCTGCCCGGCGTGCGGGTCGCGACGGTCGACCCCGGCTACACCGCCACCGACCTCAACGGCCACCGCGGCTCGCAGACCGTCACCGAGGGCACCGACGCCATCGTCGCGGCGGCCGGCGCCGACCGCATCCCGCGCTCGCCCTTCGACCGCCATGACCTCGTGGACGGCTGACCGGGCCGCGGCCGACCGGGCGGGAGTTCACCCGACGTTCGCCCCCGCGTCGGCCGCCGCGGCTCGTCCGCTGGCAGGTTCCGAAGGTCAGCCCCCTCCGTCCCCCCGAGGTGCCCCGTGCCCGTCCTCCGCCTGCCCCGAACCCGCATCGCCGCTGCCCTCGTCCTCGGCGTGGCCCTGGCCGCCCCCACCACCGCGGTCGCCGCCGGCGAGCGCGGCGACGACCACCGCCCGCCGCGCACCTTCGCGTACGCCGTGTACGGGGATGCCCCGTACGGCACCTCCCCCACCGACACCTCCCAGACCGAGGCCACCCCCGCCTTCGTCGCGGCCGTCAACGCCGACCGCGCCGTGTCGGGCGTGCTGCACGTCGGCGACATCCACTCCGGCAGCCAGTACTGCACCCAGGCCTACGACCAGCAGGTCGCCGACCTCTGGCGGGGGTTCACCGACCCGCTCGTCTACACGCCGGGTGACAACGAGTGGGCCGACTGCCACAAGAAGAAGGAGGGAGGGGGCGTGTACAACCCCGCCACGGGGCAGGTCGACTACGTCACCGACGCCTCGGGTGCGCCGGCCGACTACGCCGGGGGCAACCCGGTCGACAACCTGGCCCTGGTCCGCTCGACCTTCTTCCCGCAACCCGGCCGCACCCTCGGCAGCGGCTCCCTGCGCGTCCTCTCGCAGGCACAGGTCGACAACCGTGCCCACCCGACCGACGGCCAGTACGTGGAGAACGTGCTCTGGATGCGTGACGGCATCCTCTTCGTCGCCGTCGACGTACCCGGCGGCTCGAACAACGGCACCGACCCCTGGTACGGCGCCCCCACCGCCTCGCCCCAGCAGGTGACGGAGGTCGCGAACCGCACCGGCGCCGCCCTGCGGTGGCTGCAGCGCTCCTTCGCCACCGCCCGCGAGGCCAGGGCCCGTGGCATGGTCGTGATGACCCAGGCCGACCTCTGGGACCTCGACGGCAAGGCGGCCTCCCACGTCGCCGGCTACGAGCCCGTGGTCGGAGCGCTCGCCGATGGCGCCACCGCGTTCGGTCGCCCGGTGCTGCTCCTCAACGGCGACTCGCACGTCTACCGCTCGGACGACCCGTTCCGGGCCGGGGCGTCGTGCACCGGGGACGACGGTGTCTGCGCCTACGACGCGCACGACAGTCACCCGGGCTACGACGTGGCGAACATCCACCGTGTCGTGGTGCACGGCAGCACCGTCCCGCTGGAGTACCTACGGCTCACGGTCTCGCCGCGCACCGCACCGGCGAGCGCGACGTCGTTCGGCCCGTTCTCGTGGGAGCGCGTCACGCACTGAGCCGACCCCGACAGGGGACCAGTCCGTGGGCGGCGGTTGCCGCGGTGGCGCCCCCGCGCGGAGCGTGGTGACATGACGTCCTACACCCACGGGCACGCCGAGCCGGTCCTGCGCTCGCACCGTTGGCGCACGGCCGAGAACTCGGCCGCGTACCTCCTGCCGCACCTGCGGCCCGGGCTGCGGCTGCTCGACGTCGGATCCGGGCCCGGCACCATCACCGCCGACCTGGCCGCCCTGGTCGCCCCCGCTGAGGTCACCGCCCTCGAGGCCACCGCCGAGGCACTGGGTCTCACCGCCGCCGAGCTGCGGCGGCGTGGCATCCGGGCCGACCTGGTCGTGGGCGACGTGCACGACCTGCCCTTTCGCGACGACGCGTTCGACGTCGTGCACGCGCACCAGGTCCTGCAGCACGTGGCCGACCCGGTCGCGGCGCTGCGCGAGCTGCGCCGGGTCTGCCGGCCGGGTGGCCTGGTGGCGGTGCGCGACGCCGACTACGCGGGCTTCACCTGGTGGCCGCGCGATCCCGGGATCGACACCTGGCTGCGGCTCTACGACGCCGCCGCCCGGGCCAACGGCGGCGAGCCCGACGCCGGGCGCCGCCTCCTCGGCTGGGCACGGGCGGCCGGCTTCCCCGACCCGGTCGCCACGGCGTCCACCTGGTGCTTCGCGACGCCGGAGGACCGCGAGTACTGGGGTGGGATGTGGGCCGAGCGCATCGTCGGCTCGGCCCTGGCCGACCAGCTGGTCGCCGAGGGACGCTGCACCCGCGCCGACCTGGCCGACGTCGCCGCGGCCTGGCGCCGCTGGACGGCCGACCCCGACGGCTGGTTCGTGGTCCTGCACGGCGAGGTGCTGGCCCACCCCTGAGCGAGCAGCGGCCCCCCGACCCGAGGGTCGAGGGGCCGCCGTCACAGGCCGAGCGTCAGTCGGGGATGTAGTCGAAGACGTCGGGGTTGGGGCCGGTGCGGCCGGCCTCGCCACGGTCGAGCGCGGAGATCCGCGAGACCTCGTCGGGGCTGAGCTCGAAGCCGAAGATGTCGAAGTTCTCCTGCATCCGCGAGGGGGTCACCGACTTCGGGAAGACGATGTCGCCACGCTCGATGTGCCAGCGCAACGCCACCTGGGCGGTCGTGACGTCCTTGGCCGCCGCGATTTCCCGGAGCACGGCGTCGTCGAGGACCTTGCCCTGGGCGATGGGCGACCAGGCCTCGGTCGCGATGCCGTGGGCGGCGTTGGCCGCGCGGGCCTCCTCGTTGCCCAGGTACGGGTGCACCTCGATCTGGTTCACCGCCGGCACGACGCCGGTCTCGTCGATGATCCGCTGCAGGTGGGCGGGCTGGAAGTTCGAGACGCCGACCGACCGGGCCCGGCCGTCCTCGACGAACGAGGCCATGGTGCGCCAGGTCGAGACGAAGTCACCGTCGTAGCGGGTGGGAAGCGGCCAGTGGATGAGGAACAGGTCGATCTGCTCGAGGCCGAGCTTCTCGAGGGTCTGCGCGAACTCGCGGGTGGCGTCCTCGGGCCGGTGGAAGCCGTTGTTGAGCTTCGAGGTCACGTAGATCTCGTCGCGCGGGATGCCGGAGGCCGCGATGGCCTCCCCGACCCCACGCTCGTTGCCGTACATCTGCGCGGTGTCGATGTGGCGGTAGCCGATCTCGAACGCGCGGGTCACGGCCTCGGCGGTCTCGGCGGGGTCGATCTGGAACACCCCGAAGCCGAGCTGGGGGATCGTCGAGCCGTCGTTGAGTGTGATGGTGGGAACGGTCATGCCAGGTCCAGCGCCCGCGGCGCCCCCTCTTATTCCGACGAACACCGTGGTCAGGGGCTCGACGCGGGCGGTGGCGGCCCGCTCCCGCGCGCCGCGGCGCACCATCGCGGGCAGGATGACCGCATGGACCGACGCGACGACTACCCGCTCGTGCCGGGGAAGACCTTCCTGAACCACGGGTCGTTCGGGGCCACCCCCCTGCCCGTGCTGCGGGCCGCCCGGGCGCTGCGCATCGAGGCCGAACAGGACTATCCCGCCTTCTACTACGACCGCGTCTTCCCCGTCCTCGAGGGCTCGCGCCGCGCCGTGTGCGACCACCTCGGCATCCCGATGGGCCGCGGGGTCTTCGTCCGCAACTCCACCACCGCCATGCAGACGGTCGTCGACCACCTCGCGCTGCGCGAGGGCGAGCACGTCGTCACCACCTCGCGCGAGTACGAGGCCACCGTCGTGCTGATGCGCCTGCTCGAGCAGCGTGGTGTGGTGGTCGACACCGTCGACGGCCGCCACGAGGGGCTGGTCGAGCGCATCCTCGACGCCTGCGGGCCGCGCACCCGCGCCGTCGTCGTCAGCCACGTCACCTCGCCGTGGTCGCAGGTCAACGACGTCGACGCCCTCACCGCCGCCCTCGAGGGCAGGGGCGTGGCCACCGTCGTCGACGCCGCCCACACCGCGGGCCAGATCCCGCTGCCGGTGATGCGGCCCGGGGTCTACCTCTGCCTGACGCTGCACAAGTGGCTGCACCTGCCCAAGGGCTCCGGCTTCCTGGTGGTCCCCGACGAGGAGGCCGACGACGTGCGGCCCGTCGTCACGAGCTGGTACGCGGAGGCCGAGACCATGCCCCGGCGCTTCTCGTGGGCCGGTACCGACGACGTCATCGCCCACCTGGTCGGCGTCGAGGCGGTCGCCTACCAGCACGAGGTCCTGGCCCAGGGCCTGCTCACGCACTGGCGCGTCCTCACCGCGCGGGCCGAGGAGGGCCTGCTGGCCATCCCGGGGGTCAGCACCCTCGCCCGGGCCCCGCGCTCGCCCGCCATGGTCTCGGTGCAGCTCCCCGACGTCGACCCCGAGGCGATGCTGCGCGAGCTGCACGGCCGCGGCGTCGACCTCTGGTGCGGCCTCACCGACGAGGGCCCGGTGCTGCGGCTCTCGGTGGCGCCGTACACGACCGCCGCCGACGTCGACCACGGCATCGGGGTCCTCGAGCAGGTGCTGGCGGGCGCCCGGCGTGCGGTCGCCGCCCGCTGACGCCGCGGATCGCGCTCAGCCGGTGAGCGACTGGTACGCGGCCGTCTCGAACTCCAGGTAGCCGGTGAAGGACGGCGCGTCGGCGAACGGCAGGATCTGGGTGGCCCAGAAGCCGCCGATGCCGTTCTCGCGGTCGACCCAGTAGTAGAGGTTGGCCAGCCCCGCCCAGCCCTGCGCTCCGGCCGGCCGGCCGGTGGGCGCGACCTCCTCGTTGACCATGAACGGCAGCGACCACGACTTGCGCTGGCCCGGGAAGAACTCGGCGTCGTTCGAGATCGACGGGATGACGCCGGGCAGCCTCGTGACCTCGAGGTCCTTCGCGAGGTGGCGTTGCACGGCCATCTCGACGGTCTCGGGCGCCAGCACGCGCCCGTTCTCGCCCCGGCCGTCGTTCAGCCACATCCGGAGGAAGCGCAGGTAGTCGGGCACGGTGCCGTAGAGGCCGTGGCCGCCGAACTCGACCTCGGGCGGCGAGGGCAGCTCGAACTCGATCGGGGCGAGCGAGCCGTCGGCGGCGCGGGCGTGCATCCCGGCCACCTTCGCGCGACGGGCGTCGTCGATGGCGAAGGTCATCGACGTGATGCCGCACGGGGCGAAGACCCGCTCGGCGAGGACATCACCGAGCCGCTGCCCGGTGATGCCCTCGACCACCTGGCCGACCCAGTCGATGTTGCTGCCGTACTCCCACCGCGTACCGGGGTCGAAGAGCAGCGGGGTCATCAGTGCCGCGCGGGAGGCGGTGATGACGCCGGGCTGGCCGTGGTCGCGGTTGAGGCGGGCGTACGTCTCGTTGAAGAAGTCGTAGCCGAAGCCCCCGGTGTGGGTCAGCAGCTGGCGGGTCGTGACGTCGCTCGCGGGGGGCCGCAGCCGCGGCTGCCCCTCGTCGTCGAAGCCGTCGACGACCTGGAGGGTGCCGATGGCCGGCGCGTACTCCCGGGCCGGGGCGTCGAGGTCGAGCCGGCCGTCCTCGACCAGCTGGAGGGCGGCGGTGGCCGTGACGGCCTTGGTCGTGGAGAAGATGGCGAACACGGTGTCAGCCGTCATCGGCTGGTCACCGCCCAGCACGCGCTGCCCCGCGGTGCCCTCGTAGAGCGTGTCGTCGGCGTCGGTCAGCATGGCGACCACGCCGGCGACGGGAGCAGGGGCGTCGACCACGCCCTGGAGGATGGCGTCGGCCTTCTGGGCGAAGACCTCGGCGTCGAGGCGTGCGGGCATGGCTGCGTCCTTCCGTCGTCGGTGACCGAGGCGTCCCGGCCATCGTCGCCGACGGAGGAGCCGCCCACCAGGGGGCGCGGGTGCCGGGTCGCCGAGCGGTCGGCGCGTCGCTTCAGCCGAGGAGGTTGGCGCGTCGCGCCGCGAGTGCCTCGCGGCGGTGGGCGTTGCCGTGCAGGCCGAGGTAGGCATCGCCGAACCGCGAGAGCAGGTCGTCGTCGAGCCGGCGCACCGCCCCGGGCGGGTAGCGGTAGCCCATGGCGGCCGTCACCGAGGCGCTGTCGACGTCGCGCAGGGTCGCCCCGAGCTCCTCCAGGGAGGCGATGCCCAGCTCGAGCAGCAGCCCCGAGATCCACTCGTAGTGCTCGGTGCGCGACCAGCCGGCGCTCGAGTAGCGCCCGGCGAGGAAGGTGGCGAGCTCGGGGGCACCGATGCGCGGGTCGTGCTCGTCGCCGGCGCCGACGTCGCTGTCGCCGAGCCCCACCTGCAGGCGGTCGCGGATGGTCTCGAACTCGCGGTCGGCCAGCTCGAGCAGGCCGGCGGCCAGGGTGAAGCGGCGGTCGAGGTCGGGGACCTGCTCGGGCGGCACCGTGCCCTTGTAGCGGATGTCGTGCTCGAACTCGGCCCACGCGTGCTGGAGCACCGTGCGCAGCTGGATCGACGCGCACCGCAGCGGCTCGTACCCGGCGTCGGCCGACGCGGCGCGGGTGACGAGCAGGTGGCGGCTGGCGTACCCGAAGCGGCCGGCCGCGGCGGTCTCCTCACCGAGGTCGCGGTCGTCCAGGACGATGAACTGCTCGGCCAGCAGGTCGGCCACGGCGTCGATGTCGCGCTGGACGTAGGTGATGACCCGCACGCCCACCTGGTCGGTGACGGCGACCAGGGGGTCGGCCCGGCCGCTGTCGGCCAGCACGCCCCGGGCCTTGGCCGCGAACGACGGGACGGACTTGGTGCGCCCCGTCACGCTGAGGTAGTTGATGCCCGCCTCGTCGATGGTCCTGGTGACCTCGGCGACGAACTCCCGGGTGGCCGGCTCGAGGCGGGGGCGCAGGGCGGTGTAGTCGGCCACCGCCCGGTCGATCCGCCGCATGGACATGACGCCCACTCTCGCACGCCGGGTGGCCGGCGTGCTCGTCCCCCGGGGGTGGCGCGTGGTCGTCATCCCGGCCGGACACCGACCGGCCGCCACCCCTGCGCGGGGGCGCGCCCGTCCTACGCCACCGCCGCCGCGCGCCACCACGGGGTCTCGAGGAAGCCGCGCGTGATGGTGAGGAGCTCCAGGCTGGCCTCCCATCCGAGGACCCCGTCGATCCGGCCGAGCACCTGGGTCAGGAACGAGTACACCTCGGACGTGGAGGGGAGGATGAGCTCGCACATCAGCGAGCAGTCGAGGGTCGCCGCGAGGTAGCGCACCCCGACGAAGTCGGTGAGGGCGCGCGCGACGTCGTCGAGGCGGGCCGGGCTCACCGAGACGTTGAGCAGGATCTCGGCCTCGAACCCCAGGGCCGGCGCCGAGACCAGGGTCAGCACGACCGCGCACCCCCGCTCGATCATCGCCTCGAACCGGCGACGCACCGTGCTCTCGTTGACGCCGATCTCGTCGGCCACCGAGCGGAAGCTGGCGCGACCGTCGAGCTTCAGCACCTCGAGGATCTGCCGGTCGGTGTCGCCGAAGTGCGACGGGTCGCAGACGTGCGGCTCGGCGGCGCTCTCGTCGCCCCGCTCCTGGCGCGCGAGGACGCTCTGGAGCCAGTGCTGGGACACCTTGTACTGGTGGAGGACGAGGTCGGTGCGGCAGGTCTCGACCCCGTCGATGGCCTGGATCTCGTCGATCAGCCGCGCGTGCAGCACGTCGAGCTTCGGGATGACGATCTCGGCGACCAGGTCGTTGGCGCCGGTCACGAGGCAGAGGAAGCGCAGGTCGCGCCGCTCGGCCAGCACCTTCGCGACGTCCATCTGCCGGCCCGAGCGGCAGCGGATGCGCAGGACGAAGAGGTCGGCGGCGAGCGGGGTGTGGATCGCGTGGCTGACGCCCACCGCCACGACCCCGCTGGCCAGGAGCTGCTGGCCACGCCGGGTGACCGTGGCCAGCGAGCTGCCGACCCGCTCGGCGAGGTCGGTCCAGCTCGCGCGCCCGTCGGCCTGCAGCGCGGCGATGATCCGCCGGTCCAGCTCGTCCACCCTCGTGTCGCCCCCTGTCACGGTTCGGCCCTCACGCGGGAGCGGTACGCTCCAGCGCCTCCCTCAGGAAGGACCGCACAATACTCTGGAACTTCTCGGCCTCCTCCACCTGCGGTGAGTGCCCGGACTCCTCGAACACCTCGAGCCGCGCCCCGGGGATGAGCTCGACGATGCGCTCGCTGCACGAGACGGGCGTGATCCAGTCACCCCGCCCGACGGTGACCAGGGTCGGGCAGGTCACCGCGCCGAGGCGGTCGGTGACGTCGTAGGCCGGCATGTTGTGGGTGAACGCGTAGTTGTGGGTGCGGTACCGGTACGGGGTCTGCTCGACCTTGCGGGCGACGACGGCCGGGTCGTAGACGTGGTCGTACAGGGGCAGGATCTCGGCCCAGCACTCGCGCAGGTCGTCGTCGTCGCGCACCGCGCCGTCCATGATCCGCCCGAACTTCTCGAGGTCCAGCTCGACCCGCGCGCTCGCGAGCGCGTTGGCCCGCGCCAGCTCCTCGTTGGAGGAGTCCGGCGAGGTGTCGCGCAGCACCATGGCGAGCAACCGCTCCGGGTGACGCACGGCGTACTCCATCGAGATGAAGCCGCCGTAGGACCCGCCCGCCATGACGAACCGCTCGGCGCCGGCCCACTCGCGCAGGGCCTCCACGTCGGCGACCCACTGCTCGTGGGTGAACGGCTCCTTGCCCTCGCTGTTGCCCGAGCCGCGGGCGTCGAACACGAGCACCCGGTAGGTGTCGGCGAGCGGGCCGAAGCTGGCCCGCGGTTCGGCCTTGCTGCCCAGCCCGGGCGCACCGTGGTGGACGATGATGAGCGGGGCCCCCTCCGGGCCGGTCAGCTCGACGTCAAGGGCGTTGCCGTTGATCTCGACGAACATGGGTACCTTCTCCTGGTTCAGGCCGCGATGACGATGCTGTCGAGCGACGTGGGGTGGGTGGTGAACGGCCGGGCGCCGTCGGCGGTGACGAGCACGGAGTCCGAGATGCGGTAGCCGGCGTGGCCGGGTACGTACACACCGGGCTCGTTGGAGAGGACGAAGCCCTCGCGGATGACGGTGTCGTCGCCGTCCTCGAGCCACGGCGGCTCGTGCATCCCGAGCCCGATGCCGTGTCCCTGGCGGTGCTGGAGGAACCCGCCGAGCCCGGCGTCGCGGATGACCCCGAGGCAGGCCGCGTTGGCCTCGGCGCAGGTGGCGCCCGGGCGGATGCTGCGCAGCCCCTCGGCGTGCGCGGCCCGCACCGCCTCGTAGAGCCGGACCTGGTCCGATGACGGCTCACCGAGCAGGAAGGTGCGCTCGCCCTCGACGAAGCGGCCGCCCACGGCGCACCCCAGCGAGAGCATGAACGTCTCCCCCGGGCGCAGCCGGTGGCCCGAGGGAAGCCCGTGCGGGCGGGCACTGTTCGGGCCGGAGTAGACCAGGCCGCCGGCCAGGAACCCGGTGACGACGACGTCCTCGTGCTCGTCGTACATGGTGCGAACCCCGACCGAGCCGACGTGGGCGGCCAGCTCGGCCTCCGACGGCAGCTCACCGCCACCCTCGAGGGCCTCCCGGACGAGCCCGACGCCCGCCTCGAGCATGAGGTCGGTGATCCGGCCCGCCTCCGCGTGGAGCGCGACCTCGGCGGCCGTCTTGACGCTGCGCGCCGTCACGGTGACCCGCGAGGTGACGAACGAGGTGGCGGGCAGCAGCGCCTGCAGCAGCTCGAGGCGACCGACCGAGGTGGTCGGTGCCACGCCGACCCGCCCGCGTGCGACGCGCGGGGCCAGCAGCGAGAGGGGCTCGACGACGCCGGGGTACTCCGGGTAGACGACCAGCTCGGCGCACACCCGCTGCCAGCCGGCGTGCTCCTGCTCGAGCCGCGGCACGAGGAGGACGGTGGTGCCGTCGACCCCGAGCCACACCGCGACGGGGCGCTCGCACGGGTGGTGGAAGAAGCCGGTGAGGTAGGCGACGTCCTCGGGGTGGTCCAGGAACAGCCCCGACAACCCCTCCTGCGCCGCGAGGTCGCGCACGGTCTGCTGGACGGCGCGGTGGTGCTCGGCGTCGAGCCGCTGGCGGAAAGCCACTCAGTCCTCCCGGGTTCGCGGGTTACGGGCGTCGTTGTAGGCGATGGCGACGAGGGTCGCCGCGATGACGAGGACGAGGATCGCGATCGAGGGGAACAGGGTGGTCCACCACGCCGACGTCATCGACCCGGACTGCTGCGACTCGTAGAGGATCCGACCCCACGACCAGCTCGTCGGGTCGCCGAGACCGAGGAAGGACAGCCCGGCCTCCGACAGGACCGCGCGGCTCGCGGTGAGCACGACCGTCACGCTGATCACGGGGGCCACGGCGGGCAGGAGGTGCTTGCGCAGGATCCAGCCGTGCCCGCCGCCGAGCACGCGGGCGGCGTCCATGTAGGGCAGCCCGACCACGGCCAGCGCCTGCGCCCGGACGACACGCGCGACCTCCGGCCAGGAGAAGAAGGAGATGACGAGGATGATCGTGGGGAGCGAGGGGCCGGCCAGGGCGGCGACCAGGATCATCAGGGGCAGCACGGGCAGCGACAGCGACAGGTCGACGACCATGCGCAGGATCGCGTCGACCCGCCGCACATAGGCGCTCAGCACCCCGACCACCACCCCGAGGGCGATGGCCAGGGCCGACGCCGCGGCACCGACGAACATCGAGACGCGGGTCCCCCAGACGACCTGGCCGAAGATGTCGCGGCCGAGGTTGTCGGTGCCGAACCAGTGCGCTGCCGAGGGTTCCCGGAGCACGTCGGCGCTGAAGCCGCTCGGGTAGTCGGCGATCAGCGGCGCGGCGAGGGCCACGACGACGAGGAGGCCGAGCACCGCTGCGGAGGCGACGCCCATCGGGTTGCGGCGGAAGGCCTCCCACGTCTCACGACGGGCGGGCTCACCCACCTCCCCACGGGGCGCGAGGTCGCCCGTGAGGTCCTGTTCGAGGGCCGCTGTCATGAGTTCCTCACTCTCGGGTCGAGCAGGCCGTACGCGAGGTCGGTCAGCATGTTCGCGACGACGACCGTGGCGGCCAGCAGGAGGAAGGCCCCCTGGAGCACCGGGAAGTCGAGCCGGATGACGGACTCGTAGATGGCTCGCCCCACCCCGGGGTAGGCGAAGATCGTCTCGGTGAGGACCGAGCCGCCCACGAGGAAGCCGAGCTGGAGGCCGAGGAGGGTCGTGGTCGGGAGCAGGGCGTTGCGCAGGCCGTGCTTCCAGACGACGAGCCGCTCCGGGGTGCCCTTGGCCCGGGCCAGGGTGCAGAAGTCCTCGCCGAGCGCGTCGATGAGCGTCGATCGCAGGGTCAGCACGTAGGACCCGATCGACACCATGACCAGGCTGAGCAGCGGGAGGGCCAGGTGCCGCAGCACGTCGAGGTACCACGCGGCGCCGTACACGCCCTCCCCGTAGGCGCCCCCGATGGGGAACCACCCCAGCTGGAGCCCGAACACGTAGAGCAGGAAGATGCCGACGCTCGGGACGAACAGCGACTGCCCGGTGACGCCGAGGACCTGGACGGCCCGGTCGAGGGCGCCCTGCGCGTGGGTCGCGGCCGTCACCCCGAGCGGGATGCCGATGAGGACGGTGAGGAGGACCGTCGACCCGGCGAGGAGGACGGTCCAGGGCAGGCGCGCCATGAGGACCGTCGTCACCGGCTGCGACTGGCTGAACGAGGTGCCCAGGTCACCGTGCAGGAGCTGGCCGATGTACTTCGCGTACTGGACCGGGAGCGGGTCGGTGAGGCCGTACTTGGTGAGCAGCTCCTGGCGCATCTGCGCGTCCATGTTCGTGCTGGCGATCGCCGTCGCCGGGTCACCGGGGAGCAGCCGGAGGAGGAGGAAGGTGATCGTCACGGCGAACCACAGCGTGACGAGGCCGTGGCCGACCCGTTTGAGGACGAAGAGGGCGAGGGGTGGCATGGCGCTCCCTGGGGTCGTGCGGTCGGCGCCCGGATGACCGGGCGCCGACCGCAGCGGGTCACTTGCTCCGGGTCACCTGGGCGAGGGACTCGGGGTCGATGATCGAGAGCAGCTCGCTCGGCTTCGTCACGAAGCCGGTCCAGTCCGCACGGTGGGCGACGTACAGGTTCTGGACGTACATGATGTTGTCGATCATCTCGTCGTGGACGTACGCGGCCGCCTGGCGGACGAGGGCCATCTGCTGCTCGGGGTCGACCGTCCCCTGCGCCTGCTGGATGAGCGAGGTGAGCTTGGGGTCGTCGACCTGCGAGTAGTTGATCGCCCCGTCGGGGAGGTACTGCAGGGCCATGTTGGAGACCGGCTCGTCCATGATCGCGAAGGACCCGGCGTAGATGTCGTAGTCACCCTCGGAGGTCTTGGCGAGGTAGGTGTTGCGGTCCATGCCCTTCAGCTCGATGGTGATGCCGGCCTTGGCCGCACCCTCCTTGACGATGGAGGTCCACGCCGAGACCACGGGGTCCTGGAGCGAGTAGATCATCGTGAAGGTGGGGTTGGAGACGCCGGCCTCGGCGAGGAGCTTCTTGGACATCTCCGGGTCGTACGAGTACTCCTTGAGGTCGGGGTTCGCGTACTGCTTCAGGGAGTCGGTGATCGGGCTGCTGTTGGCCGTGACCGCCTGACCCTGCACCGCGACCTTGCGGATCGAGTCGTAGTCCACCGCGTGCGCCAGCGCCTGGCGGACCCGGGGGTCGTCGAGCGGCTTGCGCTTCATGTTGTAGGTCATGTGGGTGAAGCCCAGGCCCGGGACCTCCTCCACCGCGATGCCGTCGGTGCTGCGCAGGCTGTCGACCTGTGCCGGGGGCAGCGCGTTCGCGATGACGTCGACGTCACCCTTCTTCAGCGCGAGGATCTCGGTGTTGACGTCGGGGTAGACCTTGAACTCCACCGCGGCCAGCGTCGGCTTGCCGTCCGGTGCCACCGGGTACCCGGCCACGCGCTCCAGGGTGTAGCTCTGGCCCTTGGCGACCTTGGACAGCTTGTACGGTCCGGCACTGACCCAGTTGGAGTCGTTGGCGAAGTCGTCGATGTTCTCGTGCGTGCTGAACACGTGCTCCGGCACGACGGTCATCCAGAAGCCGACCTCGGGGACGACGATGCTGTCCGGGCGGGTCAGGGCGATCTCGACCCGCGTGTCGGACACGGCCTTCGCCGAGTCGACGCTGCCCATGAAGCCGTTGACGACGCCACCCTTGGGGTTCTTCGTCTTGATCGTGTTGATCGTGTACGCGACGTCCTTGGCCGTCAGCTTGGTGCCGTCGCTCCAGGTGAAGTCGTCCCGGATCTCGTACCAGCCGGTCTTGCCGTCGTCGCTGTACCCCCACGACTTCGCCAGGTACGGCTTCTTGCTGCCGTCCGCGGCGATCGTCATGAGACGGGGGTACATGAGGTCGGTGACCCACGAGTCGGTGCGCGAGTTGCCGAGCATCGGGTTGAGGTTGACGACGTCGGTCGTCGTCGCGATCCGCAGGGTGTCCCCACCCCCGGCGCTCCCGGACGCGGCCGAGCCCTGCTGGGGCGCGCTCGGGGCGCACGCCGTCATGGCCAGGGCCGCCAGGGCGGCGACGACGCCGCCTACCAGTCGTGGTGAACGCATCAGAACCACACCTCCTCTAGAACACGAATGATGTTGCCGCCGACGACGGCTCGGATCTCGTCGTCGGAGTAGTCGTGGCTGACCAGCCAGCCGATGATGTTGTAGAAGCACTCGGCGGGGTTCTCCAGCCCGTCGACGTAGGGCTGCTTCTCGTACTCGACGTGCCCGTGGGCCTGGCCGATGGACAGGTTGCCACTGAAGGCGTCGTGCAGGCCCACGTGGTCACCGAAGAGGGTGTCCGGACCGAAGGCGACGTGCTCGATGCCGACCACGTCGACCAGGTGGGTGAAGTGGTCCATCACCGACTCGAGCGAGTGCTTCGGGTGGGCCGGCGAGAGCGTGGTGTGCGGAGCGGCCTCGAGGCCGATGACGCCGCCGCGCTCGGCCATGGCCGAGATCACCGCGTCGGGCTTCATCCGGTTGGTCGGCCACACCTCGCGCGAGCCGCAGTGGGTCATGAAGACCGGCTTGCTCGAGTGCTTGATGACGTCCAGGCTGGTGCGGTCACCGGAGTGCGAGATGTCGATGGCCATGCCGAGCTGGTTCATCCGCGTGACGGCACGCTCGCCGAAGTACGTGAGACCACCGTCCCCGCGCTCCTTGAGCCCCGAGCCCAGGTAGTTGGCCTCGGAGTACGCGATGCCGATCTGCCGGACACCGAAACCGTGCAGGATGTCGAGCCGGTCGACCTCGTTCTCGATCATCGTCGCGGCCTCGAGCCCGAAGACCAGCGCCATCCGGCCCTCGTCGTGGGCCCGGCGGATGTCGGCGAGCGACTCGCCCTTGATGAGGTAGTCCTGGCGGGCGAGATCGGACATCCGCATGCCGAGGTCGTGGAGGACGTCCGTCCACTTCCAGCCGCCGTCACTGCTGATGCAGCAGGTGCCGTCCATGACGTTGTCGAACACGGCCGTCATGCCCGAGCGGGACAGGCCCTCGTACCCGGTGAACTCGCGACCCGTGCGGATGTAGGCCCGCAGGTCACGGTGCAGGTCCTCCGGGAAGATCGAGGGATGATCGTGCAGGGAGATCACCATGGACTCGCGCAGCAGCCCTTCGGTGCGCTCCTTCTGCGTGGTCGAGAGGTCCAGCCCCTCGTAGGCCGGGACCCGACCCACCTGCTGGGCGAGGGGGATGTCCGGGAAGTCGACGCCGGCCTCGAGATGGCTGTAGGACCGGTACGGCGTGTACTGCGGCGACGGGTCGAGCATGGGCACTCCTGACGGTGGGTGAGAGCATTGGGCGTTCTGGCGCTCAGAATGGCAACTATCCGGCATGTACGTCAAGAGGTTGATAGAAATTCGGCAGAAGCCCTTCCGTCCCGGCGTGCGATCGGCCATCATCGTCGGAGCCCCGCCTCGGAGGAGACCGATGAGCACCGCCTCGACCGACCCCGCCCGCCCCGCACCTTCCGGTGCGCCGGGCACGCCCGCCCTGCGCATCCGCGACCTCTCGGTCACCTTCCGCTCCCGACGGGGCGAGGTGCCGGCCGTGCGCGACGTCGACCTCGACGTGCGTCGCGGCGAGCTCGTCGCGCTGCTGGGGGAGTCCGGGTCCGGCAAGTCCGCCACCGCGCGCGCGGTCCTGGGGCTGCACGACCCGCGGCGCACCGAGGTCCGCGCGGGCGTCCTGGAGGTGGCCGGCCACGACGTCCTCACCGCGAGCCCCGAGCAGCTGCGGCGTCTGCGCGGCGACACGGTGGGCCTGGTCTTCCAGGACGCGCTGTCCGCGCTGAACCCGGTCCTCACCGTCGGCCACCAGATCGGCGAGCTGTACCGGCAGCACCGGGGCGCGTCCCGCCGCGCCGCCCGGGCGCAGGCCGCCGAGATGCTGGCCCTGGTCGGGATCCCCGGCGCCCGCCAGCGGGTCGACGACTACCCCCACCAGTTCTCCGGCGGTATGCGGCAGCGCCTGCTCGTCGCGATGGCCATCGCCCTCGAGCCCGAGCTGTTGATCGCCGACGAGCCGACGACGGCTCTCGACGTCACGGTGCAGGCGCAGATCCTGGCGCTCATCGACCGGCTCCGCACCGAGCTCGACATGGGTGTCCTGCTCATCACCCACGACCTGGGGGTGGTCTCCGAGGTCGCCGACGAGGTCGCCGTCATGTACGCGGGCCGCATCGTCGAGCGCGCGGGGGCCGACGACCTCTTCGACGGGCCGGCCCACCCGTACACCGAGGCGCTACTGCGCTCGGTCCCTCAGGTCGACGCGGTCGGGGGCAGCCTGGCCGTGATCCCCGGTACTCCGCCCCGCCCGGGCCACCTGCCCCCCGGCTGCGCCTTCCACCCACGTTGCGGTTGGGCGCTGCCGGCCTGCCGGGAGGACCGTCCCCCGCTCACCGAGGTCGGCCCGGGCCGGTCCGCGGCCTGCCTGCGCTCATCGGAGGTGCTCGATGCCCACGCCTGACCCCGTCCTCGTCTGCGACGACGTCAGCAAGACGTTCGTCAGCGGCCCTCCCGGGTTCGGCCGGACCCGGGTCAGCGCCGTGCACCACGTGTCCCTGTCCGTCGCCCCCGGCGAGTCCGTCGGCATCGTCGGCGAGTCCGGGTGCGGGAAGACGACCCTCGCGCGGATGCTCGTGGGCCTGGAGCGCCCCGACCAGGGCACCATCACGGTCGCCGGGCGCGACGTCACCTCGGCCCGCGGCCGCGACCGCCAGGCGCTGAGCCGGCAGGTGCAGATGGTCTTCCAGGACCCCTACCTCTCCCTCAACCCGAGGATGACCGTCCTCGACCTGGTCGGCGAACCGCTCGTCGTGCACCGGACCCACCGAGGGGCCACCGAGCGACGCGAGCGCGTCGCGGAGCTGCTCGACGCCGTCGGGCTGTCGCCGGACATGATGTCGCGCTACCCGCACCAGTTCTCCGGGGGCCAGCGGCAGCGGATCGGCATCGCCCGCGCCATCGCGCTCGAGCCGTCGGTCCTGGTCTGCGACGAGCCGGTCTCCGCCCTCGACGTGTCCGTCCAGGCCCAGGTGGTGAACGTCCTGCGCGGGCTCCAGGAGCGCCTCGGCCTCGCCATCGTCTTCATCGCGCACGACCTCGGGGTGGTGCGGCACATGACCGACCGCACGGCCGTCATGTACCTCGGCACCGTCGTGGAGGACGCCCCGTCCGCGATCCTCTTCGACGCCCCGACCCACCCGTACACGCAGACCCTGCTCGCCGCGTCGCCCCGGATGGGGCGGCGGGGCGAGCGCCGGCGCCGGGACCGGGTGGTGCCGGTCGGCGAGCCCCCGTCGCCGACCGACCCGCCGAGCGGCTGCCGCTTCCACACCCGGTGCCCCCTCGCCACGCAGGTCTGCCAGGACGTCGAGCCCACCTTGGGTTCGCGGGGGCCGGGTCACACCGTCGCCTGCCACCACGCCGACGAGGCCACCGGGCGCGGCGCGGCGCTCGCCCGGGTGCAGCTGGGCTGAGGCCGCGGCCCGGGTGGTGCGGGCGTGGCCCGCGGTGGAGGCAGCCGCGTGGGCGGGGCAGACTCGGCCCCGTGACTCCTTCCGCCCCCGGCCGCCGAGCGGTGCTGCTGCTCGGGTCCCTGGCGCTGGCGGGCTGCTCGGCCGAGGGCGCCGGCGGGAAGCCTCCGTCGTCCCCCGCGAAGAAGGGCGCCGAGCCGGCCGACGCCCCGACCCCCACCGTGGCCGCGGCGGGGAAGGTCGCGCCGGCGGGCTACGCGGCCGAGGGGATGGTCTTCGACGAGCTCACGGCGTCGCTGGTCGTGGGGGCACGGCGCCCGGACCGCATCGTGGTGCTCGACCCCACGACGCTGGCGGAGCGGCGGTCCGTGAGGGTGGCGGGCACGG
This sequence comes from Phycicoccus duodecadis, assembly GCF_002846495.1. Classification (NCBI taxonomy): domain Bacteria; kingdom Bacillati; phylum Actinomycetota; class Actinomycetes; order Micrococcales; family Intrasporangiaceae; genus Phycicoccus; species Phycicoccus duodecadis. The sequence continues at coordinate 2,891,805 of NZ_PJNE01000001.1, forward strand.
TGCGCCACCTCGGGCTGATGCCGCCCGGCGGGGTCGTGCTGGTGCCGAACGAGGCGGGCGACACCGTCTCGGAGGTCGACCTGCGCACCGGTGCCGTGCGCTCGACGCCGGTCGGCCACGTGCCGCACGACGCGGCAGGCACCGCCGCCGGTGAGGTCCTCGTGGCCGACGAGTTCAGCCGGTCGATGAGCGTCGTGCGGGACGGGCGCGTCGTGCACACCTTCGACGACCTCGTGCAGCCCGGAGGCGTGGTGGCGGCCGGCCGCCTCGGTCTCGTCGTCGACGTCGGCGACTACACGGTGAGCGCCTACGACCTCGACCGGATGGCGAGGGTCGGCCGCGTCGCCGCCGGCGCCGGGCCCACCCACGCCGTGCTCGCGGCACCGACCCGGCTGGCGGTGGCCGACACCCGTGGGGGCCGGCTCCGGCTGCTCTCGGTGGACCCGCTGCGGGAGGTGGCGGACTTCGCCGTGGGGCCGAGCCCCTACGGTCTGGCCGCCGACCCCGGCGAAGGGCTGGTGTGGGTGACGCTGAGCGGCTCGAACGCGGTGGTCGGGGTGTCGGTGGCGGGCGACGACCCGCGCATCGTCGCCCGCTACCCGACCGTGCGACAGCCGAACTCGGTGGCCGTCGCGCCCGGGTCGCGCACGGTGTTCGTGTCCAGCCGCACCGACGCCCTGGTCCAGCGCATCGCCCGCTGAGCGGTCTCCCCTGGCCCGTGGCGGGAGGCCGCCCACGGGTCAGGGCCAGAGGTTGGGGTTCTTGTCGGTGCCGTAGCCGCCGTAGCGGGGGCGGCGCTCGAGGTGCAGGTGCGGGCCGGTGGTGTTGCCGGTGTTGCCCGAGTACCCGATGAGCTGGTTGGTGGCGACCCGTTGGCCGTCGAAGACCACCCGCTTCGACAGGTGGCAGTAGCCCCAGTCGGAGCCGTCGACGTTGTCGTTGATGAGGATCATGGTCCCGTAGGCGGAGCCCCAGCTCGCCCGGCCGGTGCGGACGTCGCCGCCGATGGTCGCGTACACCGGGGTGCCGACGGGGCAGCCGATGTCGACGCCGGTGTGGTAGCCCGCCTGCCAGCTGCCGGGGATCCGCCACGCCGCCGTGATCGGGTGAGCGGTGGGGTTCTTCACCGGCCGCACGTACGACGCGGCCAGGGCGGACGGGGCGCCGGCCACTCCGGCGACGGTGAGCCCGGCGAGCGTGGCACCCCCGCCGAGGACGAGGCGACGGCTGGGCGTTCTCGATGGTTCCTGACGATCTGACATGACAGCTCTCCCCTTCGATGTCGGCGGACAACGGGCGAGACCTCGCCCGTAGCCGCCCTTCCCCCCTGCGGGGACGTGGTCGCCCCCGTGCCGGTGTCGACCCGCACGAGCCCACCGTCGCCGAGCCCGCTACGCGTCGGCTGCGATACCGCTGTGCGCAGCGGGCGGTCGCCCGCCCGACCGGGCCGGCGTCAGTGCGAGGGGAGCGAGCCGGTGAGCCGGCCGTGCCGCGCGGCACTCGAGGGGTTCAGCCCGACGATCCCGACCGTCGTGCCGCGGCGCTCGTACTTGGTGGTGATCGCGTCGAGCGCGGCGACCGTGGAGGCGTCCCAGATGTGCGAGCGGCTCAGGTCGATGACCACGCGGGCGGGGTCGGCGGCGTAGTCGAACTGGGTGTACAGGTCGTTGCTGGAGGCGAAGAAGAGCTCGCCGGTCACGGTGTAGCGGGCCGTGACGCTGCCGTCGGCGGCCTCGACCAGCTCGCGGTGGGTGTCGGTGAGGTGCGCGACGCGGCGGGCGAACAGGACCATCGCGACGAGCACGCCGACGACCACCCCAATGGCGAGGTTGTTCGTGGCGACGACCACCACGACGGTCGAGACCATGACGGCGGTCTCGGAGCGCGGCATCCGGCGCAGGGTGGCGGGGCGGATGCTGTGCCAGTCGAAGGTGCCGACCGAGACCATGACCATCACCGCGACGAGGGCCGCCATGGGGATGAGCGCCACGACGTCGCCGAGGCCCACGACGAGCACGAGCAGGAAGACCCCCGCGAGGAACGTGGAGATGCGGGTGCGGGCCCCCGAGACCTTCACGTTGATCATGGTCTGCCCGATCATCGCGCAGCCGCCCATGCCCCCGAAGAGCCCGGTGACGACGTTGGCCGCGCCCTGGCCCCAGGACTCGCGGGTCTTGTGCGAGGGGGTGTCGGTGATGTCGTCGACCAGCTTGGCCGTGAGCAGCGACTCGAGGAGGCCGACCACGGCCATGGCGAGCGCGTAGGGGGCGATGACGCGCAGGGTGTCCAGGGTGAGCGGGACATCCGGGACGAACAGGGTCGGCAGGCTGTCGGGCAACGCGCCCTCGTCACCGACGGTGGGCACGCTCACGGCGGCCAGCAGCGTGAAGCCGGTGAGCGCGACGATCGCGACCAGCGGTGCCGGCACGATGCGCGTCACCCGGGGCAGGGCGACGATGACGGCGATGCCGACGGCGACCATCGGGTAGACGGCCAGGGGCACGTCGACCAGGTGCGGCAGCTGGGCGAGGAAGATGAGGATGGCGAGCGCGTTGACGAAGCCGACCATCACCGAGCGCGGGATGAAGCGCATCAGCCGGGCCACCCCGGCGAGGCCGAGAACCACCTGGAGGAGGCCGCCGAGCAGGACGGTGGCGACGAGGTAGTCGAGGCCGTACTCGCGCGAGACGGGGGCGACGACCAGGGCGATCGACCCCGTGGCCGCCGAGATCATCGCCGGGCGCCCGCCCAGGACGGCGATGGAGACGGCCATCGTGAACGAGGCGAAGAGGCCGACCCGGGGGTCGACGCCGGCGATGATCGAGAACGAGATGGCCTCGGGGATCAGGGCCAGGGCCACGACCAGGCCCGCCAGGACCTCGGTGCGCAGCAGCGCCGGCGAGCGCAGGGCGGCGCGGACGCCGAGGGCCGGGGTGGCGGGGGTGGCCGGGGCGGCCACGGGGGCGTCGGGCGTGGACGTGCTCACGGTGCTCCGTTCGGGGAGGCCGTCTCGAGGCGTCGCGTGCCGACGCCCCGGTGGGGCTGAGAGGGTGGGGGTGCGCCCTGGGCGCGGCCGGCACCATCGCCGGCGGAAGTCTGCGACAACCCTACCCTCACGTAACGTGAGGTTTCACCTCCGTGCCAGCGAGAGCGACCCCGTGACCCCCGACGCGCCACCGCCCGACCCCCGGCCGACCATGCAGATCGGCGAGGTCGCCGCGCGCACCGAGCTGTCGCTGCGGAGCCTGCGGCACTGGGACGAGGTGGGGCTGCTGCGGCCGTCGGGGCGCAGCGACGGCGGGTTCCGCCAGTACACCGAGGCCGACGTCGAGAAGATCCTGCTCATCCGCCGGATGAAGCCGCTGGGCTTCACCCTCGAGCAGATGGCGGCGGCGCTGCGCGACATCGAGGCCCTCGACGCCGGCTCGGAGGCCGGGGTGGCCGAGGCCCGAGCGAGGCTCGTCGGCACCCTGGCCGACGCCACCGCGCGGCGCACCGACCTGGAGCGCCGGCTCGCCATGGCCGACGAGTTCATCGCGCTGCTCGGCGACCGCCTGGCCTGACCCGAGCCGCGCTGGCGTCGGTTCGTGGCGAGCCCGGTCGAGGGAGCCGAGCCGGGTCGATGCGCCCGAGCCTGCTGCAGAAGGCTCACCGCCACCGAACCGGCTCGCGAACGCTCACCCGGCTCCCGAACGCGCACCCGCCGCGCGCATCCGAGGGACCGGCGACCTAGAAGCCGTTGTCCTGGGCCATGTTGCTGAAGCGCGAGTAGTGCCCCTGGAACGCCAGCACGATGTCCTTGGTGGGGCCGTTGCGGTGCTTGGCCACGATGACGTCGGCCTCCCCCTCGCGCTCGGCGTCGCCGCGGTCGCGGTGCAGCAGGATGACGACGTCGGCGTCCTGCTCGATCGAGCCCGACTCACGCAGGTCCGACATCTGGGGCCGCTTGTCGGTGCGCTGCTCGGGGCCACGGTTCAGCTGGCTGATGGCGATGACCGGCACCTCGAGCTCCTTGGCCAGCAGCTTCAGGGCCCGCGAGAACTCGGCGACCTCCTGCTGGCGCGACTCGACCTTCTTGCCGCTGGTCATCAGCTGCAGGTAGTCGATGACGATGAGCTTGAGGTTGTGCTGCTGCTTGAGCCGGCGCGCCTTGGCCCGGATCTCCATCAGCGACATGTTCGGGCTGTCGTCGATGAACAGCGGGGCGTTGGAGATCTTGCCCATGATCCGCGCCAGCTTGGTCCACTGTTCCTGGTTCTTCAGGCCGCGACGCAGGTCCTGGAGCTGGATGGTGGCCTCGGCCGACAGGATGCGCATGGTGATCTCGGTGCGGCTCATCTCGAGCGAGAACACCGCCGCCGCCATGTTGTGCTTGATGGCCGCCGCCCGCACGATGTCGATCCCGAGCGTGGAGTTGTGCGTCGGGACCATCGTGCGGCCCGCGAGGTAGAGGTGGTCGGCGTTGTCGACCTCGACGCAGCGCACCGGCACCGGCTCGACCGGACGCACGTCGACGATGAAGCGGGAGTCGCGTCGTTGGAACCGGCGACCGCGCAGCTCCTTGTGCCGGATGACCTTGCGAGTCAGCCGGAAGACATCCTCGTCGGCCGAGAACGTCAGGGTGAACGCCGTGGAACTGGACTCCGTACGCCCTCGTACGGTCCTGGTGGAGATCCCGTACCGGTAGCCCAGCCCCGACACGAGCTCGCAGACGTCGTCACGCAGCCGCGCACTGGTGGTGGTGAACTGCACACATCCGGTCGCCGTCACCGTGCCGTCGGTGTCGAGCAGCCCGGCCAGCAGGGCTCTGCGCTGCGTCTCGGACGCCCGCTGGTACGCACCGGGGATGTGCTTGTCGCCCAGCACGCCCACCGAGCGGAGAAGCCCCACGACCGTCCCGTGGTCGCTACGACAGGCCTGGCACCGTCGCAACCCCGTACACAGGGCGCCACAGTCCGGGCAGCGGGGCTCGAGCTGCTCGGTCCCCTTGGCCCTCCCCCCGCACGACCGCCCGCACGTCTTGACCTGGCTCGTGCGCGGCACGAACTCGTCACCGCACACCACGCAGTGACGCGGCGTCACCGGTGCTTCCGGCAGCCTCAAGGAGTACCGCATGGGCGAAGAGGTCGGGGTGACCGTGAGCCCCTCGGCCTCCAGGTACATGACGATCTCGGCGTCGGCGGTCGTGATCTGCGCCGCGGCGGAGGTGCCGTCGCCGAGCCAGGCACCGAGAACGTACGGCGCGAGGGGCAGGTCGACCTCCGGCCCCACCAGGGGCTGCGCGAGGCGCACGCTGTGGTTGAGCCGGGCCTCCGCAGTCGGCGTCCGCAGAGTCGCCGCGATCTCCTCGGTCGTGCGCACCGCCGCGAACGTCCCTTGATGGCGCATCCGGTTGCGGCCGGCACGGGCGGCCTGCGCCGAGCGCCGCGAGGACCGGGTGTCGGTGAGCCACTGGTGCTGGGCGTCGGCCACCACGACCGTCCCGTCGGAGAACTCGACCTCGAAGCAGGGGCGTCCCACCATGACCTCGGTGGCGGCCACCACGGTCGTCACGTGGCCGTCAGCACCGAACAGCCGGTCCCCGACCGCGACCTCGCCCATGGTCGTCCATCCGTCGGGGGTCGGCAGAGGGGTGTCGAGAGCCAGCGCCTTGCCGACGGCCGGGCGCGCCGCGACGACGATCATCTGGCCCGGGTGCAGCCCGTGGGTGAGCTCGTCGAGCTCGATGAAGCCGGTGGGCACGCCGATGAGGTCGTCGGTGCGCCCCGAGGCGGCCTCGATCTCCTCCATCGTCTCGTTGAGCAGCTCGCCGAGCACGTGGTAGTCCTCGCCGCCGCGCTGCTCGGCCACGCCGTAGACCTCGGCCTGGGCGCGGTTGACGATGTCGGCGATGTCGCCCTCGCCCTGCGCGTAGCCCATCTGCACGATGCGGGTGCCGGCCTCGACCAGGCGCCGCAGCACCGCGCGCTCGTGCACGATCTCGGCGTAGTAGCCCGCGTTGGCGGCCGTGGGGACCGACTGGATGAGCTGGTGCAGGTACGCCTGGCCGCCGACCCGCACCAGGTCGCCGCGCTTGCCGAGCTCGTCGGCGACGGTGATGGCGTCGGCCGGCTCACCGCGCCCGAACAGGTCGAGGATGGCGTCGAAGATCGCCTCGTGCGCCGGCCGGTAGAAGTCGTGGGCCTTGCACTCCTCGAGGCAGTCGGCGATGGCGTCCTTGTCGAGGAGCATCGAGCCCAGCACCGACTGCTCGGCGTGCAGGTCCTGCGGGGGGACGCGGTCGTCCGGGGCTCGCTCGGACCCGGTGTAGCCGGTGCCCAGCTCGGCGATGCTCACGCGCCCAACCCCTCTCGATGTCCACCGGATGACCCGGACCGCCGGACCCGGACCTGCTCGACCGGACGGGACCAAGACCACCAGAGAGGTCCGACACCGACCCCGACCGGGGCCTGCCGAGTCACCGTAGGACGGCGACGCCGCCCCCTCAAAGTCGAGGCGCGCACATCGTCCGAACGGCTGGGGACAAGCGGTGGATGACCTGTGGAGAACCGCCGGGCACGTTGTGCACCGACGGTGGGCAACCCTGTGGACAACCGCCGAGGGCCGGCCCTGACAACGTCCTGACCTGCAGGTTCGTCGTCCACGGGGTGTGCACGTGAGAAAGTCCCGGGCGTGTCGCCATCCACAGGCGTGGCGCCCCGTCGGGGGGCCGAACGGCGGCTCGCGGCTCAGCCGGTGCGGCCGTAGCGCTCCGCCGCGCGGGCCCGGGCCTTGGTCGCCTCGACCTCGCGGTCCTTGGGCGGCGCGGCCGTGACGAGGGCGTCGAGCAGCCGCTGGGTGACCTCGGCGACCTCCTCGACGGCCCGGGCGAAGGCCTCAGCGTTGGCCTGCGAGGGGCGCGTGGCGCCGCTGACCTTGCGCACGTACTGCAGGGCCGCGGCCGCCACCTCCTCGCTGGTCGCGGGCGGCTCGAAGTTGTGGAGCTGGCGGATGTTGCGGCACATGCCTCCACGGTAGGTCGGCCGTGCACCCCGAGGAAGTGCCGACGCACCCCCGGCCGGCCGGGAGCATGATGAGCCCATGCGCACCGTCGGCACGGACGAGCTCGGTCGGCACCTGGCCGCCCTCCCGGGGCGTCCCCGGGTCGTGGTCTCCGGCAACGTCGCGGTGCCGTGGGAGGTGGTGCGGCTGCTCGACGCCCACTGCGAGAGCTACGTCCTGCACGCCCTCAACGCGCCCGCCGGCATCCCCGACCGCCCCGGGGTGACCGCCGAGACATGCTTCGTCGGGCCCGGGATGCGCCGGCACAGCGACCTCTCGTACGTGCCCAGCCGGCTGTCGATGGTGCCGGTGCTCTACCGCGGCCCGCTCGCCCCGGACGTCGTGGTCGTGCACTGCGCCCCGCCCCGCGACGGGATGCTCTCGCTCGGCATCGAGGTCAACGTCCTGCCCGCGGCCGTGGAGGCCTGCCGGGCCCGCTCGGGCCTGGTGGTGGCGGTGGTCAACGAGGCGATGCCCTACACCGGCGGCGACGCCCTCCTGGACGTGACCGCCGTCGACCTGGCCGTCGAGGTGACCGCCCCGCTGCCCAGCCTCGCGCCCCCCGCGCCCGACGACGACAGCCGCCTCATCGGCGAGCGGGTCGCGAGCCGGGTCGGCGACGGCGCCACGCTGCAGGCCGGCATCGGCAGCATCCCGGACGCCACGATCGCGGCGCTGGCCGAGCGCCGGGGCCTGCGGGTGTGGACCGAGATGTTCTCCGACGGGGTCGTCGCGCTCGACCGGGCCGGCGCCCTCGACCCCGACCACCCCCTCATCACCTCGTTCCTGTTCGGCTCCGACGAGCTCTACGCCTGGGCCGACGGCAACCCGCGGGTGCGCATGACGCGTACCGAGACCACCAACGACCCCGCCCTCATCGCCCGGCAGCGCGCGATGACCTCGGTCAACAGCGCCCTGGAGGTCGACCTCTTCGGCCAGGCCAACGCCTCGCGGATCGACGCGCGCATCCATTCCGGCTTCGGCGGCCAGACCGACTTCGTCGTCGGCGCCCTGCACTCCCCCGGCGGCCAGGCGTTCATCGCCCTGCGGTCCTGGCACCCCAAGGCCGACTGCTCGACCGTGGTCCCGCTGCTCGACGAGCCGGTCACCAGCGTGCAGCAGAGCGCCGTCGTCACCGAGCAGGGGATCGCCGAGCTCTACGGCCACGACCAGCGCGCCCAGTGCCGCCACCTCATCCGCGACGCCGCCCACCCCCGCGTGCGCGACGAGCTGTGGGAGGAGGCCCGCGCCCTCGGCCTGGCCTGACCGACCCGACCCTCAGAAGGTGGCGCCGACGACCATCCAGCGATCGGTGTGCACCCGCAGCCACATCAGCGTGGCGCGCACGGCCATGAAGGTGGTGAAGGCCAGCCAGAGCCAGGTCAGGGCGTCGCCGGTGCCCTGCCGACCCCCGTCGCCCAGCAGCCAGTCGCCCGCCAGGTGCACGGCCAGGGCCACCGGCAGGTAGAGGGCGAGGTTGACCAGCATGGCGCGCGCCAGCCAGGGCCCGTCGCCGGCGCCGATCAGCACGCCGTCGACCACGAAGACGTACCCCGAGAGCGGCTGCCCGAGCGCGACGACCAGCAGCGCCGTGTCGATGGCCGCCTGCACCTCGGGGTCGGAGGTGAACAGCGGGCCCACGAAGGGGCGCACCAGCAGGAGCAGCACGCCCAGCACGACGCCGCCGAGCACGCCCCAGCGCACCATCAGCCGGGTCGCGGCGCGGGTCGTCACCAGGTCGCCCGCGCCCAGGGCCCGCCCGGTGATGGCCTGCGCGGCGATGGCCAGGGCGTCGAGCGCGAAGGTGAGGAAGGACCACACCGTGGCCGACACCTGGTAGGCCGCCAGCGGCACGTCGCCCAGGCCCGCGGCCACCCAGGTCGTGAGGAGGAGGACACCGCGCAGCGCCAGGGTGCGCACCAGCAGGGGCACGCCACCGCGGGCGGCGACCAGGACCCGGCCGGGATGCGCGCGCAGCGGCACCCGCGCACGCCGCGCCTCGCGGACCAGGACGGCGGCGAGCCCCGCCGCCATCGCGGTCTGGGCGATGACGGTGCCCCAGGCCGACCCGGCGATGCCCCAGCCGAGGCCGTGGACGAACCAGATGTTGAGGGCCGCGTTGGCCGAGAAGCCGAGCACGGCCGCGACCAGCGGGGTGCGGGTGTCCTGGAGGCCGCGGAGCACGCCGGTGGTGGCCAGCACGACCAGCATCCCGGGCAGGCCCAGGGCCGAGACCCGCAGGTAGGTGACGGCCTCGTCGAGCACCCCCGGCGAGGCGCCGAAGACCCCGGCCAGGTCGCCGGCGAACAGCCCCACGAGCACCGCCGTGACGGCCCCCAGCCCGACCGCCAGCCAGGTGCCGTCGATGCCGGCCGACACAGCACCGGCCCGTGACCCGGCCCCCAGCCGGCGCGCGACGACGCTGGTGGTGCCGTAGGCGAGGAAGACGAAGACGTTGGCGGCGGTGAGCAGGACGGCGCTCGCGATGCCCAGCCCGGCCAGCGGCTCGACCCCGAGCCGGCCCACCACGGCCGAGTCGACCAGCAGGAACAGCGGCTCGGCGACCAGGGCGAGGAACGCCGGCCCGGCGAGGCGCACCACCTCGCGGTGGTGGCTCCCCGGCGCCTGGCTCACCCCCGCACTCTCTCGTGGATGGCCGCGGGACGGGGTGCGACGCACCGGGGGCGGACGCCCGGGGCCGCCCCCCCAATCAGGGCAGGACGGCGACCGCGGCCTCGCGCCGCGGGTCGCCGGCCGCCTGCAGCCGGCCGTCCTCGCGGCGGTAGGCGGCCCCGACCCCGCCGAAGTACATCGAGAGCGCGCCGTGGTCGTGGGCGGCCAGGCCGGCCGCGGCCACCGCCGCGCTGATGCCGGGGTCGGCCTCGTGCTCGACGACGGGCCGACCGTCGGGCTCGAAGCGCACGTGCAGGCGAGGCGCCTCGATGGCCGCGGCCAGGTCGGCGCCGTGCAGGCAGCCCTGGCCCAGCACCTGCATCAGGGCGGTGGTGATGCGGTCGGCTCCGGGCGAGCCCACGGCGATGACCCGCCCGTCGCGGGTGCGGCCGGTGGTGGGCGCCATGTTGGAGGCCAGCCGGGTGCCCGGGGCCAGCGCGTGCAGCCCGAGCCGGTTCAGCTCGGGCTCGCCGAGGGCGTTGTTGAGCAGCATCCCGGTGCCAGGCACCGTCACCCCGGCGCCGTAGCCGGCCGACATCGTGATCGCGCAGGCCAGCCCGTCGGCGTCGACGGCCGACACGTGCGCGGTCGACGCCGAGGTCGGCAGCCCCGCCAGCCCGTGCCGGTCGATGCCGGCCAGCAGCGCGTGGCCCGCGGCCTCGAGGTCGTCGGCCTCGTCGTGCACCTCGAGCCGGTAGCGCAGCACGGCCTCCTGGGCCCGGAGCACGTCGGGCCAGTCGTAGCCGCCGACCCGGGCCAGCTCGCCGAGCATCACCGCCAGCATCGGGCCGCCCACCGACGGCGGCGGGTTGACGGCCAGGTCCCAGTCGCCCACGACCCGCCGCAGTGGCGTGCGGACCACCGGGGCGTAGGCCGCGAGGTCGGCGTCGGTCACGAGGCCGCCGCGCGCCGCGAGGTCGGCCGCCATGGCCCGCCCCACCTCGCCGGTCGAGAGCACAGCCGCACCCTCGCGCCCCACGAGGTCGAGCAGGTCGGCGAGCGGGCCGTTGGTGGCGGTCTCGCCCACCGCCAGCGGGGCGCCGCCGGGGCCGGTGACCACGGTGTGCGCCTCGGGGTCGGCGCCGAAGAGGGAGTGCGCGACGAAGCCGAGGTAGCGGGCGGCCGCCCCGCCCACGCGGTACCCGTCCCGGCAGGCGCGGGCGGCGGGTGCCACGACGTCGGCCCACGACGCGACGCCGTGCCGGGTGACGGCGTCCTCGCACGCGAGTGCCGCGCCCGGGGTGGCCACCGAGCCGGGGCCGACGTGCATGGTGACGCCGCCCCCGTACTCGGTGAAGACCTCGCGCACCCCGCCGCCGAAGGCCTCCGGCGCCAGGCCGCGGCCGGGCATCTCGACGTTGCCGTCGACGACCTCCGGCTCCTCGCCGGCGGCCCAGACCGCCACGTAGGCGCCCCCACCCAGCGAGACGATGCCGGGCTCGGTGGCCATCGCCGCGAGCGCGGCGGCCACGGCCACGTCGACCGCGTTCCCGCCCGCCCGCGCGACCTCGCGGCCGGCCGCCAACGAGACCGGGCCGGTCGCCGCCAGCGCCACCTCACCCATGTCTGCGCATCCTGCCACCGGGGCCGGCGATCGGTGTGCCCGGTGGCCACGTCGCCCGGTAGCGTTGCGAGGCATGACCCTGCCCCCGCTCGCCGTCGTCGCCGGCACCGGGTTCTACGACCTCGACGCGCTCGAGGGCCCCACCGAGGAGACCGTCGAGACCGCCTGGGGCGCCGCCCGGGTCGTGCGCGGGCACTGGCACGGCCTGCCCGTGGTGTTCCTCACCCGGCACGGTGCCGGCCACTCGGTGCCGCCCCACCTCGTAAACTACCGGGCGAACATCCGGGCCCTGGCCGACCTCGGCGTCGAGGACGTCGTCGCCGTCAACGTCACCGGCTCGATCGACCCCGACCTCGCGCCCGGCGACCTCGTCTGCCTCGACGACTTCCTCGACCTCACCCGCCAGCGCCCGCTGACCTTCTTCGACGGCTCGGGCCCGGAAGGCGTCGTGCACACCGACGTCAGTGCCCCCTACGACACCGGCCTCCGCCGCGAGATCCTCGAGGCGGCGGCCGCCGTCGGGCAGCCGATGCGCGACGGCGGGGTGTACGCGGCCTTCGAGGGCCCGCGCTTCGAGACCGCCGCCGAGATCCGCCTCGCCCGACTGGCCGGCGGCACCGTGGCCGGGATGACGGGCGTACCCGAGGTGACCCTGGCCCTCGAGGCCGGGCTGCGCTACGCGGCCGTGTCCCTGGTGGTCAACCCCGCCACCGGGGTCGGGCCCTCCGACGAGCCCATCACCATGGACGAGATCGAGGTGGTGCTGGCCCGCAGCCGCGCCGCCGTCCTGGCCGTGCTCGACGAGCTGGTCCACACCCGGGCGACCTTCGCCACCGATGACGCCGACCAGCCCGAGGAGCCCGCGTGAGGACCGTCGTCATCCAGGACGTCTCGTACCTGCTCACCGTCGACGAGCACGACACCGTGCTCACCGACGTCACCGTCGTCGTGCAGGACGGCCTCATCACCGCGGTCGGCGACCGCGAGGGGCCGCAGCCGGCCCCGCATCCCACCGCGGGCGCGACGCCCGACGAGACGGTCGTCATCGGCGGCCGCGGCCGCCTGCTGCTGCCGGGCCTGGTCAACCTGCACACCCACCTGCCGATGACGCTGCTGCGCGGGCTGGCCGAGGACGTCGACCTCCAGGCCTTCCTGACCCGGGTCTGGGCGGCCGAGGGGGCCGTGATGGACCCCGGCACCGTCGAGCTCGGCGCCACCCTCGGGGCGCTCGAGTCGCTCCTCGGCGGCTGCACGACCCAGCTCGACATGTACTTCCACCACGAGGCCGCCCACCGCGGCGCGGTCGCCGCCGGCAGCCGGCACGTCATCGGGCCGGTCTTCATGGACGGCCCCGGCCCCGACGGCCTCGCCTGGGACGAGCGCCTGACGCTGCTGCGGGCCTGGCGTACCGCCCTGCTCGAGATCGGCGGCCCCGAGGTGCCGCTGGCCGCGATGCCGCACGCCACCTACACCTGCTCGCCGGAGCACCTGGCCGAGGTGGTCGCCACCCTGCGCGAGACCTGTGCGCAGCCGACCCCCGGCGCGGCCCCGGTGAGGCCGGTGCTGACGACGCACGTGTCCGAGAACGCCGCCGAGAACGCCGACGTGCTGGCCCGCCACGGCGCCACGCCCACGGCCGTCCTCGACGGCGCGGGTTGGCTCACCGGCGACATCCCCTTCGTGGCCGGGCACGGGGTGCACCTGAGCCCCGACGACCTCTCCCTCCTCGCCGCGGCGGACGCGACGGTGGCCCACTGCGCCGGCTCGAACCAGAAGCTCGCCAGCGGCGCCCTCCCCTGGGAGCAGGTGCGCGACGCCGGCGTGCGGCTCGGCATCGGCACCGACGGCTGCTCGAGCTCGAACGACCTCGACATGTGGCAGGCGATGCGCCAGGCCGCGCTGCTGGCCCGCCTCACCAGCGGCCGCCCCGACGTCGCGAGTGCGCACGACGTGCTGCGCGCCGCCACCATCGAGGGGGCCCGGGCCTTGGGCCTCGACCACCTCATCGGCTCGGTCGAGCCCGGCAAGCGGGCCGACCTGGTGCTGCTCGACCTCGGGAAGCCGCACCTCACCCCGGTGCACGACGTCGCCGCGCTGCTGGTCTTCGCGGCCGGGCGGGCCGACGTCACCGACGTCCTGGTCGACGGCGAGGTCGTGGTCCGCGACGGCGTCAGCACCCGCCTCGACACCGCCGACCTGCTGGCCCGCGCCCGCGACCGCGGCGCCACGGCGGCCCGCGCGGCGGCCGAGGCGTCATGACCCAGGTCCCCGAGATCGAGCCCCCCGACGAGAGCGCCGAGGAGGTCATCGAGCGCCTCGGCATGGTGCCCATCCCGGAGGAGGGCGCCTGGTACGTCGCCGGCCCGCGCACCCAGGCCCTCAACGGCATCACGGTGCTGCTCACGAACCGCCCCGACGGCTTCTCGGCCATGCACCGGCTCGCGATCGACGAGGGCTGGCAGTGGCTCGGCGGGGCGCCGGCCGCGCTGCTGCGGCTGCGGCCCGGGGGCTCCGGGGTGCTCAACTACCTCGGCGCCGAGCACGCGCAGATCCTGGTCCGCAAGGGCACCTGGATGGGCGCGACGACGCTCGGCCACTGGACCCTGCTGTCGTGCTGGTGCGCCCCGGCCTTCCGCCCCGAGCACTTCGAGCTCGGCGAGCGCCGGGCGCTGGTCGAGGAGTACCCGCAGTTCACGACCGAGATCGAGACCCTGACCCGCGAGGAACCCGTCGGGCGGATGCGATGAGGCGCCTCCGGTGACCGCGCTGGTCACCGGCGCCAGCGGCGGCCTCGGGCGGGGGGTGGCACGGGCCCTGGCCGTCGCCGGGCACGACGTGGCGGTCCACTACCGCGGCGACGCCGACGGGGCCGCGGCCGCCGTGGCCGAGGTGGAGGCCGCCGGCGGCCGCGCCGTGGCCCTGCACGCCGACCTCGACGTGGCTCTCGACGACCCCAGCGGCCTCGACGCCCGCTGCGCCGACCTGCTCGACCGCTGCGAGGCGGCGCTCGGCCCCCCCGACGTGGTCGTGCTCAACGCCTTCCCCCAGCACCACGTGGCCTGGGACGACCTCGACGCCGCCGCCTGGGACGCCTACCACCGAGCCGGGCTGCGCCCCACCGCCGTGCTGCTCCGGCAGGCCGCCGCCCGGATGGGCGCGGGCGGCGCCGCGGTGCTCGTCGGCTCCATCGAGGGGCTGCGGGCGATGCCCACCCACGCCCCCTACGCCGTGGCCAAGGCCGCCCTGCACCACCTGGTGGGGGCGGCGGCCACCGAGCTCGGCCCCCGCGGGGTGCGCGTCGTCGGGGTGGCGCCCGGCCTCGTCGAGCGCGACGGGCTGGAGGCGGCCTGGCCCGAGGGCGTCGCCCGCTACCGCGCCGCGTCGGCCCTCGGGCGCCCGGTCACGGCCGACGAGGTGGCGACCACGATCGCGTTCCTGACCTCAGCGGATGCCTCCGGTATCACGGGCACCACCGTCACCGTCGACGCCGGGTGGTCCGCCGGGCCCGGCTGGTAGGCGACGGGCGACCCGTCGGTAACGACCGCGCAACGAAGCCGTGGCGTGTGCGGTGGGAGGCCGAACTGGTCGTAGGATCCGCAGGTCTGACCCGACCTCCCGAAGGATCCTCCATGAAGTCCACGCGTTACCTCGTCGCGGTCCCCGCGGCGCTCGCCCTGGCCCTCGCGGGCTGCGGCGGCAGCACCGGCACCTCCGGCGGCGGCTCCACCGCCTCCGGCTCCGGCTCCGCCGGCGCTGCCGGCGCCCCGACCGACGACTCGAAGTGCGCGGACCCCGCCGTGTTCTGCGTCGGCCTCGTCACCGACACCGGCAAGGTCGACGACAAGTCGTTCAACCAGTCGGCCCACGAGGGTGCGATGGCCGCCGCCAAGGACGAGGGCGGCTTCTACAAGTACATCGAGACCCAGGACGCCAAGGACTACGCGGCGAACATCTCGCAGTTCACCAACAAGAAGTACGACGTCATCGTCACCGTGGGCTTCCTCATGGCCGACGCCACCACCGCGGCCGCCACGGCCAACCCCGACACCAAGTTCATCGGGGTCGACCAGGGCTACGACGCCACCAAGGTCACCGCCAAGAACGTGACCGGGCTGGTCTTCCCCGAGGACCAGGCGGGCTACGGCGCCGGCTACCTCGCGGGCCTGATGACCAAGACCAACAAGCTCGGCCAGGTCCTGGGTCTCGAGATCCCGCCGGTGCAGAAGTACGCCAAGGGCTTCGAGGCCGGCGCCAAGGCCGCCAACCCCAAGGTCACCGTCGCCACGGTCTACCACCCCGCCGCCGACAACGCCTTCAACGACCCGGTATGGGGCGCGGGCGAGGCCAAGAAGATGCTCGCCCAGAAGGCCGACATCATCTTCGGCGCCGGCGGCAACACCGGCAACGGCGCGCTCCAGGAGATCGCCAAGGCCTCCGGCGCGGGCACCGACGTGTTCTGCATCGGCGTCGACACCGACCAGTGGGACACCGTCCCCGCGGCCCAGCCGTGCCTCATCACCTCGGCCGAGAAGCTCATCAGCCAGGGCGTCACCGACACCGTCAAGACCGCCAAGGCGGGCGACTTCGAGGGTCTGCAGACCCTCGGCAAGGCGGGCCTGTCGCCGTTCCACGACTTCGACAGCAAGATCCCGGCCGACGTCAAGGCCAAGGTCGCCGACGTCGTCAAGCAGATGGAGGCGGGCACGCTGAAGACCGGCGTGACCCTCTGACGTCGCTCAGCGGTCACCGCGCGTGACCACCCGTCCCGAGGGGGCGAGCATCCCGACCCGGATGCCCGCCCCCTCGGCACGTCCCCGCCGGTGACCGGGCCGCGGCGAACGGCAGAACCTGCCCAGACGGCCGCCGCGGATCCGGTACCCCCGCACTTCCGCCCGCGTCCGGCTCAGGTCAGACTGTGGGCACCCCGAGTCATTGGAGACCCATGTCCGAGACCAGCACGGCAGCGCCGCCGTCGCCGCCCGCGGAGCCCGCGCCCCGCGAGCCGCGCGACCGTGGCGGCCTGCTCGCCTACCTCATCGGCCACCAGAGCGGCGTGGTCATCCTCGTCGCGCTCGTCATCTCGCTCCTCGTGGGGGCCGCGCTGATCCGCTACCAGGGCGTCAACCCCTGGTTCGCGTACGAGACGCTGGTCCGCGAGGCGCTGGTGACCCCCGGCGCGTTCACCCGCACGCTGCAGAAGACCGCGCCGCTGGTCCTCACCGGGCTGGCCGTCGTCCTGCCGCTGCGGCTCGGGCTGTTCAACATCGGAGGCCAGGGCCAGTTCGCCATGGGCGCCGTGATGGGCGCCTGGGTGGCCTACGTGGCCGGGGGTACCGGGTTCCTGGGCGCCCTGCTCGGGATGCTCGTCGGCATCGTCTTCGGTGCCCTGGTCGGGCTCCTCGTGGGGGTGCTCAAGGCCTACCGCGGCGTGCACGAGGTGATCTCGACGATCATGCTCAACTACATCATCGCGGGCATCACGTTCTGGCTGGTCGTCGGCCCGCTGCAGGGCGAGTCGTCCAAGACCAGCGGCATCCCGCAGACCGAGCCCATCCCCGAGGCCGCCCAGCTGGGCGCGCTCGGCGGCGTCCCCATCGGGTTCGCCATCGCCGTCGTGCTGGCCGTGGCCGGCTGGTGGATGCTCTCGCGCACCACCCTCGGCTTCCGGTTCAACACCGTCGGGGCCAACAAGAGCGCGGCCGGGTACGCCGGCATCCCGATCAACAGGGTCGTCGTGCTGTCGATGATGCTCGGGGCCGGCCTGGCCGGCCTCGGCGGGGCCCTCGAGGCCGAGGGCACGCTGCACCGCTTCGAGCCCGCCATCGTCGGCACCCTCGGCTTCGACGGCATCACCATCGCGCTGCTCGCGCGGGCCAACCCCCTCGCGACCATCCCGGCCGCGTTCCTGGTCGGCGTCCTGCGCACCGGCGCGGCGGGCCTGCAGTTCAACACCGGCATCGCGCCCGAGATCGTCGACCTGCTGCTCGCCATCATCCTGCTCATGGTCTCGATCCCGGTCCTGGGCCGGTGGCTGTTCCGCAGCCGGGCGGCCAAGACGAGCGTCGCCACCACGAGCTGGGGGAGCTGACATGGGCACCTGGGTCGCCAAGAACCGCACCACCCTGGTCGTGGCCGCCGTCGTGCTGGTCGCCGCCTACGTCTTCTACTACGCCAAGAACGACATCGCGCCGTCGATGTACGGCGCCGCGTGGGGCTACGCCATCCCGCTCGTGCTGGCGGCCCTGGTGGGCGTCATCGGCGAGCGCTCGGGCGTGGTCAACATCGGCATCGAGGGCCAGATGCTGCTGGCGGCCTTCGCGGGCTTCTTCAGCGCCGCGGCCACCGGCTCGATGGCCGTCGGCATCCTGGCCGG
The DNA here is from genome assembly GCF_002846495.1 of Phycicoccus duodecadis. Classification (NCBI taxonomy): domain Bacteria; kingdom Bacillati; phylum Actinomycetota; class Actinomycetes; order Micrococcales; family Intrasporangiaceae; genus Phycicoccus; species Phycicoccus duodecadis. The sequence goes on from NZ_PJNE01000001.1 coordinate 2,909,456, forward strand.
CATCGGCACCGGCCTGCTCGCGGGCGGCTTCCTGGCCTGGACCACCGTCCGCTGGCGGATGGACCAGATCATCGCCGGGGTGGTGCTCAACATCATCGCCACCGGCCTGACCTCGTTCTACCTGGTGTCGGGCAAGACCCTCCCGGGGGTCATCCCCAACATCGAGGTGCCGCTGCTGTCGCAGATCCCGCTCATCGGCGACACCTTCTTCAGCGGCCGCAGCGCCATCGCCCTGGTCGCGATCATCGCCGCCGTCGTCGTGCACGTCGGGCTGTTCCACACCCGCTGGGGCCTGCGCACCCGGTCCGTGGGCGAGTACCCGTCGGCGGCCGACACCGCCGGCATCAACGTCGAGCGCCTGCGGCTGGTCAACGTCACCCTGGCCGGCTCGCTGGCCGGCCTGGCCGGGGTGTACCTCTCGATGGACGCGTCGAGCTCGTTCGAGCGCGGGATGACCGCCGGGCGCGGCTTCCTGGCGCTGGCGATCATGATCATGGGGGCGTGGCGACCGCTGCGGGCCGTGGCGATGGCCCTGTTCTTCGGGTTCGTCAACGCCGTCGCCTCGCAGCTGCAGCAGACCGGGGGCTTCGACGTCCCGCCGCAGCTCACCGGCACCCTGCCCTACGTCGCGACCCTCGTCGTCCTGGCCCTGGCCGCCGGTCGGGTGCGGGGGCCGGCCGCCGCCGGGCAGCCCTACGTGAAGAAGGACCAGTGATGAGCGACCCGACGCCCACCGAGGGCACCCCGCGGCCGGTCGGCCACGACACCTCCCAGGAGCACCTGGCCTCGGTCGTCACGAACGAGGCCATCCTCGGGCTGCCGCCCGAGCAGTCCGGCTTCGGCGAGGGCAACGTCGGCGAGGTCCTGCTCGACGTCCAGGGGCTCAGCAAGAGCTTCGGCGCGGTGCACGCCAACCGCGACATCAGCCTGTCGGTGCGCCGCGGCGAGATCGTGGCCCTGCTCGGCGAGAACGGCGCCGGCAAGTCGACCCTGGTGAACCAGATCTTCGGGCTCATCACCCCCGACTCCGGCACCGTGTCGGTCAAGGGCGACACCGCGCCCATCAAGGACCCGCGCGACGCCATCCGCCGCGGCATCGGCATGGTGCACCAGCACTTCCAGCTGGTACCCGTCATGACGGTGGCCGAGAACATGATGCTGGGCCACGAGTCCACCCGCGGGGGTGGCTTCCTCGACGTCGACTCGGCGCGCACGATGGTGCGCGAGCTGTCGGCCCGGTTCGGGCTGGCCGTCGACCCCGACGCCGTGGTCGAGGACCTGCCGGTCGGCACCCAGCAGCGCGTCGAGATCCTCAAGGCGCTCTCGCGCAAGGTCGACCTGCTCATCCTCGACGAGCCCACCGCGGTGCTCACCCCCCAGGAGACCGACGAGCTGCTCGGCGTCATGCGGGAGCTGGCCGACTCGGGCACGTCCATCGTCTTCATCACCCACAAGCTGCGCGAGGTGCTGGCCGTTGCCGACCGCGTCTACGTGCTGCGCCAGGGCGCCGTCGTGGGCGAGGTCGCCACCGCGGCCACCGACGCGCGGGGGCTCGCGACGATGATGGTCGGCCGCGAGGTGGTCCTCTCGATCGACAAGGCCACCGCCACCCCGGGCGCGCCGGTGCTCGAGATCGAGGACCTGCACGTGCAGGACGACCGCGGCCTCGTGGCCGTCAACGGCTTCAGCCTCACCGTGCGCGCGGGCGAGATCGTCGGCGTCGCCGGGGTCGAGGGCAACGGGCAGCGCGAGCTGGTCGAGGCCCTGGCCGGGATGCGCAAGGTCGTCTCGGGCACGATGCGCCTCGGCGACCTCGACCTGACCACCGCCGACCCGCACCGCACCCACCACGCGGGCGTGGGCCACATCCCCGAGGACCGCGAGAAGCACGGCATCGTCAGCTCATACTCCATCGCCGACAACCTCGTGCTCAACGAGTACGACCAGGAGCCGTTCGCGCGCGGGGGCGTGCGACAGTTCGACGCCATCCGCGAGAACGCCGAGACCCTGCGCGAGGAGTTCGACATCCGCTCCTCGGGGGTGATGCAGACGGCCGGCTCGCTCTCGGGCGGCAACAAGCAGAAGGTCGTCGTGGCCCGGGAGATGGCGTTCAAGCCCCGCCTGCTGATGGCGGCCCAGCCCACCCGGGGCGTCGACGTGGGGTCGATCGAGTTCATCCACCGCCGGATCGTCGAGGCCCGCGACGCCGGCGCCGCGGTGCTGCTGGTCTCGGCCGAGCTCGACGAGGTGCTCTCGCTCGCGGACCGCATCGCCGTCGTGCACGGGGGCGCGGTCGTGGCCGAGATGGATGGCCGGGACGCCGACCGCACCGAGATCGGCCGCCTGATGGCCGGCGACCACTGACGCACGGGGAGGCGGAACACGCCGCAACCTACGGACTCGTAAGTTACGCCAACGTAGGTTACGCTCGGGTACATGAGTGCACCGAGCATCGACCGAGCGACCCCGTCCGCGGGCGCCACCCGGCCGCGCCTCGGGGCGCACACCGACGGCCCGCTCGGCGGCGTCGTCCGGGGCGCCCGCAAGCTGGCCGAGGCGCTCGCGACCCCCCTCGTCCCCGCCGACTACCTCGACCTCATCGACCCGATGCGCAGCGGCGCCGACCTGCGCGGGCGCATCGTCGAGGTCCGCCCCGAGACCGCCGACGCCGCCACCGTCGTCATCCGGCCCGGGCGCGGCTGGAGAGGGCACGTCCCCGGCCAGTACATCCGCATCGGCATCGACATCGGCGGCGTGCGCCACTGGCGCGCCTACAGCCTCACCCACCGCGCCGACGGCTCGCCGGCTGCGGGCATCCCGGCCGGCTGCATCGCCATCACCACCAAGGCCATCCCCGAGGGCAAGGTCAGCCGCCACCTCGTGCGCGAGGCCGGCCCCGGCACCCTGGTCATGCTCGACCAGGCGACCGGCGACTTCACCCTGCCCAGCCCGGCCCCGGCCAAGGTCCTCTTCCTGACCGCCGGCAGCGGTATCACCCCCGTCATGGGGATGCTGCGCAACCACCTCACCGAGCTGCGCGACGTGGCCCACGTGCACTGCGCGCCGAGCGAGCGTGACGTCATCTTCGCCGCCGAGCTCGCCGCCCACCATGAGAGCGGGCGGATGGCGCTGAGCCTGAACCTCGACGACGTGCACGGGATGCTCGAGCTCGACCGCCTCGATGCGCTGGTCCCCGACTGGCGCGAGCGCGAGACCTGGCTGTGCGGCCCGACCGCCCTGCTGGACGCCGCCGAGGCGCACTGGGCCGACGCCGGCATCCCCGAGCGCCTGCACGTCGAACGCTTCCGGCCCAGCGTGGTCGAGCCCGGCGAGGGCGGCACCGTCACCTTCGCGCGCAGCGGCCTGACCCTCGAGGCCGACGGCGCCACCCCCATCCTCGACGCCGGCGAGGGGGCCGGCATCCTGATGCCGAGCGGCTGCCGGATGGGCATCTGCTTCGGCTGTGTCCTGCCGATGCGCGCCGGCGCCATCCGCGACCTGCGCACCGGCGAGGTCACCGTGCACGAGTCCGACGAGCCGCTGCCCGTGCAGACCTGCGTCAACGCCGTCGCCGGCTCCTGCGAGATCGACATCTGACCCGCCCCTCGGTGCCTCCGTACGGATGCTCCGAACCGTGACCCCCCACCCCCAGCCCCCGAGACCCAGCCCAGCCCCCGCGAGCGACACGGAAGGACCCACCCTCATGACCCTCGCCCCCGAACGCCACGCCTCGACCAAGCCGCAGGGCATCAACCCGCGGCTGCGCGTCCAGAGCGACACCCCGCGCCCGCAGCGCCCGGCCCTGAAGAAGTCCGGGCGCCCGAACCCCGCGGCGCACCTGACCCCCGAGCAGATCGAGGGCATCGGCCACGAGCTCGACGCCCTGCGCAAGGAGGTCATGGACAGCCGCGGCGAGCGCGACGCCGCCTACATCCGCAAGGTCATCAAGACCCAGCGCTACCTCGAGATGGGCAGCCGCGCCGTCCTGCTCTTCTCGGGGGTCAAGGTCAAGGGCATCCGGCCCGCGTGGTGGCTCGGCACGGCCGGGCTGTCGGTGGCCAAGATCCTCGAGAACATGGAGATCGGCCACAACGTCATGCACGGCCAGTGGGACTGGATGCGTGACCCCAAGATCCACTCGACCGCGTGGGAGTGGGACAACGCCTCCCCGGCCAGCCAGTGGAAGCACAGCCACAACGAGATCCACCACACCTTCACCAACGTCCTCGGCCGCGACAACGACCTCGGCTACGGCATCCTGCGCGTCGACGAGGACCAGAAGTGGACCCTCTTCTCGCTGTTCCAGCCGATCTGGCACGTGGGCAACGCGCTGCTGTTCGAGTACTCGATCGCCGCCTACGACCTCGAGCTCGGCAAGTACGTCGCCACGAAGAACCGGATGACCGACGAGCAGAAGGCCGAGTTCCGCGCCAACCGCTCCGAGGTGCTGCAGAAGATCAAGCGCCAGGCGACCAAGGACTACCTGGTGCACCCCGCGATGTCGGCCGTCACCGGTTCGGCCCGCACCACGCTGACGGCCAACCTGGTCGCGAACCTGGTACGCAACGTGTGGACCAACACCGTCATCATCTGCGGGCACTTCCCGCCCGGCATCTCCACCTTCGAGAAGACCTCGATCGAGGGCGAGACCCGCGGCGAGTGGTACCTGCGCCAGATGCTGGGCTCGGGCAACATCAGCGGCTCCAAGGCCATGCACGTGATGACCGGCAACCTCAGCCACCAGATCGAGCACCACCTGTTCCCCGACATGCCGAGCAACCGGTACGCCCAGATCGCCCCGCGGATCCAGGACCTGATGGAGCGCCACGAGCTGCCCTACGTCACCGGCAGCCTCTGGAAGCAGGCCGCCTCGGTGTACTGGAAGGTCGTCGAGCTCTCGCTGCCGAACAAGGTCGAGGGCCGTCGCCGCCGCGACATCGTGCGCCTCGAGCTGAAGAAGGCCCAGCAGAAGCGCCGGCGCGCCCGCCGCTGACGCGAGACCGCCCTCCGCGCGACCGACCCGCCCCTCCCCCGGAGGGGCGGGTCCTTCGCGTTCGGGCCTCCTGACGGGCGGTGCCGTGTCATCGTGGGCGCGGATGAGGCGGGCAGGGCGCGTCGTCCCCCGCCCCCCGTACCCCCGGGCCGCCCCGCGGCCCACCCCGAAGGTGATCCCCGTGCTCCGAGACCTCCTCGCTCCTTCTGCCCGCGCCCTGGCGGTCGGGTCCGTCGTGGCGGCCGCGGTCGCCCTCGCCGCCCCCGCCGACGCGCGCCCGCTGCCGCGCCCGGGCGGCGTCGCCAAGGTGACGTGGGTGCAGCGGAGCACGACCACGACCACCAGCCCCGACGCGACCATGGCGCGCGAGGTGCTGACGCTGGTCAACGTCGAGCGTGCCAAGGCCGGCTGCCCCGCGGCGCACTGGGACACCCGCCTGGCCGAGGCCGCCCGCCTGCACAGCGTCGACATGGCCACGCGGAACTACTTCAGCCACACCTCGCTCGACGGCCGCTCGCCGTGGGACCGCATCCGGGCCCAGGGCTACCTGTACGGCTCGGCCGAGAACATCGCCGCCGGCCAGCCCTCGGCCTCGTCGGTCATGGCGGCCTGGATGAACAGCTCCGGGCACCGCGCCAACATCCTGGCCTGCGCCAACGTGGCGGTGGGCGTCGGCGTCGGCCGCGGCGGCAGCTACGGCATCTACTGGACCCAGGACTTCGGCCGGGTCTGAGCCGGTGGCGGCCCGGCATCGGGCCGCTCGTGGTCGCTCGGAGCACCCGGACCGCGTCGCCCGTAGCCTGCGGGGATGCTCGACCTCTTCGGCGGGACCCTCGTGGGCCTGGCCCTCATGGCAGTGGGCGCGGTTGTCATCGGGTACTCCAAGACCGCGCTCGGCGGACTGGCCGTCCTGGCCGTGGCCCTCTTCGCCTCGGTGCTGCCGGCGCGGCAGTCGACGGCCGCCATCCTGGCCGTCCTGATCGTCGGTGACCTCGTGGCGGTGTGGCACTACCGCCGCGACGCCGACTGGGCGCTGGTGCGGCGCCTGCTGCCGGCGGTGCTGCCCGGGCTGGCCCTGGGCTCGCTGTTCCTGGCCCACGTCGGTGACCAGACGCTGCGCCGCTCGATCGGTGGCGTGCTGCTCGTGCTGCTCGGGCTCCAGCTGTGGTCGCGGCGGCGCCGGGCCGGCAGCGACGAAGGCGCCGCCGGGGCGGCCCGGGCCGCGGGCCATCCGGCCGCCGCCTGGGCTGCCGGCAGCGCCGCCGGGTTCGCGACGATGACCGCCAACGCCGCGGGGCCGGTGATGACCCTCTACCTGTCGGCCGCCGGCATCGACAAGCGCCGCTTCCTCGGCACCAACGCCTGGTTCTTCCTGGTGGTCAACCTCGTGAAGGTGCCGTTCTCGATCGGGCTCGGCCTGCTGCACGGCGCCGACGTCGCCCGGGCCGGCCTGCTGGCCCCGCTGGTCGTGCTCGGCGGGGTGGTGGGGTCCGCCACCGTGGCCCGGATCAGCCAGCGCGGGTTCGACGTGGCGGTGCTCCTCACCTCGGCTGTTGCGGCCGTCGCGCTGCTCGTCGGCTAGGTTCGGGCTGATGGAGTCGCCGCGGTTCGTCGTCGTCGGGGGCGGGCCGGCCGCTGCCGGGGCCGCCCGCCGCTTCGCCGAGGCCGGGGCCTCGGTCGCCGTGCTGACCGCCGAGCCGCGCGGACCCTACGACCGCACCGTGCTGTCGAAGGACGTCCTCCTCGACCCCGGCGCCGACATCCCCTCGCTCCTGCCGCCGGGCGCCCCGTGGCTCGAGCTCATCTTCGTGCGCCCGCGCACCCTGGTCGAGGCGATCGACCCTGCCGCCGGGGTGCTCACCACCGACGACGGCACGACGTGGGCGTTCGAGGCGCTGGTCCTGGCCACCGGGGCCGAGCCGCGCCGGCTCGTGGTGCCCGGCGCCGACGGCCCGGGCGTGCTGACCCTGCGCGACGCCGCCGATGCCGCCGCGCTCACCGCCGCGCTCGGCACCGCCGGGCGCCTCGTGGTGGTCGGCGGTGGCGTCATCGGGCTCGAGGTGGCCGCGGCCGCGGTGGCACGCGGCGTCGCGGTCGAGGTCGTCGAGGCCGCCGACCGGCTGCTGCCCCGTGGGGTGCCGGCGCCGGTGGCCGCGTGGCTGGCCCGGCGGCACGAGGCCGCCGGCGTGGTCGTCCGCACCGGCGTCACCGTGCAGGAGGTGCGCCGCGACGCGGGGCGGGTCACGGGGGTGCACCTGTCGGACGGGTCCGTGGTGACCGCCGACGCGGTCGTGGCCGGCGTCGGGGTGGCACCGCGTACGGCCCTGGCCGTGGCGGCCGGCCTCACCGTCGACGACGGGGTGGTGGTCGACGCCGCCATGCGCACCTCGCACCCGGCGGTGCTCGCGGCCGGCGACGTGGTGCGGATGCGGGCCGCGGGCGGGGGCCGCGGCGAGCGCCTCGAGTCCTACACGGCGGCCGGCCGCCAGGGTGCGGTCGCCGCGGCGACGGCGCTGGGCCTCGACGACCCCTTCGACGACGTCCCCTGGTCGTGGTCGGACCAGGGCGACGCGTCGATGCAGTCGATGGGGGTGGCGCCGGCCGGCGCCACCGAGGTGCTGGTCGGCGACGCCGACGCGCCGGTGGTGCTGTCGCTCGACGCTACGGGCCGGCTGCGGGCCGTGTGCGGGGTGGCCACCGGCCCGGGGGTGGCGCGCCCGGTGCGGGCCGCGGCGGCCGCCATCGCCGCCGGGGCCGAGGTCGACCTGGACTCCGCCCGCGCGGCCGGGGGCGACCTGGCGGCGCTGGCGAGTGTCCTACGGGCGGCGGCCCGCAGCGGGGCGCCGCGTCGGTGACCGCGAGGGGCGCCGACCCGGTCAGGAGCCTCCCGTGGCCGGCCGCGGGCCGTCCGCGGCGCCTTCTGCGCCGGCGTCGGCCGCCGCTCGGCCGCCGAGCCGGGGCGGGATGTTCCAGGGCGTGACCACCTGGGGGGCCGAGCGCACGGTGGTCGGCGCGCCGGGCACGAGGCGGTGGGCCCGCAGCAGCTGGGTCAGGGCCGAGCGGAGGTCGGTACGCAGGTCGTGGTGCAGCACGGCGGTGATGGCCCCGGTGCGCAGGAGCGTGAGGTTGTCGGCGTCGAGGTCGTGGGCCACGAACGGCACGCCCTCGGCACCGGCCGCGGCGAGGGCCCGCACGACGCCGGTGTTGCCCCCACCCATGGAGTAGACACCGGCCACCGGCGCCCCGTGCTCGAGCGCGTTCGTGACGGCGCGCTCGGTGGCCTCGTCCTCGCCGCGCAGGTCCCCGACCAGGACCACGGCGAGGCCCGGGGCGGCCACCGCGAACCGCGCCTCGAAGGCTGCCAGCCGCTCGCGTTCGCCCCTGAACGTGCGGTGGCTGAGGGTGGCCAGCACGACGCCGGGGCGGCGCCCGGCCAGGTGCCCCAACAGGTAGGCCGCCGTCGCACCCGCGGCGGCGTTGTCGAGCCCCGCGTAGGCGACCCGCCCGCAGGAGGCGATGTCGGTGACCAGGGTGACCGTCGGGAGACCGCGGTCGAGGGCGCGCCGCACGGCGGCCCCCACGTGCTCGTCATCCGGCGCCTTGAGCAGGATGCCGTGGCTGACCCGCCCGCCCGACCCCAGCCCGTCCACCAGGTGGGCGAGCGCCCGCGGGGTGGCACCTTCCACGTCGTGGAAGCGGGCCCGCACCGTCGCCGCCCCCAGCATCCCCACCGCCTCCCGGGCCGCGTCGTGCACGGCGGCGCGGAAGCGCCCGGGGGCGTCGAGCACGACGTCGACCACCAGGGACCGGTGCGACAGGTGCACGGCGCTCGCCTGCCGGTCGAGCTCGGCCAGGGCCGTCTCCACGGCCCGCACCGCTCGCGCGCTCACGCCCGGGCGCGCGTGGAGGACCCGGTCGACCGTGGCCGTCGACAGCCCGGCCTGCTCCGCGACGTCGCGGACCCGGTGGCTGCGGCGGACCATGCCCCATCGTCGCGGGCCCGGGCGCGGCTGGCCAGAGACCGGACCGGCGCGTTGAGGTCTTTTTGATGGATCCGCGCCTCGCCACCGGCCCCGGACCGGCCCAGGCTGGAGCACGACGCACGCGCCGACCCGCGACGACGAGGAGCCCCCGTGACCAGCACGACCCACCGCACCCGTTCCGGCTACCTGAGCCCGCAGGACTGCGACCTCGACGACCTGCTGCGCGTCGTCGACGTCGGCACCGACCCGGCCGACTACCCGCACGCGGCGGGCGTGACCCAGGGGGTGCTGACCTACGACGCCGCGGCGGTGCGCGCGGCGACGACCGACGAGGACGGCCGGCGGGCGGTGCGCGCCGAGGTGGCCCGGGCCCTGGCCGACGGGCCCGGGATCGTGGTCTTCACCGCGGCGTTCGAGCCGGCGGTTGTCGACCGGGTCAGCGCCGTCTTCGAGCGCATCATCGCGCAGGAGAAGGCCCGGGGCGGACCGGCCGGCGACCACTTCGCCGCCCCCGGAGCCAACGAGCGGGTGTGGAACGCGCTGGAGAAGCTGGCGGTCGCCGACCCCGAGGCCTTCGTCGACTACTACGCGAACGACGTCCTCGCCCTGGCCGCCAGCGCGTGGCTGGGCCCGGGCTACCAGGTCACCAGCCAGGTCAACGTCGTGACGCCGGGCGGCGCCGGGCAGACCGTGCACCGCGACTACCACCTCGGCTTCCAGAGCCCCGAGGTCTCGGCCGCGTTCCCGGCCCACGTGCACCGCCTCTCGCCCGGGCTGACGCTGCAGGGCGCGGTGGCGCACTGCGACATGCCGGTCGAGTCCGGCCCCACCCTCTACCTCCCCCACTCGCAGAAGTACGAGCCCGGCTACCTCGCGTACTGGCTGCCCGCGTTCCAGGAGTACTTCGTCACCCACCACGTGCAGCTCCCGCTGGCCACGGGGGACGCCGCCTTCTTCAACCCCGCGCTCTTCCACGCGGCGGGCACGAACCGGACCACCTCCGTGCGGCGCATGGCCAACCTGCTGCAGGTGTCGTCGGCGTTCGGCCGGGCGATGGAGACCGTCGACCGCCGCCGCGTCGTCGAGGCCGTGTACCCGGCCCTGATGGAACGCCGCGCGGCCGGGATGGCGCCCGAGCGGGTGGCCGACGTCGTCGCCGCCGGCGCCGAGGGCTACGCCTTCCCGACCAACCTCGACCGTGACCAGCCGGTCGGCGGCCTGTCGCCGCGGACCCAGGCCGACGTGGTCCACCAGGCGATCACCGAGGGCGTGGGCCTGCCCGAGCTCCAGGAACGGCTGGCGGCGCAGGAGGCGCGCACCCGCAGCCACGGGGCCTGAGCGCGGGCGGCCCATCTCGACCAGCCGCCCGTCGCCCGTCGCCCGCCGTCAGCTGAGCGCGACGACCCGCCCCTCGTCGCGCTCCCGTCGCAGCGCCTGCAGCTGCTCACCGACGGTGTGGGCGCGGGTGCCGAGCCGCGCCATCGTCACCTCACCCGACATGCTGGTGTCGTACGGCACCGGAGCCGGGAGCCGGGCGTGCTCGGGCGGCGGCCCGACGTCGAGCAGCGAGGGGTCGAGGCCGAAGACGTCGCAGGTGGCGTGGGCGAGCTCGCGCCGGGTCACCGCGGTGGCCCCGGCGAAGTGCAGCACCCCGTCGACCTCCCGGTCGAAGGCCCGGCCCAGGAGCGCCCCGATCTCGCTGGAGGTGATCGGGGTGGCCACCGAGTTGATGGCGGCGTCCTCCCAGACCGTGAACCGCTCACCAGCGCGCAGGGCGTCGACGAGGGACAGCACGAAGTACCCGAACCCGACGTCCTGGGCGCGCGGCCCCGCGGGGCGGGTGCGGTGCACCCCCTGGACGCCGCCCACGCGGGCGACGAAACCCCTCCGGGCGCGTTCGAGCACGACCATCTCGGAGGCCGCCTTGAGCACCCCGTAGAAGTTGACCGGGTTGGGCGGCTCGTCCTCGGTGGCGAGGTGACCGGTCCCGTCGAGGACCCAGTCGGTCGAGACGTACCCGACGGTGCATCCCGTGGCGTTGGCGGCGTCGACGACCCGGCGGGTGAGCCCCACGTAGGCGTCGTGCGCCTCGCGCCGCTGCGCGTACATCCGCGCGAAGTCGTTGAGGATGGCCAGGTGGGCGACCCCGTCGCGGTCCTCGAGTGCGCCGGCGACCGAGCCGGTGTCCTGGAGGTCGACCCGGCGTGCGGGCCACGGGAACCCCGGCCCGGGGTCGCTGCGCACGAGGCACACGACGTCGTGGCCCTTCGCGGTCAGGACCGCGGCGACCGCACCGCCGACGAACCCGGTGGCACCGGTGACGGCGATGCGGGCGCGCGTCATCCGATCTCGTCGACCCGGACGGGCCGGCCCTCGCGGAGGGAGAGCCCGGCGGCCAGGGCGATCGCGGTGCAGGACCGCACCGCGTCGGTGCCGGAGGGCGAGTCACCGCCCCCGACGACGTAGTCGTGGAAGGCGACCCACTCGCGGCGGTAGGACTCGTGGTAGCGCTCGAGGAAGAACCACGGCAGCGGCTGCCCGATGGTGGCCTCCGCGGTACGGCGCCAGCCGGCGTGGCGGGACGGGTTGTCCGACACCGCGACACCACCCGAGCCGAAGGCCTCGATGCGCTGGTCGAAGCCGTAGACCGCCTCGCGGCTGTTGTCGATGGTGGTCAGGGTCCCGTCCTCGTGCACCAGCATCGTCACCGCCGTGTCGATGTCGCCGGCCTGGCCGATGAGCGGGTCGACCCGCACGGCACCGCGCGCGTACACCTCGACCACCGGGCTGGCGACGATGAACCCGGCCATGTCGAAGTCGTGGATGACCATGTCGAGGAACATGCCGCCACTGACGGCCACGTAGGCGGGCGGCGGCGGCGCGGGGTCGCGGCTGGTGATGCGCAGGACGTGCAGGTCGCCGACCTCACCCTTGCGGACGGCATCGCGCACCGACGCGTGGCCGGGGTCGAAGCGCCGGTTGAACCCCACCATGAAGGGGACCCCGGCGGCCTCGACGGCGGCCAGGGCCCGGTCGACCTCGGCCAGGCTCAGGCTCAGCGGCTTCTCGCAGAAGATGGCCTTGCCGGCGCGGGCCGCGGCGACGACCAGGTCGACGTGGGTGTCGGTGCTCGTGCAGATCGCGACCGTGTCGACGTCCGGCGACGCCAGCACCTCGTCGATGGACATCAGCGGCGCCCCCGTCGAGGCCGACACGGCGCGGGCCGCCTCGGGCACGGCGTCGGCGACACCCGCCACCGTGAAGCCGGGGGTGTCCGCCAGCAGACCCGCGTGGAGGCGGCCGATCCGGCCGCAGCCCAGCAGCCCGACGCGTCGTACCTCGGGCTCCGGGCCGGTCGGGACTCCGAATCCTGCATCTCGCGTACTCACGGTCGCCTCCACGTCGCTCACCTGTTCACGGACTCCAGCTCGTGTGCCAGCGCCTCGAGCTCCGCTCCGCCGGCCATGGCCTTCACCAGATCCTCGCGCACGACGCGGCCCCGCACGAACTCGTCGGTGAGGCGGCCGCGGTTCAGCAGGTAGAAGCGGTCACCGACGAGGTAGGCGTGGTGCGGGTTGTGGGTGATGAAGACGACGGCCACCCCCCGCTCCCGGGCCTGGAGGACGTACTTGAGCACCACGCCCGACTGCTTCACCCCGAGGGCGCTCGTCGGCTCGTCGAGGATCAGGACCTTGGCCCCGAAGTGCACCGCCCGGGCGATCGCGACGGCCTGGCGTTCGCCACCGGACAGGGTGCCCACCGGCTGTTCGAGGTCGCGGATGTCGATGCCCATCGCGAGCAGCTCGTCGCGGCAGACGGCCCGCGCGGTGCGCGCGTCGAGGAACCGCAGCGGCGGGACCCCGCGCATCGGCTCGTTGCCGAGGAAGAAGTTGCGCCACACCGACATGAGCGGCACCGTCGCGAGGTCCTGGAAGACGGTGGCGATCCCGGCGGCCAGGGCCTCGCGCGGCGTGGTGAAGGAGCGCACCTCGCCGTCGACCAGCAGCTCGCCCTCGGTCGGCTGGTGCACGCCGCTGAGGATCTTGATCAGCGTCGACTTCCCGGCCCCGTTGTCACCGAGCACGCAGGTGACGGTGCCGGGGTCCACCCGCAGGGTGATGTCGCGGATGGCGAGCACGCTCCCGAAGGCCTTGCTCACCGAGCGCAGCTCGAGGGCCGGCCGGACGTCCTCGCCCGGGACGGGCGACGCGCCAGGCGCCCCGGCGACGGGTCCCGCCCGCTGGTGGTCGGGGACGGGCGGGTACTCGCTCATTTGCGGGCTCCTTGGGCGCGGCGGCCGATGAAGGTGTTGACGAGCACGGCGATGAACAGGATGACCCCGAGGAAGAGCCAGGACCAGTCCGTGTTCCAGCCGGCGTAGGCGATCCCGATGAAGGCCATCCCGATGATCGACGCGCCGATGCTCGCGCCGATCGCCGACCCGAAGCCACCGGTGAGCAGGCAGCCGCCGACGACGGCCGCGATGATGAAGGTGAACTCCTCGCCGACGCCCTGGCCCGCCTGCATCGACTTCAGGCGCAGCAGCGTGATGATGCCGACGAGGGCCGCGGCCAGGGACGTGCAGACGAACATGGCGATCTTGGTGCGGCGCACCGGCACCCCGGTGTTGCGGGCGGCGGTCTGGTCGCCACCGACCGCGTAGACCCAGTTGCCGAAGCGCAGCTTGGTGAGCACGGTGGTGGCGACGACGGTGATGGCCAGCCACCACAGCACCGACGTCCGGAAGTCGTAGGGGGCCCAGAACGTCGAGGCGAACACCGACGCGGCCGAGTCGTACCCGGGCACCTTGTCGATCCCCGCGACGCGGACCGTGTCGGTGAGCATCTTGGTGACACCCAGGTTGATGCCGCGCAGCGAGAAGAACATCGCCAGCGTGACGATGAACGAGGGCAGGCCGGTGAGCATCACGAGCCACCCGTTGACCAGCCCGATGCCGGCCGCGAAGAGGAGGGTGAGCCCGATGGCGGGCCACATGCTGAACCCGTACTGGGTGGTGAGCAGCCCGGCGAAGAGGCCCGAGGTACCGACCATGACGCCCGCGCTGAGGTCGAACTCCCCGGAGATCATCAGCAGGGCGACGGGGACCGCGACGATGCCCACGGAGGCGGCGACGTCCGTCCAGCGGGCGGTGCCGGCGATGGTGACGAAGACACCGGTGGTGTCGACGAGCGCGAACATGACGTAGATGACGATGGCGCCCAGCAGGGCCCCGAGCTCGGGGCGCCGCAGGACTCGCGTGAACCTCGAGACCGCGACCAGGCGCTCGTCGGTGCCGGTCGCCGCGGGTGCGGTCGTGGTGGACATGGGGGACCTTTCGGTGGCCGGGAGGGGGACGGAGCGGTGGCGGGGCGGACGGGCGCCCCGCCACCGCGGCCGTCAGCGGGTGCCGGCCTCCGCCAGCTTCTGGATCAGGTCGGCGTTGTCCTTGGTGACGAAGCCGGGGCCGGTGTACATCGGCTGGCCGCCACCGAGGACGTGGCCGTTGATCTTGTTCAGGTAGAGCAGCACGACGGGCAGGTAGCCCTGGGCGAACTGCTGCTGGTCGATGGCGAACGCGATCTTGCCGTCCTTGATGTCCGTGACGGCCTCGCCCGACAGGTCGACGGTGCCGATCTTGATCGGGCGGCCGACGGCCTCGGCGGCCGGCAGCGCCGCCCCCGTGGCGATGTCGGCGTTCAGGGCGAACACCGCGTCGATGGACGGGTCGGACTCGAGCTTGGCCTGGATCTCCGCCTGGCTCTTGGCCAGATCGGCCAGACCCGCGGTGACCTGGAGGTTCTCGACGTTGCCGAAGGTGTCCTTGATGCCGTCGCAGCGCTGCTGGAGGCCGATGTTGTTCGCCTCGTGGAGCGGGCAGAGGACCTTCTTGACGCCCATCTCCTTGAACTTCTTGCCCGCCTCCTGGCCGGCGATGAACTCGTCCTGGCCGACGTGGGTGATGGCACCGAGGTCCCGGAAGACCGCGCTGCCCGAGTTCATGGTGACGATCGGGATGCCGGCCGCGGTCGCCTTCTTCAGGGCGTCCTTGATGGCGTCGGGATTGGGGGCCGACACCGCCAGCCCCGTGCAGCCGCCGGTGACGCCGGCCTCGATCAGCTGCGCCTGCTTCTGCGCGTCGTTGTTCGACTCCTGGTAGTCGAGGGTCACGCCGAGGTCGGCGGCCGCCTTCTCGGCGCCCTTCTTCGCGACCGACCAGAACCCGCCACCGTCACCGTGGGTGTACATGCAGATCTTGATCGCGCTGTTGTCGCCACCGCCGGCCGCTGCGGAGGTGGACTTCGCGGTGCTCTGGTCGGCCGTGGTGCCACCGCTACATCCTGCGAGCACCAGAGCGGTCGACGCGACGACCACCAGGGCCAGCTTGGGAGCCTTCATGCTTCCTCCTTGATCGCGGGCCCGGCCCGCTGTGCGCTGCGTTGCGCCGGCTCGCCCTACTGCTTAGCGCGTGCCACTCGGTACTGTGACCCACTCCCCACCCCCCTGGCAAGGCTTGTCCTGACAAATGATCCAAAATGTGATGACAACGTGTCATAACGATGACCTACCAGGGCACAGGCAGGTCTGAGCGCCCCCGGGCCGGGAGGCAGCAGGGGTCGGTCGGCCGGGCCGACGCGGCCGGGAACGGGCGGTGCTCGGGCCGCCGCTCAGGCGTCGCGAGCGAGCCGGGCCTTCTCGAAGTGCAGCCCGGTCGCCTCGCGCACCCGGTCCATCACGTCGAGGGTCATCACCGTCTCGGCCCACGGGCGCAGCGGGGAGGACGTCTCGCCGTCACTCACCCGCCGGGCGACCTCGGCCGCCTCGAAGTGCAGGGCGGCGTGCTCGACCTTGGTCTCGGCCCAGTGCAGGGGCGGGCCCTGGCGTGGGTACAGCGTGGCCGGGCCCGGGAGGTAGAAGCGGCTCCCCAGCTCGAGGCGCCCCTCCCGGCCGATGATGCTGCCGGTCGTGGCGCTGTCGGCGAGGATCGTGGTCTGCAGGGCGGCCGTCCCGCCGGCGGGGGTGCGCAGGGCGATGGACAGCTGGCCGTTGGTCCCCCCGGGCGCGGGGGTGGCCACGGCGCGCACGGCATCCGGGGCACCCAGGATCCACGTCGCGAAGGTGACGGCGTAGGTGCCGAGGTCGAGCAGGGGGCCACCCGCCAGCTCGGGGCGGGTGATGCGGTGCGGGGGGTCGAACCGCTCGCCCATGTCGGCGAGCACCGCGACCACCTCGCCCAGCGCACCGTCGGCGAGGAGCTGACGCACGACGTCGAACTTCGGCAGGAACAGGGTCCACATGGCCTCCATGCAGAACACCCCGGCCGCCTCGGCCGCCTCGCCGATGGCGCGCGCCTCGGCGGCGTCGAGGCCGACCGGCTTCTCGATCAGCACGTGCTTGCCCGCGGCGATGGCCAGCAGCGCGTGGGGCAGGTGGAAGTTGTGCGGGGTGGCGACGTAGACGATGTCGACCGCCGGGTCCGCGACCAGCGCCTCGTAGGACCCGTGGGCACCGGCCGCCTCCCAGCGCGCCGCCGCGGCCTGGGCGGAGGCCATCGAGCGGGACCCGACGGCCTGGATCACCTGCCGGGTGTTGGCCCGCAGCGAGGCGACGAACTGGTCGGCGATCCACCCGGTGCCGAGCACGCCCCACCGCAGGGGCGGAGCCGCGAGCGAGTCGGGGACACGAGGCGAAGGGAGGTGCGACGGCATGCTGCATCCTATCGGGAATGTCATGACATTAAGCCTTGAGGCGGGCGGTTCCTCCCGAGGTCGTCACCCCGCGACCGCGGCCCGGGCCGGGCCCGCCGGGGTGGCGCGACGCGGGGGGCGCGGTCGTGCGGCGCACGACGAGGGTCGGCGTGAGCCTCGTGACGGGGCTCCCCGGCGGCTCGCCCTCGAGCCGGCCGCAGAGGAGCGCCGCCGCGCGGGTGCCGAGCTCGTCGAGCGGCTGGGCCACCGTGGTCAGCCCGAGCGCCCGCAGGCCGGCCATCCGGGTGCCGTCGTAGCCGATGACGGAGACGTCGCCGGGCACGGCGAGGCCACGGTCGGCCACCGCGGCCAGCACGCCGAGGGCCGCCAGGTCGTTGACGACGAACAGGGCCGTCGGCGGGTCCGACCCGGCCAGGACCTGGGACGCCCCCCGGTAGCCGCCCTCGTCGGTGAACGAGCCCTTGACGACGGTGATGTGCTCGGCGAGGCCGTGGCGCCGCATGGCGGCGCGGTAGCCCCGCCGTCGGTCCCGGGCCACGGCGCTCGACCCTCCGTCGATGTGGGCGATCCGCTCGTGACCCAGCGCCACCAGGTGGTCGACGGCCAGGGACGCCCCGGCCACGTCGTCGTTGCTCATCGAGACGAGGTGGGGGACACCCTCCTGCTGGCTGCCGATGACCACGGCCGGGCAGTCGGCGGTGAAGGCCTCCCGCGCGCCGTCCGGGAGGCGGTGCCCGAGGGCGATGATGCCCTCTACGCGGAACTCCAGCAGCTTCTCGAGCTCGGCGCGCTCGGCGGCCGCGTCCTCGTCGCCGACGACGACGATGGTGCGGTAGTCCCGCCGGCGCGCCTCCGCCTGCACGGCCTGGAGCAGGTCGGCGGTGATGGGGTTGTGCAGGTCGAGCACGAAGACGCCGATGGTGCGGGTCCGGTGGGCGCCCAGAGCCTGCGCCGCGGCGTTGCGCCGGTACCCGAGCTCCTCGGCCGCGTCGAGGATGGCCTGCCGCGTCCCCGGCGCGACGCGGGGCGCCCCGCCCAGGGCCAGGGACACCAGCGACTTGGACACGCCGGCCCGCGCGGCGATGTCCCGGATGGTGGGGCGGGGGGTCTTCGGGGTGGGGCCCCTCGGTGCCGGTGCCGTGGCCGCCGGCGGCATCAGACGCCGCGACGCTGGGCGGTCAGCCCGTCGTCGCTGGCGACCCGCGCGTCCCGCACGGACCCGAGGTCGCTGACCTCCGGGACGCCGACCTGCCAGAACAGGTTCCCTTCGGTCCAGTCCGACTCGCGGACGTCGACGACCACGACGCTGGTGCGGTCGTGGCCACGCGCCTGCTCCAGCGCCGCCTCGAGCTCGGCGATCGAGCCGGCCCGCGCGGTGCGGGCGCCCAACGACGCGGCGTGCGCCACGAAGTCGACCCGGACGTCGCTGTTCGGGCCCAGGGAGTCCCGCAGCATGTTGTTGTAGGAGTTGCCGCCCTGGTTGCGCTGGAGACGCTCGATGACGGCGAACCCGGCGTTGTCGCACACGACCAGGACGAACTTCTTGCCCGAGAGGACCGAGGAGTAGATCTCGCTGTTGAGCATGAGGTACGAGCCGTCGCCGACGAGGCAGTAGACCTCGCCCTCCGGCCGGGCCATGGCCGCGCCCCAGGCTCCGGCCGTCTCGTAACCCATGCACGAGAAGCCGTACTCGCAGTCGAAGCTGGCCACCGCCTTGCTCATCCAGTTGATGTTGAGCTCGCCCGGCAGGCCGCCGGCCGCGGTCATGACGTAGTCCTTCTCCGTCGCCGACCGGTGCACGGCCCCGACCACCTGCGCGTAGCTGAGCGGCGCGACCCCGTCGTCGGCCACCCGACCCGCGACCCGGGCCTCGAGGCGCTCGCGGAGGGTGACCCCGGCGGCGGTCCACGCCTCGGGCGCCGTCCACGAGCCCAGCAGGCCCGAGAGCTCGACCAGGCTCTCGCGGGCGTCACCGACGACGGGGAGGCTGCGGTGCTTGGTCGCGTCGAAGCGGGCGGTGTTGAGCCCGATGAGGCGCGCCTGCGCGTCGAAGAGGGTCCACGACCCGGTGACGAAGTCGTTCAGCCGGGTCCCGACGGCGAGGACGACGTCGGCGCGGGCGCAGGCCTCGTTGGTCTCGTCGGCCCCCGTGACGCCGATCGGGCCCGTGTAGCGGGGGTGGTCGGCCAGGAGGGAGGACTTGCCGGCCACGGTCTCGACGACGGGGATGCCGTGCCGCAGCGCGAAGTCCGCGAGCTCGGCCTCCGCCAGGGAGTAGTGGACCCCTCCCCCGGCGACGAGGACCGGGCGCTCGGCCGCGGCGAGGAGCTCGGCGGCCCGGGCCAGCTCGCTGCTGGCGGCCCGGGGGCGGGGCACGGTGTGCACGACCTCGTCGAAGAAGCTGCTCGGGTAGTCGAAGGCCGTGGCGGCGACGTCCTGGGGCAGGCCGAGGAACACCGGGCCGCAGTCGGACGGGTCGAGGAGGGTCCGGACGACCTGCGGGAGGGAGCTGAGGAGCTGGGCCGGGTGGGTGATGCGGTCCCAGTAGCGGACGACCGGGCGGAAGCTGTCGTTGACCGTCGTCGTCGGGTCCCCGAAGTGCTCGACCTGCTGCAGGACGGGGTCGGGCAGCCGCGAGGCGAAGGCGTCACCGGAGATGAACAGCGCCGGGATGCGGTTCGCCATCGCCACCCCCGCGGCCGTGACCATGTTGGTCGCGCCCGGGCCGATCGAGCTCGTGGCCACCATGACCTGGCGCCGGCGGGTGGCCTTGCCGAAGGCGACCGCGGCCAGGCCCATGCCCTGCTCGGTCTGGGCGCGCCAGACCGGGATCTCGTCACGGTGCTGCTCCAGGGCGTGACCCAGGCTCGTGACGTTGCCGTGGCCGAAGATGGCGAACACGCCGGGGAAGAGGGGCACCTCCTGCTCGTCGACGACGGTCCGCTGGGCGACCAGGAAGCGCACCAGCGCCTCGGCCGTGGTGATCCGGACGGTGCTCATCGGGTCGTCTCCTTCAGGTCGGTGACCGGCTGCCAGCCGCGGGAGGCCCACGAGTCGATGAGGGCCTGCTGCACGCTGACGACGTCGACCGCCTCCGCGAACCCGGGGCTGAAGTCGGCGCCGGTGGCGAGCGCCTCGAGGAAGGCGTGGTCCTGGATGGCGATGAGGTCCTCGAAGCCGATGCTGTTGGCCTGGCCGGGGACGAACGCGCCGTGGTACGGGAAGCGCTCGCCGCCGTAGACGGTCGTGTAGCCCGAGTTCGGGGAGTCCGTCACCAGGTAGAGCTCGAGCTCGTTGATCCGCTCGTGGTTCCAGCTGAGCGAGCCCTTGGTCCCGTAGACCTCGAAGGCGTTCTGGCTCTCGGGGCCCACGACGGTGCGGCTGGCCTCGAAGGTGCCGGTGGCCCCACCGGCGAAGCGGCACAGCATGGAGGCGAAGTCCTCGTTCTCGACCTCGCCCGTGGGGTCCTCGGGCGAGCCGACCCCGTAGTGGCTCGCGGCCCCCGTGGGGAGGGGACGCCGCGGGATCGTGGTGTTGGCCATCCCCACGACCTCGCTCACCGGACCCACGAGGAACTGGGCCAGCGCGACCGAGTGGCTGAGGATGTCGCTCGTCACGCCGTAGCCGGCCTGGTCCAGGAAGAAGCGCCAGGTGAGCAGCCCGAGCGGGTCGCTGCCGTACATCGACAGGAAGCGGCCCCGGTAGTGGGTGATCTCGCCGAGCGCACCACTGGCGATCAGATGGCGGGCGTGGAGCACGAGGGGCGACCACAGGTAGCAGTAGCCGACGCCGGTGGCCACGCCGCTGGCGCGGGCCAGGCGCAGCGCCTCGACGGCGTGCTCGGGCTTGCCCCCGATCGGCTTCTCGCTGAAGACCGCCTTGCCGGCGGCGGTCGCCGCCTCGATCATCGGCAGGTGCAGGGCGTTGGGCGCGGTGACCCAGACGGCGTCGACGTCGTCGGCCGCCACCGCCTCGCGCCAGTCCTCGACCGCGCGCTCGAAGCCGAAGTCCTCGACGGCCTGCTGCCGGCGCTGCGCGACCGGGTCGGCGCACACCACGAGGCGCGGGTCGTAGGAACGGTCGGGGAAGTGGGTCGGGATGCGCCGGGCCGAGCGCGAGTGCGCCTGGCCCATCCAGCCGAGCCCGAGCACGGCGATCCGGATCTGCTTCTTCATCGCGCCACCCGCCCGTCGGCCGAGGTCATCGGGAGCCGGGGGTCCTGGCCGGCCTCGCCCCAGGTGTCGCGGATCCAGTGGTGGTCCGGGTCGTCGCAGAAGCCCATCGTGCGCTCCGCTCCCGGGCCCGCGAGCACGTTGAGGAAGTACATGGGGTACTCGGGCTGTGCGGTGGACGGCCCGTGGTACCCCTGCGGCACCAGGTAGACGTCGCCGTCGAGCACGGTGACGGTCTCGTCGGACGAGCCGTCGACGGTGTAGACCCGGAACAGGCCCTGCCCGTGGGGGTGCCCGTGGGGGGAGTCCAGCCGGCCCATCCGGAAGTAGTAGATCTCCTCGTTGGTCGGCGCGCAGTCGCCGATGCCGTCGTGGCGGTGCGGGGGCCAGGACGAGACGTTGCCGCCGGGAGTCAGCACCTCGCAGACGTTGATCCGGTCCGCGCCGTCGAAGGAGCCCGGGGTCGCGATGTTCGTGACCTGGCGGGTGGCCCGGCCGCCGCCGCGCACCTCGACCTGGACCTCGTCGGCCGGCGTGACCCGCAGCGGGAAGCGCCGCTCGGCCTTCGCGGTGCAGAGGGCGATCTCGCCCCCCTCGCCCTCGAGCACCACGTGCGAGCCCAGCGGCAGGTACATCCAGTCGGAGACCGCGGCGAAGACCCCGGTGCGACCCCGCAGGGTGTGCCCCTCACCGTCGACGGTGACGGCCACGTCGGTGGCCGAGAGGGGGACGAGCACCGCCTCGACGCCCTCCAGGACGCGGGTGACGGGGCCCGACCCGAGGTCGAAGACCTCCAGGCCGCTGTACGTCCAGCCGGCGGTGGCCGGCGTCACGGTCACGAGGCTGTCGTCGGTGGACAGGGCTCGTGCGCGGTGGTGGTTGCTCACGCGGGGACCTCCATGCTGGGGTGGGTGGACGAGGGGTGGACGAGGTCGCCGGCCCGGCCGACGACGTCACGGACGCTGAGCTCTTCGGGGTAGAGCAGGACCCGGCCCGGGACCAGGCCGCGCACGTTGGGGACCTCCAGCGCGGTGCGCCAGCGGTCGAACACCCGGGGCCAGTCGCGGCCGGCGTCGCCGCCGAGCAGCAGGACGGGGCAGGTGGTGGCCGCCGCCACCCGGGCGGGGTCGGCGGTGGCGGGGATCTTCAGCCACGTGGACGCCGAGGACGAGCCGAGACCGCTCGCGATGGCCACCATCCGGGTCAGCGCGTCCTCCGAGGGGTCGCGCTCGACCGTCCCGTCGGGGCGCTTGAGGTAGGGCAGGGGCTCGACCAGCGACATCAGGCCCGCGTCGGCCAGAGCCGTCGTGATGGCGGCCACCATCTCGAGCGTGCGCGGCACCGCGGGGTCGGTCGGCTCGACCCGCAGCAGGGTCTTGCCGCCGTCGAGCCCGGTGGAGACGACGTGCTCCACGTCGTAGGCGGTCAGCCGGTCGTCGAGCTCCCAGTGGGCGCCCACGATGCCCCCGCGGTTCATCGTGCCCACGGCCAGGCGGCCGTCCAGGGCCCCCAGGAGGGCGAGCTCCTCGAGCACGTCCGCACTGCCCAGGACACCGTCGACCCGGGGGTCGGCCAGCCCGGTCAGGATGCGCTCGAGCAACGAGTGCCGGTCGACGGCGGCCATCGGGTCGGAGCCGATCGCGAGCTTCCCGCGCGCGGTGTGGTCGGCGGCCAGCAGCAGCATCCGGCCGTCGGCGCCCACGAGCGGGCGGCGGCGGCGCTCGGCCAGGGCCCGGCGCAGCGACCGCGGCTCGCGCACGCGCGCCTCGGTGAGGGCGCGGTAGTCCGCCGCGCTGAGCACGGTGTGGTGTTCACCCACGGTGGCCACTCCCCGCTCGCTCGCTCGTGGACCGCGCCGCGAACTCCTCGAGCTCGGGCAACGTCGGCATGGCGTCGGCGCAGGTCAGACGGGAGGTCACCAACGCGCCGGCGGCGTTGGCGAGCCGGCCGATCCGCTCCAGCGACCACGCGTGCACCAGGCCGGCGGCAAGGGCGCCGCCGAACGCGTCACCGGCACCGGAGCCGCAGCGGACCGCCACGGGGATGGGGTCGACGACGACCCGCTCGTCGGCGGTGGCGAGGAGCACGCCGTCGGCGCCCATCTTGACGACGGCCAGCGCGACGCCCCGCGAGAGCAGGGCGTCGGCGGCGCCGTGCGGCTCGCCCGTCCCGACCGCCATGGCGCACTCGGCCCGGTTCCCGATCACGACGCTCGACACCGCGATGGCGTCCTGCGCCGACCGCGTCGCCGTGGCCACGTCGGGCCACAGCGAGGGGCGCAGGTCGAGGTCGAGCACCGTGTGGGGCCGGCGGGCCCGGCGCCGCATCCACGTCATGGTGGTGGCCGCGGTGGCCCCCACCGCGAGCGCGCTGCCGCTGACCCACAGGACCGCGCAGGAGTCGAGGGTGGCGTCGTCGACGGCAGCCGGCGCGATGTCGGTGTCCGGGGCGTCCGGGGGCCGGAGGAACGCGATGGTCGGCTCGGCCGGGTCCTCCAGGGCGACGAGGACGACCGGGGTCTGGGCGCCCGGCCGGCTCGCGACGTGGCGGGTGACGACACCGAGCTCCTCGAGCCGGGCCGTGGCGTAGGCGCCCAGCAGGTCGTCGCCGACCGCCGTGACCAGGGCCGAGCGCAGCCCGAGACGGGCCCCCGCGACCGCGACGTTGGTGGGGCTGCCCCCGATGGACTTGACGAAGGTCTGGGGCTCCAGGAACGAGGCGTGCGCCTCCTGGGCGTAGAGGTCGACGCTGATCCGGCCCACCGCCAGCAGGTCCACCGGGGCGCTCGTCACGCGCTGGGCTCGAGGGAGGGGGCCACGACCTCGTGCAGGTAGCGCAGGGACTCCTCGACGCCGCGGACCGGGCCCTCGCCCGGCTCCGGCATCGCCCCGGTGATGGCCGTGTCCTGCTCGATGACGTACCACCCCTGGTAGCCGGCCTGCTCGAGCTCCCGCACCACGTCGCCCAGCGGCAGGTCGCCTTGGCCGAGGGGCGGGAACAGCCCCGCCTGGACCCCCTCCATGATGGAGGTCGAACGGTCCATGAGCGCGGGGACGAGGTCCATCCGCACGTCCTTGAGGTGGACGTGGCCGACCCGGTCGGCCGCGCGCCGGGCGAAGTCGACGGGGTCGGTGCCCCCGATGGCGAGGTGCCCGGTGTCGAGGCACCAGTTCACGTCGCAGCTCTCGAGGACCCGCTCGACGTCGGGCGAGGTCTCGACCACCGTCTGCACGTGGGGGTGCAGCACCTGCGTCAGGCCGTGCTCGTCGCAGATGGTGTCGACGACCCCGAGCATCCGCACGAGGTGCTGGTGCTCCTCACGGGTCAGGGTCCGCGGCACCGACCAGTCGTCGTCCATGACGGGGCACGAGACGAACGTCGTGGCACCCGCCGCGCCGAGCAGCTCGGCCACCGACCGCGCGTACGCGGTGGCCTGCTCGCGGCGGGCGGGGTCGTGCAGCACCAGGGGGGTGAACCCGCCCAGCAGGGACATGCCGTGGCCGTCGAGGACGGAGCGGATGCCCGAAGCCTCGGTGGGGAGGAAGCCGGGGGCGCCGTACTCGGTGGCGCGCAGGCCCAGACCGGTCATCTCGGAGAGCACCCGGTCGGTCGGCAGCATCTGCCCCCAGCCCGGTACCTCGCAGATACCCCACGAGATGGGGGCGGAGGCGATGCGGTCGACGAAGGCCATGGGGCTCTCTCTCATCTGCTGGAACGGTCCAGCACAGCGTGGCACAGTCGCCGCCCCCGCACAAGGGATACCGCCCCCTGATGTGACGGGAGCGCCGGGCGGGCCGACGGCCCACCCGGCGCTCCCGGTCCTCCCGGCGGCTCAGACGTTCTGGGGGAACCCGAGCTCGAGGCCGCCGTGGCTCGGGTCGAGCCAGCGCGAGGTGACCACCTTGCCGCGGGTGAAGAAGTGCACGCCCTCCATGCCGTGGGCGTGGGTGTCGCCGAACAGGCTGTTCTTCCAGCCGCCGAAGGAGTAGTAGGCCATCGGCACGGGGATCGGCACGTTGACGCCGATCATCCCGACCTCGACCTCGTTCTGGAAGCGCCGCGCGGCGCCACCGTCGTTGGTGAAGATCGCGGTGCCGTTGCCGTACGGGTTGGCGTTGATCAGCGCCAACGCCTCGTCGTAGGTCTTGACCCGCAGCACCGAGAGCACGGGGCCGAAGATCTCGTCCTGGTAGATCGACATGTCGGTGGTGACGTGGTCGAACAGCGTCGGCTTGAGGAAGTAGCCGTCGGCGTCGGCGTCCACGTCGCCCTCGCGGCCGTCGATGACCAGCGTGGCGCCGGCCTGGGTGCCGGCGTCGAGGTAGGACGTGACCTTGTCGCGGTGCTGGGCGGTGACGAGCGGGCCCATGTCGCAGCCGCGGGTGCCGTCGCCGGTGACGAGCTTGCCGACGCGGTCCTTGATCTTCTCGATGAGCTCGTCGGCGATGGTGTCGACGGCGAGGAGCGCCGAGATGGCCATGCAGCGCTCGCCGGCCGAGCCGAAGCCGGCGTTGACGGCGGCGTCGGCCGCGAGGTCGAGGTCGGCGTCGGGGAGCACGAGCATGTGGTTCTTGGCGCCACCGAGGGCCTGGACCCGCTTGCCGTGGGCGGTGCCGGTCTCGTAGACGTACTTGGCGATCGGGGTGGACCCGACGAACGACACGGCCTTCACCTGAGGGTGGGTGAGGAAGGCGTCGACGGCCTCCTTGTCACCGTGCACGACGCTGAGGATGCCGTCGGGCAGGCCGGCCTCGGTCCACAGCTCGGCGACGGCGTTGACGGCCGACGGGTCCTTCTCGCTCGGCTTGATGACGACGGCGTTGCCGCAGGCGATGGCGACGGGCACGAACCACAGCGGCACCATGGCCGGGAAGTTGAACGGGCTGATGACCGCCACGACGCCCAGGCTCTGCCGGATCGAGTACACATCCACCTTGGTCGAGGCGTTCTCGGTGAAGCCGCCCTTCATCAGGTGCGGTATGCCGCAGGCGAACTCGGCGACCTCGAGGCCGCGAGTCACCTCGCCGAGGGCGTCGGACAGCACCTTGCCGTGCTCGGCGGTGATGAGGGCGGCGATGTCCTCCTTGCGCTCGTTGAGCAGCTCGCGGAACCGGAAGAGCACCTGGGTGCGCTTGGCCAGCGAGATGCTGCCCCACCCCGAGGCCCAGGCCTCGTGGGCGTGGGTGACGACCTCGTCCACGAGGGCGGCCGAGGCGAGGTCGAGCTCGCCGGTCTGCTCACCCGTGGCGGGGTTGAACACCGGGCTGGTGCGCTCGGCGGTGCCCTCCCAGGGAACGCCGTTGAGCAGGTGGGTGATGCGGGTGGGGGTGGTGGTCACGGGTATCAGATCCTTGTCGGGGAGGTGTCGACCCAGTCTCACAGATGACGCCCCGCGACCGCCAATTGTCAGGACAATCGATCATCCGCACTCGTAGTAGTTCGTCGCCCTACACTGCACGAGTGAACGTCATCCCCGTCACCATCGACCGCGCGAGCCCGGTCCCGCTCTACCACCAGCTCGCCGAGCAGCTGACGGCCTCGATCGAGGACGGCCGGCTCCAGCCGGGGGACGCGTTCGAGAACGAGCTCGCCCTCGCGCAACGCCTGGACCTGTCGCGCCCGACGGTCCGCCGTGCCATCGCCGAGCTCGTGAGCCGGGGGCTCCTCGTGCGGCGACGCGGCGTGGGCACCACGGTCGCGAGCCAGGTCATCCACCGTCGCGACGAGCTCACCAGCCTCTACGACGACATGGTGCGGCGTGGCCATCAGCCGACCACCCAGGTGCTGTCGTTCAGCACGGTGGCGGTCGACCCCGTGGCGGCCGAGGCCCTCGGGGTCGCGGCGAACACCCCGCTCGTCTCGGTGGAACGGCTGCGGACGGTCGGTGACACCCCGACGGCGCTCATGCACAACTGGCTGGCCCCCCGCTTCGCCGACCTGGATCCCGAGCAGCTCGTGGACACCAGCCTCTACGCGCTGCTGCGGGCCCGCGGGGCGCGCCCGGTCATCGCGCACCAGACCATCGGCGCGCGTCGCCCCGGCGCGCGGGAGCGGCGGCTGCTCGGCCTGGCGGCCGGTGACCCCCTCCTCACGATGACCCGGCGCGCGTACGCGGCCGACGGCACCGCCGTCGAGTTCGGCGACCACAGCTACCGCTACGACCAGTACGCCTTCGACGTCACGGTCCACGAAGGCTGACCGGGCCGCCACGCACCGCCCCGCGCGACCGCGACACTGCTAATGTCAGTACATTCATACTCGTGGCGTCGGATGTCATGAGCGAAAGGCCGACCATGTCCCGGAAGCCCCGCGGTGCCCTCGCCGCCCTCGCTCCGGTCGGCGTCACCACCCACCACGGAGGACCGCAGTGAACCCCTCGCCCCTGCGCACGATGACCGAGACCACTCCCACGGCCCTGTGGAACGACTCCTGCACGATGTCCGAGCTCGCCGCCGCGATCGGCTGGGGGGCCGTCGGCGCCACCTGCAACCCGGTCATCGCGCTGGCGGCCATCCGTTCGGACCTGCCGCGCTGGCTCGGCCGGATCGCCGAGATCGCCGCCGAGAAGCCGACCCTCAGCGAGTCGCAGATCGGCTGGCAGGTGGTCGAGGAGGTCTCCGTCGAGGCCGCGAAGCTGCTGGAGCCCGCCTTCGGCGAGCACGCCGGCCGCAACGGGCGGCTGTCGATGCAGACCGACCCCCGGCTGCACCGCGACGCCGGCGCCCTCGTCGAGCAGGCCGAGCACTTCGCCTCCCTGGCCCCGAACGTGATCGTCAAGATCCCCGCGACCAGCGTCGGCATCGAGGCGATCGAGGAGGCCACGGCGCGTGGCGTCAGCATCAACGTGACCGTCTCGTTCACCGTCTCGCAGGCCGTCGAGGCCGGCGCCGCCATCCAGCGCGGGCTCGACCGCCGCCGGGCCGAGGGCGGCGACACCGCGTCGATGGGGCCGGTCGTCACGATCATGGTCGGCCGCCTGGACGACTGGATGAAGACCGTCGTGGAGCGCGACGGCATCGACATCGAGCCCGAGCACCTCGAGTGGGCCGGGGTCGCGGCCTTCAAGAGGGCCTACGGGGTCTTCCGCGAGCGGGGCTACCAGGCGCGCCTCCTGGCCGCGGCCTACCGCAACCAGCTGCAGTGGACCGAGCTCGTCGGAGGCGACATCGTGCTCTCCCCCCCGTTCGCGTGGCAGGAGAGGTTCCAGGCCAGCGGGTACGAGCCGGTGGCGCGCATCGACGAGCCCGTCGACCCGGACGTCGTCGCGTCGCTGCAGACCATCCCGGACTTCGTGCGTGCCTACGAGGTCGGCGGGATGACCCCCCGCGAGTTCGACGACTTCGGGGCCACCCGCGTCACCCTGCGCCAGTTCCTCGAGGCCGACGAGGCCCTCGACCACATCGTGCGCGACGTCCTCGTCCCGGCCCCCTGACCCGTCGCGGCGCGCCCCGCCCGCGCCCGTACGCTTGTCCTTCGTGACCGTCGCACCCGACCCCGCTCCCGTCGAGACCGACCTGCCCGAGCAGCTGCGGATCCGTCGCGAGAAGCGCGAGCGCCTCCTGGCTGCCGGTGAGGCCTACCCGGTGTCGGTCCCGCGCACGCACTCCCTCGAGCAGGTGCGCGAGCACTGGGGCCACCTCGAGTCGGGCCAGGAGACCCAGGACGTCGTGGCCGTGGCCGGGCGCGTGGTGTTCGTGCGCACCACCGGCAAGCTCGCGTTCGCCACCCTCCAGGAGGGCGCGGGCATCCGGCTCCAGGTGATGCTCAGCCTGGCCGAGGTGGGCGACGAGGCGCTGGCCGCGTTCAAGGCCGACGTCGACCTCGGCGACCACGTGTGGGTCGAGGGTCGCGTCATCAGCTCCCGCCGCGGCGAGCTGTCGGTGATGGCCACCCGCTGGGGGATGGCGAGCAAGGCGCTGCGGCCGCTGCCGGTGCTGCACAAGGAGCTCTCGGAGGAGAGCCGGGTGCGCCAGCGCTACGCCGACCTGGTGGTGCGCCAGGAGGCCCGCGACATGGTGCGCACCAAGGCCGCCGCGCTGCGGGCGCTGCGCGGCGTGCTCGAGGGCCAGGGCTACCTCGAGGTCGAGACCCCCGTCGTGCAGCTGGTGCACGGGGGCGCGGCGGCCCGCCCGTTCCGCACCCACCTCAACGCCTTCGACCAGGAGATGGTGCTGCGCATCGCCCTGGAGCTGAACCTCAAGAAGGCCGTGGTCGGCGGCGTCGACCGGGTCTACGAGATGGGCCGGATCTTCCGCAACGAGGGTGTGGACGCCACGCACTCCCCGGAGTTCACGATGCTCGAGGCCTACCAGGCGTGGGGCGACCAGACCTCCATCGCCGGCCTCATGCACGACCTCTACCTCGGCGTGGCCGACGCCCTCGGCTCCCGGGTGGTGCAGACCCCGGCCGGCACCGTCGACCTCGGCGGCGAGTGGCGCTGGCTGCCCGTCTACCAGGGGGTCTCCGAGGTCGTCGGCGAGACGGTCACGATCGACACCCCGAAGGAGACCCTGCTCGGGTACGCCGCGGCCCACGGGGTCGAGGTCGACCCCGGCCTCGAGAAGGACAAGGTCTTCCTCGAGCTGCTCGGCGAGCTGGTCGAGCCCCGCCTGCTCCAGCCGACCTTCCTGTGCGACTACCCCGCCATCGCCCAGCCGCTCGCCCGCCCGCACCGCAGCGAGCCCGGCCTCATCGAGGCGTGGGACCTGATCATCGGCGGGGTCGAGCGGGGCACCGGGTTCAGCGAGCTCGTCGACCCGGTCGTGCAGCGCGAGGTCCTCACGGCGCAGTCGCTGCGGGCCGCCGGCGGCGACCCCGAGGCCATGCAGCTCGACGAGGACTTCCTGCGGGCCCTCGAGTACGGCGCCCCTCCGATGGGCGGGCTGGGCCTGGGCGTCGACCGCCTCGTCATGTTCTTCACCGGGGCGAGCATCCGCGAGACCATCCTGTTCCCGCACCTGAAGCCGGAGGCCTGAGCGTGGACGTCGTCTGGCCCTATCTGGCCGCGCTGGTCCCCACCATCTTCGTGGCCACCTTCTTCTACGTCATCATGAAGCGCATCATCGAGGGCGACCGCAACGAGCGGCTGGCCCAGCGCCGGTTCGAAGAGGCGCAGGACGCCGCGGAAAACGCCGCCGAGAAGACCCGAGAAAGCGCCGACCCGGACAATCGTGAGCGCCCCGCCGGCTGATTCCTGAGAGTTTTCCCGGTTTCTTCTTTACCCTGGCTTTACCTGGACTATCGTCTGTCGATACCCGTTCTGGTGCATGCTCTCGTGTGCCCCGGAAATGAGAACCCACCCCGAAGGAACACCCCATGGCCAAGAAGGTTCAGGTCCTCCTCGTCGATGACGTCGACAAGGAGTCCCCGGCTGACGAGACCGTGACGTTCGCTCTCGACGGCGTCAGCTACGAGATCGACCTCACCACGGAGAACGCGTCCAAGCTGCGCGACTCGCTCGCCCTGTGGATCGGCCACGCCGAGCGCACCGGCGGTCGCCGCACCGCCCGCACCACCACCGCCCGCCCCGGCCGGCGCGACGTCGGCGCCATCCGCGACTGGGCACGCCAGAACGGCTACGACATCAGCGACCGCGGCCGCATCTCCACCGAGGTCCAAGAGGCCTACGAGAAGGCCACCTCCTGACGAGCGAGCGCTCGACCACGGCGGCGGCACCCGACCCGGGTGTCGCCGCCGCTCGCATGTCCGCCCGGCACGCGTGGCTCACCTTCCGGGTGGGGCCGCGCCCGCTCGAGCACCCCCTCACGACCACCGGCGCCCTCGACTGGGCCGCCGCCCTCTCGCGCCTGCACGCCCGCTGGTACGACGGCGCGGCGCCGCCCGCGGTCGCGGCGGTCTTTGTGCTCCAGTGGCTGCTGCAGGTGCCGGCCCACACCGCCGCCCACGCCGCCGCCGCGGGGCCTTGGCGGGTGCGTGACCTGGCCGGCCTGACCTTCTCCCGTGGGGGCTCGCTCGTCCCCGACGTCGTGGCGCTGCCCGGGCTGGTCGCGGACCGACGCGACCTCGCGGGCCGCCTCGATGCGGCCGAGGCCGACTACCGGGCGGTGGCGGGGCCGATCGCCGCCGAGTACCCCTCCCGCGTGCGGCTCGGCGCGCACACCCGCACGGCCCTGGTCGACGACATGTGGCACGCCGCCCGCCGGGAGGCCGAGGCGGCGACCGGCCGGCTCGCGCCGGGCGTCCTCCCCCGCGCGTCCTGCTGCCTGATCTACGCCCTTCCCGGGTGTGCCGAGTGCGCCGGGTGCCCCCGCCTGAGCGCACCCCCTGTGCCCCGCTCGAACCCCTGATTCCGCGGGGCTCGATTCCCGGCCCGGGAAAGGGGACCCGGAATCGGTGGCCACGGTTCCGAGACCCCTATTTCCTCGATCACCACCATTCCGCCGACGATCCCCGGCAGCCGGGCGTCGCGTGCGGCCGGTCCGGTCCGTATGGTCCTGTCATGGAGCATCCGCCCGACCCCCGCCCGGCGTCGACCGACGAGCCCGGGCCGGCCACCCCGGTGTTCTTCCTCGCAGGGGGCACCGGCATCTCGGCCGAGACCCTCGGCAACCTGATCATCAGCCAGTTCCCCACCGTGGCCTTCGTGCGGCGCAAGATCCCGTTCATCCGCACGGTCGAGCAGGCCCACCGGGTGGTCGAGGAGCTCGACGCCGCGATGACCGAGTCGGTCACGCCCATCGTCTTCTCCAGCGTGGCCGACGACGAGCTGCGCGAGGTGCTGCTCGGCACCCGGTGCGCCTTCATCGACCTGTTCGGCACCCACCTCGACATCGTCGAGCGGGTCCTGCACGTCAACGCCAGCCCCAAGGTGCCGGCCCTGCACGGGCTGGGCGACATCCAGCGCTACGAGCGGCGGATGAAGGCCATCGATTTCTCGCTCGAGCACGACGACGGCGCGAGCCTGCGCAACCTCCAGCACGCCGAGCTCATCCTCGTCGCGCCCTCGCGCTGCGGGAAGACGCCGACCTCGCTCTACCTGGCCCTCCAGCACGGGGTCAAGGTGGCCAACTACCCGCTGGTCGACGAGGACCTGCGCTCGACCGTGCTGCCCGAGCCGGTGCGTCCCTTCCTCGACCGCTGCGTGGCCCTGACCTCCACGCCGGCGCGGCTCAGCCAGGTGCGCAGCGAGCGCCGCCCCGGCTCCACCTACGCCTCGCTCCAGCAGTGCACCTGGGAGCTGAAGCGGGCCGAGGAGCTCTACCGCGCCCACCAGCTCCCCGTCATCGACTCCGCCGGGATGTCGGTCGAGGAGATGGCGGCCGTGATCATGCACACGCGTCAGCTCACGGGCTCGGCCTGACCAGGGCTGTCATCCTGTCCTCCGCCGCACCGTCGCGCCGCCCCCGAAAGGACCCCCGCCCATGAGCACCACCGTCCGCTGGTTCCGTGAGCTCGGCCTCGACGACGTCGAGTCCGTCGGGGGCAAGAACGCCTCGCTCGGCGAGATGGTCCAGCACCTCTCGGCCGCCGGGGTGGCCGTGCCCGACGGCTTCGCCACCACGGCCGAGGCCTACCGCCGCTTCCTCGGCGACACCGGGCTGGCCGAGCGCATCTCCACGCTGCTGCGCGACCTCGACGTCGACGACACTCGCCGCCTGGCCGAGGTCGGGCGCGAGATCCGCGAGGCGGTCGAGGCCCAGGAGTTCCCCGAGGACCTCGAGCGCGACATCCGGGCCGCCTACGAGCAGCTGGTCGGCGAGGCCAGTGACGCAGGGGGCGAGGTCAGCTGGGCGGTGCGCTCGAGCGCCACGGCCGAGGACCTGCCGGACGCCTCGTTCGCCGGGCAGCAGGAGACCTTCCTCAACGTGCGGGGCATCGAGAACGTGCTGCACGCCATCCGTCTCGTCTTCGCCTCGCTCTACAACGACCGGGCCATCGCCTACCGGGTGCACAGCGACTTCGACCACGACGTCGTCGCGCTCTCGGCCGGGGTGCAGCGGATGGTCCGCTCCGACGTCGGCGCCTCCGGGGTCATGTTCACCATCGACACCGAGTCCGGCTTCGAGGACGCGGTGTTCATCACCAGCGCCTACGGCCTCGGCGAGGGCGTCGTGCAGGGCGCGGTCAACCCCGACGAGTTCTACGTGCACAAGCCCGCGCTGCGCGCCGGCCGCACGGCCATCCTCAAGCGGGGCGTGGGGGCCAAGGCCACGAAGATGGTCTACACCGACGACGCCACGGTGGGCCGCACCACCGAGTTCGTCCCGGTCGAGGCCGAGGACCAGCGCCGGCTCAGCCTCACCGACGACGAGGTCACCGAGCTGGCCCGCACCGCTCTGCGCATCGAGGAGCACTACGGCCGCCCGATGGACATCGAGTGGGGCCGCGACGGGGTCGACGGGAGGATCTACGTGCTCCAGGCCCGGCCCGAGACGGTCAAGTCGCGCGCGGCCGGCGGGGTGCAGCAGCGGTTCCGCCTCGAGGAGCGCGGGCCGGTGGTCGTCGAGGGCCGGGCGATCGGCCAGAAGATCGGCGCCGGCGCGGTGCGCGTCCTCAGCGACGTGGGGTCGATGCACGAGTTCGTGCCGGGCGAGGTGCTCGTGGCGGACATGACCGACCCCGACTGGGAGCCGATCATGAAGCGCGCCGCCGCCATCGTCACCAACCGCGGTGGCCGCACCTGTCACGCGGCGATCATCGCCCGCGAGCTCGGCATCCCGGCCGTGGTCGGCACCGGCAGCGCCACCACCGAGCTGGCCGACGGGCGCGAGGTCACCGTCTCGTGCGCCGAGGGCGACACCGGCTACGTGTACGACGGGCTGCGCGAGTTCAGCGTCGCCGAGACCACGCTCGAGGAGATGCCCGAGATCCCGACGCGGATCATGATGAACGTCGGCACCCCGGAGCAGGCCTTCGAGTTCTCGCGCCTGCCGCACCGGGGCATCGGGCTGGCGCGCCTGGAGTTCATCATCAACCGGCAGATCGGCATCCACCCCCGGGCCCTGCTCGAGCTCGAGGACCAGGAGCCGGCCCTGCGCGCCGAGATCGAGGAGCGCATCGCCGCCTACCCCGGGCCCCGCGAGTTCTTCGTCCAGCGCCTGGCCGAGGGGGTCTCGATGCTCGCGGCCGCCTTCGCGCCCGAGCCGGTCATCGTGCGCCTCTCGGACTTCAAGTCCAACGAGTACGCCGGCCTGCTCGGCGGCGAGCGCTACGAACCGCACGAGGAGAACCCGATGCTGGGCTACCGCGGCGCGGCCCGCTACCTGTCGGAGGAGTTCGCCCCGTGCTTCGCGATGGAGTGCGAGGCGCTGCGCTACGTGCGCGACGAGATGGGCCTGACCAACGTCAAGGTGATGATCCCGTTCGTGCGCACCGTGGCCGAGGTCGAGGGCGTCATCGAGCTGCTCGGGCGCAACGGGCTGACCCGCGGCGAGAACGACCTGCAGGTCGTGATGATGTGCGAGCTGCCCTCCAACGCCGTCAACGCCGACGCCTTCCTCGACCACGTCGACGGCTTCTCGATCGGGTCCAACGACCTGACCCAGCTGACCCTCGGCGTCGACCGCGACTCGGCCCTGGTCGCAGGGTCCTTCGACGAGCGCGACCCAGCCGTCAAGACGCTCATCTCGATGGCCATCCGCGCCTGCCGCGAGCGCGGCAAGTACGTCGGCATCTGCGGGCAGGGCCCCTCGGACCACCCCGACCTGGCCGAGTGGCTGCTCGACGAGGGCATCGAGTCGATGTCGCTCAACCCCGACACCGTGGTCGACACCTGGCTGCGGCTCGCGAAGCGGTCCTGAGCCGCCGGGCGCGCCCCTGGCGGCCGGGCGCCCCGGTCAGGGCAGGTCGGCGACGAGGTCCCCGTCGCGCTCGACCCGCTCGAGGACCTCGTCGAACATCAGCTGGGTCAGCGCACCCGGTGCGTCGGCGCCGCGTTCGACCTCGTCCCAGGAGCGCGGCGCCGCCACGTGCGGCAGCTCGCGCCCGCGCAGCGAGTACGGGCTGATGGTGGTCTTGGCGGCGACGTTCTGGCTCCAGTCGAGGAACACCTTGCCGGGGCGCAGCGACTTGGTCATCTTCCAGAGCACCAGGCCCGGATGCTTCTTGGTCAGCTCCTGCGCGAGCTGCTGCGCGAGGTCGCGCACCTGGTCCGAGGTCAGGTCGCCGCCGAGCGCCGCGTAGAGCTGCATCCCCTTGCTCCCCGAGGTGACCGGGAACAGGTCCAGGCCCAGGCGCTCGAGCCGCTCGCGCACCAGGAGGGCCACCTGGGCGCACTCGTGCAGGCCGGCCGGGGTGCCGGGGTCGAGGTCGATGACCAGCCGGTCGGGGTTCTCGCGCTCGCCGGTGTCGGTGACCGTCCACTGCGGCACGTGCAGCTCGAGGGAGTTGAGGTTGACCAGGTAGGCCAGCTCGGCGACCCCCGGCACCAGCGGGTAGGTGACGTCGTCGACGTCCACCCGGGGCAGCCAGGCGGGCGCCCCCGAGGGCACGTTCTTCTCGAAGAACATCTGGTCGGCGACCCCGTGCGGCCAGCGCACCCGGGTGACCGGGCGCCCCGCCAGATGGGGCAGCAGCACCGGCGCCACGCGCGCGTAGTAGTCGAGCACCTCGCCCTTGGTCGTCTCGGTGGCGGGGTACATCACCTTCTCGAGACTGGTGAGCCGTAGCCGGCGGCCCCCCACCTCGACCCGGGTCACCGAGGGCTCAGCCGCCATCCTCGACCTCCTGCAGCTCCGCGGGCGTCAGGTCGTGCCGGACGCCGAGGTAGGTCGGCTGGCGCAGGCGGTGGTCGGCGGTGAGCATGAGGGTGCGGACCTCCACGACCAGGGCCGGGCGCACCCACGTGGCCCCGGACGCGTCGATGCGGGGCACCTCGTCGGCGAAGGGCGGGGTGTCGGACTCGAGGGGCCGCAGGCGGCGCAGCAGGGCCTCGCCCGCCGCCCCGGCCAGCCCCGAGCCGACGCGGCCCGCGTAGCGCCAGCCGCCCTCGCCGTCGGGCAACCCCACGAGCACCGCCCCCAGCCGGTCGGCCGACGAGGCGCCGGAGCCCGCCTCGGGACGCCAGCCGCCGACCAGCACCGAGTAGGTGCGCCGGTGGGCGACCTTGCGCCAGTCCGGGGAGCGCCGGCCGGTGAGGTAGCGGGCGCTGCGGCGCTTGCTGACCACCCCCTCCAGGCCCTGCTCGTCGGTGACGCGCAGCAGCACGTCGCCGTCGTCGTGGACCTCGGGCACCTGCCACGACCGGCCGGTGAGGTCGAGCTCCTCGAGGAGGCGGCGCCGGGTGGTCCAGGGCTGCCCGGTGAGGTCCTGCTCGAAGAGGCGCAGCAGGTCGAAGACGATGAGGGTCACCGGCCGGGTCGCGGCCAGCGTCTCGGCCTTGCGCCGCTGGGTGACGTGCATCCGCTCGGTCAGGGCGTGGAAGCTCGGGCGCCCCTCGTCCATGGCCACCACCTCGCCGTCGAGCAGCAGGTCGTCGTAGGTGCCGGCCAGGCCGTCGAGCTCGGGGAAGGCCGCAGTCACGTCGCGCTCGGTCCGCGACGTGACGACCACCCGGCCGCCGCGGACGTCGACGAGCACCCGCATCCCGTCCCACTTGACCTCGTGCACCCACTCCGGCCCGCGCGGCGGCGCGTCGGCGGCGGTCGCGAGCATCGGGCGCATGGGCCCATCCTGCCGTGCGGCGCGTGGCCCGGGCCCGGACGCGGCGCGCACTGGGCTACCGTCCGCGGATGGAGCCGCCCCGCCCGGGTGCCGTGGCGCGTCCCGTCGTCCTGGTCGAGGGCGAGAGCGACGCGGTGGTGGTGCGCGCCCTGCTGCGCGACCGGGCCCCCGGGGTGGGCGTCACCCCGATGGGCGGCGTCACCAACCTGCTGCGCTTCCTCGACCGGCTCGGCGGGCCCGGGCCACACGTCCTGGCCCTGGTCGACCAGGGCGAGACCCGCTTCGCGACCGGGGCGCTGCGCCGGCACGGGGTCCGGGCCGAGAGCGTCGAGGAGCTGGCGTGGCAC
This sequence comes from Phycicoccus duodecadis, assembly GCF_002846495.1. Classification (NCBI taxonomy): domain Bacteria; kingdom Bacillati; phylum Actinomycetota; class Actinomycetes; order Micrococcales; family Intrasporangiaceae; genus Phycicoccus; species Phycicoccus duodecadis. The sequence continues at coordinate 2,946,278 of NZ_PJNE01000001.1, forward strand.
GGCGTCTTCGTCTGCGAGCGCGACCTCGAGGAGGTCCTCATCCGCGGGCTGGGACCCGGGACCGTCGTCGACACCCTGGCCGGGATGGGCGAGGGGGCGGCGTTCGAGACCTTCACCCGGATGCCGCAGTGGCGGGGCCGCCCCGTGGCCGACCAGCTGCACCGCTTCGCCGGCTCCGGGTCGGGACGCAAGGCCCGGCTGGCCGCCCGGCTGGTGGAGCGCCTCGACCCCGGCGCCCTCCCCGCCCCGCTCGACGCCCTGGTGGCGGCCGCGGCCGCCGTACCCCTGCCCTGACCGACGGAAAACCGGTGGCGGGGCGCCCCGCCGGGGCGGTATCCTTCTCGACGGACAACGGTCGGGAAGCAGCCCACCCCGGGGTACCGGGACGGTCCTGCGCGTCGCCCGTCCGTGGTGGATCCTCAGCCCTCCACCGGCGGGCACCTGGTGTCCGGGGTTCGACTCCCCAGGCGCCACCGGTCGGACCTCGGACGCCTGCGGCCCTGCGGTCCGGTGCTGCCCGTCCGGAGCGCCGGCACCCCGCCGTCGGCAGCCGCCGCCCGGTGGCGTCACCCCGGTCCGTCCCGTCCTGTTCGTTCCCTCCGTCCGTCCCACCCGTTCCGTCCCACCCGTTCCGTCCCACCCGGCCCCCGAGGAGGTGCCCGATGTCCCTGTTCCACCTGACCGTCCCCACCCACCAGTCCGTGGTCGAGTACCGCCACGGCGCGCTGCTCCGGGTGCTGGGCCCGGGCCGCCACCGCCGGCGCCGCGGAGTGCTGCGGCACGCGGTCGACCGCCGCGAGTCGCTGCTGGCACTCGCGCCGCAGGAGGTCCTGACCGCCGACGGCGTGAGCGTGCGGGTCTCCGCCACCCTGCGGTGGGCCGTCGTGGACCCCGTGGCGTGGCTGGAGCGGTCGTCCGACCCGGGCGGCACCGTCTACCTGGCCGCCCAGGTGGCCCTGCGCGAGGCGCTGGCCGGGCTGGGGGCCGAGGAGCTCGGCCGCCGGGGCGCGGCGCTGCCTCTGGGGTCGCTCACGGCGGCGGTCGACGCCGTGGCGCGCGAGGTCGGGATCGAGGTCCGGGAGGTCGTCGTCAAGGACGTCGTCCTGCCCGGCGAGCTGCGGTCCGCGGCCCTGGAGCTGGTGGCGGCGCGCTCGCGCGGCGCGGCCCAGCTCGAGGCCGCGCGGGCCGAGAGCGCGGCGCTGCGTTCGCTCGCGAACGGCGCACGACTCCTCGAGAGCCACCCCGCGCTGGCCCGCATCCGGCTGGTCCAGTCCGCCCCGCCGGGGTCGACGGTCGTGCTCCGCCTCGACGGCCCCGACGACGTCGGGACCGTCGCTGCGGGCGAGGGCTGACCGGAGGCCGCCGCACCCACCCGGGTGCGGCGGCCCCTCCCCCGGGACGCCGTCCGGGCCTAGGCTGACCAGGGACGACGACGAGCAGGACCGGAAGGTGGCGCTGGGCATGCGAGCGATCTGGAAGGGCGCGGTCTCCTTCGGCCTCGTCAACGTGCCGGTGCGCCTGTACTCGGCCACCGAGAACCACGACGTGCAGTTCCGCCAGGTGCACCGCGAGGACGGCGGCCGCATCCGCTACAAGCGCATGTGCTCGATCGACGGCGAGGAGGTCAGCTATGACGACATCGCCAAGGGGTACGAGACCGAGGACGGCGACATGGTCGTCCTCACCGACGATGACTTCGCCGACCTCCCCTCGAGGACCTCCAAGGAGATCGGGGTCACCAAGTTCGTCCCCGCCGACCAGATCGACCCGATGTGGCTCGACAAGTCCTACTTCCTCGAGCCCGACAAGTCCGCCACCAAGCCCTACGTCCTGCTGCGCGACGCCCTCGAGAGCGAGAAGCGCGTCGCCATCGTCACGGTCTCCATCCGCACCCGGATGACGATGGCCGTGCTCCGGGTGCGCGACGGGGTCATCGTCATGCAGACCATGCTCTGGCCCGACGAGGTGCGGGCCGCCGAGTTCGCGCACGTCCAGGAGGAGACCCACGCCTCGAAGCAGGAGATGGACATGGCGCGCATGCTCATCGACCAGCTCGCGGGCGACTACGACCCGGGCGAGTACGAGGACGACTACGCGCTCGCCGTCAAGGAGCTCGTGCGGGCCAAGGTCGAGGGCGGCGAGGTGCGCGTCGCGGCGGTCGAGGAGGAGGAGTCCGGCGAGGTCGTCGACCTGCTCGCAGCCCTGTCGCGCTCGGTCGAGAAGGCCAAGGCCGCCCGCGGCGAGGCACCCGCCCCGGCGAAGAGCGCCACGGCGTCGAAGACCGCCACCACGACGTCGGCCGCCAAGAAGGCCCCTGCCCAGAAGGCCGCCGCCAAGAAGTCGGCGACCAAGCGGACCGCCGCCAAGAAGGCCGAGAAGAAGGCCAGCTGAGTCGGGCGGCATCGAGGACCGCCCCCGCCCCGGGCGCGTCCCGCGAGAAACCCGTGCCGCCGGGGCGCGCGAGACCTACCATCGTGGCCGGAGCCATCGGCCGGGGTGGGGCCGAGCACGCGCGCGGAGGGATGACCATGACGACGCTGCGCCGTGCGCTGGGGGCGCTGGCCGCCGCCGGCGTGGTGGCGGCGACCCTCGTCGTCGGCGCGCCCGTCGCCCGGGCCGAGCAGGGCCTGACCGTCGCGGCCACCAGCCGCTATGTCTACGACGCGGAGGCCCAGGTCGTGCGGGCCACCATGACCCTCGACCTGAGCAACGTCAGCCCCGACCGCCAGAGCGGCGGCGGTGTCTACACCTACTTCTTCCAGGGCTACTCGGTCCCCATCCCCCAGAGCTCGGCCCGGGTGCGGGCCCAGAGCGACGGCTCCCGGCTCGACGTGCGCGTCGGCGGCACCGACGACCCGAGCATCGCACTGGCCCGCATCACCTTCCCGGACCTGCGCTACCGCCAGAGCCGGCGCATCGTGCTGACGTACGAGATCCGCGGCCGCGCGCCCCGCTCCACCGACAGCACCCGCGTCGGGCCCGGCTACGCCACGTTCGTGGCCTACGGCCCGGGCGACGAGGGCAGCAACCGGGTCGAGGTGGTCGCGCCGTCGGCCATGTCGTTCACCAGCACGGTCGACGGCTTCGAGGACGAGACCAGCGGCGGCGTCTCCACGTACACCGCCACCCGGAACACCTTCGACGGTGGCCTGTGGTCGGTCGTCTCGCTGCGCGACCCCGACCAGGTGCGCGAGAGCACGGTGCGCGTCGAGGACCTGTCGTTCACCCTGTCGGCCTTCCCCGACGACGACCTGTGGTCCTCCTTCGTGTCCACCACCGTCCGCACGGGCCTGCCCACCCTCGAGACCCTGGTGGGCAACCCGTGGCCCGGCGGCCTCGAGCAGATCCGCGAGGACGCCTCGCCGTCGCTGCGCGGGTACGACGGCTGGTTCGACCCCCAGGGCGACGAGATCGTCGTCGGCGAGCAGCTGGACGACGACCTCATCTACCACGAGCTCTCGCACGCCTGGGTGTCCGGCGACCGCTTCGACCAGCGCTGGCTCTACGAGGGCCTGGCCCAGGTCATCGCCGAGCGGACCGTGCAGCGCACCGGCGGCCGTCCCACGAAGCACCCCGTGGTCTCGCGCCGGGGCACCGGGGCCGTCGCGCTCAACGACTGGGACGGGGATGCCGGGAGCCGCTCGACCGACCTCGAGACCTACGCCTACCCGGCCTCCTACGCTGCCATGAAGGCCCTGCTCGGGTCGCTCGACGACCAGCGCTTCGCCGCGGTGGTCGGCGCGGGCATCCGGGGTGAGCGCGCGTACGACCCGCCGGGCACCGTCACCCCCAGCGCCGGGCGCACCTCCTGGTCGGACTGGCTCGACCTGGTCGAGACCCGCGGCGGCGTCACGACCGCACCGAAGGTCTTCACCACCTGGGTCCTGGACGGCAAGCAGGTGGCCCTGCTCGCGCCGCGCGCCCGCGAGCGCGCCGCCTACTCCGCGCTCGACGAGGCCGACGGCGCGTGGCTGCCACCCGAGGGGCTGCGCGACGCCCTCAGCTCCTGGGACTTCGACCGCAGCCGGGCGGTGCGGGGCGAGATCGCGCCCCTGGGGGCGGGCGCCGCGGCCGTCCAGGACGCCGCGCAGCGCACCGGGCTGCCGGTACCGGCGGCGGTGCGGCAGGCCTACGAGCGCGCGAGCGTCGACGACGACTACCGGGCGCTGGGGACCTCCCTGCCCGCTGCGGCTGCTGCCATCACCGCCGTCGCCCGGGCCCGCACCCGGGCCGCCGCCCTCGACGACCCGTTCAGCGAGCTCGGTGCCCGCCTCCTGGAGGTGCCCGAGCGCACCGCGCACGCGACCGCGCTGCTCGCCGACGGCCGCGTGGCCCCGGCCGTCGCGGCCGCGGCCGACGTGTCGCACCGGGCCGGCTGGGCGCCGGCCCTGGGCGCCGCGCTGCCGGCGGCGGCCCTGCTGCTGGTGGCCGCCCTCGGCAGCGCGGTGGTGCTGGCCGTGCGCCGCTCGCGCCGCCGGGCTCAGAGCACCCGCAGCATCCGGACGTTGCCGAGGGTGTTGGGCTTGACCCGCTCGAGGTCGAGGAACTCGGCTACGCCCTCGTCGTAGGAGCGCAGCAGCTCGGCGTAGACCTCGGGCTCGACCGCCTGGCCCTCGATGGCCGTGAAGCCGTGCCGCCCGAAGAACTCGGTCTCGAAGGTCAGGCAGAACAGGCGCGACAGGCCCAGCTCACGGGCCCGCTCGACGAGCCGCACGAGGATGGCCGACCCCACCCCGCGGCCCACGACGCCCGCCTCGACCGCGAGGGTGCGGACCTCCCCCAGGTCCTCCCACAGCACGTGTACCGCCCCGCAGCCCACGACCCGCCCGTCGACCTCGGCGACCACGAAGTCGACCACCGACTCGTAGTACGCCACCGCCTCCTTCTGCAGCAGCACCCTGGCCTCCGCCAGCGGGGCCACCAGCGCGCGGATGGCCCGGACGTCGGCGGTGCGGGCCGGTCGGACGAGCACCCCCGGGGGCGGAGGTGGGGCGGCGGCGTCCGAGGTCACGATCGGCACTGTAGTGCGGCCGGCGCGTCGCCGGCCCCGGGGGGTTCGGCGCCGCGGCGGCCGGGGGCAAGGGCGCGGCCCGCCACCGCAGGGGTGGTGGCGGGCCGCTGCAAGAGGCCCCGGAGGCCCTTGCTCTTCAAATGATGGGCCAGAGACGTGCATTTGTGGGTAAAGAAACCGTCAAGGTTTCCTCGTCGTATCGTTCTGGCCGATCGTTGACCATTCATTGTCCCGTCTTCCTGGGGCCGGTGGACGCCGCTGGTCCGCACATCGGGGCCGCCGGCGGGCGCCCGAGAATGCATCCGGAGAATTCGCGGAGGGTGGGCGACATTCCCCGGAGGCATTTGCGTGCACCGGCCCGCGCGGGGCCCGGCGTGGGCGGCCCCAGCACGGCCCGAGGCCCCCGACCGGGTGGTCGGGGGCCTCGGGTGACGGGCGGGCCTGCCTCAGGCCTCGGAGACCTCGGCCGCCACGATCGGGAGCTCGATGCCCCGACTGTGCGGCGTGCCCTGGAAGGTGAAGGTGGCGTCCTTCTCCTCGCCGGTGGCGTCGACCGCGACGATCTCGCCGGCCTTCAGCTCGCCGAACAGGATCTTCTCGGACAGCACGTCCTCGATCTCGCGCTGGATGGTGCGCCGCAGCGGGCGCGCACCGAGCACGGGGTCGTAGCCCTTGGTCGCCAGCAGGTTCTTGGCCGCGGGCGTGAGCTCCATGCCCATGTCCTTGTCCTTGAGCCGCTTGTCGAGCTTGGCGATCTCGAGGTCGACGATCTGGACGATCTCGGACTGGCTCAGCTGCGGGAAGACGATGGTGTCGTCGACGCGGTTGAGGAACTCCGGGCGGAAGTGCTGCTTCAGCTCGTCGGTGACCTTGGCCTTCATCCGGTCGTAGTCGGACCGGGTGTCGGGGCCGGCCGAGAAGCCGAGGGTGCCCTTGGAGATGTCGCGGGTGCCTAGGTTGGTCGTCATGATGATGACGGTGTTCTTGAAGTCGACCATCCGGCCCTGGCTGTCGGTGAGACGGCCGTCCTCGAGCACCTGCAGCAGGCTGTTGAAGATCTCGGGGTGGGCCTTCTCGACCTCGTCGAACAGCACGACCGAGAACGGCTTGCGCCGGACCTTCTCGGTGAGCTGGCCGCCCTCCTCGTAGCCGACGTAGCCGGGAGGCGAGCCGAAGAGGCGCGAGACGGTGTGCTTCTCGCTGTACTCCGACATGTCGAGCTGGATGAGGCTGTCCTCGTCGCCGAAGAGGAACTCGGCCAGCGTCTTGGCCAGCTCGGTCTTCCCGACGCCGGTGGGGCCGGCGAAGATGAACGAGCCACCGGGGCGGCGCGGGTCCTTCAGGCCGGCCCGCGTGCGGCGGATGGCCTGCGAGAGCGACTTGATGGCCTCGTCCATGCCGACGACGCGCTTGTGCAGCTCGTCCTCCATGTGGAGCAGGCGGCTGGACTCCTCCTCGGTCAGCTTGAAGACCGGGATGCCCGTCGACGCGGCGAGGACCTCGGCGATGAGCTCCTCGTCGACCTCGGCGATGACGTCCATGTCGCCGGACTTCCACTCGGCCTCGCGCTTGGCCTTCTCGTTGCGCAGGTTCTTCTCGTCGTCACGCAGCCGCGCGGCCTTCTCGAAGTCCTGGCCGTCGATGGCCGACTCCTTCTCGCGCACGACCGCCGCGATCTTCTCGTCGAACTCGCGCAGGTCCGGCGGTGCGGTCATCCGGCGGATGCGCAGTCGCGCGCCCGCCTCGTCGATGAGGTCGATCGCCTTGTCGGGCAGGAAGCGGTCGTTGACGTACCGGTCGGCCATGTTGGCCGCCGCCACCAGGGCGGCGTCGGTGATGGACACCCGGTGGTGGGCCTCGTAGCGGTCGCGCAGCCCCTTGAGGATCTCGATCGCGTGGGCCAGCGTGGGCTCGGCGACCTGGATCGGCTGGAAGCGGCGCTCGAGGGCGGCGTCCTTCTCGATGTGCTTGCGGTACTCGTCGAGGGTGGTGGCCCCGATGACCTGGAGCTCACCGCGCGCGAGCATCGGCTTGAGGATGGACGCGGCGTCGATCGCGCCCTCGGCCGCGCCGGCCCCGACGAGGGTGTGGATCTCGTCGATGAACAGCACGATGTCGCCGCGGGTACGGATCTCCTTGAGGACCTTCTTCAGCCGCTCCTCGAAGTCACCGCGGTAGCGGCTGCCGGCCACCAGAGCGCCGAGGTCGAGGGTGTAGAGCTGCTTGTCCTTGAGGGTCTCGGGCACCTCGCCCTTGACGATGTCCTGGGCCAGGCCCTCGACGACGGCGGTCTTGCCGACGCCGGGCTCGCCGATGAGGACGGGGTTGTTCTTGGTGCGGCGGGACAGCACCTGCATGACCCGCTCGATCTCCTTCTCGCGCCCGATCACCGGGTCGAGCTTGCCCTCGCGCGCGGCCTGGGTGAGGTTGCGCCCGAACTGGTCGAGGACCAGCGAGCCCGCGGGGGTGCCCTCGGCGGGGCCGCCCTGGGTGGCGCCGGGGCCGGAGGAGGCACCCTCCTTGCCGCCCTGGTAGCCCGAGATGAGCTGGATGACCTGCTGGCGCACGCGGGAGAGGTCGGCGCCCAGCTTGACGAGGACCTGCGCGGCCACGCCCTCGCCCTCACGGATCAGGCCGAGGAGGATGTGCTCGGTGCCGATGTAGTTGTGGCCGAGCTGCAGCGCCTCGCGCAGGCTCAGCTCGAGGACCTTCTTGGCCCGCGGCGTGAACGGGATGTGACCGGTCGGGGCCTGCTGGCCCTGGCCGATGATCTCCTGCACCTGCTCGCGGACGGCCTCGAGGCTGATCCCGAGGCTCTCGAGCGCCTTGCTCGCGACGCCCTCACCCTCGTGGATGAGGCCGAGGAGGATGTGCTCGGTGCCGATGTAGTTGTGGTTGAGGCCTCGTGCCTCCTCCTGGGCGAGCACGACGACGCGGCGGGCGCGGTCGGTGAACCGTTCGAACATGGTGCTACTCCTGACGTCGAGTCCCCTCGATGCTAGTCGCGCCACCTGACCGAGTCCCCCCGGTTGTCGAAGGGGTGGTGGTGGCGTCCTACAGGGGGCACAACGCACACCCGGTCCCGGGGTGTTCCGCCGGGCCTGCGCGTTCGCCCTGGGCGTACAGCCGGAGGCCGGTCAGCGGCGTCGCTGGCAGCCACCGCACCAGAACAGGTTCCGCCCCGCCACGACCCGGGTGCGGATGCGCGCGCCGCAGCGGGGGCACGGCTGCCCGTCGCGCTTGTAGACCGAGGACGTCCGCTCCTCCAGGTGGGGCACCTCGCCCCGGCCGAGGGCGGCCTCGACCTCGAGCACCTGGTCCTCGACGGTGACGATGCGCCCGGTGGCCACCCCGAGGGGCAGCAGGCGCACGAGGTCGTCCCAGACCAGCGACCACGAGGCGCGGCGGAAGCGCCGGCCCTCGGTGGCGGGCGACAGCCGCTGCCGGAACAGCACCTCCGAGCGGTACACGTTGCCCACCCCGGCCAGCACCGACTGGTCCATCAGCAACTCACCGATGCTGCGCCCGGAGCGCGAGATGCGCCGCCACGCGACCTCGGGGTCGCTGTCGGGGCGCAGCGGGTCCGGCCCCAGGCGGCCCAGCACGGCCGCCACCTCCTCGGGGGTCACGACGGCGCACACCGTCGGGCCGCGCAGGTCGGCCACGTGCTGGTCGGTGGCCAGCCGCATCCGCACCTGGCCGACGACGGGCGCCTCGGCGGTCCAGGCGCCGTGGTCGACGGTGAAGGTGCCGATCAGCCCGAGGTGCACGTGCACCCAGGCGTCGCCCTCGAGCTCGAGGAAGAGGTGCTTGCCCCGCGAGGTCACGCCGAGGACCCGGCGGCCGCTGACCAGGGCGGCACCCTCGGCGAAGCGGCCCTGCGGGCTCGTGACGACCGGTGAGGTCCCCGCGAAGGCCGCGTGCAGGTCGCGCGCCAGGGCGTAGAGCGTGTCCCTCGGGCATGCCGGCATTCTGCGGCACCACGGGCCCGCGCGGGCCGGAGACCCCTACCCGTCGGGGGCTGAGAGACCCCTGAGCGGCACCGGCGAGCCGCCCGTCGCCGCCCCGCCACCGGACCCCTCCCGCGGCTAGCGTGCCGCCGTCACGTTCCGCTGCGAGGAGAACCCCATGACCGTCCGCACCCTGTCCCTCGGCCGCCGCGCCACCGTCGCCACCGCTGTGGTCTGCTCCGCCCTCGTCGGCGGCGGTGTCGCCTACGCGGCCACCGCCCAGCCCGCCATCCGGACCACCACGCCGCGGCACGCCGACCAGGTCACCAACATCGACGTGCTGCGTCAGCAGATCCGCAACTACTACGGAGACCCGCTGGGCACCGGCACCTTCGCCCCCGACGGCAACTACGCGCTCGAGGCGGAGTCGGTGGCCCGCGCGGGCCAGCGCTGGCTCGACGCCCGCCGCCACGCCGGGACGCGCGGCTCGGGCGCCACGAAGGCGATCGTCCTCGACGTCGACGACACCAGCCTCACCACCTGGAACTACGAGGTCGCGAGCAACTGGGCCTACAACCCGGCCACGAACGGGCAGTTCGTCACCGAGCAGCGCTTCCCGGCCACCCCGGGGATGGTCGCGATGGCCACCCACGCCGCCCAGGAGGGCTACGCGGTGTTCTTCCTGACCGGCCGCCCGACCTCGCAGGAGGCCGCGACCCTGGGCAACCTCACCGCCGACGGCGTCGGCGTCGACGCCGGCTTCCCGGCCCCGACCACGCTCCCGGACGGCGAGGACGGCCTGTTCACCAAGCCCGACGTCGCGGCCTACCCCGACTACCTGAAGCAGGCCTGCGCCACCGACCCGGGCGGCAAGTGCACCACCATCCACTACAAGGCCGCCACCCGCGCGCACATCGAGTCGCTGGGCTACGACATCGTGGCGAACTTCGGCGACCAGTACAGCGACCTGGTGGGTGGGTACGCCGACCGCACGTTCAAGGTGCCGAACCCCAACTACTACCTGCCGTGACCCACGCCGCCTGATCGCGGGCTCAGGCGGGGAGCCGGAAGCGGCCGCCCCGCACCGGCTCGACCAGGCCGTCCTCGACCAGCCCCGCGAGGCACCGGTCCGCCTGCTCCCGGTGGCGGGCCGGGTCGAGGCCGGCGGCCTCGAGCGCGCGGCCCACGAGGTCGTCGCGCGGTACCGACCGGCTCGTCTCCCGGAGCACCTGGACGAGTGCTCCCCGGACCTGCCGGTCGGTGCCGTGCCACGCCTGCCCCCGGCGCGGCGGCCCGTCGTCGGGCGGGCTGCCCGCGGCCACCCAGGCACAGACGTCCAGCAGGGGGCACTCCGGGCAGCGCGGCCCACGGGCGCGGCAGACCACCGCCCCGAGCTCCATGACGGCGACGTTCCACCGCACCGAGGTCGCCACGTCGGCCGGCACGGTCGCGGTGGCCAGGCGGGTGTCGGCGGCGGTGAGGGCGGGCGCGGCGTGGGCCCGTCCCTGCACGGCTCGGGCCAGCACCCGTCGCACGTTGGTGTCGACCACCACCGTCCGCCGCCCGTGCGCGAACGCGGCGACGGCGGCCGCGGTGTACGAGCCGACCCCGGGCAGCCCGCGCAGCGCCTCCTCGGTGTCGGGCACCCGGCCGTCGTGCTCGCGGACGACGGCCACGGCCGCCTCGCGCAGCCGCAGCGCCCGCCGCGGGTAGCCGAGCCGGCCCCAGGCCCGCACCACCTCGCCCGGGGTCTCGGCGGCCAGCGCGGCCGGGGTCGGCCAGCGCTCCATCCAGGCCCGCCACACCGGTTCGACCCGTACCACCGGGGTCTGCTGCAGCATGATCTCGCTGACCAGGACTCCCCAGGCGTCCGTGCGGCCGTCGCGCCACGGCAGCACGCGCCGATGCGCGTCGAACCAGGTCAGGACCCGCTCGTGGAGCACCGAGACGGGAGCCGCCACGCGGGGAGCGCCCGGCACGTCAGACGTAGCGCTCGAGGATGCTCGTCTCGGCCAGGCGCGAGAGGCCCTCACGGACCAGGCGCGCGCGGCCCTCGCCGACGCCGTCGACGTCCATGAGGTCGTCGATGTTGGCCGCCAGCAGCTTCTGCAACGAGCCGAAGTGCACCACGAGCCGCTCGACGATGGCACCGGGCAGGCGCGGCACCTTCGAGAGCAGGCGGTGCCCCAAGGGGCTGACCGAGGAGTCGAGGGAGTCGCCGACCACCGTGAAGCCCATGGCCTTGGCGCCGGCCGCCGGGTCGAGCAGCTCGGTGCTGTCGATGGCGGTCAGGTTGGCCACGGCCTCCTCGTGGGAGTAGCCCGCCTTGGTCTCGGGCAGGTAGTCGCGGATGACCAGGCCCAGGTCGTCGGACAGGCCGCCGGTGAGCTCCTCGAGCTGGAGGCTGAGCAGGCGCCCGTCGGTGCCGAGCTGCACGACGTACTCGGCGATCTCGTCCTTGATGCGGCGCACCATCTCGAGGCGCTGCAGGACGTTCGCGACGTCGCGGACGGTGACGAGGTCCTCGATCTCGAGGGCCGAGAGGGTGCCGGTGACCTCGTCGAGGCGGGACTTGTAGCGCTCGAGGGTCTGCAGGGCCTGGTTGGCGCGGGACAGGATGGCGCTGGAGTCCTCGAGGACCACGCGGCGACCCGCGACGTAGAGCTGGATGATGCGCATCGACTGGCTCACCGACACCACGGGGAAGCCGGTCTGCTTGGCGACGCGCTCGGCGGTACGGTGCCGGGTGCCCGACTCCATGGTCTCGATGCCGGCGTCGGGCAGCAGCTGGGTGGCGGCGCGCAGGATGCGGGTGACGTCGCGGTCGACCACCACCCCGCCGTCCATCTTGGCGAGCTCGCGCAGGCGGGTGGCGGAGAACTCGATGTCGAGGGGGAAGCCGCCGGTGGCGATCTGCTCGATCACCCGGTCGTGGCCGAGGACGATGAGGGCGCCGGTACGGCCGCGCAGGATGCGCTCGAGGCCGTCGCGCAGCTCGGTGCCGGGGGCGACGGCCGCGAGCGTGGTGCGCAGGAGCTCGTCGTCATTGGGCGAGCCGGCCATGCGTCCTCCTCGGTCGTGGGTGGTCCCCGGTGCCGGGGCGGATGACGCCGACGGTCCCGCAGGATCCTATCCGGCGTCGTGTCACGGCGCGGTCTCGATCTCGGCGCCCGGATGGGCCGGCCGGGAGGGGGCGGTCAGCGGCCCGGGACGTCGTGCAACGCCCGGCCGACGGCCTCGGCGACGGTGCCGACCTCGAGCACCGAGATGCCCTCGGGCACCGGGCCTGCCCCCAGCACCCCGGGGGGCACGACGGCCCGGGTGAAGCCCAGTCTTGCCGCCTCCGCGAGCCGGCGGTGCGCGCCGGTGACGGGGCGGACCTCACCGGCCAGCCCCACCTCACCGAACGCGACGGTCCCCCCGGGCAGCGGCCGGTCGGTGATGGCGCCCGCCAGGGCCAGGGTGACGGCCAGGTCGGCGGCGGGCTCGGTGAGCCGCACCCCTCCGACGGTGGAGAGGTAGGCGTCGCTGCCGCCGATGGGCGCCTGGGCCCGCTTGTCGAGGACGGCCAGGACCATGTTGACCCGGGCGGCGTCGAGCCCGCTGGTGGCGCGGCGCGGGGTGGCCAGGCTGGAGGCGGTGACCAGCGCCTGCACCTCGGTGACCAGTGGCCGACGCCCCTCGAGGGTCACGGTGACGCAGGTGCCGGGGACCGACGCCGTGCGCCCCGAGAGGAACAGGCCGCTGGGGTCGGTGAGACCCACGATGCCGACGTCGGAGAGGTCGAAGCAGCCGACCTCGTCGGTGGGGCCGTAGCGGTTCTTGACGGCGCGCACCAGCCGCAGCCGCGAGTGCCGGTCGCCCTCGAACTGCACGACGACGTCGACCAGGTGCTCGAGCACGCGGGGGCCGGCGATCGAGCCGTCCTTGGTGACGTGGCCGACGAGGAGCACGGCGATGCCGCGGGCCTTGGCGACCTGGATGAGGGAGGCGGCGACCTCGCGGACCTGCGCGACGTTGCCGGCAGAGCCCTCGACCTCGGCGCTGGAGATGGTCTGCACCGAGTCGACGACCAGCAGCTCGGGCTCGACCTGCTCGACCTGGCCGAGGAGCGTGCCGAGGTCGGTCTCGGAGGCGAGGTAGAGCGTGCGCGCCATGGCCTCGATGCGTTCGGCCCGGGACCGCACCTGGGCCGCCGACTCCTCGCCGCTGACGTACAGGACCCGGCGCTCGCCGTGCTCGCCCGAGCGGGCGGCCCGGCCGGCGACGTCGAGCAGGAGGGTGGACTTGCCGATGCCGGGCTCGCCGGCGACCAGCACCACGGCGCCGGGGACCAGCCCGCCGCCCAGCACCCGGTCGAACTCGGCCACCCCGGTGGGGCGCGCGGCCGCGCGGGTCAGGTCGACCTCGCCGATGGGGACCGCAGGGCGCTCGACCGTGGTGGCACTGGTGCGGGCGGTGACGCCCCCGGTCTCGCCGACCGAACCCCAGGCCTGGCACTCGCCGCAGCGGCCGACCCACTTGGCCGTCTGCCAGCCGCACTCGCTGCAGCGGTACGCTGCGGTGCCGCGAGCGCTGCGTCGTGCCGTCGTCCCTGCCATGCGGCCGACCTTACGGTGCGCCACCGACACCGACCGCGCGGGCACGACGAAGGCCCCGGACCGGGGTCCGGGGCCTTCGTGGTGGTGCTGGTGTGCGGTGCGTCAGCCGGCGACGACGTCGAGGTCGACGCTCGCCTGGACCTCCGGGTGGAGGCGGACGAGCACGGTGTGCCCGCCCGTGGCGCGGATCGGGGTCGGGACCTCGATCCGGCGGCGGTCGAGCTCGGGCCCGCCCGCGGCCTTGACGGCGGCCGCGATGTCGGCGGTCGAGACGGCGCCGAAGAGGCGGCCGCTCGTGCCGGCGTGCGCGGTCACCGTGACCGGCTTGGACTCGAGGTTGCCCTTGATGGACTGCGCCTCCTCGAGCGAACGCACGGCGCGGGACTCGCGCGCCTTGGCGATCGAGTCGACCTGCTTCTGTCCGCCCTTGGTCCAGGCGGTCGCGAGGTCGCGCTTGAAGAGGAAGTTGCGCGCGTACCCGTCCTTGACGTCGACGACGTCACCGGCGGTACCGAGGCCGGAGACCTCGTGGGTGAGGATGACCTTCATCGTTCGATGCTCCTTGGCGTCGGATCAGCGGGGCGAGCTCGAGTACGGCAGGAGCGCCATCTCGCGGGCGTTCTTGACCGCGTTGGCGATGAGGCGCTGCTCCTGGACGGAGACACCGGTCACGCGCCGGGCGCGGATCTTGCCGCGGTCGGAGATGAACTTGCGCAGCAGCGCGACGTCCTTGTAGTCGATGTTCTCGACCTTCGCCGCCTTGAGCGGGTTGGCCTTCTTCTTCGGCTTGCGAATGGCGGGCTTGGCCATCGTGGTGCTCTCCTTCTGCCGGGCGGGCCCGGCGGATGAGCCCTGGTCTCCCAGGGATGGATGTCTGGTGGTGCGTTCGGTGCGGTCGGGGCCCGGGGGCCCCGACGATCAGAAGGGAGGCTCGTCGTAGCTCGGTGCCTGGCCCCAGCCGCCGCCCTGCTGGCCACCCTGGGCCGGCTGCTGCGGGGCCGGCTGGCCACCGCCGAAACCGCCCGGCTGGCCGCCACCCTGAGGACCGCCCTGGGGGGCGGAGCCACCGGTGGCCCACGGGTCGTTCTGCTGGAAGCCGCCGCCACCGCCGAAGCCACCGCCGCCGCCGCTCCCGCGCTCGGCCTTGGTGACCTTCGCGGACGCGTACCGCAGCGACGGGCCGACCTCGTCGACCTCGAGCTCGATGACGGTGCGCTTCTCGCCCTCCTTGGTCTCGTACGAGCGCGACTTCAGCCGCCCCGTGACGATGACGCGGGTGCCCCGGTGCATGGACTCGGCCACGTTCTCGGCCGCGTCGCGCCAGATGGAGCAGCGCATGAAGAGGGTCTCGCCGTCCTTCCACTCGTTCGACTGGCGGTCGAACTGGCGCGGGGTCGACGCGACGGTGAAGTTCGCGACGGCCGCACCGGAAGGGGTGAAGCGGAGCTCGGGGTCGGCGGTGAGGTTGCCGACGATGGTGATGGTGGTGTCGCCTGCCATGACGGGTGTCCCTTCTGGGGTTGGTCGTTGACCGGAGACCGCAGGCTCAGGCGCCGGGGCGCATGAGCTTGGTCCGCATGATCGACTCGTTGAGGCCGAGCTGGCGGTCGAGCTCCTTGGCCGTGGCCGGCTCGGAGGTGAAGTTGACGACGGCGTAGATGCCCTCGGCCTTCTTCTTGATCTCGTAGGCCAGGCGGCGCCGGCCCCAGACGTCGATCGTGTCGACGGTGCCACCGTCGGTCGTGACGACCTTGAGGAACTTCTCCAGCGAGGGCTGGACGGTCCGGTCGTCGAGCTCGGGGTCGAGGATGACCATGAGTTCGTACTGACGCATGCGTTAACCCGCCTCCTTCGGTCTGAGCGGTCACGGTCCTTCCGTGACAGGAGGGTATGCATCGTCGCCCACAACGACCCGGGATCTGTCCACAGGGCGTTCGGAGGGCAACCGCTCAAGGGTACCCGCCGGTGGGGGCACCTCCCAACTCGCGCGGGCCCAGACCACCCACGCCAGGCGGCCGACGGCCAGCAGCCGCAGGGACAGGGCGGTCGCGTACCACCCGGCGGGCAGACCCTTGGCGGGGTCGGTGGCGGCGTCGAGCCAGGTGTACAGGGCCACCGCGTGGGCGGCCTCGGCGCCCGCCCACACGAGGTGGTCACGCCAACGGATGCCGGCCAGCGCCACGAACGGCACCAGCCAGACGGCGTCGGCGGGCCGGAACGAGGCGCCGGTGAGCAGCACCACCACCACGCCCAGCAGGGCCAGGTCGGCGGCCACCGGGCGCGGGCGCCGGGTGGCCAGGACCGCGACCAGGCCGCCGGCGAGCAGCATCCCGAGCAGCGAGACGACGGCCACGGGCACCGACCCCAGCGGATGGCGCGCCAGCTCGGGGACGAACCACGGCGATCCCGCATCGGCCCCGCCGCCCCACCAGGCCGAGAGGGGCCGCAGGACGAGCCCGAGGTCGACGGCCGCGACCGGGCCCACCACCAGGAGCAGCGCCGTCCCTGCGGCGCGCAGCAGGCGGCGCACGGCGTCGGCCACGCCCACAGGCGGGCACAGCGCCACCGCGAGCAGGACCAGGAGGGCGGGCCGTCCGCCCAGGACCGCGACCCCCAGCAGGGCCCCCGCGAGCTCGGGCCGCCGGCGCTGCCACGCCCACAGGCCGCCCACGGCGAGCGCCACCGGGACGAGCTGCACCGACAGCAGGACCGAGACGGCCAGCACCGGCGACAGCGCGAGGGCCACGGCGTCGGCCCGCGGGGTGTCGCGCACCGTCGCGACCGCCACGACCAGCCCGGCCAGCAGCACGGCCGCCGCGACCGCCCAGAGGACCAGCACCCCCCGCTGCTGCTGGAGGCCCGACCCTGGCGCCAGGGTGGTCAGCGCCGACGTGACGAACCCCGGCACGAGGGGCAGGTCGCCGCCCACCCGGCCGGTCAGGTAGGCCAGGAGGCCCTGGGGCCCGTCGACGCCGACCGCGGTCATCAGCGGCGAGGCGCACTGCCGCCACAGCGCGGCGCGCCCGGCCCAGCCGTCGGCGGCGCACGACGCCTGCCGCAGCGCGGCCACCCCGAGGGGCAGCACGAGGAGCAGCACCAGGGCGGGGGGGACGCCCGTGCGAGCCGGTCGCCGCGCGGCACGCACGCCGCGCGGCCCCCCGATGGCCGTGAGGAGGCCTTCGGGGAGCCGGGCGCGCAGGCCGGGACCGACGCTCACCGCGACGGCGGGGTCAGCTCGGGCCGGGTGTCGGCTGGAGCAGGGTGACGGTCGTCGACGGGGACGGGCCCGGCGACGTCGGCGGCCCGTTGGTCTTGCTCGGGGTCGGCGTGGGCGGGGGTGCGACCGTCGTGGGCGGTGCGCTGGTGGTCGGCGGCGCGCTCGTCGTCGGCGCCGGGGCCTGCGTGGTCTGCGGAGCCTGGGTGGTCGTGGGGGTCGGCGGGAGGGCGTCCTTGTTGATGTGCGCCGGCGCCGGGAAGTCGGCCACGGGCAGGCCCGCGAGCGCCGCCTTCATGTAGGCGGTCCAGATCCGCGCCGGGTAGGTGCCTCCGGTGATGTCGCCGTCCTTGGGCAGGTTCTCCATGGGCAGCTCGTCGCCGGTCTTGGCATCGGACCGGTAGAGGCCCACGGCCGTGGCCAGCTGCGGCACGTACCCGTCGAACCAGGCGGACCGGAAGGACTCCGACGTCCCGGTCTTGCCGGCCGCCGGGCGGCCGAGGTTCTGGCCCACGTACTGCGCGGTGCCGCCGGGCTTGACCGGCTGCTGCATCGCGTCGATCACGTCGGCCATGAGCTTGGTGTCGAACACCTTCTGGGTCTTCTTCTCGACCTTGATGGTCGGGATGGAGGAGTCCTGGAAGCGGATCTCGCGCACGAAGTACGGCTCGGCCCGCACCCCCTGCGCGGCGATGGTCGCGTAGGCGTCGGCCATGTCGACGACGGTCACGTAGTCGGTGCCGAGCACGTTGGACATGTTGGGGGCGAGCTTCGAGCGCACCCCCGCGGCCTGGGCGGCCTTCATGGTGTTCTCGGGGCCGGCGATCTTGTTGACCTGCGCGAACACGGTGTTGACCGAGTGCTGGGTGGCGGTCAGCAGGTCGATGCGCCCGAACTGCTCGTTGCCGAAGTTGGTGACCCGGCCGCGCCGGGCCGCCTCGGTGGTGCCGTTGGGGTCGGCGAAGTCCGGGAAGTACTGGGGGCTGGAGCCGTCGAAGCGGCTCGCGGTGCTGACGTCGCCGGACTGGAGGGCCGCGATGAGCGAGAAGATCTTGAAGGTCGACCCGGCCTGCATCTTGGCCTGCGAGGCGTTGTTCAGCGGGCGCCTGGCGAAGTCCTCACCGCCGTAGAACGCCCGGATGGCCCCGTCACCCGGGGTGATCGACACCAGCCCGGTGTGCACGTCGGCCTGGGCGGGCTTCTCGTCCGCGACGGCCTTGATCGCCGCGTTCTGCTTGGCCCGGTCGATGGTGGAGACCACCCGCAGGCCGCCGCGCTGGATGTCGGACTCGGTGAGCTTGTACTTGTTGACCAGCTCCTTCTTCACCAGGTCGACGATGTAGCCCTGCACCCCGCTGAGCTTGCGGGTCCGCGGCTTCTGGACCTCGGGGAAGGTCGCCTTCGCCCGTTCGGCCGGGGTGAGCCACTTCTGCGACACCATCGCGTCCAGGATGTAGTTGCTGCGGCTCTGCGCGTTGGCCTTCTGCTCGGCCCCGAGGGAGGGGTCGTAGAGGGAGGGCCCCCGGATGACCGCGGCCAGCAGCGCGGACTCGGCCGGCGTGAGGTCCTTGGCCGACTTGTTGAAGTAGGCCTTCGAGGCGGTCTGGATGCCGTACGCCCCGCGGCCGTAGTAGATGGTGTTGAGGTAGTTCTCGAGGATCTGGTCCTTGGACTGCTGCTTGTCGATCTTCAGCGAGATGAGGATCTCGCGGGCCTTGCGCGTGATCGTGCGGTCCTGGGTCAGGAAGTAGTTCTTCACGTACTGCTGCGTGATGGTCGAGCCGCCCTGGGTCGCCGAGCCGCCCTTGACCGCGACCCAGATCGCCCGTGCGATGCCCGTGGGGCTGATGCCGCTGTTCTGGTAGAAGTTGCGGTCCTCGGCCGCCAGGATGGCGTGCTGCATGTTCGGGCTGATCTCCGACAGCTTCACCGACTCCCGGTTGCCGCCGTCGTCCGACAGCCGGGCCAGCTCGTTCTTGCCGTCGGCGTAGTAGACGATGCTCGCCTGGGCCGTGACCATCTCGTTGGGCTTGGGGATGTCGGTCATCGCGTAGGCGATCCCGATCCCGATGGCGCCGAGGACACCCAGGGCCAGGACCCCCCAGAGGCTCCGCTTGAGCCAGACCCGCCGGCGGGACGGCCGGGCCGCGGCGCCTCGGCCGCGGGGGGCGGTGGAGGCGCCGCGGGAGGCACGGGCACGCCGGGCGTCGGCTCGGGTACGGGGCTGTCGATCGCTCATGGGGCCTTCGGGGTCGGGGCGCGAAGAGGGCGCGGCTGAGCCACGTCCGCAGGCAAGTATGACCGCCCAGCCTGGGAAAACCCCAACGACGGGGACGGAGACGTGCCGTCGACCGGGGGCCGGCCCGCCCACCCGGCAGCGCCGGACGAAGGGTGTCGCGACCCCCACCCGTATGTATCGCTCCGATATATCGGTGCTACCGTTCGCCGGGGAACGTCAGAGCAGGGCCGGTCGGTCCCCAGCTCGTCCCCGGGAAGGAGTCGTCGTGGTCACGCGTCGCGCACACCTGCTGGAGCTCGCCGTCCTCGGCCTGCTCCACGAGGGCCCGACCCACGGCTACGACCTGCGCCGCCGGCTCAACACCGCGCTCGGCCCCTTCCGCGCCCTGTCCTACGGCACCCTCTACCCCGCGCTGAAGTCCCTGCTCGGGCGCGGCCTGGTGGCCGAGACCGCCGACCCCGGGCCCAGCGGGCGCCGCGCCCGGGTGGTCTACGAGCTCACCGCCGCGGGCAAGGAGCACTTCGCCGAGCTCGTCGCCCGCTCCGACTCCAGCGCCTACGAGGACGACGGCTTCGACGTCCGCTTCGCCTTCTTCGCCCGCACCGAGCGCGACGTGCGGCTGCGCATCCTCGAGGGCCGGCGCTCGCGCCTCGAGGAGAACCTCGAGCGGGTGCGCGAGCGCTCCAGCCGGGGTCGCGAGCGCCTGGACGCCTACACCGCCGCGCTCCAGCAGCACGGCGAGGAGACCGCCGAGCGCGAGGTGCGCTGGCTCACCGAGCTCATCGACGCCGAACGGCGCCACCCCACCGACCCCGGCCCCCAGCCGTAGGCCCCGGGTCGCCGACCCCCCGTCGGCTCGGGACCACCCGTCCACCCGTCCATCCCGCTGCAAGCCCCCGTAGGAGAAAACCATGGGTTCCATCCGCGTCGCCGTCGTCGGTGTCGGCAACTGCGCGTCCTCGCTCGTCCAGGGCGTCCACTACTACCGGGACGCCGACGCGTCCACGACCGTGCCCGGCCTGATGCACGTCATGTTCGGCGAGTACCACGTGCGCGACGTCGAGTTCGTCGCCGCGTTCGACGTCGACGACAAGAAGGTCGGCAAGGACCTCGCCGAGGCCATCAACGCCTCCGAGAACAACACCATCAAGATCGCGGACGTCCCCACCACCGGCGTCACGGTGCAGCGCGGCCACACCCTCGACGGTCTCGGCAAGTACTACCGCCAGACCATCGAGGAGTCCGGCGCCGACCCGGTCGACGTCGTCTCGGTGCTGCGCGACGCGAAGGTCGACGTCCTCGTCTCCTACCTCCCGGTGGGCTCCGAGCAGGCCGACAAGTTCTACGCCCAGTGCGCCATCGACGCCGGGGTCGCGTTCGTCAACGCCCTGCCGGTCTTCATCGCCTCCGACCCCGAGTGGGCCGCGAAGTTCGAGGCCGCCGGCCTGCCGGTGATCGGCGACGACATCAAGAGCCAGGTCGGCGCGACCATCACCCACCGCGTCATGGCCAAGCTCTTCGAGGACCGCGGCGTGCGGCTCGACCGCACCTACCAGCTCAACGTCGGCGGCAACATGGACTTCAAGAACATGCTCGAGCGCGAGCGCCTGGAGTCCAAGAAGATCTCCAAGACCCAGTCGGTGACCTCGAACCTCACCGGGGCGCTGGCCGGCAAGACCAGTGACCGCAACGTGCACATCGGCCCGTCCGACTACGTGGCGTGGCTCGACGACCGCAAGTGGGCCTACGTGCGCCTCGAGGGTCGCGCGTTCGGCGACGTGCCGCTGAACCTCGAGTACAAGCTCGAGGTCTGGGACTCCCCCAACTCGGCCGGCATCATCATCGACGCCATCCGGGCGGCCAAGATCGCCAAGGACCGCGGCATCGGCGGGGCGCTGCTGTCGGCGTCGTCCTACCTGATGAAGTCGCCGCCGGAGCAGCGGCCCGACGACCTCGGCCGCGCCAAGCTCGAGGCCTTCATCGCGGGGACCGAGGAGCGCTGACCGCGTCGTCCTCGGTGCACGGGCGGAGCGGGCGAACCCCCTGCGGGTCGCCCGCTCCACCGCGTGCGGCCGGCCGTTCCTCCTGCAAGAGCTTTTCACGGATGAAAAGCAACGACCTGCGGATGCCAGAGTAGTGCGCCGTCGTCTCCGTAGGGGCTCACGAGCTGGGCAAGTTCTTCCCGACGGTGAGACGATGCGGGTGGGCCCCGTCCTCGGACCCCCGTAAGGAGCCGGCCATGGTCACCGAGCCGCCGTCCGCCGACGACACCACCGTGCCGCTGCCCGACATCGCGTCCGCCCTGAACCGGCTGCTGACGACCGTGAAGTGGCTGGACGAGGACGGCGTCCTGCGCGATCTCGACAACAACGTGCACCTGGCCCGCGCCGTCTCGGCCCTGCGGGGGCCCACCCCGCACGTGCAGATCCAGCGCATCCGCCAGGGGACCCAGCCCGACCCGCGCACCAGCGTGCTGTGGGCGGTCATCCAGGTGGTCAACGAGCACTCGCCGGTCGAGGTGACCATGGACTACTTCTTCGTCCCGGCCACCCGCGCCCGGGTGCAGCGCGAGCTCGACCTGGCCCTGGAGCGCCTCACGATGCAGGCCCGGGGGCAGCGCGGCTGACCGCCGCGGCTCGCTCAGTCGTGCGAGAGCGGGAAGGCCGAGCTGGTGACGAACACGAGCTCGACCCCGGGGGGCGGGTCGGTGCCCTCGGCGACCCGCCGCGCCACCGACCGGGCCCGGAAGCCCTCGAACAGCTCGACCAGGGCGGCGTCGAGCTCGTGCAGGTCATCGGCCGTGAGCCACAGCGAGTAGTCGCGCCCGATGGTGGCCGCGACCCACTCCTCGGGCCACTCACCGGTCTGCCGCTCGGCGTCGAAGCGGCGGATGCGGTTGATCCGGCGCTGGAGGGCGATCCAGTAGAGGTCCTCGAGCGCCCGGGCGACCGCGGGGTCGGAGCCGTCCTCCTCGGCCCACTCGATGGCCACCTGCGGGGCCTGCCAGACCGCCGACCGGCCCTCACCCTCGACCCGCTCGATCCACTCGCCGTCGGCCAGCGCGCCCAGGTGGGCCTGGATGCCGCGCCGGGCGGTGGGGACCAGCCGGGCGAGCTCGGCCGTGGTCATCGGCCGCTCGTGCACCTTGAGCTGCTCGAACAGGTCGAACCGCGCCGGGTCGGCGGACATCGCGTGCAGGTGCCGCAGGTGCCGTTCGGCGGTCATGGCCCAAACCCTACGGCCGGGACGACATCGGGGGCCACGCGCCCTCCGCGGGCGACGTGGGCGCCGAACTTTGCCAAGATGTTCGCGTTCGGCCCATCACCCTCTGAAAGGACATCTATCATGCGCCGCTTCCTCTCCGTCCTCGGTCTCCTCACCGTCCTCGTCGCCACCCCGGCGGCCGTCGCCTCCGCCGCACCGGCGAGCGCCATCCAGTACGGGCACTGCGCGGTCTGCTGACCGAGGGCAGCACGACGTCCCGGAGGTCGGGTCGGGCGAGCCGGTGACCCGGCGTGTCCGCGGCCGGCCCGATGGCCGGGACGACGACGGAGCGGGTGACACCCCTGAGGTGTCACCCGCTCCGTCGTGTGCCGCACCGGCCGGTCAGGCGGTGCGGGGTCCGGCCCCGCGTCGCGCCGGCGCCGGCAGCCGCAGCCGTCGCCACCAGCGCCCTCGGCGGCCCCGGGTCTCGGCGCGGACCAGGTAGGGCCGGGGGTCGGCGTCCGAGCGCAGCCGCGTCCACCGGCCGACCCCGGCGCGCATCGTGGCGCGCGCGGCCTCGCTCTCGATGTGCAGTGCCGCGGTGCGCTCGGGGTCGCCCTCGCCGGGCCCGAACACGACGGCGTCGACCATCGCCGCCACCTCGGAGGCGGCCACCCCGGGGCGACCGGTGGCGACCGGCGGGACCGGCGGGGGCTGTGCCCCCTCGGCCGGGGTGCGGGCGGCGAGGGAGGCGGCCACGGCCGCGTCGATGTCGGCGGCCTGCTCGCGCCGGGTCACCCCGCGCGGCACGGCCACCCCGAGCGAGTGGGCCTCGGCGACCAGGTCGCGCCACACCCAGGCCGCCCGGGTCGGCACCGGGCCGGTCATGGCGTGGGCCCGCCGGCGGCGTCCCTTGAGCCGGCGCAGGGCCAGCACGTAGAACGCGACCAGCAGGGCGAGCAGCACCAGGCCGGCCAGGACCTGGAGCCAGAGCGGCCACGCGGTGACGTCGAACGGGTTCTTCCTGCGCTTGGTGACGTCGGTGGCGTTCTGCGCCTGGTCCGGGCCTTGGAGCACCGACGGCGGGCTGACCCCGGCGGGCGGCGGCACCTGGGCGCCGACCTTCTGCTCCTCGGTCTTCAGCTGCTGCTCGCTCGGGGCCTTGTCGCGGCTCGGGACGAAGGTCTGCTGGGTGAGCGCGTACCAGCTCCCGTCGTCGAGGCGGACCTCCACCCAGGCGTGCACGTCCTTGCCGCGCACGTCCCCGTTGGCCTCCGGCGCCGCGCCCATGACGACGCGGGACGGGATGCCGAGCCGCTGGCCGACCAGGGCCAGGGTGGCGGCGTACTGCTCGTCGTTGCCGGCGAGCTTGCTCGAGCCGACGAAGCGGGTCAGCCGTGAGATGGCGTGCCCCGGCAGGTAGACCTTCTCGTAGCTGTTGGGCGTGCCGCCGTCGGTGTAGGTCCCCTCGGTGCGCATGGCGGTGGCGAAGGCCCGCAGCTTCGACCAGGCCCCGCCGTCGGCGCGGCTGGTCCAGGCGTCGATGCGCGCGTCGAGGAAGTCGGCGTCGACCCCGGGCGAGGCCCCGGTGGCGACGTCGAGGTCCTCCGGGAGGGTGGTGGCCGGCATCGGTGGCACCAGCGCGCCCATCCGGTAGCTCTCGCCCCCGAGCAGCCCGGCCGGCACCACCGCGGTGTCGGTGCCGGTGTTCAGCCAGAGCGCGTCGGCCAGCTCCTCGGCCCGCGGGCCGCTGAACTCGATGCTGGTGGGGGCGCCGACGGTGGGCAGCCAGTTGCCGCGGTAGCCGCCGTCGGGGACGGTGACGTCGACATCGACGTGGCGGCCCCCGCCGGTGGCGGCGATGCGCGAGCCGACCTGCTGGAAGGGCAGCCCGTCGGCGTCGCGGTCGGCGGCGCCCCACACCAGGCCGTCGTAGCGGTCGAGGGTGGCGAAGCGGACCAGCTGGCCCGGCGGCAGGCCCTGGACGCGCAGGACGACCTCGTCGTAGAGCTTGGCGTCGTTGGGCTCGGTGTAGCGGCGGAAGCCCGGCAGGGGGCTGGCGAACTGCGAGACGTCGAGCGGCGGCACCAGCCGGGCCCGCACCACCTCACGACGCTCGGCCCCGTCGAACCCCGGCAGCGCCGGGCCGGCCACGGCGCCCGCGAGCAGTGCCACCGCCGCGAGCCCGGCGCCGGTGAGCAGGCGGGCCTGCTGCCCCGCGCCGTTCTGGATCGGGGGACGGTTGCGCTGCGAGCGCACCACGAGCCACGCGACGAGCGCGGCGGCGAAGCCGACGCCCTGCACGAAGCGGGCCGCGGTCTCCTCGGTGCCCAAGGCGATGGAGGCGGCCAGCAGCAGGAGCGGGGCGACCGCGGTCAGCGGCACGTTGGCCCACCGCCGCGCGAACCCCAGCGTGAGCGCGCCGCCCAGCAGGCCGGCCAGCCAGGGCAGGGCCAGCACCGGGCCGCGCGCGTCGACGGGGGGCAGCAGCGTCAGCCACTTCTTCCAGCCGGTGACCGCCCAGGTGGCGAGGTCGACGAAGGTCTGCGGCGTCGGGACGACCCCGCCCAGGAGGCTGTCGCGCACCGCGAACGGGCCGCCCAGCAGGAAGTACACGGCCGCCAGCACCAGGAAGGTGGTGAGCGCCATCCAGCGGAAGGCTGCGCCCAGGTGGCCGACCAGCAGCCCCAGGACCAGCCCGGCACCCGCCGCGACGACCCACTCGGCGCCGAGGAAGCCGGTGCGCATCCCGACCAGGGCGATGGCGCAGAGCACGGCGGCGAAGCCGAGGTCGACGAGGGTGTCGCGGTCGGGGACGGCGGTGCGCCAGCGCGCGGGGGCCTCGGGGTCGCGGCGCCGACGGCGGGGCTTGTCGCCGCCGCGCAGCGCGGCGGCCAGGCTGGGGGCGGCCGGCTGGTCGGGCGTGGAGGCGGTCACGCGAGGGCTCCGGAGAAGAGGACGCGGCGCAGGTCGCTGAGCTCGCGCACGTGGAGGATGACGATGGACCCCAGCCGCCGCACCCCGACCGGTACGTCGGGGTCGACGACGAGGGCGACGCGTACGACCTCCGGCTCGAACTGGTCGAGGGTGCGCTGCACCTGGATGAACGGCCGCTCGACGCCGGTGACGAGGACGGCGATGCTGGCGTCCGGGGCCAGGGCCGCGGCCTCCCCGACCGACGCGTAGAGGTCGAGCCGGCCGACGGCGGCGCGCGCGAGGGCGTCGAGGGTGAGGGGGCCGGTGGTGCGCGAGGCCGTCTGCCCGTGGCAGACGACCGTGGTGTCCTGCTCGTCGAGGATGGAGCGCAGCGCCAGCGAGGCCGCACACGAGATGGCGAGCTCGACGTCCTCATCGACGGCGGCGTAGACGTCGGGGTCGGTGTCGACGATGACGGCCAGGTGCGAGCGGCGGGTGTCGAGGAACTGGCGCACCAGGAGGCGCCCGTGCTTGGCCGACGAGCGCCAGTGCACGTAGCGCCGGTCGTCGCCGGGCTGGTACTCGCGCAGCGCGTGGAAGGCCAGGTCCGACATCGACAGGTCGGGGGTGACCTGGCCCTCCAGGTCGCGCAGCAGGCCGGCGCCGAGGCTCTCGAGGCCCACGGTGCGCGGGTGGACGACGAGCTCGGTGCGCTCGGTCCAGGCCACCGTGCGGCGTACGAGGCCCAGGGGGTCGCCGTGCACGGTGGTGGCCGGCCCCACGGGGACCACGCCGCGCTGGGCGGTCGGCACCACGAAGAGCTCCTCGTGGGTGCGGCCGGCGCCGAGGGCGGGGAGGGTGAAGCGGGCGGCGGTCCGGCCGATGGGCAGCTCGAGCAGCAGCGGGAGCATCCCGCGGCGGCCGGTGTTGCGCACCGTGACGCGTCCGGTGGCGGGGTCCCCGACGGTGACGCGGGTCGGTTCGACCTCGGCCCGGATGAGCAGCTTCGAGCGGCCGATCGCCAGCAGGACGCAGGCCAGGACCAGCACCAGGCAGCCGGTGGCCACCATCGCGAGCTCGACCCAGGTGTAGCGCGCCGACAGCCACCAGGCGACGAGGCCGACGACCAGCACCGTCCAGCCGAGCGGCGAGACCCAGCGCAGGACCTGCATCACCGGGTGCCACACGGGGCGGGTCTGGTCGGCGATCGGGCGGATGCGGCTGCCGGTGAGGACGAGGATGCGGGCGCCGGTGTCGGTGAGGGCGCTCGGTACCTGCACGCGCGGCAGGGTGATCGTGCGGGTCTCGCCGTCGACCCGGCGGCGGACCCGTGCCCCGGAGGCGGGCTCGGCGGCGCGGGGCCGGCCGGGCCCGGTGGTGCGCAGCGTCGGCAGGGCGATGCGCGGGCCCTTGCGACCCCCGCGCCGGGAGGCGCGAGGGGCCTTGGGTGCCTTGGGCGCCTTGGGCTGCTTCGGAGGCTCGGTCGTAGGGGCCGAGCGTGACGGCCCGGCGGGGGGCGGCGTCAGGTCCGAGCGTCGGACCGTCGCCTCGGCCTCCTCCGCCCCGGTGGTGCCACTCATGCGGGGATGCGCTCCGTGGGGGGTGCCACCTCGGCGAGGATCTGGTCGATCACCTGACCGACGGTGATCCCGGCGAACTGGGCCTCGGCGGTGACGAGCAGCCGGTGGTTCAGGATCGGCTGCGCCAGCATCTTCACGTCGTCGGGGACGACGTGGTCGCGGCCCTGGCTGATGGCCCAGGTCTTGGCGCACCGCACGTAGGCCAGGCAGCCACGCACCGAGAGCCCGAGCCGGATGCTGACGTGGCGCCGGGTCTCCTCGGCCAGCCGCGAGACGTAGTCGAGGATCGCGTCGTCGACGTGCACGTCGTCGGCCAGGGCCGCCATGTCCGAGATGACCTCGGACGTGACGACGGGCTCGAGCGCCTTGGTGCGGTCACGGGTGGCGGCGTCGCGCAGCACCCGCACGGTGGCCTCGTGGTCGGGGTAGCCGAGCGTGGTCTTCATCAGGAAGCGGTCGAGCTGGGCCTCGGGGAGGCGGTAGGTGCCGGCCTGCTCGATGGGGTTCTGGGTCGCGATGACCATGAACGGCTCGCCCACGCTGTGCCGGGTCCGGTCGACGGTGACGTGCCCCTCCTCCATGACCTCCAGCAGCGCCGACTGGGTCTTGGGGGAGGCGCGGTTGATCTCGTCGGCCAGGACGATGGTCGCGAAGATCGGGCCCTGGTGGAACTCGAACTTCTTGATGTTGGGGTCGTAGATCGTGACGCCGGTGACATCGCTGGGCAGCAGGTCGGGGGTGAACTGGATGCGCGAGTTCGTCCCCTTCACGGTGCCGGCCATGGCGCGGGCCAGCTGGGTCTTGCCGGTGCCCGGGAAGTCCTCGAGGAGGAGGTGCCCCTCGGAGAGCATGCACGTCAGCGCGAGGCGGATGACGTGCTCCTTGCCCAGTACCGCCTTGTCGACGTTGGCGACCATGGCGCCGAAGGTCTGCGAGAACCAGGCGGCCTGGTCAGGGGTGACGGTCATGCGTGGGAGTTCCTTCCGGTGGTGCGTCGAGGTGTGGGGGGGCTCACCAGGAGACATAGCTGGACGTGTAGCAGGCGCCGCCGCCGACCGGGCAGAGGCGGACGGCCACGGGGCCGTTGCCGTTCGCGACGATGACACCGGTGGTCGGCCACGAGTAGTCGTTGCCGGCGCCGTTGGTGACCAGGGTCACGGAGGAGTCGACGTACCCTCCGCCGGTCCACACCCGCACCTTCCACGAGGTGTTGCCGGGGAAGCTGCGGATGTCGAACAGCACGCGCGGGCAGCCCGGCGAGTACCGGCACGAGCCGATGCCGTTGGGGTCGGTGCCGTTCGTGCCCTTGCGGACGTTGTAGATCTCGGGCGTGGGGTTCGGCACGTTGACGGTGGCTCCGGCCCAGCCGGAGTCAGCCGCGCCGTCGCTCGAGCGGGCCCGTACCCGCACCGTGTGGTTGCCCGGTGCGGCGCTGTTCATCGTGTACGTCGTGCGGGGCGCCTGCCACCCGCCCTGGCTGCCGTCGACCTCGAGCTGCACGGCGCTGACGGCGCGGCCGTTGGTGGGCAGGTTCCAGCTCCAGGTGATGTCGTTACTGGCGTTGCGCGAGCCGCCCATCCCGGTGGGGGTGAGGGTGTTGCCGTAGGGCACGCCCCCGTCGCTCGCCTGGTTCGACTGGCTGCCGCCCGAGTTCACGGTCCACACGGTGAACTGGTAGCTCTTCGTGGGCGAGGTGTCGAAGGGACCCACCGCGAAGCTCACCTGCGAGCCGGGGGTGCACCCACAGGTGTAGGTGCCGTTCTGGCCGCCGCCGGACCAGCGGATCGACGAGAACGAGCCCGCTCGGGGCTGGCCCACACCCACGGTCAGGGTGACCCGGCGGTCCGGGCCCGGGGTGCTGGCCTTGAGCGTCGGGGTCGAGGGTTGGCCGACGGACGTGAACGACGAGGAGTTGGTCCGCGGCCCCTCGAGACCGGCGCCGTTGGTGAGGGTGACGGTGTAGCGGTAGGTGTTGCCGTCGTAGGGGATGACGACATCGGCGCGGCGCACGTCGGGCGCGGTGTCCTGCACCGCCGTCCAGGCGCCGTTGCCGACCGACTGGTAGAGGGTGTACTTCGTCGTCGGCGGCCCGTTGGGCGAGCCCTGCTCCCAGGTAATGGTCAGGGTGGCCGAGTCCTGCGCCGGGCCGGGGCCGCTGGCCTGGATGCCCGGGGCCGGCAGGGCGGGCGGGGTGCCCGCCGACTGCATCGTGACCGCCGGCCCGAACGGCCCCGCGCCGAGCTCGTTCCAGGCCTGCACCTGCACCGACTGCTCGGCCATGTTGTCGAGGCCGGTCACGGTCGTACGCAGCGAGCTCGCCGGCACGTCCACCGTCCTGGTCTGGCCGGTCGAGGAGATCAGCCGGACCACGTACTTGGTCAGCGGGCTGCCCTCGTTCTCCGGGGCATCCCAGCGGATGCCGAGCGTGCCGTCGCCCCGGCTCTCCATCGCGACACCGGTGACCTGGCGCGGCAGCGTGTCGGGCCGGACGGCGCCGCTGGGAGCCGACGGGTCGCCCTCCCCGATGCCGTTGACCGCGGCGACGGTGAAGCGGTAGTCCTTGCCGTTGGTCAGGCCGGTGACCGTGCAGGGCGAGGCGGAACAGCTGAGCTGCCCCGACGAGCCCCCGGTCCAGCGCACGACGTACGAGGTGACTGCCGAGCCCCCGTCGTAGGTGGGCGGCAGCCACGCCACCCGCGCCTGGCCCCCGGCGTCGCGGTCGGCGACCGCGGCCACCTGGCGCGGGGCACCGGGACGGCCGAGCAGGGTGACCGAGACCCGGCCGTCGGCCGCCCGGTTGGGCCCGTCGCTGACGGTGATGGCCACCGACGCGGTGAGGGAGGGCTCGGCCCCGGCCGTGAGGGTGAGACGGCATCCCGAGACCGAGGTGGTGAGGCCGGTCCCGCTCTCGACGGCGGCAGCGGTGATGGAGCACGAGGGGTCGCGCAGCGGGGAGTCGAGGTAGGCCGAGACGTCGACGGTGCGCGACTCGCCTTCGGTGAGCCCGCTGACGGTGATGGGGCGCAGGCGCGCCGGCGGCTGCGCCTCGCCGCCGAGCACCCGCACGTTGATGCCGGAGGGGGTCGGCATCCCGCGCGAGGAGACCACGAGGCGGCCCTGCGACGTGGTGGCGTCGGAGGCCGCGCCCAGCACGATGCGCCGGCCCCCCTCGCCGTCGGTGCGCAGGGTGGCGTCGGCCTTCGTCTCCCAGCGGGTCTCGAAGTCGACGTTGTCGAACGTGACCCCCACCGGCAGCCACGCGTGGCAGAACGTCGGGATGTCGATGGTGCGCTCGAGACCGCCGGCCAGGAGGGTGACGGCGCCGTCGGGGCAGCGCAGCAACGGCACCTTGGGGCCGATCTGCACCGGCACCGACACGTACGCGGTGCCGAAGTCCTTCTGGCCGACCGCGTCCTGGTCGGTGACCTGGAGCATGACGGCCGCCGGGCCCACGTAGCCGTTGCGGGACGTGAGCTGCAGCGTGCGGTTGTCGGTGGCCGTGACCTCGAGGTTCTCCGCCGGCGACGACGACACCGTGCGGGCGGTGGTGACGGACACGACGCGGCCCCGCGGGCTCTTGACGTAGTCGTTCAGCGGCACCGTGAGCGTGGAGTCGGGGTCCATCTCGATCAGGCCGTTCTGCACCACGAAGGGCTGCCCGTTGGCCCCGGTAGGAACGTTGATGACGGCCATGGCCCGGGCGCCGTCCTCGTCCTCGATGACGTAGGGCACGGCGTAGGGATGGTCGAGGACCTTCACCGACACCCGCCGGGTCGACGGGTCGTAGCGGGCGTCGGGCGAGAGCACCTCGACGATCTGCAGCGTGGCCGGGTCGGAGTCGACGTCGGTGTCGTTGGCGAGAGCGTCGACGAGGGTGGCGGTCTCGCCGGGCTTGGGCGCCGCGACGTCGTCGTTGGCCACCGGCGGGTTGACCCAGCCCTTGACGGGACGCACCAGGATGGAGGCCCGCGAGGGGTCGAAGATGCCGTTGCTGATGCCGTAGACGAGGCGGTGCGGCGTGGTGGTGTCGTCGGGGACCTTGGTCGTGACGGTGCGGTTGTCGTCGACGCGCCACTGGCGCAGGGTGGCGGCGTCGTTGAGCGAGGCAGTCTCGAGGTCGACCACGTCGCCGCGGGCGATGAGGTCGTTGACCAGCGGTTTGACGGTGACGGTCTTGCCGGGCGCCGCGAGGACCTCGTCGGCCACCGCCACCGGGGGCTGCGGGTCTCCGGGCTGCACCACGCCGACCCGTACCGAGGCCCGGCTGGTGGCCCCGAAGCGGTCGCGCACCTCGTAGGTGACGACCTCGGTGCCGGCCGCCAGCGGGAACGACTCGTAGGTGATCGTCGTGGGCCCGATGCGCACGACGCGGCCGAGGGTCAGGTCGACCGCTCCCCCGTCGGCGCCGACGACGCCGGTCACGCTGACGCTGTCGCCGTCGGGGTCGACCCCGAACGTCGGCACCGTCATGGTGATGGGGTCGCCGGCGGTGACGGTGGCCGTGAAGCTGCGGGCCACCGGCGCCTGGTCGATCCGCTGGGCGTTCGGCAGCGGCGTGACCTGCACCCGCACCCGGGCGGTCTGGGCGCGGTCCTTCATCCCCTCGGCGTAGGCGGCGTACTCGATCGTCACGAAGGTGTCGGCCGTGAGCCCCTTGGCCTCCGGCACGTAGCGGATGACGTTGCCCGAGGCGAACGCCCGCTGCTCGTCACCCGTGCTGATGACCTTGACGCTGCCGGGGTCGAGCACGAGCGGGATGCCATCGGCCATCGTGTCGTTGTCGAGCACGGGGATCGAGACGGTGTCGCCCTCGCGCACGGTCGCGCGGTCGTCCTCGAGGAGCGGCAGGGCGGTGTCGTCGGGGCCCTGCTGGAGGACGTCGATCTGCCCGGTCGTGCGCTGGGTGCCGTCGCTCACGGTGTAGACGACCTGCCCCCGGCGGGCGGCGTCGGTGCCCACCGGCCCCGGCTCACGGGCCTCGAGCCGGATCCACCGGCCCTGGTAGATCGACGGCTGGAGCCAGCCGTTCTCGCCGGTGGCCTGCACCGAGGCGGTGACCAGCACGTCACCGCGCGGGGAGTAGTCGTTGGCCAGGACGTCGACGAGGGTGGCCGACTGGTCGTGGAGCGTGGCGGTGTCGGGCACGGCGACGGGTGGGGCGCCCTCGGGCGGAGCCACGAGGTCGACCCGGATGCGGCCGGCCGCCGCGCCCGCGCCGGTGGTGGCCGAGTATATGAGCTCGTAGGTGCCAGGGGCCGAGCCGGTGACGGTGACCTGGCCGGTGGCGAGGTCGGTGTCGACCTGCAGCGGACCCACGGGGCGCACCTCGGAGCGCAGCGTCAGCGTGGCGTCGGGCTCGCCGGGGTCGGCACCGGCGATGTCGTTGCCGAGCGGTTCGACCTCGAGCGGCTTGCCGACCACCCCGCGCACGGCATCCGGCTGGGTCGTGGGGGCGACGAACTTCGAGTCGCCGCTGGGAGAGATCACCAGGGCGTTGACGCTGCCCTTGGTCGTGCCGCCCCGGCCGTCGGTGACGACGTAGGCGACGGGCTGGCGGCCGGGGTCGACCGGGGCGCTGAGGGTGATGCGGCCCTGGCCGTCGACGACCCCGCCCTCGACGTCGGCGCGGGCCGCCAGGACGTCGTTCTCGGGGTCGCGCCAGTCGGCCAGCACCGGCACCGACAGCCGCTTGCCCGCGATGACGGGGTAGGCCCGCTGGGCGGCCCGCGACCCACCGGGGCGCAGCGCCGGCGCGCCGTTGACGTCATCGCCGACGATGCGGACCGAGACCTTGGCGGCGGTCTTGGAGGTCTTCTTGCCGTTGTTGACCTTGTAGGAGAACTCGAACTGCTCGCCGGCGGTGTTCGCCGGCACCGCGACGTCGATGGCCTGCCCGTCGGCCGAGACCGTGGCCCGTACCCCCTTCATCGACGGCGCGGTGACGTCGCGCTGGTCGATGGCCAGCACCGACCCCGCGGTGTCGGTGTCGTTGTCAAGCACGTGGAGCTTGCTGGTCCGGCCCGGCCGCACGGTCTCGGGGTCGGGCTTGGCCGTGGGCGGCTGCTCCAGCGCGGCCTCGTCGACCAGGTTCTGGTCCTTCTTGGTGTTCTTGTCGTCCTGGCGGGTGGGCGGGGTGAGGGCATCCCAGTTATCGATCTTCGTGGGCTTGTCCTCGAGGTCCCACACGCCGCCGTTGTCGAGGTCGTTGAGGACGACGAGCCCACGGTTGACCCGGAAGGCGACGCCGTCGCGGGTCGGCTCCTTGCCGTCGGCCGGCAGCGTGGTGGTGGGCTCGTCACCGACGCGGCCACAGTTGGCCCCGTAGAAGACGCGCTCCTGCTCGGCCCACGCGGCGTGCACGCAGCCGTCGAGGACCACCGGGCGGGTGACCAGCACGGCCCCGGGGACGCGGTTGACCTGCTCGCCGACGACGACCCCGCCGGGTGGCGGCCCGCCGTCGAGCGGCACCTGCACGGCGCGGTCGGCCGACTCGACGACGACGGTGTCGGCATCCGGCCCGGGCTGCTGCAGCGCCGCGAGGCGGGCGCCGTCGACGGTGACCTGGGCGTCGAAACCGTCGGGCTTCGCGGCGGTGTAGACCCGGTCCTTCGCGGCGTCGTAGGCCACGAACCGGGTGCCGACGGCGGTGATGTCGGGGGTCTCGGTGCGCAGGGCGGTGCGCGTGACGACCGGCCGTCCGAACCCCGTGGGGCTCGGGGCCACCGAGGTGACCGAGCCGTCGGCCCCGGAGACGACGTGGACGACGCCGTCGAGCCCGACGGCGAGCGCGCCGTTCCGGCCGACGGTCGCGACCGGCTTGGCGCCCACGGCGACGCCGGGGAAGTTGTCGGTGCCGGCCTCGGGGTCGACGCGCTGGGCGTAGACCTTGCCGGCGGCGGGGTCGAGCATGGCCAGGGTGCCACCGCGCAGGTCGACCGGGCGCGGGACGAACCGGCCCTTGCCGGCCGGGACGGCGGGGATCGTGGCGGCCGGGTCGCCGGCGGTGGAGGTGCGCACGTCGATGGGGAAGAGCTCACCGGTACCCGTGCCGATGCCCAGGACGACCGCGCCGTCCTGGAGGACGTCGAGGCCGGCGCCGCTGCCCGCGTCGGTGGCGACCCCGGTGTCGAGCTGGCCGATGGGGACGTTGGCCTTGGCGAACTTCGCCTGCGCGGCCGAGCTGACCCAGACGCCGGCGTCGTTGAGGTCGGTCTCGTGCACGGTGCTGCCGTCGCTGGCGGCCGCGGCGTACGCGAGGCCGCCGGCCATCAGGGTGACGACGAGGGCAGCCGCCGTGCGCCGGCGCGCGCGGTTGCGGGCCGCGCGAGCGCGTGCCACTCCGGCCCGTGCCACGTTCTCTCCCAACGTCGATGTGCTCCCCGGGTGCTCGCACGGACCCCCATCCACCGGCACCCCGCGGACAAGGGTAACCGCGCGAGCGCCCCGTTCTCTGCGAGTCGGGAGGGGAGGTCTCCCCGCTGGGCCGGGCCCGTCCGAAGGTCCGCGCGGCCTCAGCCGCGCGGGGCGGCCTCGGGCAGCATCGCCAGGTCGGCCTCGGTCACCATCCGGGTCGAGAGCGCGTGCTCGACCAGGCGCGCCTTGCGGTTGCTGGCGAGCTTGCCGGGCCCCCCGTGCAGCCCCCGGGTGCCGGCGTCGGCGATCTTCTGGCACACGTTGTCGAGCTTGCGGTTGAACTTCGTGACGGTCCAGCCGAGCCGGGCGGCGGCGTCGGCCGACGACGGGATCTGGCCGCCCCCCGCGTACGTGGTGCGCAGGAAGCTCTCGCACAGGGCCACGACCAACAGCTTCTGGTCGGGGGTCATCGACACCCGCCCGACCGTGGTCTGCCCCGCGGAGTCCTCGGGCTCGAGGTCGGCGGCGGTCTCGACCGACACGAACGGGGTGTCCTCGACCAGGATGTCGAAGTCGTAGGTGGTCGGCCCGGCGGTGAACCAGACGGTGAAGGCCTCCAGCGCCAGCGGGATCCGCGCCCCGGGCGAGAGCCATGCCTGGAACAGGCCCTTGGTGTCGGCCACCGTGGCCGTCAGCGTGGAGCCGACGTTGGTGAGCCACCACAACCCGTGCTCGTGGTGCACCTGGAGGAAGACCCGGTGCAGGTAGGGGTTGTCGTCGATCTCGACGTCGGCCACCCGCCCGATCGTCAGCGGCCGGTCCTCCGGGGCGGCGAACTCCTCGCCGCAGAACTCCACCGTCACACCCATCGTGCCCCCCTCGTCGTCGTCATCCGGCGGCCTCGCAGCGGATCGTCGAGTACGGCGACGGCACCCCCGTGCTGCGCGACACCTTCACCTGGGCGCAGACCGTCGTACCGGAGGCGGCCTTGGCCGTGTAGCGCGAGCCGGTCTTCACCGTGATGACCTCGGCCTCGGGGACGGCGGCCTCGGAGGCCCCCACCCGCAGCTGGAAGAAGTCGCCCTTCTCCGCCCCCACGTAGTTCCACGAGAACGTGACCCCACCCGCGACCGCCCGCGCGTCGATGGCCGGCTGCTCGGGGTAGTCGACGGCCCGGCTCGGAGCGCCGGTCTGTGAGCGGGTGGGCCGTGCCACCGGCGCCTGGCCCTCGTCGCCGCCGCGGTTCACCGCCCACACGACCACGCCGACGGTGACGGCCACCAGCAGCGCCAGCACGCCGAGCACCACGCCGCCGCTGATGGTGGCGGGGGCGTCCTCGTCGTCCTCGTCCTCGCCGTGCGCGGGGGCGCCGACCGGTACGGGCGCCGTCGGCACCGACAGGGCACGCACGCTGGTGCGGTCGTGGTCGTCGGCGCCGCGGGCCTGCGGCAGCGCGCTGACCGCGGTCCGGCCGGTCTCGTCGAGCACCACCACGGCGGTGCTGGGCAGGCGCTGCTCGCGCTCGACCGCCTGCAGCCCACGGGCCAGCTCGAGTGCGGTCTGCGGGCGGCCGTCGGGGTTCTTGGCCATCGCGTGCGACAGCAGCCGCTCGAGCGAGACGGGCACGTCGGCCCGCCCGGTGGCGGGTACCGGGGTCGCTCGGATGCGGGGCATCAGGGCGTAGGCGGAGTTGTCGCCCCCGGGCTGCTCGAACGGCGAGCGCCCGACCAGTAGGTGCCACAGGGTGGCCGCCAGCGAGTACACGTCGCTGCGCGCGTCGCCGTTCGACTGGCCGTACAGCACCTCGGGCGCCGACCACGGCACCGAGACCCCCACGTCCTCGTCGACGTCCTCGGCGTGCCCGCCACGCCCGGCGATGCCGAAGTCCGTGAGCCCCGGCTGGCCGTACTGGCTCACCAGCACGTTGGCGGGCTTGATGTCGCGGTGGATGATGCCGGCCCGGTGGGCGGTCTCGACGGCGCTGGCGATCTGGATGCCGCTGCGCAGGACCTCCTCGACCGAGAGCCGCTCGGCCTTGGCCCGCTGCGCGAGGTTCGGCGGCGGGTAGTACTTCATGACCAGGTAGGCGCCGCCGTCGGCGGTCTGGTCGGACCGGAAGACCTGCACGATGAAGGGGTGGTCGGCGAGCTGGGCCATGGTGTTGGCCTCGTCGACGAACTGGCGGCGGATGGCGGCGGTCAGGCCCTGGCGCTTGAGCACCTTGACCGCCACGTTCATCCGCGGCTGCTGCTGCTCGTAGAGGTAGACGTCGGCGTACCCGCCGGAGCCGAGCGGGCGCACGAACTCCAGGCCGGGGATGTCCGGCGCGGCGGTTCCGCTCATCCCTCGACCTCGTAGGTGAGCGAGACCTCGTCGGCGAGGGTGATGACGGTGCCGGGCTCGATGCCCTGGTCCTCGGTGGGCCGCAGCCGCACCGGCTCCTCGCCGGGCAGGGCGACGGTGGTGCCGTTGGTCGAGCCCAGGTCGCGCACCAGGACGTGCCAGCCCTCGAGGACCACCTCGGCGTGGTTGCGGCTGATGTCCCGGTCGCCGCCGAGCCGGATGAGGTGCGGGCGCTGGTTGGGGGGCAGCTCCTCGTTGACGCGCGGGGCGCGACCGAGCAGGACGCCGCGGTCGAGGGGGACGCTGCCGCCGCTGGAGATGCGCAGCACCCCCAGCTGCGGGCGCGGGATGGGAGTGGGCTGCTGCGGCGGGATCTCGCGCCCGCACGACCGGCACCGGCCGGCGTGCGGCGGGGAGTGGTGGCCGGCCGGGCAGAGCACCGCCAGGACCACCGGGCGGTCGAGGTCCTCGTCGTTGCGCGGGAGCGCGTCGCGCGAGGTGGTCACGTCGGCGACCGGCGACTCCTCGGCCACGGGGGTCGGCGGGGCCGGGGCGGGTTCCGGGAGGGCCGGGGGGTCCGGGACCTCCGGCGCGACCGGGCGTGCGGGCTCGGCGACCGGGACCTCAGTCCCCGGGGCGGGGGGTGCGTCATAGACGCTGGTGACCGGCCGGGCGGGGGCCGGGGACTCCGCGCCGCCGCGGCGCCACGGCACCGAGTCGATGATGCTGCGCTCGGGCGGCGCCGACGGGGGCACCCGCTCGGCGGGGGAGCTGCCGGCGGCGTCCTCGGGCGGCGGCAGGGTCAGGTCGGCCGGGACGACGGGCGCGGCCAGCGGGGCGGAGGGCTCCGGCTCCGGAACGGGCTCGGGCTCGACGACGGGCTCCGGCTCCACGACGGGCTCCGGCTCCGGCTCCGGAACGGGCTCCGGCTCCACGACGGGCTCCGGCTCCGGCTCCGGAACGGGCTCGAGCTCGACGACCGGCTCCGGCTCCGGCTCCACCCGCTGCTCGGGAACACGCGGTTCGGCGGCTGCGGTCTCGGCCGCCGCGACCGCGCCGGTCCGCAGGCGGGCCGGGCGACGCCATCCGCGCGCGACGGCGGGCTCGGGCTCGGGGACGGTGAGGACCACCTCGTCGCCGGCATCCGCGACGTCGATGTCGCTCCACGGCTCGCGGCCGCCCGAGGACACCACCCGGCCGTCGCCGAGGACGGCGGTGACCGGGCCGTGCAGCAGCACGCGCACGGCGTCCCCGCCGGTGGTGACGATGCCGAACGACGGCATCACGAGCAGCCCGCGCGAGCAGAGCAGGTCCAACAGCGGCATCACGCCGTCGCCCGCCGCGTTGGTCAGGGCGTCGAGGTGGCGGTCGGCGACCTCGACGACCGCGGTGATCCCCGGAGCCGTGATCTCCACGTAGCCCTCACGCAGGGCCGAGCGGACGGAGGTCACGTGCAGCTCCTCGGGCGACGGGGCGGGGTGGCGAACACGCCACAGGGTAACGGCGACTCGCGCCCTCGGCCGCCCGGTCGGACCATCGCCGTCGAACGGCCCACCGGCGTCCCGGTCCGGCCGCCGTGGCGGCCGGGTTCGTGCGACGATGAGCCGTTCGTCGACCATGGCTCAGGAGGTATGTCGGTGCAGGTCTCCGTGGCGCTCGTCCCGCCCGAAGGTGTCGTCAACGAGATCGAGGCGATCATCGACGGCACCCCCGGGGCGCGGGCCCAGCTCGACGTCGTGCCCACCGGCGCGCTGCGGCTGCCGCTCATCGGGCTCGGCAACCTCACGCGGCCCGACGTCGAGGCCCTCTGTGAGCACCTCGTGGAGCTGGTGGCCGGCATCGGGATGACGCCGCGCATCGGGCTGGCCGGCGCCGTCGCCCTGGAGTCCCCCGACGACCCGACCGTCTCGCTGGGCATCGTCGGCGACGTCGACGGGATGATCGCGGTCGCCAAGGCGCTGCCCCCGATGGTGAGCGACTTCGGCTTCTACGTCGACCGGCGCCGCTTCGTCCCGAAGTTCACCGTCGCCCGCGTCACCGCCGGCACGACCTTGCCGGTGCTCCAGGCGCTGGTCGACAAGCTCGAGCGCTACCGCAGCCGCGAGTGGGACCTCGAGGG
The DNA here is from genome assembly GCF_002846495.1 of Phycicoccus duodecadis. NCBI lineage: Bacteria > Bacillati > Actinomycetota > Actinomycetes > Micrococcales > Intrasporangiaceae > Phycicoccus > Phycicoccus duodecadis. The sequence continues at coordinate 2,984,808 of NZ_PJNE01000001.1, forward strand.
CGTGGAGGTCCTCAGCCGGGTGCACCGCGACGACGGCGCCATCTTCGAGCGCGTGCACACCCTGTACACCTCCTGACCCGACCCGACCCGACCCGACCCGACCCGACCCGACCCGGTGGGTCGTGCGGGTCACCGCCGGGGCAGCCCCGAGCGCGGGTGGGTGTCCGCGTCGTCGTCCTCGGCGCCGGCGTCGACCGACACCACGACCACCGACACGTTGTCGCGCCCACCGGCACGCACCGCGGCCGCCACCAGCTCGTCGGCGGCGCGCTGCGGGTCGGCGTGCTGGCGCGCGAGCAGCATGATGTCGCGGTCCTCGAGCTCGCCCGACAGCCCGTCACTGCAGATCACGAAACGCTCGCCGGGCGTCGGCGCCAGCATCCACACGTCGATCTCCGGTCCCGGGTCGGTGCCCAGCGAGCGCGTGATGACGTTGCGCAGGGGGTGCCCGGCGACCTCCGACGGCTCGAGCAGCCCGGCGTCGAGCAGCTCACGGACCTCGGAGTGGTCGCGGGTGACCTGGTGCATCCGGTGGTCGGCGACCCGGTAGACGCGCGAGTCGCCGACGTTGAAGACGACCCAGTGCTCGCGCCCCCCGGTGTCGACCACGGTGACCCCGGTGGCGGTGGTTCCCATCCCGCGCAGCTCGGGGTGCTCGGCCTGGGCCCGCAGGATGCGGCGGTTGGCCTCGCGCAGGGCCTCGGCGACGTCCTCGGGCCGGGTGGGCGGGTGGTCCTCGAGCTCGGTGAGCGCCTCGACGACGATCTTCGAGGCGACCTCCCCCGCGGCGTGCCCGCCCATCCCGTCGGCGACCGCGAACACGCGGGTGCCGGCCAGGATGCTGTCCTCGTTGTGCTCGCGCACCTTGCCCACGTCGGTGGCGGCGGCGGCCCGCACGAGCATCGAGCTGCCGCGCAGGACGCGCCCGGCGGGGGTCACGGGACGTCCTCGACCGTCACCGACTCCAGGACCGCCTGCAGGGCGTCGTAGTCGTCGTCGAGGCCGGCGCCGCCGACCCGCCCGACGACCAGGAGGTGGGGCGCGCAGCCATCGGCGGCCGGCAGCGGCGTCGCGAGGTGCACCTCGACCACCGGGGTGCCGTCCTCGTCCCAGGAGACGTTGCGGGCGTGCCACTCCCGGCCGCCGAGGTCGACCACGAACGGGTCCTCCACCTCGCCGCCGCGGGCCGCGGTGGCGTCGGCCACCACCGTCTCGGTCGTGGTGTCGGGGGCTTCGACCAGCTGGCGCACGACGATCTCGACGGGGCGCTCCTGCGAGCCGGGCCCGCTGAGCCGCAGCAGGGCGTCGCCGGCGGGGACGGCCGCCCACCCGTCGGGCGCCTCGAGGTGCACGGCCGGCGCCGCGGGGGCGCTCGGGCCCGGATGGGCGAGGACGGGCATACGAGGTGCTCCCCTCGGACGACGGTGGACTCCGAGAGCCTAGACCGCGGCGCGGGTCGCGGCGATGGGGAGGACTCCCCGCCGGCCGGACCCGGCGCGGCCAGTTCCCTCCGAACCCTCGTGCAACCCCCGCCCCCTCTGCCACACTGCCGCGAGCAGCGTCCGCTGCACCCGACCTGGTGGAGAGGCGCCATGACCGACACCGCAACCACGCTCAGCGGCGACTGGGACTTCGACCCCCAGCACACGCGGATCGGCTTCTCGGCCCGCCACGCGATGATCACGACCGTGCGTGGCTCGTTCAACGAGGTCGAAGGTCATGTGCACGCCGACCTCGAGGACATGGCGAACTCGCACGTCGAGATCACCCTCAAGGCCGCCAGCGTCGACACCCGCACACCGCAGCGCGACGAGCACCTGCGCAGCGCCGACTTCTTCGACGTCGAGACCTACCCCGACATCACCTTCGTGAGCAGCCGCGTCGAAGAGGTCGAGGACAACGCCTACCTCGTCACCGGCGACCTCACCATCAAGGACGTCACCCAGACCCTGTCGATCCCGATCGCCCTCACCGGCGTCGAGAAGGACGCGTTCGGGGTCATGCGGGCCGGCTTCGAGGGCACCCGCAAGGTGAACCGCCGCGACTACGGGCTGCAGTGGAACATGGCGCTGGACTCCGGCGGGGTCCTGGTCTCCGAGCGGATCACCCTCGAGTTCGAGATCTCCGCGATCAAGCGCGCCCCCGAGACCGACGCGACCCCGCAGGAGTAGGTCCGGGCGGCGGCCCTCAGCTCTGGCGGGACTCCGGCTGCTCGGCCCACCAGGCCAGCAGCCGCTCGCGCGCCGCGTCCGGGCCGACCGGTCCGTCGTCGGTACGCACCTGGAGCAGGTACGCGTAGGCCCGCCCGAGCACCGGCCCCGGCCGGATGCCGAGGGCCTCGCCGATCTCGTGGCCGTCGAGCTCGGGGCGCAGCGCCTTGAACTCCTCCTCGGCGCGCAGCCGGTCGATGCGGGTCTCGAGGTCGTCGTACGCCGTCGAGAGCCGCCGCGCCTTCCGGACGTTGCGGGTGGTGCAGTCGGCCCGGGTCAGCCGGTGCAGGCGGGGCAGCAGGTCGCCGGCGTCGGTGATGTAGCGCCGCACCGCCGAGTCGGTCCACTGGCCCTCGCCGTAGCCGTGGAAGCGCAGGTGCAGCTCGACCAGGCGGGCGACCTGCTTGATGGTCTCCTTGTCGAAGCGCAGTGCCTTCATCCGCTTGGCGGTGAGCTTGGCGCCGACCACCTCGTGGTGGTGGAACGAGACGCCGCCGCCGTCCTCGAAGCGGCGGGTCGCGGGCTTGCCGATGTCGTGCAGCAGCGCGGCGAGGCGCAGCACCAGGTCGGGGCCGGGGACGTCCTCGGGTGTGGAGCCGGGGGGGCCCTCGAGGTCGATGGCCTGCTCGAGCACGATCATCGAGTGGACGTAGACGTCCTTGTGCCGGTGGTGCTCGTCGACCTCGAGCTGCAGGGCGGGCAGCTCGGGCAGCACGACGGCCGCGAGCCCGGAGGCGACCAGCAGCTCGAGCCCGGCCCGCGGGTGGTCGGCCACCAGCAGCTTGACCAGCTCGTCGCGCACCCGCTCGGCGGAGACCCGCTCGATGGACGCCGACATCTCGCGCATCGCCACGAGGACGGCGGGGTCGGGCACGAAGCCCAGCTGGGCCACGAAGCGCGCGGCCCGCATCATCCGCAGTGGGTCGTCGCCGAAGGAGACCTCCGGCGTCGTGGGGGTGCGCAGGACCCGGTTCTCGAGGTCGGTCAGGCCACCGTGCGGGTCGACGAACTGCACCTCGGGAAGCCGCAGCGCCATGGCGTTGCAGGCGAAGTCGCGCCGCACCAGGTCGTCCTCGAGGGAGTCGCCGAACGCCACGACCGGCTTGCGGGTGACGCCGTCGTAGGCGTCGGCCCGGTAGGTGGTGACCTCGACGACGTGCTGGCCGCGGCGGGCGCCGATGGTGCCGAACGCGCGCCCCATGTCCCAGGTGGCCGAGCCCCAGGCCTTCAGGAGGCGCTCGGTCTCGTCGGGGCGGGCGGAGGTGGTGAGGTCGAGATCGGCCGAGACGCGCCCGAGGAACGCGTCGCGCACCGGGCCGCCGACCAGCGCCAGCTCGTGCCCCGCGTCCGCGAAGCGCTGCCCGAGCTCGGTGAGGACGGGGAGCACCGGCGCGAGATGCGCGACGGCCTGGCGCAGCAGCGCGGCCGGGGGCTGGCGGGTGGACACGATGGTCAAGGGTAGGCGGTGACGGCGGCCCCGCGGGACGCCTCCGGCCGCGTCGGCGCCCCTCCGAGCCTCCCGGTCCCCCGCGGCCCACTCGTTACAGTGACCAGATGAGTCACGCCGCCGCCGAGCCGACCGGGGTCCCGCCGCGGCGGCTCCCGGCCGTCGAGGAGCGCAGTGCCGGCGGCGTGGTCGTCGACGTGCACGAGGGGCGCGCCCGCATCGCCGTGATCGCCCGCCGCAACCGGGCCGGCCGGGTCGAGTGGTGCCTCCCGAAGGGCCACATCGAGGGCGAGGAGACCCTGCCCGAGACCGCCGTGCGCGAGGTCGAGGAGGAGACCGGCATCGAGGGCCGCGTCCTCATCGAGCTCGGCACCATCGACTACTGGTTCGCGGCCGGTGACCGGCGCATCCACAAGTACGTGCACCACTACCTGCTCGAGGCCACCGGCGGTTTCCTCACCATCGAGAAGGACCCCGACCACGAGGCCATCGACGTCGCGTGGCTGGCGCTCGAGGACGCCCACCGCCACCTGACCTTCCCCAACGAGCGGCGCATCGCCCGCCTCGCCTGGCAACGGCTGGCCGGGGACGCCGGGTGAGCGCCCCCGCCCCCGCCCAGAGCGTCGGACGCTCCGGGGCGGTGATGGCGGCCGCGACGCTGGTCAGCCGCGTCGTCGGGCTCGCCCGCACCTCGCTGCTCGCCTCGGTCATCGGCCTCTCGGGCCTGACCGCCGACGCCTTCACCGCCGCCAACACCCTGCCCAACCAGTTCTACCTGCTGCTGGCCGGCGGGGCGGTGCAGGCGGTGCTGGTCCCCCAGATCGTCCGGGCCCGCCAGCGCCCCGACGGGGACGAGTTCGTCAACCGCGTCGTCACCGTCTCGGTCGTGTTCTTCGGCGTCGCCACCGTCCTGCTCACGGCGCTCGCGCCGCTGGTCGTGCGCATCTTCTACAGCCCGAGCGACACCGCGGCGGTGCGCCTGGCGGTCGTGTTCGCGGTCATCTGCATGCCGCAGCTGTTCTTCTACGGCCTCTACACCGTGCTGGGCCAGGTGCTGACGGCCAACGGGCGGTTCGCGGCCTTCACCTGGGCGCCGGCGCTGGCGAACGTGGTGGCGGTGGCGGGGCTGCTCTGGTTCCGCGCGGTGGACCTGCCGCTGTCGGCGCCCCCCGGCCGGTGGACCGGCACGATGATCGGCATCCTGGCCGGGACCGCCACGCTCTCCATCGTCATCCAGTGCCTCGGGCTCTTCCCGGCGCTTCACCGGATGGGGTTCCGCTACCGCTGGCTGTGGGGGGTGCGCGGGCACGGCTTCGGCGAGATGGGCTCGATCGCCAAGTGGACCATCGGCTCGATCGCGGTCCAGCAGCTGGGGTTCATCGTCACCAGCCGGGTGCTGACCCGCGCGGGCGCCGAGGGCGCGCGCCTCGGCGAGAGCGTGCCCAGCCTCGCGACCTTCACCAACGCCCAGTTCATCGTCCTGCTCCCGCACGGGCTCGTCACCGTCTCGCTCATCACGGCGCTGTACACCCGCCTGTCGGAGGCCGCGGCGGTGGGCGACCACCGCGCCGTGCTGCGCTACCACGACCAGGGGATGCGGGCGCCGTCGGTGCTGCTCGTCCCGGGGCTGGCCTTCCTGCTGGCCTTCGCCCCGCTGGTCGCGAGCTCGCTGTTCTTCACCAACACCCTGGCCCAGACCGCGCAGGTGGCCGTGGTGCTCTACGGCGTGCTGTGGCTGATGATCCCGATGGGCTGGGGCTTCCTCAACGACCGGGTGCTGTACGCCCAGACGCAGACGCACCTCACCTTCCGCATCCAGTGCGTCGTCACCTCCACCGCCGCCCTGGTGACGCTCGCGGCGGCCTTCGTCGACCCGCGGGCCACCGCCTTCACGGTCGGGCTGGGGCAGGCGTTCGCCTACCTCGTGGGCTCGGTCATCGGGTTCGTCGTGCTGCGCCGGCAGCACGGCTCCCTGGGCCTGCGCTCCATCGCGGTCACCTACGTGAAGCTGGCGGTGCCCTCGGCGGTGATCGCCGGGGTGCTCGCCCTGGCCGTGCACCTGCTGCTGCCCGGGCTCGGTGCCGACCGCGGGCCGCAGGCGCTGCTCGAGGGTGTCGTCGTGCTCGGGGTCGCCGGCGTGCTGATGCTCGCGGGTACCTGGGCGGTCGCCCACCTGCTGCGGGTCCCGGAGGTCGACGCGCTGCTCGCACCCGTGGGGAGGCGGCTGCGCGGGCTCCGCCGCGGCTGAGGCACCCCCTACGATGGTCGGACTCCGCCGCGTGACCGGTGGGGCAGCCGTGACGGACGACCGGAAGGAGCCACGGTGAAGGGTGTGGGCCCCGGCACCGTCCTCGGTGGGCGCTACACGGTGCAGCGCCGCCTCGCGCAGGACCGCGGCACCGAGCGCTGGACCGCCGAGGACTCCACCCTCGGACGCTCCGTCTCGGTCATGGTCATCGCGCGTGACGACCACCGCGCGGCAGCCTTTTTGGATGCCGCCCGGCGCGCAGGGGCCATCTCGCACGCCGTCCTCGTGCGCATCCTCGACGTCGGCCAGGACGCCGACGTGGCCTTCGTGGTCGAGGAGAGCCTCGACGACGCCCGCACCCTGGCTCAGCTCGTCACCGACGGCGGCATCCCCGGCGACGAGGTCCGCCGCATCACCGGTGAGGTCGCCTCGGCGCTCGAGTCCGCCCGCCAGCGCGGCGTGCACCACCTCGACCTGACCCCCGACGACGTCCTGCGCGGGCTCGAGGTCGCCGGGGTGCGCGCCGGCGAGGACGGCCTCGAGCCCGACGAGGCCAGCCGCCGCGACGCCGTCGGGGTCGTCGGGCTGACCTATGCGGGACTCACCGGCCTGTGGCCGCTGGGTGCCGGCGGCTCCGGGCTGGGCCCGGCCCCGCGCGTCCCCGGCGGCGTCGCCTCGCCGTCCGAGATCTCCGCCGGCGTGCCCCGCGACCTCGACGCCCTGTGCCGCCTGACCCTCAACGACGACCAGGGCCCCACCAGCCCCGGTGACTACGCGCGCCAGGTCGCGCCGTGGCCGTCGCGCCAGGTGGTCGGCCGACCCGTCGTCGCACAGCGCCCGCAGGATGCCGTCGTACCGTCCACCGTCGAGCCCGTGTCCGGGCCGCCGGTGGTTCCGCCCGCGCCGGTCGCTCCGCTCCTGCCGGCCGCTGCCACGCCGCCTGCCTCGTCCGCCACCGCGACGTCCGCCCCCAGTGCGTCGTCCGTCACCGCTGAGGGTGCGGCCGCGGACGCCGCGCTCGGCTCGACCGCCACCCTCCCCGTCATCGGAGGGGACGCCGACCCGTCGTCCGATCCCGGCGGGTCCACCGCCGACCTCACCGCTCTCGACGAGCCGACCTCTCCCGAGGCCGGCGCACCCCTCGCCGACGGCCCGCGTCGCCCCCCGCCCCCGGCGTGGCTGGACGACGAGGATGCCGCGGACGTGCCGGTGGCCGACGAGCCCACCGGGGCCGGGGCCCGCGCTGCCGGGATGGCCGCGGGTGCCGCTGGGGTCGCCGCCGGCGCCGCCGCGGCTGTCGGGGGCTGGTTCAGCGCCCGCACCGCCGCGGTGCGCGGGACCGATGACGAGACCGAGGGCCGCGCCGAGCCCGTCGCCGACGACGCCGATGCTCCCGCCGAGCGCCACGCGGTCTGGAGCGGGGGCGGGGCGACCGACGCCGGCCCGGCCGATGGCGGCCGCACCGACCCCGGGTCGGCGGGTGCTGCGACGGGCGCCGCGGCGGCGTTCGGCACGGTGGGCTCGGCCGTCACCGACTTCGCCAAGCGGGCGGTCGACAAGGTCTCCGAGCTCAGCCCCGACACCGAGCGTCCGCACGCGGCCGCCCCGATGGAGCCCGCGGCGCCGCTGACCCGTGACGAGTCCAAGCTGGCGCTGGCGATCGTGGGCGTCTTCCTCGTGCTGGCTCTGGTCATCGGCGTCATCGGGGTGAAGCAGATCGGCTCGCGCACCGACCTCGGCCTGTCCGGCCCGAGCGCCGTCACCGGAGCCGGCGCGTCACCCTCGCCCAGCGGCTCCGCGCAGCCCTCCGCCAGTGGGTCGGCCGGGGCCGCCGAGCCGCTCGCCATCCTGAAGGTGTCGGCCTACGACCCGGAGGGCGACAACAACGAGAACGACCAGCTCACCCCCAAGACCTACGACGGCAACCCCGACACCGGCTGGAAGTCCGAGCAGTACCGCACCGACGACTTCGGCGGCCTCAAGAAGGGGGTCGGCCTCATCGTCGACCTCGGGCCCAACAAGAAGCCCCAGGAGGTGCAGCTCACGGTGCCCAAGGCGGTCGACGTCGAGGTCTACGTGGGGGCCGACGCCTCCCTCGAGGGAGCCACCAAGATCGGCGCCAAGACCGACGCCAAGGGCCGCCTCGACTTCCCGGTCCCGGCCGACGTCTCGGGCCAGTACATCGTCCTCTGGTACACCAGCCTCCACGTCGACGAGAACCGCCAGCGGCGTGCGTGGCTCAACGAGGTCGTCGTCACCGGCTGAGTGTGGCGCCCGTGACCATCGAGGACCTCGGCGAGCTCGACGACGCTGCCCTCGTGGCGCGGCACGTCGAGGGGGACGACGGGGCCGCCTTCGGTGAGCTCTTCCGGCGGCACCGCGACCGGATGTACGCGGTCGCGATCCGCACCTGCGGCCACCGCGAGATGGCCGCCGACGCCGTGCAGGAGGCCTTCGTCTCGGCCTTTCGGCGGGCCGAGGGCTACCGGGGTGAGGCGGCGGTCACGACCTGGCTGCACCGCATCGTCGTCAATGCCTGCCTCGACCGGCTGCGCCGCGAGCGCACGGCGGCGGTCCGGCGGGCCGGTGACCTGGCCGAGATCGACCTGCCCGACCGCCACGACCACCACGCGTCCACCGAGACCGCCATCGTGGTCCGCAATGCGCTGGGACGCCTGCCGGAGGCGCAGCGGGCGGCGCTGGTGCTGGTCGACATGCAGGGCCTGTCGGTCGCCGAGGCGGCCGCGGTGCTCGGCGTGGCCGAGGGCACGGTGAAGTCCCGCTGCTTCCGCGGCCGCGAGGCCCTGGCGGCGATGCTGCGGCCCCGGCCCGACACGGCGGGCGCCGGCATGGAGCCGCCGCCCCCGCCGCCGGTGCCTGGTCGCACGGAACCGCAGGGGGCCTCGTGACGTCCCACCACCGACCAGGCGTCTGTGCGGGCCCCCCTCCTGGCCCCCAGCGTCGCCCCCTGTCCGCCCTCGGCCCCCGCTGGAGCAGCTCGTGAACCACCCCCACGACGACAGCGACCCGATCGAGCACGACCCCACCGGGATGCGTGCGCTGCTCGGGAGCCTTCCCGACCCCGGACCCATGCCCGACGGCCTCGTGCGGCGCATCGAGGCCGCCCTGGCCGACGAGGCGCGGCTGGCCACCGGCTGGGCCGCCCCGGAGTGCCCGCCCGAGCTGCGGGCCGACGAGGAGGGCCACCGCTCCACAGTCGTGGCCCTGCCCGGCGCCGTTCGCACGGCCGGTGCGGCAGCCGGCGGAGGCCCCGGGGTCGACGCGGGTGCCGGCCGGGTGGTGCCGTTCCGCCGACGGGGTTCCCTGCGGCTGCTCGGGGCCGCGGCTGCCGCCGTCGTGCTGCTGGGCGCCGGCGGTCTCGTCCTCGGGACGACCCGCCCGGGCGGCCTCCCCGCGGCCCTGGGGTTCGCCGACACCGCCGGCGGCGGGCAGGCGGGGTCCGCGGCCGTCGAACGCAGCGAGGACGCCAGCGGCCTCACGGCGGCCTCCACCCTCGTGGTCGGGTCCGACGCCCTGCGGGTACAGGTCGTCGGCGGGGGCCTCGTGCTGTCCTCGGCCGATCTCGCCGCCGTCGCCACCGAGCTCCCGTCGTCGGTGCCCACGGTCCGCAGCGACGCGGCGCCCCCTGGCGTGGCCCCGGCCGCCGGCGGTCTGGCCACCGCGACCCCGGCGGGCGGTCGGGCCTGCGCCTCGGCCCTCGGCATCCCCCGCGGCGACCGCGTTCTGCTGGCGTCCGCCACCGTCGACGGGGAGCCGGCGGTGCTGGTGCTGGCCACCTCGGCCTCGGGGGCGCGCACGGCCTGGGCGGTCCGGCCCGGGTGCTCGGCGACCGCTCCGCAGGTCCTGGCGGGTCCCGTCCCGGCCGGCTGACGACAGCGGGCGACCGCTCCCGGCGAGGCGGCCGGACGGCGGGAACATCCGCGCCCTAGGATCGGTTCCGACAACACCGCATATAGCGGTTCTCCGCCGTTTCGACCACAACAGGATGTGTCTCGTGACCTCCGACGTCCGCAACGTCATCATCATCGGCTCCGGCCCCGCCGGGTGGACCGCTGCCGTCTACGCGGCCCGTGCCAACCTCGAGCCCCTGGTCATCGAGGGTGCCGTCACCGCCGGTGGGGCACTCATGAACACCACCGAGGTCGAGAACTTCCCCGGCTTCCGCGACGGCATCATGGGTCCGGACCTGATGGAGAACATGCGCGCGCAGGCCGAGCGGTTCGGGGCCGAGATCGTGACGGACGACGTCGAGCACGTCGAGCTCGAGGGCGACGTCAAGCTGGTCCGCGACTCCGCCGGCAACGAGTACCGCGCCCGGGCCGTCATCCTGGCCATGGGGTCCGCCTACCGCGAGCTGGGGCTGCCCGACGAGAAGCGGCTCTCCGGCCACGGCGTCTCGTGGTGCGCCACCTGCGACGGGTTCTTCTTCCGCGACCAGGACATCGCCGTGGTCGGCGGTGGGGACTCCGCGATGGAGGAGGCCACCTTCCTCACGAAGTTCGCCCGCTCCGTCACCGTCATCGTGCGCCGCGACGCCCTGCGCGCCAGCCGCATCATGGTCGAGCGCGCCGAGGCGAACGAGAAGATCCGTTTCACGTGGAACAGTGCGGTCGACGCCATCCACGGCGAGAGCAAGATCAGCGGCGTGACGCTGCGCGACACCGTCACCGGGGAGACCAGCGAGCTCGCCGTCACCGGGCTGTTCATCGCCATCGGGCACGACCCGCGCAACGAGCTGGTCAAGGGACTGGTCGACCTCGACGCCGAGGGCTACGTCCTCACCGAGGGTCGTACGTCCAAGACCAACGTCCCCGGGGTCTTCGCCTGCGGTGACCTCGTCGACCACACCTACCGGCAGGCCATCACCGCTGCCGGCTCCGGGTGCGCAGCGGCGCTCGACGCCGAGCGCTTCCTGGCCCACTGACCCCCGGTCCCGCTGTCGGCACCGCCCGGCAGGATGGACCAGGACCCCGCCCCCGCACCACCGCCCCACCCCGGCCGCAGGCCACGAAAGGACATCCCATGGCAGACGTCTCGCAGACCACCGACGCCACCTTCGACGCCGACGTCATCCAGAGCGACAAGCCCGTGCTGGTCGACTTCTGGGCTCCCTGGTGTGGCCCGTGCCGCGCCGTCGCCCCCGTGCTCGAGGAGATCGCCCGTGAGCACGGCGACAAGGTCACCGTCGTCAAGCTGAACACCGACGAGAACCCGCAGATCACCGGCAAGCTCGGCATCACCAGCATCCCCACCATGCACGTCTACCAGGGTGGCGAGATCGTCAAGACCATCGTCGGCGCCAAGCCCAAGCCCGTCCTGCTGCGCGAGCTCGAGGCCTTCCTCGGCTGAGTACAGCTCGTCGCACGACGACGGCCCCGGCCCCCTGAGGGGTCGGGGCCGTTCGCGGTCCGGAGGTACTGCCTTCTGGTGAACCGTTGCGCGGCAACGGTTCTCGGCTGAACAGTCAGGACGCGCGGTCGGTCTCCTCGCGCAGGTGCATGGCCGACAGGATGCGGTTGAGGTCCTCGACCGAGGCGAACTCCACCGTCAGGCGCCCCTTCTTCTGGCCGAGGGCGATGCGCACCCGGGTCTCGAGCCGGTCCGACAGGTCAGCGGCCAGGTCGTCGAGCTGTGGGCGCCGGCCTCCGGCCCGCGGGGTGTTGCGACGAGCGGGCGGGGTGTCGGCATCGCCCACCGCCACGATCTCCTCGACCGAGCGCACCGAGAGCCCCTCGGCGACGATGCGCTGCGCCAGCCGCTCCATGGCGGCGGCGTCGGGAACGGCCAGCAGCGCGCGGGCATGGCCCGCGCTCAACACGCCGGCGGCGACGCGGCGGGCCACGGCCGGCGGCAGCTTCAGCAGGCGCAGCGTGTTCGAGATCTGCGGCCGGGAGCGGCCGATGCGGCGGGCCAGCTCCTCCTGGGTACAGCCGAAGTCGTCGAGGAGCTGCTGGTAGGCGGCCGCCTCTTCCAGAGGGTTGAGCTCGCTGCGGTGCAGGTTCTCGAGCAGGGCGTCCCGCAGGAGGTCGTCCTCGTCGGTCGACCGCACGATGGCGGGCACCGTCTCCTTGCCGGCCTCACGTGACGCGCGCCAGCGCCGCTCCCCCATGATCAGCTCGAACCGCACCTCGCTGTCGGCGGTCGCGTCCGGCGCCGGCCGCACCACGATGGGCTGCAGCACCCCGATCTCGCGGATCGAGTGCACCAGCTCGGCCAGCGCGTCCTCGTCGAAGACGGTGCGCGGCTGGCGGGGGTTGGGCCGGATGGCGTCCAGCGGGATCTCGGCGAACTCGGCGCCCGGCACCGGCTTCAGGACCGGACCGTCAGGCCTGGACGCGGCCGGAGCCGCGGCGTCGGCGCTCTGGCCGGCCGCTCCGGGCTGCCCGTTCTGCTGCGCGCCCGCGGGGCCCTCGTCACGGTCGCGGAAGAACACGTCGACAGGACGGTCGGTGGCCGGCTGGGTGGGGATGAGGGCACCCAGCCCGCGACCCAGGGCGCGACGCTTCTCGCTCACGCGGACTCCTCCGTGGTCTGGGCGCGCACGCCCCGTTCGGCGAGCTCGACGGCCGCCTCGAGATAGGACAGGGCCCCGCTGCTGTTGGGGTCGTAGGTCATGACGGTCTCACCGTGGCTCGGCGCCTCCGAGATCCGTACCGAGCGTGGCACCGTCGCCCGCAGGGTCTGCTCGGAGAAGTGCGTACGCACCTCGTCGGCGACCTGGGCCGAGAGCCGGGTCCGGGCGTCGAACATGGTGAGCAGGATGGTCGACACGTGCAGCGAGGGGTTGAGGTGGTTGCGGATCATCTCGATGTTCTTCAGGAGCTGCGAGAGCCCCTCCAGGGCGTAGTACTCGCACTGGATCGGGATGAACACCTCGGTGGCGGCGACGAACGCGTTCACGGTGAGCAGGCCCAGGCTCGGCGGGCAGTCGACCAGCACGTAGTCGAGCTGGTCCTGGGCCGCCACGCGCTGATCGATGTACGCCGCGACGGCCTTCTGCAGACGGGTCTCGCGCGCGACGAGCGAGACGAGCTCGATCTCGGCACCGGCCAGGTCGATGGTCGCCGGCGCGCACAGCAGGCGCGGGATGTCGGGGCAGGCCTGCACCACGTCGGCCAGCGGCTCCCCGTCGACCAGCACGTCGTAGATGCTCGGCACCTCGGAGTGGTGGTCGATCCCGAGCGCGGTGCTGGCGTTGCCCTGCGGGTCGAGGTCGATGACCAGGACCGTGCTGCCGGCCTGTGCGAGGGCGGCGGCGATGTTGACCGTGGTGGTGGTCTTACCGACCCCGCCCTTCTGGTTCGCGACCGTCAGCACGCGGGTACGGCTCGGGCGGGGCACCGTGCGGCCACTCAGGGTGATCCGCTTACGGGCGTCGGCGGCCACGGCCTGCGCCAGGGGGGTCATGGCGTCGGCGCCAGGGATGGATGCGGCGATGGCTGCTCGCTCCTCGGTGTCGTCGTGGGTCCGATCCGGCGACCTGGTGTCACGGCGGTCGCCTTCGGGGCTGCCGGTGACGGCAGCCGGCGCGCTCCCCCCGGCGGAGGCGGTGACCCGGCGGTCGACACCGTCCTCGAGAGTACTCGTTGTGAGCGCCGAGGAGGTCGCCGAGGGATCGTCACCCGACGGCTCGGCGGGATGCGGGGTCGATGTCGTTTCACGTGAAACGGTGCGAGGCCAGCCCAGCCTCCCTGATGGTTCTCCGGCCGGACCAGGGAAACCCAAGCCCCCCGCGACGGTCACTGCTTCCCTGCTTGCGACCGCGCTCACACGACCACCCTCCTTGACGACAACGAACCCATCCAACCCCACAGCCGCCCGACACGCCAAGAGCCCCTCCCCGCTGTGGACAACCGGTGGACGGTGTCACCCGTCAGCGCGCCTCCGCGGCGAACCCGCGGCGAAGTGCCGCACCGTTGTGCGCCTTTGGCACCGGCGGCACCCCGCGCCGCTGGTCCGGCACGTGGTGGATAACTTGTGGATGGCGGATCGGCGGAGTGCCCCGTTCACTGTGCCGTTTCACGTGAAACGCGGGAGCGCGGCCCTCCGGACGCGGGGCCAAGCACACCGCCGACGATGTGTTTCACGTGAAACGCGGTGGAGCCGATCCACTCCGAGCACGGGCGCCCGCTGCTGGCGTCCGCGCCCTGGGGACCACGTTGTTTCACGTGAAACAGACCCAACGCCCAGGACATCCCCACGGCACCGTCGGTGGGCCGGCGTAGGCCTCAGACGCTGGTGGGTCCGGGGCCGCTCGTCCCCGGCCCGCTGGCCCCCCTGCGCGGTCCTTTGCCGCTCCGGCGACCGGTCGTCGTACGGCCCCCTCGGGTGCTGGACCGCGTCGGGCCGAAGGTGAGGTCGACCGTCAGTACCGGCTCCTCGAGGACCTCGGCGCCGTGCTCGCTCACCACCGCCGTCGCCAGGCCGAGACGGGCCAGGGCGCGGCGGTCCTCTTCCAGCTCCTCTGCCGCGCTGCGTCCCTTCATCGCCACCACGGTGCCGCCCGGGCTGAGCAAGGGGACGCACCAGCGGGCCAGCTTGTCGAGCCGCGCCACCGCCCGCGCCGTGACCCAGGGGGCTTCCACCGTGCCGGCGAGCTCCTCGGCGCGGCCTCGATGGACCGTGACCCCGCTCAGGCCCAGCTCTGTCACGACCGCGTCGAGCCAGGTCGTGCGGCGCAGCATGGGCTCCACCAGGTGCATGTCGAGGTCGGGCCGTGCGATCGCCAGGGCGACACCGGGAAGCCCGGCGCCCGAGCCCACATCGACGACCCGCGCCCCGTCGGGGAAGGCGTCCTGGATCACCGCACAGTTCAGGACGTGCCGCTCCCAGAGGCGCGGCACCTCTCGGGGCCCGATCAACCCGTGCGAGACGCCGGTGTCGGCCAGGATCGCCACGAAGCGCTCGGCCAGCTCCAGGCGCTCCCCGAACACCGCGGCCGCACCCGAAGGTGCGGCCGGCGGTTCGATCGGGTCTGGCCCGTCGTGTTTCACGTGAAACGGTTCCTCAGGCAGTCGGCGCGATGACGACGTAGCGTCGCGGCTCCGAGCCCTCGGACTCGGAGACGAGACCAGCCGCGAGCACCTCGTCGTGCACGACCTTCCGCTCGAACGCGCTCATCGGCGACAGGGAGGTCGACTCGCCGGAGTCCTTCACCTTGGCGATGGCCTCCTTGGCGATGGTCACCAGAGCGGCCCGGCGCTCAGCGCGGTGGCCCGCGACGTCGAGCATCAGGCGGCTGCGCTCACCGGTCTCCGACTGGACCGC